>NZ_JARVWW010000020.1 GCF_029846715.1 Bradyrhizobium nivariense
TCATCAAGGCATTCCGGCAGCAACGTCGTCTGCTGGCGATCCACCCCTTGAACGAAACCCCGCATCAATTCCCCCCGCGATTCAGCAAGAGAATCATAGCATCGACGGAGTTTTTACACAGCCTGGGCCCGAAGCGGACGTGCCCGTGCTCGCTAGGCCGCATTGCGGTGAATGCATCAGCCGCGCTAAAGATACATGATGATGGCTCGCTCGATACCCACGCCTCTCTGGTTCGCGGCGGCCCTTTTTCCAATGATTGTGTCGCAAATTGTAAGACTGCAACAATCCGATCCGGCAGCATGGATCGTTTGGGACTACGCAGGCCGCCTCGGGGGTTTGGCAGTTCTGAGCGCCATACCTGCTGCGCGGACGATAGCCTTCCGATTTGAACCACTTCGAATAGCGCGATGGGAAGTGACCATCTGGATTGTCGGCATTGTCCTCGCGGACCACTATTTGGGTGGGTGGATCCGACGAACCATTAATGGAGTCCTACCTGCAACAGTGCTCGGGGCATATCCTGAAGTGCAAGGCTGGCTATATGTCGTCGATATCTTTTTTGGTCTTGGGCTAGTCGCCCTAAGTGAGGAGATCGTATTCCGCCGCTGTGCGCGTCATCTGCTCCAGAGCTATTTGGATGATGGCTATGCCTTGGTCCTCGCAACATCTTTTTTGTTTGGAGCCTATCACTGGTGGACGGGTTTCGGGAATATTGGCGAGGCTATGGTGATAGGTGGCTTGTTGATGATGTTGTACCGCCGATCCGGGGCACTTTGGCCTGCAGTTCTTGGACACTACCTGACTGACATAGTGGACTTCGCGTTTTGAAAAGGTCGCCTTTTTGGCCCATCAGCGAAGTGGCGACACCTTTCATTGAGGTCCGCTTGGTGGGGTAGAGGGGACTGACTTTGCTCACTCTGAGTTCTTCGCATTTTGACCCGAAGCGGACTAGAGAATGTCTGAAACGTTGGAGCCTAGTAGCGGACGTTTTGCCTTCGGTCGAGGTCGTGTCACGCGCCGCTGATCGTCAATCCGTCTCGACCGACGCGTATTGAGTGAATTCGATACCGAGATCGATATCGAGGCGGGCCAATTTTGCGAGCGTGGCGGCCCGGACGAAGTCGTTTTCCTGATGCGGCGCGTTGCTAACTGGGAGCGTGAGCTGCACGAGGCGATCGGCGCCCGTAAGCTGATTTAGCACCCGCCCGACCTCCTCCCAGCCGCCCAGCGCCGAAATCAGCGCTTCGATCGCTTCTGTCCAGCGGCTAGCCCGTGTAAAGCCCTCCCGGAAGATCACAACGTTCCGAATAGCTGCGCGTTGACGCAAACCGGTCGGCTCACCTTTTCGCGCGACGAGGAAAGCGGGAATTGGAAACGCCCGAACGACCTCATAGGGATCTATCGGAAAGTCCGTGAGCCAGAGATCGGCATAACGATCCACATTCATCAGCCCTACTTTCCTCCGGCCTTCTCCAGCCGTGCGAGTCCACAAAGCTCCACGGCATCAGCTCGTCGATCGACTGATCGGGAACTTAGAACGCGCAGCAGCCGAAAAAGATTCCTAGAATTGGAATCCTGTGGCACGCGGGGACCGCGGAGGAGGAAAGATGCTCTCGGCTTCCGCCCTGCGATATTCGCGGGTTTTTCCGAACTCGGCTATGTCAGCGGAAAAAGCGCAATATTCGAGGAGCGGTACGCCAACGAGGAAGCTGAGCGTTTTCACAGCTTGGCCGCCGAACTGGTGCGCCTCAAGGTAGATGTCTTGGTGGCTGTGACCTTTCCGTCCGCTTCGGCGGCTCAGCGCGCCACGTCGACGATACCCGTTGTCTTCGTAGGTCCTTCCGATCCGGTCGGGCTCAAGCTCGTCGCCAGTCTCGCACTGCCGGGCGGAAATCTGACGGGCTTGTCAGCCCTTGCGACGGATTTGACGGCCAAACGCGTTGAACTCGTCAAGGAGGCTATTCCAGGAGTATCTCGCGTTGCCCTGATCTATGATCCAGGGGTCCCCAACTTCAAATTCGAGATATCTGAAAGCGGGACCGCTGCTGAACGGCTGGCCCTGTCTTTCGAAGCATTCGAAGCGCGCAATGCCCATGATCTGGAGCACGTATTCGCGCAACTGGCTGGGCGCGGTTTCGGAGCCGTCATCCTCGGCATATCCCCTGTGATCTCCAGGAAAAAACTTAGCGCTTGCTCATCGGCTTCCCGTGATGGGTTGGACGGACCCATTCGTCGCGGCGGGTGCCTTGATGTCTTACGGGCCGAACTGGCCCACGCTATTTCGCGCCGTCCCGCCCTACGTCGACAAAATCCTAAAGGGCGAAAACCCTGCCGAGATGCCAGTGGCGCAGCCGACGAGTTTCTATCTGGCCTTCAACCTAAAGACAGCAAAGATGATCGGAGTTGATATCCCGCCTACCATGCTGACACGCGCTGACAGGGTGATCGAATGAATAGCGCGGAGTCGGCTTGTGTGCTGAAGCTGACACCCTCTCCGGTCGAAAGTCCTTCGAGTATGGTAGGGAGCAGGATCTCAACCATCAGGCGGCGCTCCGATTAACGCTCCTCGGTCGGATGCACCCATTTGCGCGATTGTCGGAGACGGCTGCGAGGGGCCGCCCTACCCGACCAGGCCTGGAACAGCCGCTTGCCCAAGCAGTTTCTCCAACTGGAGGAAACGATGATGAAAACGGCAACCCTTACTTTAGCGATCTTGCTGGCCTGCTCGACGGGCTACGCCTCGGCTCACAGCGCCAAACGCCACCATCATCACGGCTGGTTCGGCTCGATGAACCTGATGCACGGCCCCGGCCGGACGGCGGCCCGGACCGACCCCAACGGGACGGCGGGCGGTCCGACCAGCGTCAGCGGCACCGGCCCGTCAAAGTTCGGCGGACAAATCCCGGGTGCAAGCCGAGCGGCCCGACAGTAGCTTCGCAAAGCGGGCGCCCCCTCAAAACCGGAAGGGTGTGAGCGACACGGAGAGTTTGCCGTCCGCCGACTTTTTCAGCTCTTCGTGCTCGCCGTCTTGTCGAGCGCGGCGCGCAAGCCGTTGGCGAGCTTGAACAGCCGCGATGATTTTGTAGTGCGATGTGCCCCCGAAGAGAGCGGGAAGTAAGATCCGTGAAGTGGTTCACGAGTACGTCTCAGGTCGCGATCAGGACATTATCAGGGTCGCTTGTGCGGCAAAGACGGGCATGATAGCAACAGCCATCGGGTCAAACACAACCGCCCGACAAGCTTTCGAGCCAAGCGTTGTTTCGCTCCATTACGGAGGTGAAACATGTCTTGCGACAGCACCACTGGCTCAATCAATACATCCGACGCAGCCTTCGCCCCTTCTCCAAACCCTGGATGGTTCTGGAAGTTTTCGCTCGCGCTACTGGACGGCATCACACGGCGCCGCCAATACGACGAGCTTCTCGAATTGGACGACCGGCTTCTCGCGGACATCGGTTTATCGAGAACAATCGTTGGGGAAGCTCGACGGTGTTACTTCTCGGGTTGGCGCGACGATCGGTGATTGTCATATTTTGTCGATGAGCACCCACACCTGGGCGTACGAAGGCGGCGCGTCTGTCTGCGGATTAGACGGGCCGCCAAGCTCGCGAAAAGGCCGGTCGACGTTCCTGTCGCGATCTTGACGCCCCCTCAGAACTCCAGTCTGTCACGTATCGCGTCAATTCCGGCTCTCGCGCACGCTTCGTCCGCGTCACCGCCCGGAGCGCCGGATACACCGACCGCTCCGACCAGAGAGCCGCCTGCTTCGACGATGAGTCCTCCGGCTATGATGACCGCTGCGGGAAGGTTGCGAATGCCCGACTGCATCATGCCCGGCTGGCTGATCGCATTCAGCTCGGTCGTGCTGGTCTTGAACGACGCAGCAGTCCACGCCTTGCCTGCTGCCGTTGATGGCGTGTGGGGGCCTGCGAAACGATCGCGCAATATCACTTGCGTGACGCCGAAGCGATCGACGACAGCGACTGCAACCTGGTACCCACGGGTGCGGCAGCTAGCCAACGCAGCGCGCGCAAGATCGAGCGCCAGTTCCGGACCGAGCGATTTGTAGGCGACCAAACCTTCTTCCGCCCGAAGTGGGCAGATCGACGCAATCAGCAGGGCCGTGACAACCGACAGGCATCGAACATTCATGGCAATCTCCGGCATAGGTGACCAAGCACCTAGTTGATCTCACCATATGTCAGATCATCGAACAGGGTCACGCTATCCGCCTTGGTCCACAGGCCGATCATGCCCGCGTGCGCAATCGTGGTGTCCTCCACCTCGAACAATTTCTTTCCGTCATAGGTCACCTTGAACCGACTTCCTGCGAAGTCGCAACGCAGCACGTGCCATTGCCCGGACGGCACCCGCGTGCTGACGCCATAACCGCCTCTGCGACCCACGATCTCCAGTGACATTCGAACGCCATTGATCGTCTTGTAGAGCACGACATTGTCTTCCAGCGCGTTAGCGCGGACCACGTAGTAATTGTTGGCATCCTTCGCGCGCCAGATGACTCCCGCGGCGCGATCCTCGGACCCGGCGACGGCCTTGAATTTCACCTCAACGAAGCCGTCACGGATGAAGGTATCGCGCTTGATGGCGAGGGGAAACGTCGCCCGTCCGGATTGCTTGAGAACGTTGGGCTTGCTTGGCGCCGTAGGCTCGGTCTCGACGGTCCATTTCGGTTCTCCCTTGCCGGTCATCGTCAAGGTCCACCCTGCAGGCGATGTTCCGGCAGCAGCGTCGTCAAAATTCAGGGTCTCAGCCACGGCATTCCCTCCCGCCAACAAAGCCAGCATAGATGCCAGCGCAAGCTTGGCCATGTTTCAGCTCTTCGTGCTCGCCGTCTTGTCGAGCGCGGCACGCAAGCCGTTGGCAAGCTTGATTGCGTCGTCGTTCGCCCAGAAATGCATGAAGAAGAGGCGCGGCTGTTCGTCCAGCATGTGGCTGTGCAGCGCCGTCACCTCGATGCCGTGCGTCCGCAGCGCCAGGATGACCGGGTTTACCTCGTCGCTGGTCAGCACGAAATCGCCGGTGATGGCCGCCTTGCCTGCTCCGGTCGGCTGGAAATTGATGGCGATTGCGACGCCCATCGCGGCGACGGGGGTCAACAACATGCCGTCTTCCGTTATCGGGTCGCGCCGCTTCACATTGAACTGGTAGACGCCGCCATTGGCCTGCCCCTTGACGCCGATGATCTGGTCGAGCTTCGCCGTGTCGAGGTCGACGGCGGGCGGCGGGTTCGCCGGCGCCGTGACCGTCAGCGGCGTCTTGCTTTCGGCGAGCGCATCATGGATCGCCGAGGCCAGCTTGACGGGATCACCATGGCCGGCGACGTGCATGTAGAACGTCGCCGGGCTCGCACGCAGCAAATGATTGTGCACGGCGGTGATTTCGAGCCCGCTCGCAATCATCTTCGCCATGACCGGATTGATCTCGGTCTCGAGCAGCACGAGGTCGCCCATCACCATGGCATCACCATGCGCAGGCTTGAACGCGACCCAGCCGCCCAGCGCCAGCGCCGGCTTGATCGCGACCCCGTCCAAGGTCACGGAGAGATCGCTGCGGGGAAAGCCGTAACGGCGGACGTCGTCCGAGACGGCGGGCTTGCGGCCCAGGGTCTCGTCCACTTTCTGCCATTCGGCATCCTGGGCGTATGCGGGGATGAAGGAGCCAAAGCGAAATGCAAGAAGGCAGACGCCGATGCCGGCCATGGCCCAGATGATTTTTTTCATCGTGCTACTCCTCACCTTCAGTTTCGCTCTTTGACCTGTCCGCTGCTGTCGACGACGAGCGTCACCGCCTTGCCGTTCTTCACCGCCTTTGCGGTGATGCCTTCGGCCGTCGACTTGATGTCGCTCACCTGCGAGTAGCCGGCCGCCTGAATCCGGGCGACGAGTTCCTCCTGTGTCAGGGCGTGCGCGCTCGACAGCCCGCCCGCGATCGCAAGCAACAGAACGGTGCGGAAGATTGTTTGTGTTCGCATGATCGTCCTCCTGGTTTTATTCCGCCCCAGGTGAAGTCCGTTTCGCGACCTTTCCCCTGCTCGACGCCGACAAGGCGCAAGAGGCTCCGGGCATCGATGCACACAGCGACGCGACCGGCGCGGACGCCGTGCCGAAAAGTCGAGCCACCTGCCGGATGAAATCGGGGATGTATGATGACATGCTGCGCCCTTGGTGATCAGGACGCGATGCTTGGGCATGTCGCCTCACGGGGAGATCGCACATCCCCGAACCGCAAATAAAAACCCGAGGGCGGGAGCTGTCAACGGGCGTTTGCTTCGGGCTGCCCACCTAAGTCGCCGGCGAACGTCACGAATAGTTCACCGCTCCAACGGAACCGCACTGGCCACCGTCTTGAAACGCGCGGACGGCCTCGTTAGTGTTCCTCGCATGGGGACAAAGCAGACTCCCCGTGAGGCCTCGGTCCAAGCTCTGCGCAGCACGCCATTCGTGGAGCTTGCGCATGGACACCGAACGACACCCTTCTCACCAACACACCGTCGCCATCCTCTCACGCGGAGACGCTGCCGCACGGCGGAATGCGACGGCGCAAAACAGCCGCTTCGTCCGCGTTTTCGAAGCACTGGCCGCCGTCGGCATCGAAGCCCGGCCGGCGATCTACGACGAAAGCTTTGCCGACGCGGTCCGCGTGCAGTTGCTCGCGGCCGACGGCGTTCTCGTCTGGGTCGATCCGATCCACCAGGGCAAGACGCGTGCTGAGCTCGATCCCCTGCTCCGTGATGTTGCAGCGCAAGGACCATGGGTGAGCGCGCATCCGGACCTCATCCTGAAGATGGGCGTCAAGGACGTGCTCTTTCGCACGCGTCACCTGGGTTGGGGCGCCGACACGCATCGCTATGACACCGCTGCGGCGTTCCGCGCCGAATTTCCGTCGCGCCTTCGCGCGGACGGTCCCCGCGTGCTCAAGCAAAATCGCGGTAACGGCGGCCAAGGGGTCTGGAAGGTCGAGGCGCTCTCCAACGCGGGGAGCTTGGTCCGGGTGCTCCATGCGCAACGCGGGAGCCTGCCCGAGGACATGCCGCTCGACGCCTTCCTCGCCCGATGCGTGCCGTATTTCGGCTGGGGCGGCTGCATCATCGACCAGGCGTTTCAACCTCGCCTGCCCGACGGCATGATCCGCTGCTACATGAGCGGGTCCAAGGTCGCGGGCTTCGGGCACCAACGGATCAAGGCCCTGATCCCGCCGCCGCCGGAAGGTGTGGACTCGCCCGAGGCGCAGCCGGGCCCGCGGATCATGCACGGACCTGACGCGCCGCAATTCCAGGCGCTGCGAAGGGTGATGGAGGACACGTGGACCCCGGGCATGATGGATATACTGGACATCGATGAAGGCTCGCTCCCGGTCATCTGGGACGCGGACTTCCTGTACGGCCCGAAAGATGCGGCCGGCACCGACAGCTACGTCCTGTGCGAAATCAACGCCAGTTCCTGCTTCGCGGTCCCTGAGCAGGCCCCGGCGGCGATCGCGCGGACGGTGAAGCATCGGCTTACGCAGACGCAAAGGGCTGGTTCCGGCAGATAAAGGCCTGGGAGCGCGCAGCGACAGCATTGGCAAATCATCGATTGCTAGCGGGTCGAAGGCAAACCCGCATGCCGTCGCGTTCTTGAGCATGAGTTCCTCTCGATGTTGTCGTCCGAAGTCTGTTTCAAGCTGCCTCGGATACGTCAGGCGGGACGCGGTTCGAGGTTGCACCGGTCTCCTCGCCGTCGCGGGGCAGTCCCCAGCCCTTCACCAGGCCGAAAATCGCCGGGATCACGATCAGCGTCAGCAGCGTGGAGGAGATCATGCCGCCGATCATCGGCACCGCGATGCGCTGCATGATCTCGGAGCCGGTCCCGGTGCTCCACATGATCGGCAGCAGCCCCGCCATGATGGCGACTACCGTCATCATCTTGGGCCGGACGCGCTCCACCGCGCCCTCCATGATGGCGTCGTACAGGTCACCGCGGGTCAGCGCCCGCCCCTCGGCGGCACGCCCCGCCGCGATCTCCGACAGCGCCTGGTTGAGATAGATCAGCATGACGACACCCGTCTCGGCCGCCA
This sequence comes from Bradyrhizobium nivariense, assembly GCF_029846715.1. Lineage (GTDB taxonomy): Bacteria > Pseudomonadota > Alphaproteobacteria > Rhizobiales > Xanthobacteraceae > Bradyrhizobium. Next base: position 8,077 of record NZ_JARVWW010000020.1, read on the forward strand.
CGCCGGCGAGCGCGATGAAGCCGACGGCGACGGCCACGGACAGGTTGAAGCCCAGCCACCACATCAGCCACAGCCCGCCGACCAGCGCGAACGGCAGCGACAGCATCACGATCATCGTCTCGGTGATGGAGCGGAAGTTCAGATAGAGCAGCAGGAAGATGATCAGCAGCGTCACGGGGACGACGATCTTGAGCCGCGCGGTGGCGCGCTCCAGGTATTCGTACTGGCCGCTCCACATCACGTAGTAGCCGGCCGGAAACTGGATGTTGGCCTGCACGGCGGCTTTCGCGTCGGCGACGTAGCCGCCGAGGTCGCGGTCGCGGATGTCGACGTAGATGTAGGTCGCCAACTGCCCGTTCTCGGTCCGGATCGACGTCGGCCCGCGCGCCAGCGCGACCTTGGCGACCTCGCCGAGCGGCACCGCGCCGCCGGCGGGCATCGGCACCAGCACGTCGTTGGCGATAGCCTGCGGGTTGTCGCGCAAATCGCGCGGGTAGCGCATGTTGACGGTGAAGCGCTGCCTGCCTTCGATCGTCGTGGTGACCGCCTGGCCGCCGAGCGCCGCCGCGATGGTGTCCTGAACGTCCTGGACCATGATCCCGTAGCGCGCCAGCGCGGTCCGGTCGGGCGTGACCTCGAGATAGTACCCGCCGATGCCGCGCTCGGCGTACGCCGAGGAGGTGCCCGGAACGGCTTTGAGGACTTGCTCGACCTGCTTTGCGAGCTTGTCGATCTCGACCAGGTCGGTGCCGATCACCTTGACGCCGATCGGCGTCCGGATCCCCGTGGACAACATGTCGATGCGGGCCTTGATCGGCATGGTCCAGGCGTTCGAGACGCCGGGAAACTGCAGCGCCTTGTCCATTTCTGCGATGAGGCTGTCGATGGTGACGCCGGGGCGCCACTCCTGCTTGGGCTTGAGGTTGACGATCGTCTCGAACATCTCGGAGGGGGCCGGGTCGGTGGCGGTCGCGGCGCGCCCCGCCTTGCCGTACACCGAGGCGACCTCCGGAAACGAGCGGATGATCCGGTCCTGGGTCTGCATCAGTTCGCCGGCCTTCGTGACCGAGATGCCCGGCAGCGTCGTCGGCATGTAGAGCAGCGTGCCTTCGTTCAGGTTCGGCATAAACTCGGTGCCGAGCTGCCGCGCCGGCCAGATGCTCACCGCCAACACGGCGACCGCGAGCACGATCACTAGCGTCTTGACACGCATGACACCCTTGATGACCGGTCGGTAGATCCAGATCAGAAAGCGGTTGATCGGATTCCTGTGCTCGGGAACGATCCGCCCGCGCACGAAGATCATCATCAGCGCCGGCACCAATGTCACCGACAGGAGTGCGGCCGCCGCCATTGAGAATGTCTTGGTGAACGCCAGCGGGCTGAACAGGCGCCCCTCCTGCGACTCCAGCGTGAAGATCGGCATAAACGACACGGTGATGATCAGCAGACTGAAGAACAGTGCCGGCCCGACCTCCGCAGCTGCGGCGATCAGGATGTCGATCCGGGATTTTCCGGGCCCGGCGCGTTCGAGGTGCTTATGCGCGTTCTCGATCATGACGATTGCGGCATCCACCATCGCGCCGATCGCGATGGCGATGCCGCCGAGGCTCATGATGTTGGAGCCGAGGCCCAGCAGCTTCATGGCCCCGAACGCCATCAAGACGCCGACGGGCAACATCAGGATGGCGACCAAGGCGCTGCGGACGTGGAGCAGGAAGACGATGCAGACCAGCGCGACGACGACGCTTTCCTCGAACAAAGTATGCTTGAGGGTGTCGATGGCCGCGTAGATCAGGTTGGAGCGATCGTAGACCGGGACGATCTCGACCGATTTCGGCAGGCTCGAGGCGATCTCCTGGAAGCGCTTCTTGACGTTCTGGATGACCTCCAGCGCGTTGAGACCGAAGCGCTGCAGCACGATGCCGCTGGCGACCTCGCCTTCGCCGTTCAATTCCGCGATGCCGCGCCGCTCGTCGGGACCGAGTTCGACCCGCGCGACGTCGCGCAGCAGCACGGGCGTGCCGCCAGAGGTCTTCAGGACGACGTTGCCGAGATCGTTGATCGATTTGATGTAGCCTTTGCCGCGGATGACGTACTCGAACTCGGAGAGTTCGACCGTCCGCCCGCCGACGTCGGCGTTGCTGGCGCGGATCGCCTCGCGCATCTTCTGCATGCTGATGCCGAGATCGCGCATCCGCTGCGGATCGAGGATGACGTTGTACTGCTTGACGAAGCCGCCGACGCTGGCCACTTCCGCGACGCCCTCGGCCTTGGCGAGCGCGAACTTCAGATTCCAGTCCTGGATGGTGCGCGTGTCGGCGAGGTTCAATTCCTTCGACATCACGGCGTACTGGTAGACCCAGCCGACGCCGGTCGCGTCGGGGCCGATCGTCGGAGTCACGCCGGCGGGCAGCCGCGAGGTAGCGCCGTTGAGGAACTCCAGCACCCGCGAGCGCGCCCAATAGATGTCGGTGCCGTCCTCGAAGATGACGTAGACGAACGACACTCCAAAGAACGAGAATCCGCGCACGACCTTCGATTTCGGCACGGTCAGCATGGCCGTCGTCAGCGGATAGGTGACCTGGTCCTCGATCACCTGCGGGGCCTGGCCGGAATACTCCGTGTAGACGATGACCTGCGTGTCCGAGAGATCGGGGATCGCATCAAGTGGAAGGTGGACCAGCGCATAGAGGCCGGCAGCAGCGGCAAAGCCGGTGCCGAACAGCACCAGCAGCAAATTGCGCGCCGACCAGGCGATGACGCGGGCAATCATCTGTGATCTCCCGTCGCCATGCCGGAACCGGCTTCGGCGGCTCGGGGCGTCCCCTCGGCGAAGCCCTTCAGCGCCGCCTTCAGATTGCTTTCCGCATCGATCAGGAAGTTGGCGGAGGTGACCACCGCCTCGCCGTCCGCAAGTCCGTCCCGCACCTCGATATAGCCGCCGCCGCGACGCCCGAGCTTCACCTCTCTCGGTTCGAAGCGCCCTTCTCCCTTATCGACGAGGACGGCCTGCCGGCTGCCGGTGTCGAGCACGGAGCTGTCGGGCACCACCAGGACCGGGGCGGAATCGGCCGTGTCGATGTCGGCATCGACATACATGTCCGGCAACAATATCGCGTCCGGATTCGCGAGTTCGATCCGGACACGAACGGTTCGAGTGTCGCGGTTCACCTGCGGATAGACGACGGCGATCTGTCCCGCGAAGGTTCGGCCGGGGAAGCTGCGCGCACGCACTGCGACGGATTGGCCGACTGCGATATTACCGAGGTCACGCTCGGCCACGTCGGCCAGAGCCCAGACGACCGAGGTGTCCGCGATGCGGAACAGCACATCGCCGGGATTGGCGCGCATGCCTTCGACCGCGTTGCGTTCGAGCACGACCCCGTCGCGCGGCGCCGACCAGCGTATGGTGACGAGCGCGGTCCGCGTCTTCTCCATCTCCGCGATGACCGGCTCCGGCACGTCGAGATTGACCAGGCGCTGTCGCGAACCGCGGCCGTAGATCTCGACGCCTCCGGTCGTTTTGGAGCTGATCGTCGCGAGATATTCCGCCGCCGCGGAAGCGACCGCCGAGCTGTAGATCTCCATCAGAGGCTGGCCGGCCTTCACGCGCGTGCCGGTGGTCACGTCAGCCACCTTCTGCACGAAGCTTTCGGCACGCATCGCGATCACCGACACGCGGCGCTCGTCCAGTTGGATCGTGCCGGGCGCCGTGACCGAGACGCGGATCGCGCGCCTGCCGACCGGCTCCGACTTCACGCCGGTGCGCTGGATCTTGCCGGGCGAAAGCTTCACCGTCCCGTCGTCGCTGTCGTCGCCTTCGTAGACGGGAACATAGTCCATCCCCATCGAATCCTTCTTCGGCACGGGCGAGGTGTCCGGCAGCCCCATGGGATTGCGGTAGTAGAGAATCTTTCGCGAGGAAGCCGCCTGCATCTTCGGCGTCGCCGGCCCGGCGGCCGCTCCATCGTCCTCGAAGACCGGCACATAGTCCCGCCCCCGCTCGTCCTTCTTCGGAGCCGCGGACCAAAGCGGCGCGCCGCCCCGATCGCGATAGTAGAGCGGAGTTCGTTCCGCGGCTGCGGCAGCCGGGGCGAACCCGGCCAGCGCGGACCGGCGCATGCCGTTCGAATACGAATAGGCGCCCAGGACCAGGCCGCCACCCAGCGCAAGAGCCGTCAGAAGACGCAGCGTTTTCATGGCGTGTATCCGCGCGCCCGAAGAGCGCGTCCGTATGAATGGAAAAGGAAAATATCGGGCGCCGCCGGGCGGCGCCCGAACGCTCACTGGGTCGCCGTGACGATCACCTTGCCGGTGACCGTCTCCGGTTCGCCCTGTACCTTCGCGGACAGCGTCATCTGGTAGCGGCCGGCCATCGGCAGGTCCGTCTTGAAAGCGTACACACCCGGCTCCTTCGAAGGCAGCGGGGCAACCGCCGATTCCATCTCGGCCATCCCGTCCGGCGCCATGTCGACGCGGGTCTTGAAGATGACCGCGTCCGACACCGGCCTGCCGGTTTGCTTGTTCGTCAAGCGAACGGCGAGCATGACGTCGCCGCCCTTCTTCATCTGCGGATTGACGGGCTCGAAGGTGTAGTCGCCGGCGCCCGCGATGGCGGCCGACGCGGCAAGCGAAAGGGTCGCGGCAAGAGCCACGGTGCTGACTTTGGAAAGCATTGTCGTGTCCTCATGGATTGATCTCAGCCGTGGCGCCGCGGGCGCGCACGTCAGTCGTCGTCGCGAGCAGGCATGCCGCTCGCGTCTCGGGCTTTGCGAGATCAGGTTCGAGGAGGTCGGAAGGGAGGACTGCCGCCGCGGAAGGAGACGACCTGATCGGCGGGAATGGCCAGCTTGCTCGCCGCTACGGCAAAATACCCGAAAGCGACAGGCCGCACGTCACCGAGCGCGATGATCCCGCCGACGCAACAGAAACCCATCCCGCACTTGTAGGTGCCAGTGTGGGAGCTCGTTCCCTTCAGGTCCGGGCAGCAATCGTCCATCGACATATTGGCGTCGCCACCCATTTGCATGGCCGTTTGCATGTCATCCGGCGACATGGCGAGGTCGGCAGCCGACGCGGCAACCGGCAGCATCGCCAGGGATATGGCGATGGCGAATGCCAGGATGGTACGGACGAACTGCATCGATATTAATCTAGCTCTCGGGCCGGAACACGCCCTCAGTACCATATTCGGGCGCCGAAAACAGTCATTGATCGTGGTCAAGCGTTCGTGACCGAGGCTGCCCGCTAGCTATCCTCTTACCATTCCGCGGGACCCAGACCCGCGTGTCCAGAGCAAGCGGCCTCATAGGTCTCGGTGGCGCCGAATTTCGTCTGCCGCTGCTCATCAGCTTGTTCAGGTTTTGCGGTCGTGAAGCTGTGGTCCTCAACAAGGCGACGAGCCTGATCGTGGTGGCGAGCGCACTGCCATTTCGTGCCCGCGCCGTTCCCTTCGTCGAAATATATGTGCATTGGCCGGTCATCCTGAACCTGCTGGCCGGCAGCCTTGTCGGCGCCTACGCAGGGGCATCCTGGGCAACGCGCCTCAAGTCCGAAACGCTGTACAAGGTCATCGCCGCCTTGTTGCTCGTGATCGCTGGCGGACTCCTGTTCGCACACAATACCGCTGGAGCGACCACACCGCCGCTAACGGGCGCGAGCCTGATTGTCGCAGGCATCGCGGCAGGCTTTGCTATCGGCATCGTGGCGTCGCTGCTCGGCGTTGCCGGGGGAGAATTCCTGATTCCTACCCTGATCTTGATGTTCGGCGCGGACGTAAAGCTGGCAGGCAGTCTCTCGCTCGCGGTGAGCCTTCCGACGATGCTCGTGGGATTCGCGCGCTATAGTCGGGATCAGAGTTTTTCAGTACTCCGCGCCAACTGGAAATTCTTGCTGGCAATGGCAATCGGATCCATACTCGGCACATTCATCGGCGGCCTGTCTCTCGGCATCGTCCCGAGTTCGATTCTCCTGCCAGGATTGGCTGCGATCTTGATCATTTCGGCAGTGAAGGTTTGGCAGCACGAGTAGAGCTGCCTCAAGTGTAAAGCTTTCCGGGAAGGAAGCTCTTCGCGCTCACGACAGTTGTTTGTCCGAATGGCCCATCTGCGCCCACAGCAACGCGAGCGGCCCCACCGCGATTCCCGCAGCCAGGACGATGAACGCCAGCAGCCAGCCACTTGCGCTCTGCGGCCCTCCGGCCGCGTCGAGCGCGGCGCCGGTCCCCCAGGCACCCACGGCTGAGAGGCCGAAGCCGACGGTGGAGTGCAAGGCCAGAGTTGCACCACGATGTTCGGACACAGCCGCGGCCGACATGCCGGCGGTCAACGCGCCGGAATCGGCCGGCACGGTCAGGCCGTAGATCATCAGCAACAGCGCGAGCACCCATGCCGGGGCGGTCGCGTTGAGTCCGATGATCAGCGCAACGCAGGCCGATGCGATCATCACGATCGTGATTGCCCGATGGCGCCCGAACTTCAGCGCGGCCTCGTTGCCGAGGATGCTCGCGGGCATCGAGATCACCGCAAAGCAGAAGCTCAACACGATGGGGCTCAACCAGGAGGGCGCGCCCTGATGAGCGACGACGAAGGTCCAGAACCCCACCAGCCAAGTGCGGATGCCGTAGAGCTCGAAGCAATGGGCGCCGTAGCCGAAGATGTATCCGAGCACCTCGCGGTTGGCGAAGACGGGCGTGAAGTTCAAAAGACGTCCCGCCTTCGGCGCGGGCCGCTGCACCTGCACCAGAAGGCACGCGACGACCATTGCGACGGGACCGAAGCCGGTGACAAGGAAGGCGGTCCGCCATCCCCAACGGTCGGCGATCAATTGCGCGACCAGGAACGAGAGGCCGACGCCGAGCGAGAAGCTCGACGTGTACAGCGTGACGGCGCGCGAGGTGTCGCCGGCGGGAAGCCGGTCCGTCAGCGCCTTCAATCCCGGCATGTATGCGCCGGCAAATCCAAGCCCTGCAAGGGACCAGATCGCGGTCGCGGACCAAAACCCTTGCGCGAAGATTCCGAATGCCGCGGTTGCCAGCCCGCTGACGATCGAGCCCCAGAGCAGGACCAGCCGCGCATCGATCCGGTCGGTCAACGCCGTCAGTACGGGCACTGCGAGCATGTAGCCGAAGGCGTAACCGCTCGCCATCAAGCCGCCTTCGGCCGCCGACAGTCCCCACGCCGGCATCAGGTGCTGCGCCAGATTCGCGGACAACGTCACATGCGGCAGCAGGTTGCCGATCTGGCCGATGCACATGACCGCAATCAGAGACCGACCGCTCAAGTTACGAATGCTGTCCTCCCGCCTGAATCGGCTTTGATGTTGCCTGCTCTGTACGAAGCAGCAGGAGCGCGAAGAACGCGGAGATCGAGGCCAGTGCGCTGATCCATAGCGCGCTGCTGCCGATATGTTCCACCATCAATCCGAGTGCGAGCGGCGCGAGAGCGCCTGTCGCCCGGGACGGAAGCGAGATCATCCCGACACGCCTGCCGAATCCCACCGGCCCAAACAGCGCCAGTGGGAGCGTCCCTCGGGCGATGGTGATGATGCCGTTGCCGGCTCCATACAGCACCGCGAACACCGGCGCGAGGAAGGGACCTCCTGCGACCAACGCGACGATGCCGAGCGGATTCATGAGGATGGCCAGCCTGGTCGAAAGCAGCGGATGAAACCGGCCGAGCCATCCAGCCTCCAGGAGGCGGGCGCCAACTTGCGCAGGCCCGATCAGCGCTCCTGCGACCAAGGCTTCGGCCGGCGTCGCCCCGAATGCGACCAGCATCGTCGGCAGGATGGCCGACACGCCGGAACTGACAAAACTTGTCGCAGCCAACATGTAGGCAAGCACCACCATCGCGAAGGTCTCGCTCTGGCGGCCTGATTGTCGGCGCGCGCTCGTCCTCGGACGAGACTCCTGGTCCAATGGAGCGACGCGCGGCAGCGAGAGATTGAGCGGCAACGCAAGGCCGATATGGATCACCGCCCACATTTGGCAGGCGACACGCCAGCCGTACTCCGAAGCGAGCCACGTCGTGAGCGGCCAGCCGAGCGTGCTGGCGAATCCGGCGATCAGGGTGATGCCGGTAATGGTTCGTCGCGCATTGGCGCCATAGACGCGAGCCAGCGTCGCGAACGCCGCCTCATAGAGGCCCATGCCCATGCCGATCCCGAGCAGTATCCAGGCTGCGATCAGCACCGCCACGCCATGGGCCACGGACAGCAGCAGCAAACCCGCGACAAAGATGAGGTTCGAGATGGCCAGCAGGCCGCGCCCTCCGAACGTATCGATGGCGTGCCCCACGCGTGGGCCAAGCAGACCGGAGATGACGAGCGCGCCCGACAGCGCGCCGAACATGTAAGTCGGCGCAAGACCGAGATCGCGCGCGATCGGCGCAGCCAGGATGGCCGGGAGATAGTAGCTCGACGCCCACGCAACGGTCTGCGCGGTGCCGAGCGCGAGGACAACAGGAAGGGGACTCGCAGCCTGGTCCGCAGCGGCCTGCTTCATGAGCAGCCGCACCCCGCGTGACCGGCCTTCCTGGCCGATTCATCGGCAGCGCAACAGGCTGATGGGTCTTCCTTCGCCGGCCCCCCGCAACATCCGGATGCGGCCCCGGCAGCCTCGACGCCACCGCGCGTGCAGACGCCGGTTTCCGGCAGCACGAGCTCCACCCTTGCCGCGGCTTCCTTGTCTCCGGCGAGATCGGCCGCAATCGAGCGGACCTGCTCATACCCTGTCATCATGAGAAAGGTCGGCGCGCGGCCATACGACTTCATGCCCGCCATGTAGAAACCCGGCTCATCGTGCGAAAGCTCGCGCGCGCCGTGGGGGCGGACCGTGCCGCAGCTGTGCTCGTTGGGATCGATGAGCGGCGCCAGCGCGACGGGCGCCTCGATGGCGGGATCGAGCCGCAGGCGCAGCTCGGACAGGAAGGAAAACTCGGGACGAAAGCCGGTCGAGACGATCAGCTCGTCCACGATCACGCTCCGCCCACCGCAACCAGAGCCGGCCGCGATCTTGAGGCGGCCTTCGGATTCCGAGAGGTGCGTGACGCCGAACTCGGTTACGACCTTGATCTTCCCGGAGGCGACAAGCGCAGCGAAGGCGCTGCCGAGTTCTCCGCGTGCAGCAAGCTTGTCATTCCGGCCGCCGCCAAAAGCCTTCGCGGGATCGGCGCCGCGCAACAGCCAGACGGGCTGTGTGCCCGGCACTTCGCCCGCGAGATGCACGAGATCGATGAGCGTACCCACCGCGGAGTGACCCGCACCCAGGACAGCAACGGTCTTGCCTGCATATCTGGAACGGACGGCCCCCCGGACATCCGGCATGCCGTAGGCGACACGCTCGACACAATCAGGCTCGCCGATCGCCGGCAAGCCGTTGCGGCCGGCCGGGTTAGGCGAGAACCATGTGCCGGACGTATCAATGATGGCGTCCGCACGCAGAATTTCAGGGCCTTTACCGTTCTGATAGCGGATTTCGAAAGGCGCCTGCTCTCTTCCCTTGGTCTTCGCCTTGTCGAAACCGACGCGGCTGATGGCCGAGACGCGACTGGATGTCCGGATCACCTCGCGCAGCGGCGTTCGCGTCGCGAGCGGCGTCAAATAACGATCGAGCAGCTCGCCACCGGTCGGATAGGATTGAGGGTCCGGGGAATTCCATCCCATCGGCGCAAGCAGGCGCGCGGCAGCCTTGTCGAGGTTATATTCCCATGGCGAGAAGAGCTGAACCTGCTGCCACTGGCGGACCGCGTGCCCAGCCTCTGGCCCGGCCTCGAGCACGACGGGCGACATGCCGCGTTCGAGCACGTGCGCGGCCGCGGCCAGGCCGACCGGCCCTGCCCCGATGATAGCAACGTTCTTTCTATCCGCCATTGGATACTCCTATTATTCTAGAATCATCGAATAATTCGGCCAAAAAAAATCAGGCCGCTGTTTTGGCATCCTTGCATTCGGCTTCATCCGCACAGCACTCCGACACCAGGAAATCCACCAAGCCGCGCATCGAATCGTAGTTCGCATGGCAGACGAGCGTCGTGGATTCGCGGACCTGACTGATGAGCCCGACCGCGACCAGAGACTTGATATGATGGGATAGCGTCGATGCAGGGATCTTCAGCTTGTCCTGCAAGCGGCCGACGGACATGCCCGGCTGCCCAGCCCGGACCAAGGCCCGATAAATCTGGAGCCTCGTGCGGTTACCCAAGGCCTCCAGGCGCCCTGCTGCGTCGTCGATCTTCATAACCCGCACGATGCCTCGATTGGATATTCCTGTCAACCATATTTCCAGAACATTCGAAATAGCGTCCTTCCGCAGCTGGTGGATTCCATATTGACGTCTTCTCGACAATTCCATAAGTCTGGATATATGGAAACCGAAGAAGCCGTTCTGGCGCTGGCCGCCCTGTCCCAATCAACCCGCCTGGAGGCCTTCCGAACGCTCGTCAGGCACGAGCCCGACGGTCTTGCGGCCGGCGATCTCGCCCGCCTGCTGGAAGTGCCCCAGAACACGCTCTCTGCGCATCTGTCGATCCTGACGCGCGCGCGGCTCGTGACCTCCGAGCGGCGCAGCCGTTCGATCATCTATCGCGCCAACCTCGGCGAATTTCGCGACGTCGCCGTTTTCCTGCTGCGCGATTGCTGCGGCGGGCGGCCGGAAGTTTGCGAGCCTGTCGTCGAAAGCCTGCAAGCCTGCTGCAAGCCAAGACGAAAGGAGCGAAGCTGTGCCTGATCAGTTCGACCTTCCGCGCCGCCTCGCGGCCGAAGCGCTTGGCACAGGCATTCTCGTCGCCACCGTGGTCGGCTCCGGCATCATGGCGGAAACGCTGACCAAGGATGTCGCCCTTGCGCTTCTCTGCAACACGTTGCCGACCGGCGCGATCCTGGTTGTCCTGATCACGGTGCTCGGTCCGATCTCCGGCGCACACTTCAATCCGGCTGTCACCCTCGTCTTCACCGGCAAGCGCGAGCTGCCGGTGAACGAAGCCGCCCTCTATGTGATTGCGCAGGTCGCCGGCGGCATCGCGGGAACGATGGCGGCGCATCTGATGTTCGGACTGCCCCTGCTCGATTTCTCGACGAAGGTGCGAACCGGAGGACCGCAATGGTTCGCCGAAGCCGTCGCCGCTTTCGGTCTCGTCGCGACGATCCTGGCCGGCATCCGGTTTCAGCGGACGTCGGTCCCCTGGCTGGTGGGCCTTTACATCACGGCGGCCTATTGGTTCACGGCCTCGACCTCGTTCGCCAATCCGGCAGTGGCCATTGCGAGGTCGCTGACCAACACGTTCGCGGGCATTCGTCCCATTGACCTGCCCGGGTTCATCCTTGCTGAGCTCTGCGGAGCGTTCGTCGGCATGCTGCTGATGAATTGGCTGCTCGGACACTCCCGCGCGGCCGGCCCTGTTCCAATCGCGGAGACCACCCGATGAGCGTCACGATCTATCACAACCCCGCCTGCGGCACCTCGCGCAACACGCTGGCGATGATCCGGCAGAGCGGCGTCGAGCCCGTCGTGATCGAATATCTGAAGACGCCGCCATCCCGCGAAAAGCTCGTCGAGCTGGTCAAGGCCATGGGCATCTCCGCCCGCGCGCTGCTGCGGGAGAAAGGCACGCCCTATCGCGATCTCGGCCTCGACGACCCGAAATGGTCCGATGACGAGCTGATCGACCAGATGCTGACGCACCCCATCCTGATCAACCGTCCGATCGTAGTGACGCCCAAGGGCACACGCTTGTGCCGGCCCTCGGAAGCCGTCATCGATCTCCTGGACCATCCCGTCGGCCGGTTCGTAAAAGAGGATGGCGAGGTGGTCGAAGCGCGATAGGCTGACATGCCCTGTCTCATCTGCGATCAGATCTTCGGGATCTTCGCCCGTTCCACCACGCCGGTCCATTTGCTGATCTCGGTCTCGATCAGCTTCTTCATCTCCTCCGGCGAGCTGCCGCGGACCTCGCCGCCGACGGCGGTCTCCAGACGCTGCTTGAGGTCGGGGTCCCCCAGTGCGTCGAGCGTCGCCGCATTGAGTGCGGCCATGATGGCGGGTGGCGTTCCCTTCGGGGCCAACAGGCCGGCCCAGGTGCGCACGTCATATCCCTTGATACTGGCTTCCTGAACCGTCGGCACGTAGGGCAACAATGCGGTGCGCGTCGGCGAGGTCACTGCCAGCCCGCGGATCGCACCGCCCTGGATCTGCGGGGCGAGCAGGACGGGCGTGCCGACGATCACCGGAACCTCTCCGCCGAGCAGCGCGGTGACGGATTGAGAATCGCCGCGATAAGGCACGTGCACGATCTCGACGCCGGCGGCTGCGTTCAGCAGCTCTCCTGCAAGATGATGCGTGCTGCCGAAACCGACCGATCCGAAGCTGAGCGAACCGGGCTTCTGCTTTGCCATGGCAATAAGCTCCCCCAGCGATTTTGCCGGATAATCGCTGCGCACGGCGATGACGAGCGCGTAATAGACCAGCGTCGAGATCATCTCGAAACTCTCGGCCGGCTGATAGGCGAGGCTCTTGTAGGTCGCCGCGGAAATCGCGTGAGCGCCGGTGACGAGCCCGATCGTGTAGCCGTCGGGCGCCGCTTTCGCGACGGCATCCGCGGCGATGTTACCGCCGGCGCCAGGCTTGGCCTCGACGATGATCGGCTGCCCGAGCTTTTTCGAGAGCCCGTCGGCGATGATGCGCGACAGCGTGTCGGCCGCGCCGCCGGCGGCAAATCCATGCAGCAGCCGGATCGGGCGCGACGGATAATTGTCCGCCGACGCCGGGGTCGTTGCGAGACAACCGCCAAGAAAAACGCCAAGAAAACTGCCAAGCAGAAAAATCGCCGCAGCAAGCCGCTTCATCCGTCGCATGGATGCGTCCTCCCTTTTGATTGTTATGTCGTTGGCCGCAGCGAGGCGGCGTTCTTCAAGTCGAGTTTGAATCCGCTAGCGGGCGAACTCCGTGCATTCAGGCGATGGCGGCATGCCCCAGACGTCGCGCGGCAGGCCGACCCAGACTTTTGGTCGCTGCGGTCGATCGCGATGCCAGGGACGCGGCTCGAAATAGCCGAGCTCTTCGTCGGTCATGCGGTCGAGGTCGTGGAACAGCTCGACCAGATGCCCGTCGGGATTGCGATGATAGATCGCTGTGTTGTGGCCGGGGCCGTGGCGTACCGGTCCCCAGAGAACGGGGAGCTTGTGCCGGGCGAGATGGTCGCAAGCCTGCTGCATGTGGGTCGGCCCCCGCAGCTCGAACGCGACATGATGCAGGCCATGGCCGGGCGCGCGGGCAAAATTCAGCGTGTGATGTTCATGGCCGCTGCGCATGAAGACGAAGCGGTCCTCGATCCAGTCGGAGACCCGCAGGCCCATGACGTTGGCGTAGAACTCCGAGGCCGCGCGCGGATCGGGCGTGCGAAGGGCGACATGGCCGAGCTTGGTGACGGCAAGCGCACCGATCCGCTCCTGCGCGGGCGTCGGCGTCCAGCCCTGGATCAGCTCGAAGCGCGTGCCTTCGGGATCGCTGAACGACAGCAATTTGGAAACGCCAGGGAGGGGATCGCTTCGCAGCTCGGGCCGCAGGTCGGCCTGCTTCAGCGCGGCGCCCAGCGCCTCGATCTCGACCTCAGGAGATATCTCGAAGCCGATGCTCGTCAGCGCCGCGTCGCCGGGCCCGATCACCAGCGAAAGCTGCTCGGAATCGTTGGCGAGGAAGATGCGGTTTTCGTCGCGGCCGACAAGGCCGAGACCGATCACGGCGCGGTAATAGTCGAGCAGGCGCTCTGGATCGGGCGAGGCAAAGCTCGCGTGCCGGAGCCGGGTGAAGCGTGCAATGGGTGCTGGTGTCGTCATCGTGCGATCCATCCCGTCATGGAGTCATGATGATCTTGCCGAGCGCGGAGCCCTGCTCGAGCAGCGTGTGGGCCTGCCTGACCTCGTCGAGCTTCAGAACCGCCGAGATCGCCGGCTTGATCGCATTGCGGCTCAGCGCGTCGATCACGTTGCGCATGAGCGCGCGACGCCCGTCGCGATCGTGGTCGTAGATGTGGAAGGAGAAGCAGCGTATCGCCGGGCAGATGTCGAGATGGTCGCGCATCGCCGCCATCAGGTTTTCTTCCGGCAATCCGGCGAAGGCGTTGTACGACAGCAGCGTCCCCCATTTGCCAAGCGCGCCGAGATAGCCCGTGAACTCCGGCCCACAGACGTGATCGAGCACGAGGCCGACGCCCTCGCCGTTGGTCAGCTCGCGGGTCCGCGCCACCACATCCTCGCGGCGGTAGTAGATGACATGATCGGCGCCGTTGCCCCGTGCGAACGCGGCCTTCTCTTCGGTGGAGACCGTGCCGATGACATTGATCTGCGCGAGCTTGGCGAGTTGCACCAGCGCGGTGCCGACGCCGCCCGCCGCGCCGATCACCAGCACGCTCGCCGGTGCGCGCGGATGGCGGCACTCGTGCAGCAGCGCGTAGGCCACCTGGTAGTTCGACAGGCACACGGCCGCTTGCAGATCGACATTGTCGGGCAGCGCATGAATGGCGTCCACGGGCGCGACCACATAGTCGGCGTAGCAGCCGCCGCGCTGCGACAGATCGCGCGCGCTCAGCAGCACCTTCTGGCCGATCGCAAAATCCTCGACGCCTGCCCCGAGCGCGGCAATGCGGCCCGCGACATCATTGCCGGGATTGGCCGGCAGCGGCGGCATCCATTTGTAGACGCCGCGCCGGATCAGCACATCGGGCTGCCCCACGCCGAATGCCTCGGCCCGGATTTGCACTTGGCCAGGCCCGGGCACAGGCACCGGAAGCTCGACCAATTCGAGTGCGTCCGGCCCACCCGGTTGACGCACCAGCACCGCTCTCATGATGTCACACGCCTCCCGAACCATATTTTCGAAAATAATATCCTTTACGAAAATTATTGCAAGATGCTCGTTGGCGCGGCATCTTGAGCCATCGATTCAACGGCAGAAACCATGCCCGACAGCGCCACTCGCCCTCGCAAGGAATTCGGCAAGACCATCGCCGCCGACATCACCCATCGGCTGCGCGAGGAGATCATTGCCTGCGGCCTGGCACCAGGCGAGCCGCTGCGATTCGACGTCCTGCGCGAACGATTCGGCGTGAGCTTCACGACGCTGCGCGAGGCGCTGACGGCGCTCGCCGCCGAAGGCCTGGTCGACGCGCAGGAGCAGCGCGGATTTCGCGTGGCGCCGGTCAGCCGCCAGGATCTGGTGGAGGTCACCGATGCGCGAGTGCTGATCGAGGTGGAATTGATCCGCCGCGCGATCGAGCGGGGCGACGACGACTGGGAAATCGCCGTTATCTCGACGCTGCACAGATTGAAGCGAATCGAGCAGCGCGATCCCGAACATCCGCTGCGCGATCCCGAATGGAAGATCGCCCACCGCCAGTTCCACCAGGCGCTGGTGTCCGCCTGCGGCTCCGCGACCCTTCTCGCCATTCGCGCCGAGCTGTTCGATCGCGCCGAGCGCTATCGGCATCTGTCGGCCAATTTCCGGCCGCGTCCGCGCGACAAGGCCGGCGAGCACCAGGCGATCATGCAGGCCGCCATCTCGCGCAATCCGGATCTCGCGGTGCAACTGATCGAGACGCATATCCGCTCGACCGCCCACAACGTCGCGACCTACGCCGGGCACCTGCTCGACACCCAATAGGCGGCACCGGCTTTTTCGCGCCGTGGGCTTGCGCCCGACAGTATTTTCGAAAATAATAGAGAAGATCGAAAATACCAACCTTTGGGGCGAAACCATGAAGCTGCTGTCGTTCTTGGACGGAAATCGGGAAGGCTGGGGCGCCGTTGTCGAAAATGGTGTCGTGGATCTCGGCCGCGCCCTGCCCCAGTACCCGACCCTCGCGGACTTCCTCGGCAGCGATGACTATTCGCGGCGCGAGGCCGTTGTCGCCGGGCACAAGCCCACGATGGCGCTCAGCGACGTCAAATATCTTCCGGTGATCCCGCGCCCCGAGAAGATCGTCTGCGCCGTGCGCAATTATCTCGACCACCACAATGAAGCCGTGGCGTTCGGCATGAAGCGCGAGATCACGGAATTTCCGCCGATCTTCCTCCGGGTCTGGCGCTCCCAGGTCGCGCACAACGCGCCGGTGATCCGGCCGAAGGTCTCGGACAATTTCGACTGGGAGGGCGAGCTTGCCGTCGTCATCGGCAAGGGCGGCCGTCACATCAGCCAGGCCGACGCCTGGGATCACGTAGCGGGCTACTCGATCTACAATGACGTCAGCGTTCGTGACTGGCAGCGTCACGCCCAGCAGATCGCCTCCGGCAAGAACTTCGTCGGCACCGGTCCGTTCGGACCGTGGCTGGTCACGCCGGACGAGATCGGCGATCCCACCAAATTGAAGCTCGAGACGCGCGTCAACGGCGCGGTGGTGCAATCCTCCGACACCTCGATGCTGATCTTCTCGATCCCGCGGCTGATCGAGTACAGCTCGACCATTTTCGACCTCGTTCCCGGCGACGTCATCGCCACTGGCACGCCGGCGGGCGTCGGCTTCACCCGCAAGCCGCCGGTCTTCCTCAAGCCCGGCGACGTGGTCGAGGTCGAGATCGAGAAGATCGGCGTGCTGCGCAATCCCGTCGTCGACGAAGCCTAGAGCCACGCATGTCGTCCGAAGACATCTCCTATGACATCCGCAAGACCGCGCTCAGCGTCGAGACGGTCTGGCACGAGCGCGGTCCCCGGCTGGAAAAGCCGCTGCTGGTCGGGACGGCCGTTGCGGTGATCCGCAATCCCTTCGCGGGCCGCTTCGAACCTGATCTGATGCCGTTTCAGGCATCCTTGCGCGAGCTCGGGCGCGAGCTCGCAACGCGGCTGATCGCGCAGCTCGGCGGCGCCTCGCACGTCGAAGCCTATGGCAAGGGCATCATCGTCGGCGAGGACGGCGAGCTCGAGCACGGCGCGGTCTGGCACGAGGCCGGCGGCCACGGCATGCGCGAGGTGCTGGGGCAGCCCAAAGCGATCGTCCCGGCGGCAAAGACCATCGGAGGCCCGGGCACGCGCCTGATGGTCCCGCTCGGCCATATCCACGCCGCCTATGTCCGCAGCCATTTCGGCACTGCGGAGATGACGCTGTGGGACGCGCCACGGCGTGACGAGATCGCCTTCGGGCTTGCGATGGCGACCGGCGGCCGCCCTCACGCGCGCATCGGGGGCCTCGCGGCGTCCGCGATCTCCGTGCACGATGGGCAGCGCTGACGAGCGCACGATCAATGCGCGCCGCACCGGCAACGCTCGTAATCGACGGGATCGTGGCTGTTGACGATCGTGACGCGGTCGCCGTTGTTCAGCTTCAGCGCGCGCAGTCGCGCCTGGTTGGCGATCCGCAGGCTGCGGTCCATGTCGGCGCGACGCTGGAAATAGCCCAGCATCAGCGGCATGCGCGGCGATGCATCGAGCTGGCCGTGATGGAAATAGCTGTCGCCGGCGTGCAGCAGCCATGTGTCACCTGACCGCACCGCGACACCGCAATGGCCGAGGGTATGGCCGGCGAGCGGGATCATCAGGATGTCGCCTTCCGTGTCGCCGAGCGCGCGCACGCCCTTGAAGCCGAACCAGTCCTCGCCAGGCTCCTCGTAGAATGTCCAGCGCGGTCCGTGGCTCCACTGTCCGGTGACATAGCGCCCCTCGGGCGACGCCGGCTTGCGCAGCACCGCCATGTCGTATTCGGCGCGATGGACGTGAATCGCGGCATGCGGGAAATCGGGCACACCGCCGGCGTGATCGCGGTCGAGATGCGTCAGCAGCACGTGGCGCACGTCTTTGGGTGAATAGCCGAGCGCCTTCACCTGCTGCACCGCCGTCTCCGCCGGATCGAGCCTTGGCGCGGTCTGCCGCAGCCATCGCCGTCCCAGCCGGTCGGGTGTTGCGATATCGCCAAGGCCGATGCCGGTATCGACAAGGGCCAGCCCGTCAGTGGTCTCCACCAGCAGGCAATGGCAGACCATGCGGGCGCGCTGGAACAGGCTGCCGGTGCCGTTCACGAGACGGCGGCCCATGGGGCACATCGTGCCGGTGTTGAGATGGTGGATTTTCATCGCGCGTCCCTGCCTGTCGTGAGCAGAGCGTTCTTGTCATCGTGCGCGCCATAGGTAAAATATCGACTATTGATAGTATCTCTAGGCAAATCCTATGGACATCCGCGAGCTTCGCTACTTCGCCGCCGTCTACCGCGAACGCAACCTGACCGCCGCGGCACGCGCCTGCTTCGTGTCGCAGCCGTCGATCTCCACCGCGATCACCAGTCTGGAGGCCGAGCTCGGCACCACGCTGTTCATCCGGCACAAGAAGGGCGTCGCGCCGACCGCTTCGGCGGAGCAGTTTCATGCGCTGGCCCGCCGCATCATCGACGAGGCCGATGCCGCGCGCAGCATGTTCAGGAAGCCGGCGACCAAGACCACCGTCACGCTCGGCCTGATGCGCACGCTCGACCTGCCCAGAACGATCGCACTGCTCAAGCCGCTGACGGCGCGCGCCGACATCGCGCTCCGCCTCGTCGGCAGCGACGAGCGCGCCGACGCGCGGATCATCTCGAAGACCATGCTGCGCACTGATGAGCACTTCGCCGCGCTGTGGAGCGAGCGTTATGTCGCGGCGCTGCCGCCGTCGCATCCGCTGACGCTGAAGGAGAAGCTTCGGACCGCCGATCTCGCTGACGCTGCGCTGATCGACCGCTGCCATTGCGAGCAAAGCGAATTCTTCCGCCGCACCGCGCAGCGGCGCCAGGCCGCGGCGATCGCGCAATCGGAAGACTGGGCCATGGCGCTGGTCGCCGCCGGCGTCGGCATCGCCATCGTCCCCGAGGGCGTGGCGCGCGGCAATCCCGACGTCGCCGTGCGCGAGATCGAGGTCAAGGTCAAGCGCGAGGTCGGGCTCGCCTACCGTGCCTCGGTGCCGCTGACGGACGCGCTGAAGGATTTTGTCGGGAAGCTTCAGAAGCAGCGCGCCAAGCCCGATGGAATCAAGCGCCGGCGCGCAGCGGTAAGATGATCATCCCTTGAAATGATCAACCCTTGGAGACGACCGCGCGGCCGTAGGGCGGCTGTGCCGCAACCGGCGGGTTGGCGGTCTGGGCGGCGAGTTCGCCGATCAGGCGATCGGCATCGGCGGCCATGCCGTCGGGCGCCTGGATCACCAGCCGCTCCAGACCCCACCGATAGGACGAGACGCGCTGCTCGAGGCACTGCTGCACCCACTGGATGATCAGCGAATTCTCCTGCATGCGCTCGACCGCGTCCTCCTTCTCCTTCGGCGAGAGGGCGGAGACGCGCGTCATGCTGGCGTTGCGCTTCTTGTCGAGGTCGATGACGCGGATCGCGGAGCCGAAGAACGGCTCGAAGCGGGTGATGTCGTTGCGCACGTCCTCGATCAGCTGCGCATAGCGCGAGGAATGCGAACGGTGCGGCTCGTCGATCAGCGTGCGTCCGTACATGGTACGGTCGAACACGATCTTTTGCCGCCAGGGCGAGGGCAGCGCCTTGTAGTCGCCGAACACGCTCTTCCAGGCGGGCCGCGACAGCGGCGGCTCGATCAGGGGATAGGCGAGGTCGCGAAGCTGGCGCTCTTCGTCGGTGAGCTGGAATTGCGACGGCTTCAGGCCGACGCTGGAGGTGACTTCGGCGCCAAGCCAGCGATGCATGTCGGCGCGGGTCCGGCCGAAATCGCCGCCGCTACAGCCGGCGAGCGTCGCGCCCAGCAGCGCGAGCACGATCGCCGATACGACGGTGCGGATCTGGCGGAGATTTTCCGGCATTGCAAAGGCCGAAGGTCAGCGGCGACGACGACGGCGCCCCGGCGCTGTGCCCTGCTCCGGCCCGCGATCGCCGCTGGTTTCGTCGCTCTCGCGCTCGATGCGGATCACGGGGAGGATCAGAATCGTTCCCATGCCCGCGCGCGGAGCCACGTCCCCCGACGCGCCCACCCGGCGACCGGCCGGAAATTCGATGATGGTCCCCATATCAGCTCTCTTCAATTGCCGCGCGACCCGGCGCGCCGCTGCAACATGGGATCATTAAGATCAGTTCATGGTTAACGGGGTGTAAACGTGCCGGCCGGACCGTAACCGCACGGGCCGGACCCCACCGTCCCGTTGCGGCACGAGAACGCTTCAAAACACGCGTCCGGCTTCACGCCTCGTTTTCCTTAACGAGGCTTTAAAGGAGCCCGCGATAGGCTGACGGCGAGTATCTCTTCCAGGTCGCGTATCTCTCCATGACCAAGTCGCTGTTTCCAGGATTCGACGGGCTGATGACCCTCTCCCGTCGCGAAGGCGTCGATGTTCGTCCGACGCTGCTGCGCGTGCTGACCGATCTCTATGTTCAGTCGAGCACCCACAGCGACGACGAGCAGCGCCAGTTCATCGAGCTCGCCACACGGCTGATCGACCAGGTCGACGACGCGACGCGCGCGGCCGTCAAGGCGCGGCTGGCGATCTATCCGTCGACGCCCACCCCGATCATGCAGAAGCTCGGACTGTCGGCCGCGCAGGAGGGCCGCAGGGTTCCGCTCGCGCGTGAAATCCCGGCACCCCCGCCTGCCCCCTCGCCGGATCGTACGCCAACCGACGCCGAGCAGCGCATGGCCTCGAACATGGCGATGCAGCCAAAGGACGCGGCCGATATCCACGACATGTTCTTCCGCGCCGGCGCCTCGGAGCGCGCGCTGATCCTGCACAATCTGGCGCAGACCCCGCTGAAGGCCGCGCCGCGGATTCCGACCGTGCGCGCCAAGCGCGCGATCCAGATCCTCGAGATGGCGGCGATCGCGGGCGATGTCGAGAATTTCACCTTCGAGCTCGGCGACAGCCTGATCCTGCCCTCGCGCGTCGCGGCCCAGATCGTCGACGATGCAAGCGGCGAAGCGCTCGCCGTCGCCGCGCGCGCGCTCGACATGCCGAGCCCAGTGTTCCAGCGCATCTTGCTGTTCTTCAAGCCGGAGATCGGCAACTCCGTGACCGACGTGTACCGGCTGTCGCGGCTCTACGATCGCCTCGGCGATCGCTCGGCGCTGGTGATGCTGGCCGCCTGGCGCGGCTCGACGCTCGCCGTCACCCGCGCAAAGTACCAGCCGTCGCTGCACGACAGCGAGCGCCAGCGCGCGCGTGCGGGCGCAAGCCAGACACGGCCGGGCGTGCAGCCCGGCTCCGCGCCCGCGGTGCGGACGGGCAGCGGCGGATCGTCGGATCGTTAGAAGACGATAGGACTCGGTTCATGGCCAAGGAGGCGGTGCGCTCCCTCTCCCGCCTGCGGGAGAGGTTGAGGGAGCCCGCGGCCACATCGAAGCAAGCAACAATTATCGCGCCCGCATCAGGTCTTCGCCAGCTCGAGAAAATGCCGCCCGGCGCGGTCTTCGGTCTCGACGATCCAGACGTCCGAGTCGAAGCGGATTTCCTTGGTCAGCCGTTCCTCGACGGTGTGCTCCGGCAAGGGCTGCGGAGCAAGCGGCACGAAGAAGCGATCGACGGGCCGGCCGTCGTCATAGACGGTCTGCGGCGCGGGCACGTAGAGCATCGCATTGCCGTCGAGCAGCGATACCTTCACGAACACCGCACCCGCCTCCTCCGCGCCACGACGGCGCACGGCGCCGAACACGCCCTCGGTCTGGCACCGGCGCAGATAGGCTGAGACCCAGATATTTGACTTCAAACGCATGAGCGCACGATAGGCCAGCGCTGCAATCAGCACCAGCCTTCAGGCTTCGGTCTCGGCGAAGCGTAACGACTATTCGACGGGATGGCCGATCGCGGCGCCGAGCTCGCGGAGCAGACGGTCCGAGACCTGACCGGTGACCTGCATCTTGTGCTCGCGCTCGAATTTCTGGATCGCGGACTGGGTCTCGCCGCCCATGGCGCCCGTGATCTTCAAATTGCCGTAGCCGTATTCGGACAGCGCGCGCTGCACGCCGGCGATACGCCGCGCGGCCGGGCTCTGCTGCACGGGAATCGGCGCCGGCGGACGCGCGATGGCGGCAGACGGCGGCGCTGAAATCGTTTGCTTGACCAGATTGGTCATTGGATCGCCCGAGCGCGGCGTCGATGCGGTCGCTTCGACGGGCTTCTCCGGCGCCTTCTCGGCGGCGCGCTCGGCAGGTCTGGACTCGACAGGTCTGGGCTCGGCACGAAACTCCGTCGCTCTCGGCTCGAGCGGCGAGGTATCGGCGCCGACGGGACGCGGACGGGGCAAGGGGTTCGACAGCGGCAGCGACGACGGCGCGGGAAGATTGATCACGGTGCCGAACATCGGCGCCGGATGCCGGCCGGTCTGGAGGAACAGCGCATTGGCAACGATCGCGCCGACGGCAGCAACGGCGACGAGACCGGCCAGCGTATCCTTGGGGCTATGCAGCAGCACGCGCAGCACGAGATTGCGCTCGGTCTCGACGTCGATGACCGCGGCCTTGGCGCCACGGCGGCGCGGAGCGGCTTCGTCCTTGGCAGACTTTTTAGGCACTTTTCTTCACCAGAGCGGGTTGGTCCTGAACTTGGTCGTGAGGATGGTCCTGAAGTTCCTGGCGCAGCACCGGCGTCAAGGTCGCGATGTTGCTCTCGCTCGCCTTGCTATCGGACATCTTGCCATCAGACATCTTGCCATCAGTAGTCTTGCCATCAGTAGTCTTGGCTTGCGGCGGCATGTAGACGAGCGGCAGCTTGACGGTGACGGCGGTGCCCTCGCCGAGCCTGCTTTGTACCGTCAATTCGCCGAGATGCAACGCCACGAGGCTCTTCACGATCGAAAGTCCGAGGCCGGTGCCTTCGTGACGGCGCTGATAGGTCTTGCCGGCCTGGAAGAACGGCGCACCGATGCGCTTGAGATCGTGGGGCGCAATGCCGATTCCGGTGTCGCTGATGCGCAGCGCAAGCTGCGAGCCCGACACCGTGGCTGTTACGGTGACCTGACCGCCGCGCTCGGTGAACTTGACGGCGTTGGCGACGAGGTTGAGCACGATCTGCTTGAAGGCGCGCGGATCGCCGGTCATCACGGGCAGGTCCTGCGGCGCATCGGTGACGAGGTCGACGCCGTTTTCCCGCGCCTTCAGCGCCAGCAGAT
Source organism: Bradyrhizobium nivariense (assembly GCF_029846715.1). Taxonomy (GTDB): domain Bacteria; phylum Pseudomonadota; class Alphaproteobacteria; order Rhizobiales; family Xanthobacteraceae; genus Bradyrhizobium. Next base: position 31,138 of record NZ_JARVWW010000020.1, read on the forward strand.
TGCAGCAATGCATCAGTGATGCACGCGGCGCGAACGGTTCGGACGCAATCTCGAAATTGCCCGCTTCCATCTTGGACATGTCCAGGATGCCGTTGACGACCGAGAGCAGATGCTGGCCGGAATCGTTGATGAGCTGGGCGTATTCCCTCCGCTGGGCCGCGCTCAGCATCAAGGTCTGCTCCTGCGCGATCATCTCGGAAAAGCCGATGATGGCGTTGAGTGGCGTGCGCAGCTCATGGCTCATGGTGGCGAGGAAGCGCGTCTTGGCGGCATCGGCCGCCTCTGTAGCGCTGCGCGCCTGATCGAGCGCCTGTTCCCCGATCTTGCGGTCGGTGACGTCGCGCATCACGGCGACGACGTCGGCCTCGCGCGTGGCATCACGCCCCATATCCTGATCGAGCGGGCGGCAGCGCATCTCGACCCAGATGAAATCAACCTGGCCACGCTCCGAGCCGACAGGCTCCCGGCGCAACCGGAACTCGACGCTGCGCACGTCGCCGCGCGCGGCATCGGACAGCGCCGTCAGATACGCCGGGCGATCGGCGACATGGACGCGATCGAACAGGCCGTGGCCGAGCAGTTGCGCGACGGGCATGCCGAGCATGGTTTCCACCGCCGGCGAAATGAACTGCACCGCGCCGTTGCGCTGATGCCGCGAGATGACGTCGCTCATGTTGCGCGCAAGGAGGCGGTAACGCTCTTCTTCACGCGACAGCAGCGCAACGCTGGTGCGCGCGAGCGATTCCGCGCCGAAGGCGAGGCCTGCGGCATAGAGCGTCGCCGATGCGACGCCGAACGCCATCAGCACGCCGCGTTCCGCGGCGCTGGTGTCGCCAATTGGCAGCCAGCCGAGCTGGCTCGCGAGGATCAGGATGCCGGCGCAGGACAGCGCGAGCAGCGAGGCGAAGGCCGCGACGCGGCGCGACGCCGACAGCGCGGCTTCGAGGGGAACCACGACCAGCCAGATCGCGGCGAATGATTCGATGCCGCCGGTCGTAACCGCAACCGCCATGATCAGGCCCGCGAGCGCCAGCGACGACAGCACATGCGCGCCTTCGTAACGGCCGGTGCGCGACAGGAACCAGGACAACAGGATCGGCGCGATCAGCCAGGCGAAGGCGGCAACCTCGATCGCGCTCGGCGCGCCGCGCATGGCGAGATAGACCGGGAATGCGGCAAAGGTGGCCAGGCTGCCGAGCAGCCGCGGGGCCATGAAGGCACGATGGCGCGCTCGCGTCAGCGCGTCGTAACGCGCGGAAGGATGCAGCAGCGCATCGAGACAATCGCGGATGATACTCAAAACTGTCACGGGTCTCGCGCTTCGGCTCACTCGTCGAGAAGACGCGCCGGAACGCCTCCTTATCGTTGAGCCACCCTGTCAGAGCGACCTTAAACGAGTGCTAAGGCGATGCAGCCCGCCGCCGGACACCGTGTCATCGTGGAGACTTTTAAGCGATTTGACGACGTCATCGGCGAGGATGGTGAACACAGGGTTTCACCGTAATCCGCATGGTTTCGAAATGGTGGATGCGCGTGCCGGCAGAATTACGGGCACGGGCGTCAATCGAAAATTTACGAGACCGTCGTTTGCGAAGATTTTCGCGTAAATTTTCCGCGAATTAAGCTCAAGGCAATCACTTGCGATTTATCGAGAGTTGCTAGGTCCGACATCCGCGGAGATCGCCGCGGCGGGATCTAACATACAGGTCGCAAGATGCGCTTTCTGCTTCGCATCATATTCTGGCTCGGGCTGGTGCTGGTGCTCCTGCCGCGGGACAAGACGCCCGAATCGGACAAGCTGCCGCAGATCGGCGCCGCCGACGCGGTGCAGGCTGCGACAGCGGCCGTCTCCGACGTGACCCAGTTCTGCAAGCGCCAGCCCGCGGCCTGCGAGGTCGGCGGACAGGCCGCGACCATCATCGGCCAGCGCGCGCAAGACGGCGCGCGCAAGATCTACCAGATCATCAACGACAAGAAAGAGCAGCTCGAGAAGACCGACAAGAAGGCGCCCGACCACACCGGCTCGATCGCGCTGGCCGGCGAAGGCGATACCGCTTCGAGCGAGGCACCGCGCGACACCCTGTCCCAGGGCGACCTCGCACTGGAATGGCGCGGCCCGGCGCCTGCGCCAGCGAATTAGCCCCCAAACCCTATCGATTTCACGCGCTTGCGTACCTATATTGGCCTGAACGGGAACACGGGCCAGCATGACGACGATCGACGAAATCAGGGACAATTTCGAGATTCTGGACGAGTGGGACGACCGCTACCGGTACGTCATCGAACTCGGCCGCACCCTGGAACCGATGTCCGAGGCCGAGCACTCCGTCGCCAACAAGGTGAATGGCTGCGTCAGCCAGGTCTGGCTCGCCAAGCATGTCGACCGCGATAACGGCGTACCGATCCTGAAATATCTCGGCGACAGCGACGCGCATATCGTGCGCGGCCTGGTCGCGATCGTGCTGTCGCTTTACTCGGGCCGCACGCCGCAGGAGATTCTTGCGACCGACGCCATTGCCGTATTCGACGAGTTCGGCTTTCGCGATCATCTGACGCCGCAGCGTTCCAACGGCCTGCGCTCGATGGTCGAGCGTATCAAGACCGACGCGAAAGAGGCGCTCGCGGAAGCGTCCTGAGGACCCTCATGGTGAGGAGCGCGGAACGCGCGTCTCGAACCATGAAAGCCCCGCTCTCGCCCGCGACCATCCTTCGAGACGCCCGCTTTGCGGGCTCCTCAGGATGAGGGCCGAGTGCACTGATGTAGCAGCGGCTCTACTTCCGCTTCCGCTGCTGCTGCCCCAGTCCCATCTGCTTCGCAAGCTGCGAGCGCGCCACCGCATAGTTCGGCGCGACCATGGGATAGTCGGCCGGCAGGCCCCATTTCTCGCGATATTGCTCTGGCGTCATATTGTACTGCGTGCGCAGATGGCGCTTCAGCGACTTGAAGCGCTTGCCGTCTTCCAGACAGACCAGATAATCCGGCGCGATCGACTTCTTCAGCGAGACCGCCGGCTTCGCCGGCTCGAGCGGCGCCGTCTCGTTGCGACCTGACGAAACGCGCACCAGGGCGCCATGCACCTGGCTGATCAGGTTCGGAATCTCAGCCGCGGGCGTCGGATTGTTGCTGAGATAGGCCGACACGATGCTCGCCGTCAGCTCAATGAAATTCTTAGCCCCGGCATCCGACATCGGCCCGACCTTTCTCTATCTTGCGTCTCACGGGATTGACGACGACGAAGTATTCCGTGTCAACAATACGTTCGACTGAAATGGGACGACTGACGAGTTTGGGTTGATTTACTGACCAAGCGACAAGAACGGCTGCGCTATACTTGCCTGCGCCGGGACTTGAACGCGGCGGTCTCAGGACCGCTGGTCGAGATGGGCGCGGAGCTCGTCGATCGAGGCAAAGCGCATCATGCCCTCCGGCATCTGCGCTTCGATCGAGCCGTCGGAATAGAGCGAATAGGCCATGCCGTCGACGATGCCGGATTTGAGCACGGTCACGGGCGCCTGCTCGGCCGCTGGCGCCGGCTCGGGTGCAGGCGGCGGAGCAGCCTCCGAGAAGGTCGACGGCGAGCGCGGCGGCGGGCGCCGCGAGGCGGCCGGCGGCTCCGGAGGCCTCATACGGTCCGGCTTCGGCCAGGCGTCATCAAAGCTCGCAGGCGGAATGTCCGGTACGTCAGGCGCTGCCGACGGCTCCGCATGCGGCAGCGGCGGCAAGCCCTCCCCGGTCTTCGCCTCCGCGCGCTCGCGCTCCTTGCGGGAGGTCGAGGCGAACATCAGGTTGCGCCGGCGCGGCGGTTCCGCAGCCTCAGGCGGGGTCGGAACTTCCGGCTCCGGCTCGAGGCGCGGACGCTCGCGCGCGGCCGCTTCGTTCTGCCACGGCGGCGGGCCTGCGGCCGGCGGTGGCGACGTCGGCTCGATCCTCGCTGCGCCCGCCGGCTCGGGCGTTCCCGGCATCCCGAGGCCCGGCAGCACGGGCCTGACCCGAACCTCGGACGGCGCGGCCGAACCAGCCAGCCGGCGCGCGATGCCCTTGAGTTCCCCGACCACGACGTAGAGGCCGGCCAGTAACATTCCGGAGCAGACGCCGATCGTGCCGGAGATTATGAGGGTGCTGCCGAGACTGAACTCCCTGACGGTGAAGCCAAACAGGATCGCAAGGAGGCCCGCCAGAACGGCGAAAATCCCAGCGATCAACAATGCCAACGTCATCGAACTCACCCCCGGCCGCGCAGCCATACGCGACACCCGTCACGCCACGATACCGTCATACCGTGTTACACGCCAACGTCGAATTGCAGCCTGCGTTCCTAAAGGGAAGGAAATCAGGGACTTATTCACATTCCCTTCAGCTACGGCTCGTTACTTCTAGGCTACTCCCAAGCTGGCAGGATTTGCTGCGTCGCATCAGGAATTTAGCCATAATGCCCAATTACTTGGTAATGGAACTGCGCTATAGGGATTCCGGGGAACAGGCCCGCGCGCGCCGGCAGGGCCAAGAGGGGATTCCGGGTCACCAATAGCCATGACATCCATCACGACTTCGGCGATCGACACGCCTCTGCGGCGCTCGGTTGAACGGACTTGCGACGATCTCGCCATGCTGGTGCTGGCTGCGGTCGCGGTCATTGCAGGCTTGACCTTCCGCGACTACGGGCTCGGCTGGGACGACTACACCCACGCTGAATATGCCGACCTGTTGCTGCGCATGTTCGGTTCCGGTTTCAAGGACACCGCGGCACTCTCCTTCGCCAACCTCTATATGTATGGCGGCGGCTTCGACATGGTCGCGGCCCTCCTGCACAAGGTGATTCCGCTCGAGCTGTTCGAGACGCGCCGTCTGGTCGGCGCCGTCGTCGGCGTGATCGGACTTGCGGTGACGTGGCGGCTCGGTCGCCGTATCGGTGGACCCCTTGCGGGACTTGCCTCGCTGCTGCTGCTCGCGCTCTGCCCGATCTTCTACGGCCACATGTTCATGAATCCGAAGGATGCGCCCTTCGCGGTGGCCATGATCATCCTGATGCTGGGCCTCGTCCGCCTCGCCGAGGAATATCCGCAGCCTTCGCCGCGCACGATCCTCATCGTCGGCCTTGGCGCCGGCCTCTCGCTCGGCACCCGCATCCTCGGCGGCCTTGCCCTGGTCTACGCCGTGATCGGCTTCATGCCGCTGTTCCTGGAGGAGCTGCGCAGCGAGGGCCTGCGCGAATCGATCCGCCGCTTCGCTCATGTCGTCTATCTGCTGCTGCCTGGTCTCGTGCTCGGCTACCTCGTGATGGGGCTGATCTGGCCGTGGTCGATCATGGAACCCGGCAATCCCTTCGAGGCGCTGACCTACTTCTCGCACTTCTTCGAGAAGCCCTGGAAGGAGATGTTCGACGGCGCGATCGTGTCCGTGCCCGACATGCCCTGGTCCTATCTGCCGACGCTGTTCGCGCTTCAATTGTCCGAGGTGATGCTGGTGCTGACGTTCGGCGCCGTGATTGGCACCTTCGCCATGCTGCCGCGCCGCGAGGTTCCGGCCCGGCGCAAGACCATCTTGCTGATGCTCACGCTCGCCGCGACGCTGCCGCTCGCGATCGCGATGGTGAAGCGGCCGGCACTCTACAACGGCATCCGCCACTTCGTCTTCGTGATCCCGCCGATGGCGGTGCTCGGCGGCGTTGCCTTTGCCCGGTTGATGGAGCGCCTGCGCGCCAATCACCGCACCTGGCAGCCGGTCGTGCTCGCCACCTTCTGTTTTGGCCTGGCGCTCTCGCTCGCCGAGATGATCCGGCTGCATCCCTATCAATACACCCACTTCAACCACATCGCCGGCACCGTGCGCGGCGCCGACGACCGCTTCATGCTGGATTATTGGGGCCTGGCGCTCAAGCAGGCCTCGGACGAATTGCGCGAGCAGCTCGTCGAACGCCAGGAAGTGCCGCCGCGCAACCGCAAATGGAAGGTCGCCGTGTGCGGTCCGCAGCGCCCCGCCCAGGTCGCGCTCGGTCCCGACTTCACCATCGGCTGGGATTCCAATGCCGCCGATTTCGCCATGACGCTCGGTGAGTTCTACTGCAAGGGCCTCACCGCGCCCGTGCTGGTCGAGATCAAGCGCGACGACGTGGTGTTCGCCCGCGTCTACGACATCCGCGGCAGCAGCATTTCCAGCCTGCTCTCGATCCCGGCGCCGTAATAATTTTCTCCATGCGGACAACGCTTGACTGCCGCGCTTTCAGCGCCTTGCCGCCGGCCATCACCGAGACTACGCTCCCTCCCCGCAACAACGATGTTCGGAGAGATCAACCATGTCGCCAGCGGAAGCGCGCCTGAAGGAAGTGCCGTCGAACATGACGGAGGCTGAGTGGCAGCAGCGGGTCAATCTCGCCGCCTGCTATCGGCTCGTCTCGCTCTACGGCTGGGACGACCTGGTCGACACCCACATCTCCGCGCGCGTGCCCGGCCCCGACCATCATTTCCTCATCAACCCCTACGGGCTGATGTTCGACGAGATTACGGCGTCGAGCCTCGTCAAGGTCGATCTGCACGGCAACCAGCTCTCCGAGAGCGAGTACAGCATCAACCCGGCCGGCTTCACCATCCATTCGGCGATCCACGAGGTGCGCGAGGACGCGATCTGCGTGCTGCACCTCCACACCCTCGACGGCACCGCGGTGTCGAGCAGCGCCGAAGGCCTGCTGCCGCTGAACCAGACCGCGCAACTCGTCACCCACGACCTCGCCTATCACGACTATGAAGGCATCGCGCTCGACCACGACGAGCGGCCGCGCCTTCAGAAGGACCTCGGCGACCATAACCACATGTTGCTGCGCAACCACGGCACGATGACGGTCGGCCGCTCGGTCGCCTCGGCCTTCGAGCGCATGTATCACCTCGAGCGGGCCTGCTCGATGCAGGTGCGCACGCGCGCGCTGGGCACGCCGGTCTATCCGGTCGACGACGTCGCGATCGACAAGAACACCGAGCTGCTCGCCAACCGCGACCGTGCCGAGCTGCGCGCCACCAACCTGGTGTGGCCGCCGCTGCTGCGCAAGCTCGACCGCGAGCTGCCGGGCTACCGGTCTTGAGATTTTCCGGATTTGGTGTAGGGTAGGCGTCAACACCCTCTGCACGTTTTAGAATCAAACGCCGCCCAATTCCGGGCGGCGTTTTTATTTGCAATGACGTCGTCGCCCATGAACAAGGCTGGTCGCCCATGAACAAGGCTGCAAGCGTGGATCAATTCCTCGTTCCTGTTAAGTCGAGATAGCGCATACACTTGGTCTCCAGATCCGGACGCGCCGAATACCGGACCACGAACTCGTCCAACGGCGGATGGAAGTCCTTCAGAAACTTGAAGCTCGAAATTAGATAGTTTGTCTCGTAGGCAATTTTTCGCGGGTCGCGGAGGACGCTCTTATCCGTCCTGTCCCTTCTGAGGTCAGAGAACCCGCTTAGCCTTGAGATGTCGATGCTATCCAATAGCTTCCGATACTTTGCATAAAATCTTGCATGCACAAAATTGTAGCAGTCTTGATTAAGGCGCCCCTCCGTGCGGAAATCCGGCGAACCTGGATCCGACCGTATTTTCCGACGGAAGCCGTCAAAAATCGAATTGAAGCCGGTTTCAATGCCGACGCTCGCTGCCACCATGTCCTGAATTTCTCGATCATGAGGTCGCGCCAACTCGTCAGCGGCTCCAGCAGCGGACGGCCAAGAACACGCGACCATCGAGGCGGCGAATAGCCAAGCGCGCCAAGCCCGATACAGCAGCGATCGACACCAAATTGTCCCGCTCCGCGCCACCATCCACTCTCCAATTCCCAATCGACGCGATTCACAGCGCAGCGCCCGGGCGCTGCATCAGCTTGAACTGCCGGGCCTGGGTTGCTTGGTCAGTCGCAGATGACAGCCGTTGCTTCTATCTCAACCCGTGCGGAGGCTGGCGTGAGCCCGCTGACCTGGACGAGCGTACTTGCAGGGCGGATCCGATCAAAGAACTCCGAATGGGCGCGGGCAATATGCAGAGTGTCCCCGATGTCAACCACATACACCACTGTGCGAACGACGTGTCGCATGTCTGCTCCGATCTCGGCCAGCGCATCGGCTATGATTGCCAAGGCGGCATTGGCTTGCACATAGGCATCACCGCTCAGTTGCGGCTGGCGCGCCGTCGTACCCGATACAAAGACTTGATTTCCCACGCGGACGGCTCGCGAGTACCCGTATGCGTCTTCAAAGGCGTAGCCGGACGAAATATTCTGCCTAGACAAGCGACAGCTCCTGGCCCGCCGGGTGCCCAACATCATAGGGGGTCGTGGGCACAGCGCCTTGCACCTTTGCGCACCCTACGCATCGCCACGCGGTCACTTCACCTCCGCCAGCGCGGCGAGGATGCGGGCCCAGGAGCGGATGCCTTTCTGGAAGCTGCGGAGATCGTACTTCTCGTTCGGCGAGTGGATGTTGTCGTCGTCGAGGCCGAAGCCGACGAGCAGCGAGTCGAGCCCCAGCGTACGCTTGAAGTCGGCGACGATCGGGATCGAGGCGCCCGAGCCCATCAGCACGGTCTCCTTGCCCCATTCCTCCGTCAGCGCAGTCTTGGCGGCGGCGAGCGGCTTCATGTTCCAGTCGAGCGCGATGGCGGGCCCGGCGGAATGGTCACCGAACTCGACCTTGCAGTCGCCGGGAATCCGCGCCGACACGTAATCGCGAAAAGCCTTGCGGATCTGCTGCGGGTCCTGCCCCTGGACCAAGCGGAACGAGACCTTTGCCGAGGCATGCGACGGGATCACCGTCTTGGAGCCCTCGCCGATATAGCCGCCCCAGATGCCGTTGACGTCGCAGGTCGGACGTGTGGAAGCCTGCTCGACCAGGAGCCGGCCCTTCTCGCCGGCCGGGAGTGAGAGCCCGATGGGCTTGAGGAACGTGTCCGGCGTGAAGTCGAGCTTCTTCCACTGCGCGAGAATGTCCGGCGGCGTATCCTTCACGCCGTCATAGAAGCCGGGAATGGTGATGCGGTTGTCGTCGTCGAACAGCCCGCCCAGAATCTTCGTCAGCACCCGGATCGGGTTCATCGCGCTGCCGCCGAACACGCCGGAATGCAGATCGCGATTGGAGGCGGTGATCTTCAGCTCTTCATAGAGCAGGCCCCGCAGCGAGGTCGTGATCGCCGGCGTGTCGCGGTCCCACATGCCGGTGTCGCAGACCAGCACGTAGTCCGCCCCAAACTCGGCCTTGTTGGCTTCGATGAACGGCACGAAATTTTTAGAGCCGACCTCCTCCTCGCCTTCGATCAGGAAAGTGACGTCGACCGGCAGCGAGCCCGTCACCTTCTTCCAGGCGCGGCAGGCCTCGACGAAGGTCATGACCTGGCCCTTATCGTCTTCGGCGCCGCGCGCGACGATGATCTTGCGGCCGTCGGCATGGTCGGTGACAACAGGCTCGAACGGCGGACGGTGCCAGAGATCGAGCGGATCGACCGGCTGCACGTCGTAGTGACCGTAGAACAGCACATGCGGCCGTCCGCCCGCGACACTCTTGCCGACGACGGCGGGATGGCCGGCGGTCGGCCTCACTTCCGTCGCAACGCCGAGGCTCGCGATGTCCTTGGCAAGATGCTCGGCCGCCGCCTTGCAATCGGCCGCGAAGGCCGGATCGGCGGAGATCGACTTGATCCGCAACAGCGAGAACAGACGCTCCAGGCTGTTGTCAAAATCCTTGTCGATGTGGTCGAGCACGGATTGAAGCTGCGCATTGGCCATGGTCGTATTTCCTGCGTTCGAGTCCCAAGACGTCGGGGCTCAAGATGTCTTTTCAAGAAGTCTTCTCAAGAGGTTTTGGCTTTTAGCGCTGCCGCGGCCTTGGGACCAGCCGCTACCGGCGGATGCCGGATGTGCCATGCGAGACTAGCTGCGAGGATCGCCGTGGCGACGAGGTTATTGCCCCAGGCCTGGAAGATATTGGGAAACCACGGCAGCGCCAGCAGCATGAGGACGCCGGCGGCGCCAAGGGCGAGCCAGGTTCCCAGTCGTACGTTCGCTCGCTCGTCGAAGGCGGCGCGATGCATCAGCACCGTCATCGGGAAAAACAGCCACATGAAATAGTATTGCCGCGCCAGGGGCGATGCCACCGTCATCAGGCAAAACAGGATGCCGAGCTCCTCCGCATCCGAGCGCGCCGTTCGCCGCGCTTGCCGTGGCATGACCGCGACGAAGCCGAGTCCCAGCAACGCCGACAGCGCCAGCACGATCCAGTTCGCCGTCCTGTAGTCGACGTCGATGACATTCATCCTGCGCGGCGGCTTGTTGGGATCCTCCTGATTGTAGTTGATCGGGCGGACGAGCCGATGGGTGACGGCGATGAGGGACTGGTTGACCCACGACCAGTTCTGCTCGTCGCGCTGGCCAAAGCCCTTTTCCGAGCTCGACCCGACCATGCCCTGATACCAGGTCTTCAGCTCGGCGGCGTTGCGCTCGAAGCCGCGGATCGGCGCCGGCACGACATAGAGAAGCATGCCGGTGAAAACGACCGTAGCGACGACGGCTCCCCATTTCCGCCGCCAGACCAGATAGGGCAGCACCGCGATCGGAAACACCTTGATGGCAGTCGCGAGCGCGAACATGAAGCCTGCGAGCCAGGAGCGCTGATGCTGCAAGCTCCAGAAGCCGTAGAGCATCATCGCCAGCAGGACGAGGTTCGGCTGGCCGAGGTCGAACATGTCGAACACGAAGGTCACGGTGACGAGAGCGGGCAGTGCCTCCAGCCACGGGCCGGGCCAGCGGCCCGAACCGGTCATGGCATTGGACAACATCCCCGTGTACCACCACGCCAAAACATTCAGGATCGACAGCACGGTGTAGAGCGCGATCTTGCCGAACCAGCTCGGAATCGCCAGCAGGATCGCCGGCAACGGTGGGTAGATGAACTCGAAGTACTCACGGATGTCGCCGGGATAGAGCGGCCCACCCTGCAAGACCTGCTGCCCGGCCCAGTACCACAGCCCGTAATCCTTGGTCTTGCCGTGCCCGAAGATCTCGGGACCGATGACGTCGGCGGCCAGGATGAAGCAGCAGAGCAGGAAGAGCAGGTCGAGCGGCGCACGCAGCGACAGGGTTCGGAATGCGCTGGATTTGGCGAAAGATTCAGATGAGGTCACGGTTTGGTCCAGTCAGGGGCCATAGCACCTAGCAGACCGACGGGCGCTTGGAGAGTCCTGTTCACCCGAATTTGTACCCGTCGCGCACAAGCGGCGGGTTTGCGGACCAATTGCCTCAAACAGGGCTTTCTGCCTACCGCCGCAGCAAGCCGCCGAGCGCACCGCGGACCAACGTGCGGCCGATCGAGCCACCGAGCTGGCCGGCGACCGACTTGCCGATATTGGCCGCCATCCCCCCGATCACCTGGTTGGTCATCGATCGGGTCACGTCGCGCGCGATGACCTGGCCCGTCGACAGGCGGCCGCGCTTGACATTGGTGCCGAATATGGTGCCGACGATCGAGCCGATCTGGCCGAGGATTCCACCGCCTCCAATTCCGCCAGCCGCGCCGGGATCGGCAGTCGCAGCCGTGCCGGCAATGCGCTTTTGGATCATCTCGTAGGCGGACTCTGCATCAACGGCGGTGTCATATTTGCCCTTCACCGGGCTTGCATCCATGATGGCCTTGCGTTCTTCCGGCGTGATCGGTCCGATCCGGGCCGATGGCGGCCGGATCATCACCCGCTCGACCATTGCCGGCGTGCCGTTGCCTTCGAGAAAGGACACCAGCGCCTCGCCCTTGCCGAGCTCCATGATCACCTTGGCGGTGTCGAGCTTCGGGTTGGGCCTGAAGGTCTGGGCTGCGGCGGCGACCGCCTTCTGGTCACGCGGAGTGAAGGCGCGCAGCGCGTGCTGCACCCGGTTGCCCAATTGCCCGAGCACGCGGTCGGGCACGTCGACGGGGTTTTGCGTCACGAAATAAACGCCGACGCCCTTCGAGCGGATCAGGCGCACCACCTGCTCGATCTTGTCCATCAGTGCCTTGGGCGCGTCGTTGAACAGCAGATGCGCCTCGTCGAAGAAGAACACCAGCTTCGGCTTGGGCAGGTCGCCGGCCTCGGGCAGCTCCTCGAACAGTTCTGACAGCATCCACAGCAGGAATGTCGCGTAAAGCCGTGGGCTCTGGAGCAGCTTGTCGGCGACGAGGATGTTGACCATGCCGCGGCCGTCGCGGTCAGTCTTCATGAAGTCCTTCAGCGTCAGCGCCGGCTCGCCGAAGAATTTGGTGCCGCCCTGGTTCTCCAGCACCAGGAGCTGGCGCTGGATGGTGCCGACGGTCGCCTTGGTGACATTGCCGAAGCCTTGCGCCTCCTTCTTGATGTCGGCAAGCGGGCTTTCCTCGGCATCCGCCCCCTTCTTGCCGGCATCCGGCACGATGGCATCGAGCAGCGCACGCAGATCCTTCATGTCGATCAGCGTCAGCCCGTTGTCGTCGGCGACGCGGAAGGCGACGTTGAGCACGCCTTCCTGCACGTCGTTCAGGTCGAGCATGCGTGCGAGCAGCAGCGGCCCCATTTCCGTGACGGTCGCCCGTACCGGGTGGCCCTGCTCGCCGAACACGTCCCAGAACACCGTCGAGAACTGGTCGGGCTGGAACGTCAGGCCCATCTCGGTGGCGCGCTTGACGATGAAGTCCTTGGCTTCGCCAACCTCGGAGATGCCGGAGAGGTCACCCTTGATGTCGGCCGCGAAGACCGGAACACCGGCGCGCGCAAATCCTTCCGCCATGACTTGCAGCGACACCGTCTTGCCGGTTCCGGTTGCACCCGTGACGAGGCCGTGGCGATTGGCGAGCGCCAGCGTCAGCCATGCCTGCTCGTCTCCCTTGCCGACGAAGATCTTGTCGTCGGTGTCGCCGAGCTTGCTGTCCTGTGCGGTCATTATTCTCTCTGATCTCTCTGCCGTGTTTCGCGTATCGAAACTCAAATGCGCCAGTTCCTTAGTTTAACGCATGTCGCGCGCCGATTAAAACCATTCAACGCGCTCCAAGCATGCGACATTGTCGGAAACATGCGGGCGACATCCGCCGAAAGTAGGAAAGACGCATTCGCACCGCGGCATTTTTTCGCCGATTCCATCTCCGCTCTTGCATCGCTGCAACACTTGTCGCGCGTTCGAGAATGAATCGGAACTTGGTCGCGTTCATCGCTTGTATTTCACATCACACCGGCTCAAGATCATTTTCGAAAGCAATACTCCGGCATGTGAACCGGCTGAGGGGCAGGCCATATGGACGAGCTGATCGGACGGCTGGCGACAAACGCCAGCATAGATAGTGCTGTCGCTGAAAAGACCGTCGGCATTATCCTGGGCTTCCTCCGCAACGAGGGTCCTTCCGACAGTGTCCAAACCCTGATCGATCATATCCCCGGTGCGGAGGCCGCTATCGAGGCGTCCAGCAGCGGCGGCGGACTGTCGCGGCTGATGGGCGGCGGCCTGATGGCGCTCGGCACGCGCCTGATGGGCCTGGGACTTGGCATGTCCGAGATTCAGAACGTCGCCCGTGAACTTTTTCGCTTCGGCCGAGACAAAATCGGAGCGGATCAGATGGGCAAGATCATCGCGGGGACCCCGGGCCTCAGCCAGTTCGCCTGAAGCCTGCGCATTTCATATCGAGCATCATGACATATCCGATCTCCGAGATTGAGGGCCTGTCGACCTTTGCCGCCAACAAGTTGAAGGCGCAAGGTATCCGCACCACCGATGCGCTGCTCGAGGCGGCCTCGACCGTGAAGGGGCGCAAGGCGCTCTCCGCCAAGACCGGCATCAGCGAGCAGTCGCTGCTGGAATGGGCAAACGTCTCCGACTACATGCGCATCCCCGGCATGGGCCGGGCCAAGGTCGGCCTGGTCCGCGCCGCCGGCGTCACCACCGTGCGCGAGCTCTCCTATCGGAATCCGGCAAGGCTCGCCCAGAGCATGCGGGATGCCAACGAGAAGAAAAAGCTCCTCCGCATCCTGCCCTCGGAGAAGTCGGTCGGCGACATCATCGCCAAGGCGAAGAAGCTGCCGCCGAAGATTTCGTATTAGGTCGTCCTCTCTCGGCATACGACCCGCGGCGTTAGCTCTCGGTGTCATACCCCGCGAAGGCGGGGTATCCAGTACGCCGCGGCTCCTCCGTATCATCGCAATGCCTCGGAATACTGGATTGCCCGCCTTCGCGGGCAATGACAGCGAGGGTGTTGGTCTTGACTCCCCCTCCCTGACCGCGCAAAGCCACGCGCATGAATGCCTCGCCCTCCCCATCCGTCCCGGCGGCCGGTTCAGTCGGGCCTGACGTGCTGCGGACGCTGCTGCAGCGGCCGATCCCGGCGGTGATGGGCGTGCTCAACGTCACCCCGGATTCCTTCTCCGACGGCGGCGAATTCATCGCGCCCGAGCAGGCAATCGCGCGGGTGCGGGCGATGATCGAGGCCGGGGTCGACATCATCGATATCGGTGCCGAGTCCACCCGGCCTTACAAGGGCGCCCGGCCGGTCACGGCGGAAGACGAGCTGGTACGGCTCGAGCCGGTGCTATCAGGCGTCGTGTCGCTCGGCGTGCCCGTCTCGATCGACAGCATGAAAGCGGAAGTGGTGGCCTTCGCGCTCGCCCAGGGCGCGGCGATCGCCAACGACGTCTGGGGCCTGCAACGCGACGCCGGCATGGCGTCGCTGGTGGCCGCTAAGGGCGTCCCCGTCATCGTCATGCACAACCGCGACAGCGTCGATCCCGCCATCGACATCATCGCGGACATGAAGGCGTTCTTTCAGCGCTCGCTGGAGATCGCGGCACAAGCCGGCATCGCCCGCGACAAGATCGTGCTCGATCCCGGCATCGGCTTCGGCAAGACCGCCGAGCAGAGCATGATTGCGCTGGCGCGGCTGCGTGAATTCGACATGTTCGGCCTGCCGGTCCTGGTCGGCGCCTCGCGCAAGCGCTTCATCGCTTCGGTGTCGCCGTCGGAGCCGAAAGAGCGGCTCGCCGGCTCGATCGCCGCGCATCTGATCGCCGCACAGCGCGGCGCGAAAATCATCCGGACCCATGACGTCGCCGAGACCTTGCAGGCCCTGCGAGTGGCGCACGCAATCGAGAGCAAGCAATGACCGATACGATCTTCGTGACCGGCCTGTCGATCCATGCCCGCCACGGCGTGATGGATCACGAAACAGAAGTCGGCCAGCGCTTCGTCATCGACCTCGAGCTCTACACCGACCTGTCGGAGCCTTCGCGCAGCGATCGGCTCGCCGACACCGTGTCCTACGCCGAGGTCGTGGCGACCACGACCGCGGCGTTCAAGAACACCAATTACAAGCTGCTGGAGCGAGCGGCCGGCGCGGTGGCCGACGCCATCCTGTCGCACTTTCCGCGCATCCGCGCCGTCAAGATCACCGTGCACAAGCCGCATGCGCCGATTGCCGCGATCTTCGACGACGTCGGCATCATGCTGACGCGCGCGCGGCACCCCTGACATGGCGAGCGTCCTCATTGCATTCGGCGGCAATGTCGGCGATGTCCGCGCGACGTTCCAAAAGGCGATCGCCCATATCTGCGGCATGGCGCAGGCCGCGTTGATCGCGCGCTCCGCCGACTATACGACGCCGCCCTGGGGCGACGAGGACCAGGCTCCCTTCATCAACGCCTGCATCGAGATCGAGACCAGCCTCGATCCGCATGCGCTGCTGTTCGTGATGCAGAAGGTCGAGCAGAAATTCGGCCGCACGCGCGACAAGGAGCGGCGCTGGGGGCCACGCACGCTCGATCTCGACATGATCGCCTATGACGATGTGTCGATGCACAAGCCCGATCTGACCCTGCCGCATCCGCGCCTGTTCGAGCGTGCCTTCGTGCTGGTGCCGCTGGCCGAGATCGCGCCTGACCGCGTGATCGCAGGCATTCGTGTCCGTGACGGGCTCGCCAGCGTCTCGACGCAAGGCATTGAGCGGCTTCCGGATACCGGTTAACCAAAAACAACCGTTTGCAGGGACGGCCGGCCGTGGCAATTTCGCCTGCGAACAACAAGATTTCGGGAGCCCCTCGCCGCATGACCTCCGCGACTGACGACCTGCCGCTGGCGGCGGATTTTCCCAAGGCGACCGTCGAAGACTGGCGCAAGCTGGTCGATGGCGTGCTGAAGGGCGCGCCGTTCGAGAAGCTGGTCGGCAAGACCTATGACGGAATCAAGATCGATCCGCTCTATCCGCGCGCCAAGGGCGTTGCGCCTGTGGTGGGGCGGCCGGCGGCGGCGCCCTGGCAGATCATGCAGCGGATCGACCACCCCGATGCGGCCGCCGCGAACGCGCAGGCGCTGACCGATCTCGAAAATGGCGCGACGGGGCTTGCGCTGGTGTTCGCCGGCGGAAATGGCAGCCACGGTTTTGGTCTGGAACCAACGGCCGATGCGGTCGCACGAATCTTGAAGGACATCCACCTCGACGCCGGCATCGGCCTCGAGCTTCAGATCGGTCCGCAATCACGGATGGCGGCGATCCACGTCGCGGAATATGTGAAGAGCGGGGGTCTCGATCCCGCCGCCTGCGACATCCGCTTCGGGCTCGATCCGCTCGCGGCCGGCGCGGTGTGGGGCCACAGCCCCTATACCTGGGACGAGATCGTTCCGGCCGTCACCGGCGGCATCAAGGGCCTCGCCGCGCTCGGCTTCAAGGGGCCGTTCGCGTCCGCCGACGGGCGCGTGATCCACGATGCCGGTGGCTCCGAGGTGCAGGAGCTCGCCTTCGTGCTCGCCTGCGGCGTCGCCTATTTGCGCGCGATCGAAAGCGCCGGCGTTCCGCTGGAGCAGGCGCAGGGCATGGTCTATGCACGGCTTGCCGCGGATGCAGACCAGTTTTTGACCATGGCAAAATTCCGCGCGCTCCGGCTGCTGTGGGCACGCATCGAGACGGCCTGCGGGCTCACGCCAAAGCCGCTGTTCATCGCCGCCGATACCGCCTGGCGCATGCTCGCGCAGCGCGATCCCTATGTGAACATGCTGCGCGCGACCATGGCGACGTTTGCGGCCGGACTTGCGGGCGCCAACGCGATCACCGTGCTCCCGCACACGCTGGCGCTGGGTCTGCCCGATCCGTTCGCGCGGCGCGTTGCGCGCAACACGCAAGCCGTGCTGCTGGAAGAAAGCAACCTCGCCAAGGTCAGCGATCCCGCCGCGGGCGCAGGCGGCATCGAGACGCTGACGGCGCAGCTCTGCGACGCCGCCTGGGCGCTGTTCCAGGAGAGCGAGAAAGCCGGTGGCGCCTTCGCCGCGCTTCAGCAGGGCCTGTTCCAGAGCAAGGTCGCGGCCGCGCGAAAGGCGCGCGACGCCAATATCGCAAAGCGCCGCGACGTGCTGACGGGCGCCAGCGAATTTCCGAACCTGCACGAGAGCGACGTGGCCGTGCTGCCGGCGACGCCGGTCGCACTGGCGCCTTACGGCGAACAAAAGTACAAATTCGACGCGCTGCCGCCGATCCGGTTGGCGCAGCCATTCGAGATGCTGCGCGACAAATCCGATGCGGCGCTGAAGGCGCGCGGCGCACGGCCCAAAGTGTTTCTGGCCAATCTCGGCACGCCCGCCGATTTCACCGCGCGCGCGACCTTTGCCAAGGGCTTCTTCGAGGCCGGCGGCATCGAGGCCATCGACAGCGAGGGCTTTGCCGATCCAGCCAAGCTGGCCGCCGCGTTCAAGGCTTCCGGCGCAGAGCTTGCCTGCCTTTGTTCCGGCGACAAGGTCTATGCGGAACACGGCGAAGCCGCGGCGAAGGCCCTGCAAACCGCAGGCAGCAGACATATCTATCTGGCAGGCCGCCCCGCTGAAGCCGAGGCGGCATTGCGGGCTGCCGGCGTCACGGGCTTCGTCTTCGCCGGCGGCGATGCGCTTGCCACGCTGCAAGACGCCTATCGACGGATGGAGCAGGCATGACGGAAACAGTCAAACCAGTGCTCACCGGCGGGTGCCAATGCGGCGCCGTGCGATTTGCGGTCTCGGCGGCACCCGCCAAGATCAGCATTTGTCATTGCCGGATGTGCCAGAAGGCGACGGGCGCGCCGTTCGCCTCCTATGCCGACATCGAGAAAACCGACTTTGCCTGGACCAAGGGCACGCCGTCGGCGTTCCAGTCCTCGTCGATCGCAATGCGCGATTTCTGCGCTGCCTGCGGCACGCCGCTCAGCTTCCACCGCATCGACGGCCCGCGCATCGAGATCATGACCGGCACCTTCGACCGCCCGGATCACGTGGTACCGACACGGCAATATGGAACCGAATCCCGGCTCGGCTGGGTCGTCGGTATCGCCAATCTGCCGAGCCAGACCACGCAACAGAATTACGGGCCGGAGAAGATGGCGACCATCGTCAGCCATCAGCATCCGGACCATGATTGAGCGCCCATGATATGGTTGAAGCCATGAGCCGCATTCCCAATTTTGCAGACATCGCCTTCGAGCGCATCGCCACCGCCGCACCCGCCGGCAGCGCCGAGCCGTGGCTGACGCCCGAGGGCATCCTGGTGAAGCCCACCTATGGCGAGGCGGATCTGGCCGGCCTCGATTTCCTCCAGACCTATCCGGGCATCGCCCCGTACCTGCGCGGCCCCTACCCGACCATGTATGTCAACCAGCCCTGGACCGTCAGGCAATATGCCGGCTTCTCCACGGCGGAGGATTCCAACGCGTTCTACCGCCGCAACCTCGCGGCGGGCCAGAAGGGTCTTTCGGTCGCCTTCGATCTCGCCACCCATCGCGGCTATGACAGCGATCATCCGCGCGTCGGCGGCGACGTCGGCATGGCCGGCGTTGCCATCGATTCCATCTACGACATGCGCACGCTGTTTGCGGGGATTCCGCTCGACCAGATGAGCGTGTCCATGACCATGAACGGCGCGGTGCTGCCGATCCTCGCGCTCTATGTCGCCGCCGCGGGCGAACAGGGCGTCGCGCCGGAAAAGCTCTCAGGGACTATTCAGAACGACATTCTGAAAGAGTTCATGGTGCGCAACACCTATATCTATCCGCCCGCGCCCTCGATGCGGATCATCTCGGACATTTTTGCGTACACCTCGCAAAAAATGCCGAAATACAATTCGATCTCGATCTCCGGCTATCACATGCAGGAGGCCGGGGCGACGCAGGACCTCGAGCTCGCCTATACGCTTGCCGACGGCGTCGAATATCTGCGCGCCGGCCTTGCAGCGGGCCTCGATGTCGACCGCTTTGCGCCGCGCCTGTCGTTCTTCTGGGCGACCGGAATGAACTTCTTCATGGAAGTGGCCAAGATGCGCGCCGCGCGGCTGCTGTGGGCGAAGCTGCTGAAGCCGTTCAATCCCAGGGATCCGCGCTCGCTGTCGCTGCGCACGCATTGCCAGACCTCGGGCTGGTCGCTGACCGCGCAGGACGTCTTCAACAACGTGATGCGCACGACGGTGGAGGCGATGGCGGCGACGCAGGGCCACACCCAGTCGCTGCACACCAACGCGCTCGACGAGGCGCTCGCACTTCCGACCGATTTCTCGGCCCGCATCGCCCGCAACACCCAGCTCTTCCTGCAACAGGAGAGCGGCACCACCCGCATCATCGACCCCTGGGGCGGCTCGTATTATGTCGAGCGTCTCACGCGCGACCTCGCTGCGAAGGCCTGGGGCCACATCCAGGAGGTCGAGGAGCTCGGCGGCATGGCCAAGGCGATCGAGGCCGGCGTGCCGAAGCTGCGCATCGAGGAGGCCTCGGCCAAGACCCAGGCCCGGATCGATGCCGGCAAGCAGGCGGTGATCGGCGTCAACAAGTACAAGCCGACGGATGAGGCACCGATCGACATCCTCAAGGTCGACAACACCAATGTCCGCCGGCTCCAGATCGACAAGCTGACGCGGCTGAAATCCGAGCGCAACCAGACCGATGTCGACGCCGCGCTCGCCGCGCTGACGCGCTCGGCCGGCGAAGGCAACGGCAATCTGTTGGCGCTCGCCATCGACGCGGCGCGGGCGAAGGCGACTGTCGGCGAAATCTCGGACGCAATGGAAAAGGTGTTCGGCCGCCACCGTGCCGAGATCAAGTCCATCACCGGCGTCTACAAGCGGGAGGCGTCCAGCATGGGTAACCGGGTCGAGAAGGTTCAGGCGCTGATCGACGCCTTCGAGGAGGCGGAAGGCCGCCGCCCGCGCATCCTGGTCGCCAAGATCGGCCAGGACGGCCACGACCGCGGCCAGAAGGTGATCGCCTCGGCGTTTGCCGACATCGGCTTCGACGTCGACATCGGGCCGCTGTTCGCCACCGCAGACGAAGCCGCCCGGCAGGCGGTCGAGAACGACGTCCACATCCTCGGCGTCTCCTCTCTCGCCGCCGCCCACCTCACCGCCGTGCCGGAATTGAAGGCCGCGCTGAAGAAGCAGGGCCGCGACGACATCATGATCATCATCGGCGGCGTGGTGCCGCCGCAGGACTACGACACGCTCTATGCGGCCGGCGCCGAAGCGATCTTCCCGCCGGGCACCGTGATCGCGGATGCGGCCGAGGAGCTGATCCGCAAGCTGAATGCGCGTCTCGGACATAGCGAGGCGGCGGAGTAGTTCGGCCGCCGCTCGGCGCTTTTATGGATACTCAAGTGACATATCGAGCAAATGCGTACGCAGGCTTGCTCTTGCGCACCATCGCCACGCTATCGGCCGTTGCAGCGATCGCCCTGGTCTCGCCGTCTCTCGCCGCCGACCCCAAACCCGACACCGTCGTGAAGAACAAGAGCATCGAGGCCCGCGTATTCCTCGACGACAAGATCAAGGTCGACACGGCGCTTGCGGCCGATTGCCTGGCTGAAGGCAAGAAATGGCTCGACAAGAACGCGTCCGAGGCCGCCGCCTCGCGCAAAGAGGACCCGCAATTCTTCAAGGATGGCGGCTGGGACTTTGTGCGCAAATACGACATCCGCTCCATCGTCGCCGAGCGCTATGTCAGCATTCTCCGCAACGACTACATGGACACCCATGGTGCCCATCCCAACTCGGACGTGAACACGATCCTGTGGGACAAGGCCGAGAACAAGCGCATCTCGATCCGCCCGTTCTTCGCTGAGACCGCCGACAACGGGGCGACCATGAAGGCGATGGTGAAGGCGGTGATCGCATCGCTCAAGGTCGAGAAGAAGAAGCGCGACGCCAGCGCGACCGCGACCGACGAATGGTTCAAGAGCGTGGAGCCGAGCCTGCTCAAGATCGGCGCGGTGACGCTCGCGCCATCGACTGAAGCCGCTAGGAGTTCCGGTCTCACCTTCCATTACCCGCCCTATGCAGTCGGGCCCTACGCCGAGGGCGAATATGTCGCATTCGTGCCGTGGGAAACGCTGAAGCCTTATCTCACCGCGGAAGGCGCCCGCATCTTCGGCGGCGCGCGGCCGAAGGGCGACGCGGAGGAGCCGCAGTGATCATGGTTTGAGCGGCGCCGCGTTGCTCACAGCGCGCTGGTAGCGCTACCTTGCAGCGGCGCTGCAAAGCCGACTAGAATGTCGCCATTGAGAAGAGCGCCCGACGTCACGGGCGCCGCTGGGAGGCATTGATGTCCAAGATTTCGCGCCGCACTTTTGCGGTTTCTTCTGCTGCGGTTGCGGCATCCGCCGCATTCGGTCTCACACCCGCACTTGCGCAAGCCTATCCGGCGCGGCCGGTCACCGTGATCGTGCCGTGGGGCGCGGGCGGCGGCACCGACGCGACTGCGCGCATTGTCGCAGCGCTTCTGGAGAAGGATCTCGGTCAGCCCTTCAACGTGGTCAATCGCACCGGCGGCTCCGGCGTCGTCGGCCATACCGCGATCGCGACCGCGCAACCCGACGGCTACACCATCGGCATGCTCACCGTCGAAATCTCGATGATGCACTGGCAGGGCCTGACCGAGCTGGCGCCGAAGAGCTACACCCCGCTCGCGCTGATGAACGAGGACCCGCCGGGCATCCAGGTTTCCTCTTCCTCGCCTTACAAGACGGTGAAGGACCTCGCCGACGCCATCAAGGCCGCGCCTCCGGGCAAGTTCAAGGCCTCCGGCACCGGCCAAGGCGGCATCTGGCATCTCGCGCTGGTCGGCTGGATGCAGGCGATGGGCCTGCCCGCCAACCAGGTCGCCTGGGTGCCGTCCAACGGCGCCGCGCCCGCGATGCAGGACCTCGCCGCCGGCGGCCTCGACCTCACCACCTGCTCGGTACCGGAAGCGCGCGCCATCATCGAGGCCGGCAAGGCCAGGAGCCTTGCCATCATGGCGCCGGCGCGCAATCCGATCTTCAAGGACGTGCCGACGCTGAAGGAGGCGATGGGCATCGCCTACGCGACCGGCGCCTGGCGCGGCATCGGCGCGCCGAAGAACCTGCCGCCGGAGCTCGCAACGAAGCTCACCGCGGCGCTGAAGAAGGTCTATGACTCCGCCGAGTTCAAGGACTTCATGAGCAACCGCGGCTTCGGCACCGTGTGGGACGATGCCGGCCAGTTCGGCAGCTTCATGGACAAGGGCGACGCCCAGATGGGCGAAGCGATGAAGGCGGCGGGTTTGAGCAAGGCGTGATTCTTCACCTCTCCTCCGCGCGCGGGGAGAGGTCGAATTCGAGCTCTGCTCGAATTCGGGTGAGGGAGCTTCCACGAGTCCAACTCTCGCCGTCCTTGCGGGGACTCCCCTCACCCCAACCCTCTCCCCGCAAGCGGGGCGAGGAGAACAGACTTCACAGGATTTCTCCCATGCGCCTTCCCGACTCCGTCACGGGATCGTTTCTCGTCGTGCTCGGCGCAGCTTCTGCCTATGGCGGCTGGCTGCTGCCGCCGGTGCCGGGGCAGCCGGTCGGCCCCAATGTGTTTCCGCTCGTGATCGGCACGGGCCTTGCGCTGTGCGGGCTGGCGATCGTGTTCGGTATCGGCCACACCTTCGAGGAGGCGGAAGAGCTGATCCCGCTCGAGGATGGCCAGGCAGCGGCTGCCCCGCCGCCGCAAGGAAAGTTCTACAGCCTGCGCGCGCTGCTGCCGCCGGCGCTGCTGCTGTTCTACGTGGTCGCGGCCGACCGGCTCGGCTTCATCATCACCGCTGCGATCATGGTCTACGTCACCTCGACCGCGTTAGGGGCGAAGTGGAAGCTGGCGCTGCCGCTCGCAGCGCTGTCGCCCTTCGCCATCCACCTCATCTTCGGCAAGCTGCTGCGCGTGCCGCTTCCCGCTGGCCTGTTGCCGACGCCCTGGTGATCCGATGCTGAAAACCCTGATCGAAGCGTTCGCGCTGATCTCCACCTGGGAGGTCATCATCGCGATGTTCGCAGCCTCCGTGTACGGGCTCGTGATCGGCTCGCTGCCAGGCCTGTCGGCGACGATGGCAACCGCCCTGCTCGTCCCCGTTACCTTCTATCTCTCCCCGATCGCGGCGATTGCGACCATCGTGGCGGCGTCCTCGATGGCGATCTTCTCCGGCGACATCCCCGGTGCGCTGCTGCGCATCCCCGGTACGCCAGCCTCCGCCGCCTATGCGGACGAGGCTTACGCCATGACCCGCAAGGGACAGGCCGAGCTGGCGCTCGGGGCCGGCGTGTGGTTCTCGGCCGTCGGCGGCATCGCCGGCGTGCTGTCGCTGATGATCCTGGCGCCGCCGCTGGCCGAGATCGCGTTGTCGTTCTCGACCTTCGAATATTTCTGGCTGGCGCTGCTCGGCCTGATGTGCGCGACGCTGGTGGCGCGCTCCTCGCCGGTGAAGGCGATCGCGGGCATGTTCCTCGGCCTACTGGTCTCCTGCATCGGCATCGAAAATCCCGGCGGCGTGCCGCGCTTCACCTTCGGCCTCACCGATTTGTTCGGCGGCATCGAGCCGATCCCCGCGCTGGTTGGCGTGTTCGCGGTGGCCCAGGTGATGCGCGCGATGCTGACGCCCGAGCCTCCGCCGCTGCCGCGGCGAAAATTCGGAAGCATCATGGCCGGCCAGTGGATGCTGACGAAGAAGTATCATTGGCAGATGACGCGCGGAAACATCGTCGGCATCATCATCGGCGTGCTGCCCGGCGCCGGCGCCGACATGGCCGCCTGGGTCTCCTACGCGATGTCAAAGCGCTTCTCCAAGGAGCCGGAAAAGTTCGGCACCGGCCATGTCGAGGGCCTGGTCGAAGCCGGCGCCAGCAACAATGCCAGCATCGCCTCGGGCTGGGTGCCATCATTGCTGTTCGGCATCCCCGGCGACACCATCGCCGCGATCGCGATCGGCGTGCTCTACATGAAGGGCCTTAACCCGGGGCCGACGCTATTCACCGAGAAAGCGTCGAGCATGTACGCGATCTACCTGATGTTCATCATCGCGAACATTTTGATGATCCCGCTCGGCATCGCCATGATCCGGATCGCCGCCTACATCCTGCTGGCGCCGCGCTCCGCCATCATGCCGATCATCATGCTGTGCTGCGCGGTCGGCTCGTTCGCGATCGGCAACAACATGTTCGGCGTCGTCACCGTCGCCGCCTTCGGCATCATCGGCTATGTCATGGAGGCGAACGGCTATCCCGTCGCCGCGATGGTGCTCGGCATCGTCATGGGCACCATGGTCGAGCAGGCCTTTGTCACCTCCCTGATCAAGTCCGACGGCAGCATCCTGCCGTTCTTCGAGCGCCCGGTCGCCGCCATCCTCGCCGCCATGGCGATCGGGGCGCTGCTGTGGCCGGTGATGGTCTGGGTGTGGCGGAAGGTGAAACCGGTGCGGACGGGGGCGGCGGCGACATCCCGGTGATATCGGGCGAGCAACCCTCGCCTGCTCCGCGCGGGCGTTGTAAAGCAGGGCATGGTTGAGAAAAAGCCTTCGCTGGACATCAAATCCCTCGCCCGCGACCTCCGTGCGGGCAGCCGCGCGGCGCTGGCGCGGGCCATCACGCTGGTCGAGAGCCGGCGCGGCGACCACCAGGCGCTGGCACGCGAGCTGGTGCAGATGCTGTTGCCCGACACCGGCAAGGCGGTCCGCGTCGGCATCACTGGCTCTCCCGGCGTCGGCAAATCCACCACCATCGACGCGCTCGGCACCCATCTGATCGAGCAGGGCCACAAGGTCGCGGTGCTCGCGGTCGATCCGTCCTCGGCGCGCAGCGGCGGCTCGATCCTCGGCGACAAGACGCGGATGGCCCGGCTCTCGGCTTCCGACGACGCCTTCATCCGCCCCTCGCCGTCCTCGGGCACCCTCGGGGGTGTCGCGGCGAAAACGCGCGAGGCGATGCTGCTGTGCGAGGCAGCCGGCTTCGACGTCGTGCTGGTGGAAACGGTCGGCATCGGCCAGTCCGAGACCGCGGTCTGCGACATGACCGATTTCTTCCTCGCCCTGATGCTGCCGGGCGGCGGCGACGAGCTCCAGGGCATCAAGAAGGGGCTGGTCGAACTCGCCGACATGATCGCGATCAACAAGGCCGACGGCGACAATCTCAAGCGCGCCAACATCACCGCCGCGGACTATCGCGGCGCGCTGCATATCCTGACGCCGCGCTCCGAGCACTGGCATCCGCCGGTTGAGACCTATTCGGCGCTGACCGGCGACGGCATCGCGAAGATCTGGCAAAAGGTCCTCGATCACCGCAAGGCCATGAACGCATCCGGCGATTTCGCCGCGCGGCGGCGCGAGCAGCAGGTGAAATGGATGTGGTCGATGCTGGAGCAGCGCATGCTCGCGCGGCTGCGCAGCGAGGCGTCGGTGCGGACCAAGGTGCGGAAGATCGAGATTGAGGTCGCCGATGGCCATCTCACGCCGGCGCTCGCCGCCGAAAAGATTTTGGAGTTGCTGCAATGAGCGACAAGCTCCGCATTCTCCTCACCGGCTTCGGCCCGTTCCCCGGCGCGCCCTACAATCCGACCCAGCCGCTGGTCGCCCGGCTGGCGCAATTGCGCCGTCCCGCACTCGACGATGCCGCGATCTCCAGCCACATCTTCCCGGTCACCTATGCCGCGGTGGACCGGCAATTGCCGGAAGTGCTCGCGAAAGAGAAGCCGGATGCGCTGCTGATGTTCGGCCTCGCGGCACGAACGCCCTATCTGCGCATCGAGAGCCGCGCGCGCAATGCCGTCACCATGCTCTGGCCCGATGCCGCCAACACCCGATCGAGCAAGCGCGGCATCGCCGCCAATGCGGAGGCGAAGACGTTCGGGCCGCACACCGCAAGGCTGCTGCGCGCCGCGCGCCTCACCGGCATCGACGCGCGCCCCTCGCGCGATGCCGGCGCCTATCTCTGCAATTATCTGAGCTGGCGCGCGATCGAGAACGTCAGGGCCGGCGGGCCGAGGCTTGCGGCGTTCATCCATATTCCCCTGCTTGCACGCAGCGGCGCCGTGCGCCGCAAGGGGGCGCCGCGGATCACGCTGGAGGAACTGGTGGATGCCGGCGAGGCGATGCTGATGGAAATGGTGCAGTTGGCACGGAAGAGGCGCGCTTCGTAAGGTGGGCAAAGGCGCTCTTCCGCCGCGCCCACCATGTATCCGCATCCGTGAGGACGGTGGTGGGCACGCTACGCTTTTGCCCCCTACGGCACTTTCGCTTGCGTAAACATTTAACCCTACCGCAAACAATCCTCACGCGACCAGCCGCCCTGCGCTACCTAACCGTCGCGGACCCCCGCGTCCGCCGGAGGACGCGTCATGGACCTCAATCGCCGGCATCTCATCGGAGCTTCGACCGCAGGCATCGCCGGCGCGCTCGCGATGCCTGCCGACGCCGCGCGTGCGGCGCCGCTGACGTCCCTGCTCGGCCGCGATGCCACGCAATATGGTGTCCGACCCGGCAGCAGCGAGGATCAGAGCCGCGCGCTCCAGCGTGCGATCGATGAGGCCGCGCGGGCGCAGATGCCGCTGGCACTGCCACCCGGCATCTACCGCGCCGGACTGTTGCGCTTGCCAAATGGCGCGCAACTGATCGGCGTGCGTGGCGCGACCAAGCTCATCTTCACTGGCGGGGCCTCGGCAATCCAGAGCGACAACTCCGATTCGATTGGCCTCACCGGCATCACCTTCGATGGCGGCGGCATTCCGCTGCCGACGCGGCGCGGGCTGATCCATGTCCTCGGCGGACGCGACGTCCGCATCACCGATTGCGAGATCACCGGCTCCGGCGGCAGCGGCATCTGGCTCGAGCAGGTGTCCGGCGACATCTCCGGCAACATCTTTACCAAGATCGCGGTGACGGCGGTGGTGTCGTTCGACGCCAGGGGTCTCAGCGTCTCCCGCAACACCATCACCGGCACCAACGACAACGGCATCGAGATCCTGCGCACGGCCATCGGCGACGACGGCACGCTGGTCACTGACAACCGCATCGAGGACATCAAGGCCGGCCCCGGCGGCTCCGGCCAGTACGGCAACGCCATCAACGCGTTCCGCGCCGGCAACGTCATCGTGCGCGGCAATCGCATCAAAAACTGCGATTACTCCGCCGTGCGCGGCAACTCGGCCTCGAACATCCACATCACCGGCAACAGCGTCAGCGACGTGCGCGAGGTCGCGCTCTATTCGGAGTTCGCGTTCGAGGCCG
The DNA here is from genome assembly GCF_029846715.1 of Bradyrhizobium nivariense. Taxonomy (GTDB): domain Bacteria; phylum Pseudomonadota; class Alphaproteobacteria; order Rhizobiales; family Xanthobacteraceae; genus Bradyrhizobium. Next base: position 58,622 of record NZ_JARVWW010000020.1, read on the forward strand.
CGGTGATCGCCAACAACATTGTGGACGGCGCCGCCGTCGGCGTCTCCGTCTGCAATTTCAACGAAGGCGGCCGCATCGCCGTGGTCCAGGGCAACATCATCCGCAATTTGATCCCGAAGCGGCCGATCGGCACCGCGCCGGATGACGATGCCGGCGTCGGCATCTACATCGAGGCGGATTCATCGGTCACCGGCAACGTGATCGAGAACGCGCCGTCCTACGGCATCGTCGCCGGCTGGGGCAAATATCTGCGCGATGTCGCGATCACGGGCAACGTGATCCGCAAGGCAATGGCCGGCGTCGGCGTGTCCGTCGTGCCCGGCGCCGGCACCGCGCTCGTCAACAACAACATGATCTCGGAAACCCCGCGGGGGGCCGTGGTCGGGCTCGATCACGCGCGCGCCGTGACGTCTGACCTGTCGGCGGACGGCGCCCAGCGGTTTGCGCAATTGGTGGTCGGCGGAAATGCGGTGCGGCGGTAGCTGCCGCTCCTCGCCTCTGGCTCCCAAACGCTAAAGCACGATCCGGAAAAGTGCGAAGCGGTTCCGAAAAGATCATGCTCAAACAACAACCTAAAGCGCGATGATGATTCATCCTCATCTCATCGCGCTTTAGAACGCGTTCCGCAGCAGCGGGTACTTCGCTTGGAGGCCGTCGAGGCTGAAGGTGAACTCAACCAGGCGCTCGGGGGCTGCGACAATTTCGCCGGCGGGCGGAGAGAACTGCGGCAGAAGCGCCGCCATCGCGGCAGGCGCCTTGGGCCCTGTCATCGCAGCGGGCGCGGTGGGCGGCGCCATGGCAGCTGGCACTTTGAGCGGCGCCATCGCGGCAGGCGCGGCGACCGGCGCGATCGGGGCTTCGGAGATTTCGGTGAGAACGCCCGGCTTGGGATCGAGCCTGACCGGCACGGCGGTCTCCGGGGCGATGTGCACGGCCTTCGGTTGCACGGTCTGCGCCTGCTGCTCGCGCGGAAACAGGCGGGGCATCGTCGCCGGCGACCAGCCGAATCCGGGCGACACGCTGGCGGCCGCCGTGGCGACATCAGCGCCGGTGGCAAGCGCGCGCCAGGTCTGGACGGCGCGCTTGGCTTCCTGGATGTTTTCGAGGAATGCGAGCTCGGAGTGATAGCGGCGCCAGCGCCCGGTCTCGAACATTTCGGAGAGATGCACCAGCCGCTGCTCGGCGAGAGCGCACCAGCGTGCCGCAATGTCGCGGCCAATAGCCACGTCGCGAACAGCCTCTTGGCGATGTGTCATAAACCAGCCCGTCAGGAGATAAATACGGACGCGACGCAACGCACACGAATCAATTTAGACGCGACATGAATATTTTGTGGAAAAGTTTTGACTTGTCCAGCAACGACAACGTTTTCGTCGTCAAACTCCGTAGTGGTGCGGAGATTCAAGGGGTTTTCGAGTCAAGCTTCGCACAAGCATAGCGCGCCTGCGGGGTGCCGGCAGAGCGATGGCGATGAGCGAGACGCGACCTCTCAACCAGAAGCTGATCTTGCGCAGGGCTTCGAGGAATCGGATGCCCCAAAAGAAAAGACCCGTCCGGGGGGACAACCGGACGGGTCGAGCCATATGGGCGCTTGGGGTGGATGGGCGCTCGCGCCTGATATGACTTATGGGGAGGGATAACCGCTCCCACATAATTTGGTCGTTGCAGCCGGCTGAACGTTCAATGCGGCGTCTGATTTTTCGACCTTCGCGCCACGCGCAAAGTTGCCGCAGCCGTTATCGCCTCGCCGGCCTATCCGCCTGAGAAACCGTGGATTTATCGCCGGCGCTCGACAACGAGGGTTGCTCTATTGCGCGGATGCCAGGCTCGTCGCGACGCTTCTCGAAATCTTCACGTTTAGTTGTACCGGACGCGGCAGCGACTGGCGTCGCGCTGTCGGCGGGAACGGCCAGGACTGCGGCAAATGCATCGGCCTCGCCATCGCCGAAGAGATCATCACGTCCGGGTGAACCGAGGTCGCGCGCCGTCTTCGCCAGCGTGATGCGCAGCGCTTCCGGCTTCAAGGCATAGTTGCGCTCGAGCAGCAGCGCCGCGACGCCGGAGACATAGGCCGCCGAGAACGAGGTGCCCGACGTCATCTGGTATTTGCCGTCCGGCGCCGGCAGGAAGATATCGACCCCGGGCGCCGCGACCGCGATGTAGTTGCCACGGTTGGAGGCGGCGAACAGCCTGTCCTGCTGGTCGGTCGCGCTGACCGCGATCACGTTGGGGTTGGCGGCCGGATAGAGCGGCGGCGACTTCGCGCCGGCATTGCCGGCGGCCGCGATCAGCACCAGGCCACGCGCGGCGGTCGCCGCGATGGCCCGCTCGATCACCGCGTCTTTCGGGCCGGCAAAGCTCATGTTGACGATCTGCGCACCGTGCTCGGCGGCATAGTTCAGCGAGCGCAGGATGATGTAGGACGAGCTCTCGGCCCCTCCGGTGGTGCCGCCGAAGGCGCGGATGGCGATGATGCGCGCCTCGGGCGCGCTGCCCATCAGCTTGGCGTGCGCCACGATGGCGCCGGCAATGCCGGTGCCGTGAACGTGCGGCCCCTCGGCGCTGCCGAGCGCATCGAAATTGTCGGCAATGGAATTGGCAAGTTCCGGATGTTGGGCGTCGATGCCGGAATCGATCACGGCAACCGTCACCTTGGCGCCATGCGCCAGCGTATGCGCCTGCGGCAGGCGGAGCTTGGCCAGCGCATATTGCGCGGGATCGCCCTCGGTCGGCACCGACGATTTCTGGTCCTGGAGCACGTAGCGGAAGTTCGGCTGGACCGAGCGCACGCTGCCGTCGGCGGCGAATTCGCGCCGCACCGTCTCGGAGGGCCGGCCGTCGGCGATGCGGAACAATCCGAACATTGCCCCGATCAGCGGAAGATTCTCGGAGGACACGCGCGTCAGGCCATGGCGGCGCGCAAGCTCGTCGGCCTCGGCCAACGACAGCCCGCCGTCGATCTCGGCGACGAATTCGTCGGCGAAGGTGCGCAAGTCCACGGCGGCTGGCGTGTTGTTGCCACGCCCCTTGCCGGCAGTCTTCTTGCCCGATTTGCCCGAACCATCGCCGCCTGCGTTCGGCTGCGCCAGGCATTCGCCGGCGGCGTCGCGATAGGGCGCGTTACAGGCCGGATAGAGATTCGGGGAGTAGCGCGCATAAGGCAGCACCGGCGTCGGCACCATTCGCGCCGAGATCCGTGCAGTCGTAATCGTTCGCGGACCGCGATCGACGCTCACGACCCTGGCGGCAACGCCCGGGCTGACGCGCGCGGCGACGCTCGGAGAGATGGTCGGCGTGCGCGAGGGCACGCTGATCGTGGGTGTCCGCATGATCGCCTGCGCGTGCGCGACCTCGACGCCGAGACAGGCGGCGAGCAGAAGCGCGGCTCCGACCGACGAAGCATAGGCCCCGGCTCTTACCCCACTCTCGGACTTGCGCGTCATGATCTCGGAGGCGCCTTACGGCGCCGCAACGGCGAGGTTGACGAACTTTTCGCGCTGCATCTTGCCGAGCAGCGAGGCGAGCTCGTCCTGGCTCATCGCCTTGTCGAACTGGAGGCGGAACATGCCGCCCTTGGCATCACCGATGATCGAAGCCTGGTAGCTGTCGAGCAACGCAGTGATGTCGGCGACGCGTGCCTCGGGCGTGAAGCGCACCAGCGCGCGCGACGGCGCGGCAGTCGCTCCGAACTCGCGCGTGATCGGCGCGCTGGTCGAGAGCGAAGCGGTCTGGAAGGTCGCCGTCTGGGTCTTCGTCAGCACGGCGCCGATGATTCCGGCCTGCAGCACCAGCGCGATGGCGCCAAGGCTCGCCGACCAGGCCAGCGTGCGCGGCGACAGGCTTGCGAAGAAGGTCGAGATGCGCGCCGACAGCGGCAGCGAACCGGCCGCCCGCGCCGGCTCGGCGTCGATCGCGGCGAACAGCTTCTGCATCGCGCGCGCCGACGGAGCACCCAGGCTCTCGTTCAGATGGATGGTCTCTTCATACTCGCCGCGGATCGCGGCATATTGCTTTGCAAGCTGGGGATCGCCCGCGAGCGCTTCCTCGACGCGGCGCGCATCGCGCGCGTTCAGCGTGCCGGCCGCGTGCCACGGCAGCAGCAGTTCAATTTCACTGGGCTCTTGCTCCAGCATCTTCTTGCTCAAAGCCATCATGGCCAGCCTCGCTCAATGCCGGCTGCCTTCAGCAGTTCGGCCAATTTCTTGCGCGCATAGAACAAGCGCGTCTTCACAGTGTTCTCCGGGATGCCAACGATTTCGGCCACCTCTTCCACGGACTTCTCGTGGTAGTAGACGAGATCGACGATTTCCCGATGGTCCGGCGAGAGGCCCGTCAGACACTCCCGCAACGCTTCACTGGTATCCTTCTTCTGCACCACCGTTTCCGGATTGTCGGACGTGTCCTCGATCGCGTTCGCGGCGTCGTCGTCCAACTCAAAATCCTTCCTGCGCCGGAGCGCAGACAGGGCCTTGAATCGGGTGATTGCCAGCAGCCAGGTGGAAACGGCGGATCGGCCCTCGAACTTGCCGGCTTGACGCCAGACGTCGAGAAACACCTCGCTGATGAGGTCTTCCGCCGCCTGCTCGTCCCGCACGAGCCGCAGGCCGAACCGATACACCCTGACGTGGTGCCGCCCGTACAGCACCTGCATGGCGAGCCGGTCGCCTTGAGCGATCCTGGCGATCAGGACCTCGTCCGAAGCTGCTTGTGTCACGCTCAAAGGCCGTCTCGCAAGGTTGGTCGGGTCGATGCGGCAGACGGTTCGACGGGAGGGGCAAAATTGTTCAACCTACCGCACTCATACGGGGGGCTGTGTGATCTACCCCACATACGCGAAATTTCCTTTTGCCACCCGCAACTGGGCGCCTCGCTCAAGAACGGTAACATAGTAATGATGCACTTTCCTGCGCAATGCCGTCCCAGCATAGACGGCCCGACGTGCATGGAACCATAGCAGCCTAGCACGACGTATGTCTTCCGAAGCCCTGCTTTGGCTCGACCGCATCGCACACGATGCCTAATCGCCGGCAAATTCCGCGGCCCGATCGACGTCCCCCACCCCCGCGCTGCACGTGTGCGGATTCGGCTTCGAAGGATACCAAACCTAAAGGCTTGCCACGTAGATTTTTGGGCTGACATCTACCATTGGCGGGACCATGAGCACGGCCGCGACGTCCTTTCCCGAGAGGAATGCCGCTGAGGTCGCGGATCTCGTCCTCACGCCCGAGGTGGCGGCACCCGAAGTCCTGGTGCGCCGGGTCCGGCAGCGCCGCCAGATGTATATCGGCCAGGTCGCGAGCTACTCGCTCGGCGCCTCGGTCCTGCTGCTCTACGCCTTTGACGGAGTGATCTCGATCGACATTGCCTCGCTGTTCTGGTTCGGCGGCTTGTTGATCATCGGCACCTTCGCCGTGCTGTCGGAAGCCGGCGTCGGTGACAGATTCACGGACCACTATCTCACCGTGTTCCAGATCTCGGCGCATATGGCGCTGCAATTCGTGTTCCTGCTGTCGGTGCCGGTTATCGGCGTCGCCTTCATCAGCGTGCTGTTCCTGATCTTCGCCTTCGGCACGCTGCGCATGACCTCGGCCCAGGCGATGCTGACCTGGGCAATCGCGACCGCCGGCCTCGCCGCCGTCTTCCTCGCCTCCGACCTGCCGATCGGCATGCCCGTTGCAACGCGGCTGCAGCGGAGCGCCTCGATGCTCTGCTTCGTGCTGGTGATCGGCCAGTGCGCCTTCCTCGGCCTGTTCGGCGCCACGCTGCGCAAGATCCTGTACCGGCGCAGCATCGAGCTGAAGGCCGCCTATCAGCGCATCGAGGAGCTGGCCGAGTTCGACGAGCTCACCGGCTCCTACAATCGTCGCTGCATCATGCGGCTTCTCGACGCCGAGGTCGAAAAATCGCGGCAGACATCGACGCCTTGCGCGATCGCACTGATCGATCTCGACTGGTTCAAGCGCATCAACGACGCCCACGGCCATCCCGTCGGCGACGAGGTGCTGCGCACCTTCGCGATCACCATTTTCGCCAACATCCGCCCGGCCGACTGCTTCGGCCGCTACGGCGGCGAGGAATTCTTGCTGCTGCTGCCGGGAACTGACGGCGAGGCGGCGTCGCGCATGCTCGATCGGCTGCGCGGCATCGTCGCCGATCTGGACTGGAGCGCATTCTCCCTGGGCATGCGCGTGACTATTTCCGCGGGCGTCGTGACGCTGCGCGACAACGATAATGCCGACACGTTTCTCGTGCGCGCCGACAGAGCGCTTTATTCCGCCAAGGCGCAAGGGCGCAACCGCATTGCAACGAGCTGACCAATCCATTTTCTCCCGGCGCGACAGAAGCCGCCGCCGGGCCGAACGCTCCAGGACAGGGCAATGAGATCAAAATCCGCAAAATCATCCGAGAATCTGCTCGAGGAATTGCAGGCTGCGCTCTCGCACGGCACCGTTGCGCACCGGGTCGAGACGCTGCGCCGCGTCACCGATCTCTTCGTGGGCAACGCGGTGGACTATTCCGACGACCACGTCCGCGTGTTCGACGACGTGTTCCAATGCCTGATCGAGCAGATCGAGACGTCTGCCAGGGCGCTGCTCGCCGACCGCCTCGCACCGATCGCGGCTGCGCCGCCGAAGATCATCCGCACGCTCGCGCTCGACGAGGTGATCGAGGTCTCCGGCCCCGTGCTGTCGAAATCGGAACGGCTGGACGAGGCAACCCTGATCGAGATCGCGCGCACCAGGGGGCAGGCGCATCTCAAGGCGATCTCGCTGCGGCGGGTGCTGTCGGAAGCGCTGAGCGACGTGCTGGTGACCCGCGGCGACGAGGGCGTGGTGCAATCGACCATCAGCAATCCGGGCGCGCAGCTGTCCGAGGGAAGTCTCACCGATCTCGTTACCCGCGCCGAACGCGACGACGACCTCGCCGCCTGCATCGGCATGCGGCCCGACCTGCCCCGCCACCATTATTTGAAGCTGGTCGCGAAGGCGTCCTTGACCGTGCGCAGGAAGCTGGAGGCCGCGCATCCGGAGCTCGCGGACGACGTGTCCAGCGTGGTCCAGGAAGCGGCCCAGCGGGTCCGCGCCGCCACCATGACCAGGCAGACCGAGATGGCGCGGGCGCTGGTGAAGTCGCTGCACGAGGACGGCCGCCTCACCGAGCTCCAGGTCGCCACCTTCGCCGAGCAGGGCAAGTTCGACGAGACCAATGCGGGGCTCGCTGCGCTTGCGGGCGTCGCGGTCGAGACCGCCGAGACCATGATGATCGAAAGCCGGACCGAGGGCGTGATGATCCTCGCCAAGGTCGCGGCCATGCAATGGTCGAGCGTGCGCGCCATCATCGCCCTGCGCGAGAAGCTCTCAGGCGGCTCGCAGACCGACATGCTGACGCTGCGCGACGCTTACGAGGCGCTGCGCGGCTCGACCGCGCAGCAGGTGCTGCGCTTCTACCGCATGCAGCAGGGCGCGACGCCGGCCGCCTGAGGCATTAGCGTCCCCGCATCGAGGACAACAATCGCCCGGCCTTCACCAGGCGTACCGCACCACGCCCTTGCCGGCGTAGCTGCGGCTGACGTCGGAGAACTCGCCTTCGAAGGTGGCGGCCAGCGACAGGCCGTTTCTGAATTTCATTTCCGCTGATGCGGTGGCGAGCGCCAATTCGTGCGCCTGCGCCGCGCCGTTGACCACGAAGCTCGCGCCGGGCAGCGCCTGGAAGGTGGCGGCGGCGATGCGGTCGGTGTTGAAGTCGTGCGCCCACGCCGCGCGACCGCGCAAAGTCAGAATCGCATCGTTCACCACGAAGGATCTGTCGGCGCGCAGGCCGAGTTCGCTACGGGTATCGGTGACGCTCTTCGAGTTGTAAGCGAGCGCAAAGATGTTGCTGCCGACGATCGCCTGCTCGGCATAGCTCGGCAGATCGAAGGTCGTGAACTGACCGGCGGCATAGGGCGCGAGGCCAAAACCTTGCGTCACAAAACGGTATCCGCCTTCGAGCCGGCCCGACCAGGCATTGGCCTTGAACTCGGCGCGCAGCCGATCGGCGCCGGCGACTGTCACCGTGCGGTCGGTGGTGATGTCCTGCCAGCCATAGGCCAGCGCGCCGGTGAGATACGCCGCGCCGGCATTGTGACGAATGAATGCGCCGGCCTGGAACAGGTCGGAGCGCCCGCCGCCGAGATTATTTGCAACCGAGAAATTGGTGCCGCCGCCGGCGATCGCAATGCCGGCCAGCGTGTCCGGCGAGACGCGATAGTCGGCGCCGACAGCCGTGCCATAGATGCGGCTGGTGGTGTTGTTCGATCCGAGTGCCGCATTGCCGTCGGTGCTCTGTGATCCGCCAAATGCTGCCGCCCACACGCTCAAGCGTTGTTCGAACGCAGGCGCGGTCAGCGGTGCCTTGGTGTAGATCGCAGCCAATGCGTCACCCGGCTTGCGCTTTTGCGCGTAGGCCAGGGCTTCCTCATCGGCGTAACCGGAGGCCGTGCCGCCGGCCGAGACCCCATCGGCGCGTCCGGCGACGAACGGGTCGGTCATCACGCCGATGAACTGATTCATCGCATTGAAGGTGGTCTGCTGCGAGCCGGTGCCGGCTTCGCCCGAAAGCTGCGTCAGTCCGGCCGGCGTCAGGGAGCCGAACACGATCGGAATGCCGCCAGTGCTGTTGAAGAAGTTGACGATGGCATTGCCGACGTTCTGCTGGTTGGTGTTAAGACCTGTGCCCGGCGGAACGAAGCTGAGCGCGAGATCGAGATACGCGTCGTCGATGCCATAGCTGAGACTCGCCGTGAAGCCCGACGGCAGATCGGTGTTGACCAGCGACGAAAACCTATCGTGCACCCCGGCATCCGCATGGACGATGGTGTATTGCTTCGCGACATAGGCGCCCGGCGCAAAGCTCGCATTCACCGTCGCGCCGCCAAGCGTCGCCACACCGGTGACGTTGGTGCGGTCGGCGCCGACAGGCGAAACCTGCACCATGTAGCTCGCCGCCGCAGTGAAGGTCAGGCTGCCCTGCACGGTGAGCAAGCCGATCGAATTGCCGGGCGCCAGCGCGCCGCCATTGATGATGGTGTTACCAACGATACCGTTGCCGCCGAGCGTTCCGCCGGCATTGACGGTCACGTCGCTGGTAACAGAACCGTTGACCGACAGCAGGCCGCCATTCACGGTGGTGAGACCGGTATAGGTATTGGTACCGATCACCGTGGTGGCGCCGCCATTCGCGGTCAGGCTCATGCCGCCGCGGAGGCTGTCCAGCGTGCCCCCGGTCGAGGTCACCGCGCCGTTCAACAAGCCACTCTCGAGCGTCCCGCCTGCCAGCACCACGGCGTTGATGGTCTGCGCGGTGCCGCCGAGATTGAGGGTGCCGCCGGTGTTGATCGTCATCGCGCTGGCGGCGCTGAACGAATTGTCGACGACGCTGAACAGGGTGGCTCCGTTGTTGACCGTGGTGGCGCCGGTATAGGTGTTGACGGCGAGGAACATGGTGGTGCCGCCATTCGCGGTCAGGTTCATGCTGCCGCCGATGCCGGCGATGGTGCCGCCGGTCGAGATCACCGCGCCGGCCAGGAATCCGTTGCTCAGCCTGCCGCCCGCCAGCACCACCGAATTGATCGTCTGCGCAACGCCGCCGAGGTTGACGACGCCGCCGATGCCGATCGTCGTCGAACTGGCGGCGCTGAAGGCATTGACACCCGAACCCGTCAGGGTCGCGCCGTTGTTGACCGTGGTAGCGCCGGTATAGGTGTTGGTGCCGCCAAGGGTGGTGGTGCCGCTGTTCGTCGTCAGGCTCATGTCGCCGCCGACGTTGACCAGATCGCCGTCGATCGAGATCACCGCGCCGGTCAATGCGCCGTTGCGCAAGGTGCCGCCTGCCAGGGCCACATTGTCGATGGCCTGGCCAAAGCCGCCAAGATTAACGGTGCCGCCGGTGTTGATCGTCGTCACACTGGCGGCGCTGAACGCAACGGGGCTGGCGCCAAGCAAGGTTGCGCCGTTGTTCACCGTGGTCGCGCCGGTATACGTGTTGAGGGTGATGATATGGGTGACGCCCCCGTTCGCCGTCAGGCTCATGCTGCCGCCGACGCGGCTCAGCGTGCCGCCGGTCGAGGTCACCGCGCCGGTCAACGCGCCGTTGCTCAACACGCCGCCCGCCAGCGCCACATTGTTGATGGTCTGTGCAGTGCCGCCGAGGCCGACAGTGCCACCGTTGATCGTCATCGCACTGGTGGCGCTGAACGCGCCGGCGTTGCCCGCGAGCAGGGTCCCCCCATTGACGACCGTCGAGCCGCTAAAGCTGTTCGTGCCGGTCAGCGTCCACGTGCTGGAGCCTGCTTTCTCGAAAATGCCGAAGCCGCGATACTGGGCTGCCGCACCCATCGTGGACACGTCAAACGTCGCATTCGCGCTGCCGCCGAGCCGGAGCGTATCGGCGCTGCTGAATGCCACCACGTTGCCGGTGATGGTCGATCCCGCGCGCAGTTCCAGCGTATTTGTGCCGCCGGTGAAGGCGACGGCAAGGCCGCCGCCGGAGCCGCCGGCGATCGTCCCGCTATTGACGACAGTGACATTCGCGCCCGAGACTCCGGTGCCGCCGACACCACTGACGCCATTGGCACCATTGAAGAGCCCAGCTCCGCCAAGTCCGCCCGCACCGGCCGCACCGCCGGTGATCGTGCCGGCGTTTGTCAGGGTGCCGCCACTGACCATCAGCACGCCCGTTCCGCCGTTGCCGCCATCGCCACCGTTCCCGGCAACGTCGTTTACGGAGAAACCGGCGGCGCCGCCGGCACCGCCGGCGCCGCCCTGAACCGTTGCCCCCGCACTATTGGTGAAGCTCGCGCCGGTGGTTAGCGCCACGCCCAGGCCGCCGGCGCCGCCGCTGCCGCCCGAACCCGAGGTCAAAAAACCGTCGCCGGTATCGCCGCCGTTGCCGCCATTGCCGCCGGCAATGATCGAGGCGTTCGAGCTCGCGGCGCCTCCCGTAAACAGGACGCCGCCACCGCCTTCGCCGCCGCCACCGCCACCGCCGCCACCAGGGGCACTGTTCCCGCCGGCGCCGCCGACCGTTCCGGACACTGAACTCACGTTCGGCGCCGATGGTATGACCAGGCCGAAATTGCCGCCGCTGCCACCATCGCCGCCGGCCGAACCGCCGCTACCGGACTGGACGGTGCCGCCGGTGCCTCCAGCGCCGCCAGCACCCGTGCTGAGGCTGACGCCGCCGCCACCACCACCGCCGCCGCCAAATATGGTTACAAGGTCCTCATCGCTTCCATGACCGCCAGTTGGAGCTGTCGCGGTACCGCCGGCGCCGCCAGAACCGCCGAGCGCTGGCGCGCCGCCTTGGCCGCCATCGGCAAACGCCGGCATGATCGCGAGAGGTGCCGCAACGAATGTGCCGGTGAGGGTCAGCCCCACCACCCCGGCCCGCATGATGGCCGAGCTCGCCAGCGCCGCCTTGATCGACAAACGGCGATTTCTTTGCCCTGAGGCATGGGGACGCAAGCGGAGCGCGCGTATCGGCTCATTCATCTCTCTATCAGAACCCTTCAGCTTCACCGCCACGTACGAGACTTCCCGAAGCGAAGCTGCTCGTCTTGACAGGCCCGTTGATGGCATGCTCCTGCACCAACTGCCGAATTCAAGACCGGCTGTTGTTCGAGCGCGTCCTGTTGGGGTGAAAGATATCGCCGGGTCCATTCGCGAGCGATACGGCAGATGTCGTATTTCGTCGTCGGTCAGGAGACTAGTCGGTCAGGAGACTAAAAGGCCCCACGCCGCCAAGGGCCTCGATTGCGTCCAGGCCGGTCGTACCATCTCCGAACCGATAGTCGGCGATGATCAGATCGACCGGCGCATCGCCGGCCACCGTCGCCCCATGAATCTGCTGCACCTCGGCGGCCTCATCGTATGAAATGGCTACTCTCGCGCTCTCAGATGATGTTCAGCCCGAAACCACTCACACCTTTCCAAAGACCCGATCTAGCAGTCTGCTGAAAAACTATGAAGTCGAGAGTTTTCTTGTCTTTGTTCGGTCGCTGTCGGGGCGGAGCGCTGGAGGTTGGATGTCGTGTTCGGCTTGGCGCCGGGTTACCCCGGCGCGGGGTGGCTATGTGGCAAGTAGTTTGGGAATGCGGATCAGGTTGTAGGCGATCAGATTGAGCAGGAAGTCGGCGGCGACCCGAGCGATGCCGCGATGTTTGGTCTTGCGCATTGTCCCGTGCTGCTTGCCCCAGCCGAAGATGCACTCGACCATGGCTCGGCGTGATTGCGACATGCCATAACCCTGATGCCGCGTGGTTCGTTCGTCGATCGCGCTGTTGCGGGTCTTGCCGGTCTTGGTGACGGCCCGGTTCTGTGTCACATGCGGCGTCACGCCGATGGCGCGAAGATTGGCGACATGATCGGCGGTATCGTACGCCTTGTCCTCACCGGCCGTGATGCGGCGGCCCGCGGCTTTGCGTCTTGCCTTCAGCATGGTCTCCGAAGCCCGGCGTTCGGCGGTGCCATTGGCATGCGTGACCCTGCCGCCCACCGCCAGCCCATGCCGATTCTCCATGGTGGCGTGGCCCATATAGCAAAGCTTGGCCTCCCGTCCGGCTGCCTTGCGATAAAGCCTGCTGTCCGGATCGCTGGTGCTGGCATGGGTGTCGTTCTTGCGCTTCTGGCCGTGGAAGTTGGCGCCGTCATCATCGTCACCGCTGCCGTCCTTGGGACGAAAGCTCTTCTGTGAAGCCCAGGCTTCGATCAGTGTTCCATCTACCGAGAAGTGCTCGTCCGACAATAGGGGTTTGACCTGCGGATGGTTCAGAAGCCTGGCCATGAACTTCGTGAACACATCGCCGTTCTGCAGCCGCTCCCGGTTCTTGGTGAAGGTCGTCGGGTCCCAGACTGGATCGTCCGGCGACAGTCCCACGAACCAGCGGTACAAAAGATTGTAGTCCAGTTGCTCCATCAATTGGCGTTCCGAGCGGATGCCGTAGAACACCTGCAACAGCAAGGCGCTCAGCAATTGCTCCGGCGGGATCGAAGGACGCCCCTCGCTGGCGTAGAGCCTCCCAAGGCTGCGGTTCAAATCACTCAAAACATTCCGGACAAGTTCCCGGACCTTCCGCAGCGGATGGTTCGCTGGCACACGCTTATCGGGCGCGATGTACGAAAACAGGCCGCCCTGGTCCTTAAACCTGCCGCGCATGATCGCCTCTGACGATTCGAGATGGATAAAGTGAATCATCAAGCCCCCTCCGTGGCGAGGGGGTTCTTCAGCAGACTGCTAGTGCGCAATTGCGCACTAGGCCGGGACGACGGCGGTGAGTGTGGTCGCCGACCCGCCTCACGACCCACATTCTACTTCTCAGCCCGCGACATTCCCGAACCAGACAGCCCGTTCCAGCGTACCCCGCACGAGGCGATGCCACAGGGTCATTGTCCTGTCCTCTGCTGCACTGCAAAAGCCCAGCCATCGGGCTGATTGATTTGTCTCCGCCGAATTCGCTAGCCTGAAACAAGGGCCACGTCATATCCGTATGACAGGCGCGGGCGTATCGTACCGCCTCATGCTGGCGAGAGGATGGGAATCGTGGCCGACGAGAATAAGACGCAGGAATCGCCCAACTTATCGACCAAACGGTTGCCGCTGGCGGAAGAGGGGATCATGGAAACCCTGCTGCTGCCATTCTCCCCGCGCTTCATCGTCCTGACCATCTGCGCGGTGGTCACGGCGCTGCTGATCGGCATCGGCTTCGCCGATGGCAAGATCTTCGACATCCTGCTGATCCCGATCCTGATCTTCGGCGCGTTGACACTGCTTGGCGTCCGCGACCTCATGCAGAAGGGCCACGCCGTTCTGCGCAACTACCCGATCTCGGCGCATATCCGCTTTCTGCTCGAAGAGATACGCCCGGAGATGCGGCAATATTTCTTCGAGAGCGAGAAGGACGGCATGCCGTTCTCGCGCGACATCCGTGCGGTGGTCTATCAGCGCGCCAAGATGCAGCTCGACAAGCGCCCGTTCGGCACCCAGGAGGACGTCTACCGCGAGGGCTATGAGTGGATGCATCACTCGGTCTCGCCGAAGACGCATGCCGACGAGAAATTCCGCGTCACCATCGGCGGGCCGGATTGCGCGAAGCCCTATTCGGCCTCGGTATTCAACATCTCGGCGATGAGTTTTGGCGCGCTCAGCCCGAACGCCGTGCGCGCGCTGAATGCCGGCGCGAAGAAGGGCAGCTTCGCGCACGACACCGGCGAGGGCGGCTTCAGTCCCTATCACGCAGAGATGGGCGGCGACGTCATCTGGGAGATCGGCTCGGGCTATTTCGGCTGTCGTCATCTCGACGGCACCTTCGATCCCGAAGCGTTCGCGCGCGTCGCGAGCCAGGACCAGATCAAAATGGTCGAGCTCAAGATCAGCCAGGGCGCCAAGCCCGGCCATGGCGGCGTGCTGCCGGCGGCGAAAGTCTCGGAGGAAATTTCCAAGATCCGCGGCGTCGCGATGGGCGAGGATTGCATCTCGCCGGCCTCGCACCGCGCCTTCTCGACGCCGACCGGGATGATGCAGTTCATCGGCGAGATGCGCCGCCTCTGCGGCGGCAAGCCGACCGGCTTCAAGCTGTGCATCGGCCATCCCTGGGAGTTTCTGGCGATCTGCAAGGCGATGATCGAGACCGGCATCTATCCTGATTTCATCGTCGTCGACGGCAACGAGGGCGGCACCGGCGCAGCGCCGCTGGAGTTCATGGACCATCTGGGCATGCCGATGCGCGAGGGTGTCAATTTTGTCCACAACGCGCTGATCGGCATCAACGCGCGCGACCGCATCAAGATCGGCGCGTCCGGCAAGATCGCCACCGCCTTCGACATGGCGCGCGCAATGGCGATCGGTGCCGACTGGTGCAATTCGGCGCGCGGCTTCATGTTCTCGCTCGGCTGCATCCAGTCGCTGAGCTGCCACACCGACCGCTGCCCGACCGGCGTCGCGACCCAGGACCCGACGCGGGCGCGCGCGCTCTACGTGCCGCTGAAGATCGACCGCGTGCACAATTATCACCATGCGACGCTGTACTCGCTGACCGAGCTGATCGCCGCGGCCGGCCTCGAACATCCGCAGCAGCTGCGCCCGATCCACTTCAGCCAGCGGACGTCGACGACCCAGGTGAAATCCTTCGCGCAGCTTTATCCGTCGCTGCGTCCGGGCGAGCTGCTCGAAGGCACCGAAGACCCACGCTTCCGCGACGCCTGGCGGATGGCGCGGACGGAGACGTTCCAGCCGGCGCCGTAGGGCGCCGGCCCACCATATGATACCGCCAGATGATATCGCGAGGTCTGATCGCGCGTAAATTTAACGGGAGCCGGATTGCATCTTAATGTCTGTGTCAGCTTGGGTGTAAGTTGGCCCTATGGACGAGCGACGCAATAGAGGCAGGCATCGCGTGCTGAAGGCCGCGACGATCGAGTTCGGCGGCGGCGCGATCGACTGCACCGTCCGCAACCTGTCCGATACCGGCGCCGCGCTCGACGTCACCAGCCCCGTCGGCATCCCCGACCATTTCCCCTGTTCGTTCAGGCTGACGGACGCATCTCGGCTGCACCGTGGTCTGGCGCAAGGAAAAGCGGATCGGGGTGAGGTTCGGGTGAGGGTGTTGGATCTGGCCTGAGCGCAAGCCACAATCTCCGCTGTCATCCCGGCCTTCGCCGGGACGACGAGTGGCGTTACTCACGCCGCCGCCTTCTCGCCGCTCCGGCTCGCCAGAATCTTGTCGATCCTCCGCCCGTCGAGATCGACCACCTCGACGTGCCAGCCGCCGAGGTCGAAGGCGTCGCCGACATCAGGCAGCACGTTGAACTGTTGCAGCACGAGGCCGGCGACAGTGTTGTAGCGGTGCGGCGGCAGTTCGATGCCGAGCAGCTCGCCGAACTCGTCGACTGGCATCCAGCCTGAGATCAGCAGCGAATCGTCAGCGCGCTTGACGTAGGCCGGTTCCGGCGGGCCTTCCTCGGAATGGAAGGCGCCGACGATCGATTCCAGAATGTCAGCCGTCGTCACGATGCCTTCGAAGGCGCCGTATTCGTCGTAGACGAGGCCGACATGCACCGGCGCAGCCTTCAGGATTGCCAGCACGTCGCGGGCATCCGCCGACGCAGGAATGCCAGGCGCCTCGCGAACCAGCACGCGCAAATCCGGCGTGCGCTCGTTCATGTAGGCGACCAGCAGGTCCTTGGCCTGGAGCACGCCAATCGGCTTGTCGCGGTCGCCGTCGGACACGGGAAAGCGCGAATGCGGACTCTTCGCGATGGTCGCTTGAATGATCTCCGGTGCATCGCGCAGGTCGATCTCGTTGACCTCCGTGCGCGGCGTCATGATCGCGCCGACCGGCCGGTCGCCGAGCCGCATCACGCCTGCGATCATCTCCTTTTCGCCGGATTCCAGCACGCCCGCGCTCTCGGCCTCGCTGACGAGATGATGGATCTCGTCCTCCGAGACCTTCTCCTCGGCCTTGCCGCCGCGGCCGAGCAGCGAGAGGATCAGCTTGCCGGAGAGATCGAGCAGGAAAACGAGCGGCAGCGAGATCCGCGCCAGAAGGTGCATCGCAGGCGCGACCCTGACCGCGATGCTCTCGGGGTCGCGCAGCGCCACCTGCTTCGGCACCAGCTCGCCGACGATCAGGGTGGCGTAGGTGATGAGCGTGACCACGATGCCGACGCCGACGATGTCGGCAATCCCTGCGGACAGGCCGAGCTCGAGCAGCCATTGCGTCAGCCGCTGTCCGAGCGTCGCGCCCGAGAACGCGCCGGAGAGTACGCCGACCAGCGTGATCCCGATCTGCACTGTCGAGAGGAATTTGCCGGGATCGGCCGCGAGCGTCAGCGCCCGCTCGGCGCCGCGTACGCCCTTGGCGGCGAGCATTGACAGCCGGGCCGGGCGTGACGAGACCACGGCCAGCTCGGACATGGACAGCAAGCCGTTGATGACGATCAGGACAACGACGATAGCGAGTTCGACGGAGAGCATTGACATTCCGAGGTAAGGGAGTGTGGCCAGATAGCGGCACAGGGCATTGATATAGGTATTCGGGGAAGAAATGCCGACGATTCTGTCGCATTCGGCACCGCGAGGAACCTCGGTGCGACACTGTGTTCCGAAAGGCCCGCGACGCTGCCGCCCCGCGGAACTACGGGCATGTCCTTGCTTAACCGGCTCTTAGTGGCCGGAAGCTAGGTTTTCGACATTTGTAGAAATGTATTCGGGGACCAGGATGCGGATCGGGAAGCTTTTCGCACTGTCGATGCTGACGGTGACGGTTTTTGCAGTCATCCTTGGCGCCGAGGTGCTCGTACCTCAGACGCGCATCTTCACGAACCGCTCCGACGCGATCAAGACGGTCGACGCTTTTGGTGCGACCCTGATGGTCAGCCAGCAGGTCGCCGGCCTTCGCGCTCCCTACATCTCCCCGATCTTCCAGGAGAACCCTGCGACTCAGGTCCAGATCGAAGCTGCCGCGAAGGCCGCGAAAGCGGCCGATGCCGCATTCGAGGGGGCAAGTCGCGCCATCATGGTGCTGGATGACGCCGGAGCGATGATCGAAAACCTGGACCGTACCGCGCGGCGGCTCAAGGATATCTACACGGCGGCGGATCGCGCGATGAGCGTTCCCCTGGCGGCGCGCGACAGCGCTGTGATCAAGGGCTTCCTTCCGGGCGTTGCCGAGGTCATCGGCAATATCGAGCCGATCATGAACCGGCTCGAAGCAAAGGTCATCAATGCCGATTCCTCGCTTGCGGCGCTGTTGAGCCTGGCGCGAACGGCGCAGGATCTGCGCGTCTCGGCCGGGAGCCGCGCTGCCACGCTGTCGCCGGCGCTGAGCGCACGCCGACCGCTCACGGCGGCCGAATTCTCGCTGATGGATCGTATGCAGGGGCGGGTAGAGGCCGACCGCGAGCGCATCGAGGCCGGCATCGACCAGCTCGGAAGCCCGCCCCGCATCGCCACCGCGCTGAAGGCGGCGACGGAATCTTATTTCGGAAGAGCAGCTTCTGCCGTGGACAAGGAGATGCCCGCGGCCCGGAGCGACGGCAAGTACGGCATCAACGCCGAGGAGCTCGCCAACGTGATCGTGCCGGCCATCCAGATGTTCTACGGCGTGCGCGACGCCGCGCTGGCGGAAGCTGCCGAGCGCGCCTCGGCCTCGCGCGACGGCGCGCTGGCGATGCTCGCGCTCGCGGGCGTTGCAGTGCTGGCGCTGCTGGGGACGCTCGGTGGCGTGACCATGATGCTGCGCAGCCGCGTGGTGACGCCGCTGAGCCGGCTCGCGAATGTGATCGCAACGCTCGCCGCCGGACAGCACGAGATCGAGATTCCCGTGACGGGCCGCAATGACGAGATCAGCCAGGTGGCGGGCTCGCTCCAGCACTTCAAGGATTCGCTGGTCGCCAAGAAGGCCGCCGACGAGGCAGCCGCGGTCGAAGCCGAGGCGAAGCTCCGGCGCAGCCAGCGCATGGACCAGATCGCGCGCGACTTCGAGGCCATGATCGGCGACGTCATCAACACAGTGTCGTCGGCATCGTCGGAGCTGGAAGTGTCGGCGGGAACGCTGACGAGCACCGCCGATCAATCGGAAAAGGTCACCGCGACCGTCGCGGCCGCCTCCGAGCAGGCCTCCACCAATGTGCAGACCGTTGCCGCGGCCGCGGAGGAAATGGCGTCCTCGGTCGACGAGATCAGCCGGCAGGTCCAGGACTCCGCGCGCGTCGCCAGCGAAGCGGTGCAGCAGGCAGGGCGAACCAACGACTATGTCGGCGAGCTCGCCAAGGCTGCCGGCCGGATCGGCGACGTGGTCGAGCTCATCAGCCAGATCGCGGGCCAGACCAATCTTCTGGCACTCAATGCGACCATCGAGGCGGCGCGCGCCGGCGAGGCCGGGCGCGGCTTCGCCGTGGTCGCCTCCGAGGTCAAGGCGCTGGCCGAGCAGACCGCCAAGGCCACCGGCGAGATCGGCCAGCAGATCACGGGAATCCAGAGCGCGACGGAGGATTCCGTCGGCGCCATCAAGGCGATCGGCGACACCATCACCCGCATGTCCGAGATCGCATCGGCGATCGCCTCGGCGGTCGAGGAGCAGGGCGCGGCGACGCGGGAGATTTCCCGCAACGTGCAGCAGGCGGCACGCGGCACCCAGCAGGTCTCCGCCAGCATCGTCGACGTGCAGCGCGGCGCGAGCCAGACCGGATCGGCTTCCTCCAACGTGCTTGCGTCTGCGAGATCGCTGTCCGGCGAGAGCAGCCGCCTCAAGGTCGAGGTTGGGAAGTTTCTGGACGCGATCCGGGCCGCGTAACATGGTCATTGTGGAAGCAGCCGGCTTCACCTAGGCTTCCCAGCCTGGGGGTGTCGCAGCCTCCCCGTGAAGTGGGTGATCCCACGCAAGCGCTGCTCGCTGATGTTTGGAGCGAGCAATGGACGGGATCACGATCGAGCTTACCCTTTTCCTGATGGCCACCTTCGCCGGCGCGTTCGTCGCCGGCCTCTCCGGCTTTGCCTTCGGCCTGGTCGCGGCGTCGCTGTGGCTCTATGTGCTGACGCCGCTTCAGAGCGCGAGCCTGATCGTCGGCTTCGGACTTCTGGTGCAGGGCTACTCAGTCTGGAAATTGCGCAGCGCGCTCGACTGGCGCCGGCTGTGGCCGTTCATGGTCGGCGCCGTCCTTGGCGTGCCGGTCGGCGTGTCGCTTCTGACCTGGGCTGACCCGAACAGCGTCCGCATCGCGGTTGGGGCGATCCTGATCGTCTACAGCCTCTATGCGTTCTTCAGGCCGCAGCTCAAGGTCGCGACAATCGTGCCGCGCACCGCCGACATGTCGATTGGTTTCGTCAACGGCCTGCTCGGCGGGCTGACCGGCCTTGCCGGCATCATCATCACCATCTGGTGCAATCTGCGTGGCCTGCCCAAGGACGTCCAGCGCGCGACCTTCCAGCCCGTCGCAGTCGTGGTGTTCGCCATGGCGGCGCTCCTGCTGGGCGCCAAGGGGGCGCTCACGCTCGACACCGCAAAGCTGTTTGCGCTCGGCCTGCCGTTTCTGTTTGCCGGGACGTGGCTCGGGCTGAAGCTGTTCGGCCGGATCGATGAGGCGATGTTCCGCAAGATCGTGCTCGCGCTGCTGTTCGTCTCCGGCGTCGCGCTGCTGTTCTGAGTCGCGATCAGAACTCGCCGTGCAGCCGTCCCGAAAACACCGACACCGGTCCACGGTCGGCATTGTAGGCGGGGTTGACGATGAGCTGGTAGTCCGCGGTGAGGGTGAGATTCTTGTTCAGCGCGTAGGCGTAATAGGTTTCGAGGATGCGCTCCTTGCGGTAGTTGAGCGCGCCGTCGCCGATGAGAACACCGAGGCCGCCGGCGGCGAGGAAGTCGCGATAGTCCTGCGAGATAGCATTGATGGCGCCGCCGACGCCGACCACGTCGTCGGGCCGGCCCCATTTCGTGCCCTTGATCGACAGGCCGCCGGACAGGCTGCGGTTGATATCGGTGAAGGCAACCGTTTCGGACTTGCCGTCGTTCCAGCTCCAGCGGCCGAACAGCCCGACATCGTCCGTGATCGCCTGCTCGAGATTGACGACATAGCCGACCTTGACGCGGCCGCGCCGGGTCTGTGCGATGTCGAGATTCAGCGCGGGATTGTCCAGCGTCTCGCGGAAGCTTCCCATATTGGCGCTGTCGAGCCAGCCCATGGTCCTGAGCTTGCCGGGTTGGCCGAACAGCGAGAACCGCGTTTCGAGCTCGACCACGTACTGGCCGCGCTCCCCGACCTTGGTGTCGAAATGATTTGAATTGGGCTCCGCGACCATCAGGAAATAGCCGCCGCGCAGCGCCCATTGCCTCTGGTTGAGCTCGGCGGTGACGCCGTAGGTGAGGCCGACCTTGTCGGCGGAATAGTCGAAGGCGCCCGGCGCCCACAGCGACCAGTTCATGAAATCCTTGCGGGTGTCCTTGGCGTAGGCATTGCCGTCGAACACGTCGACCACCCCGAATTTGCCGGCCTGCACCGTGAGCCTGGAAACATCGACCTTCTGCCCAAGCTGCAACTGGCCGCTGGCGAGCTCTTCCTGCTCGCCGCCAAAGCCGAACGTCTGGCGCACGAACAGGCGCGAGGTGTTGTAATGCGGATAGGGAAAGTTCGACTTCTGCGCTTCGCCATTGGGGAAGCCTGCCGCGCCGACCGTGTCGTTCAATCCAAAACCCTGGAGCAGTTCGGGATTGTAATAGACCTCGCCGCCGTCCCACAGCCGCGCGTTCAGGAACAGGCTGTTGCTCCAGGTTGCCTTGGCCTGCGCCGAGGGAGACAGAGAGTTCGCTCCGCTGTAGCGGGCGGGGAACGACGGATAGCCTTGCGGCAGATAAGTGCTCTGGCCGTGGATCTCCCAGCGATCGGATTCAGTGTCGGTCAGCGCGCTCTTGGGATCATAGCTCGGCATGCCCGGCCAATCGACCTTGCGATTGAGGCCGAGCCGGATCGACTGAAAGTCAAGTGATGAAGAGGTGTATTGGGCGCCTGTGGAGAAGGCGACGTTGGCGCCGTCGAAGCGGCTGTAGAGATATTCCAGCCGCGCGCTCCAATGCGGCGCGAAGCCGTATTCGATGCCGGCACCCGCGATCCAGCCGGGCCGCGTGTTCAGGATTTTCGGGACTTCGCCTGCGGCCGGCGTGTCGAAATAGCGTTCGCCCATCCATGCAAAGCCGCCGGTGGCGTAGACCAGCCAGGCACCGCTGGTGTAGCCGACGCGGCCGCGCAGGCTCGCGGTGTAGTCCCATTGCTGCGTGACCGTGTTGGCGGGTGTCGCCAGGAAGGAGACGATCGAGTTCGAGATGATGTAGTTCGGAAACGAAAAATCGCCTTCGACGCCGACCAGCCAACCGGAGTTGAGCCGGTAATTGTAGCCGGCCTGCACGCCGCCGATCATGCCGCTGAAGACGCCGCTGTCGCTAATCGCAGCGCCGTCGTTCAGCGCAAAGCGCGACGAGCCGAGGCTGTAGCCGGCGTGTGCACCGATATAGAGGCCCGTCCAGTCATAGACGGCTTTCAGCGCCGGCGCCTTCAACGGCAGATCAGCCGCATGGCCGGCGGCTGCAAAAGCCAGCACGCCCGAGGCAATCGCCGCGGCCGTCCGCAAATACCGGTGTCGGTGACCTCTCAACGTCAAAACGCACGCCCCCAAACACGAATGTGTCCCATCCGCCGCGATATCCCTGCCGATTCGCGGCGACCCTGTCATCAGATCTTAGGTACTCCCGCGACCGGGTGAGATGATCTCGATCCGGTGCGACTTCTTCCCAAGCCCCTGAGCTTGTTGCGAACCTTATTGCGATTAATTCGCAATAGCAACTAGTGCAGATTGCCGCAGGGGATGGTTCGCACCGCTGTGTGACGGGACTGCAACAAATTCCCGAGGCCCAAAACAGTTGACCCCGCCCGGGGGGACATCCGGGCGGGGTCGGGGCACGACACGGGGTGGATGAGGCGCCCGTGTCGGACGCAGGATCCACGTGAGATCGGCCTCAGCTACCCAAATCAGTAGCAGCTGCGAACGCGGCCAACGTACTGGCCGAAGGCGTTGTACTGGGCGACCCAGCCGCAGCGGTGATAGCCGTTGTAATAAGGGTCGTTGCTGGCGGCGATCGCGGAGCCGACGACGGCGGCGGTGGCGATGCCGGCACCCACACCCCAGACCCAGCCGGGCTGCTTGGCTTCGGCCTGCGAGGTGGTGGACACGATGCTGCCGGTGACGGCGAGGGCAGCGAGAGCGACGGCGAAAATCTTGGTCTTGATCGACATTTGAAACTCCATCCGGGTTGAGGCGGTCCGTTGTGGCCCGCGTGCCCAGTTGGACGGAGGCTCCTCGAATCCGGTTCGAAGGCCGCGAATCCAGTCGGGAAGTCCGACTCCTTCCTGAATGATTACAATGAGATGCAAGCTAGCCGAGCGGGCCTTTGGCGAGCCTGTTCACGTCGAAGTTATCAACCTCGGCAAGCAGCTCGCAGAAGGCGCGGGCGCCCTGGTCGATCAGCTGCTCGCCCTTGTCGGGGACGGCCAGCGTCGCGTTGCCGACAGCGCCGCTCGCGTGGAGATCCTGCGCCTGCCAGGCGAACGGTGCGGGCCGCTGCGTCGACAGCCAGCGATATTGCTGCTCCATGGCGATGCTGCTCGCGGGAAAATCCGCGATTGCATTCATGCGCACCTGTTCGGGATAGCGCGCCAGCATGATCGAGGTCTCGACCGCGCCGCCATGAATGCCGTGGCGCACTTCGTCCGCCGGAAACAGTTCGCTCGCGCCCGACAGGCGCGACCACGACGTCGTCACCACGAGCAGCTTGTGATGCGCGCGCAGATCCTGGGCGATCAGCATCATTGCCGCGCTGTTGCCGCCATGGCTGGTGATGATGACGAGCTTCTTCAATCCGCGCCGCGCGACGTCCTCGCCGATCCCTGTCCATCGCTTCAGCGCGATTTCAGTCGGCAGCGTCTGCGTGCCCGGATAGTCGATATGCTCGGTGGAAATCCCGACCGGTTCAACGGGCAGGAATATCGCCGGAATGCTCTCGGGCAGAAGCTCGCGCACGCGCGCCAGATAGGCGTCCGCGATCAGCACGTCGGTCTCGAGCGGCAGATGCGGGCCGTGCTGCTCGGTCGCCGCCAGCGGCAGCACCGCGATCCAGCGCGACGGTTCCGAGGGCGCGATCTCGCTCCAGTTGATGTCGGTCCAGTCGCGGGGCAGGGACGAATTCATCGAGGTTTCTTTGCGCCGATTTGTAACGTAATTTGGAGCTCTTCGGGGGACGCTGCCCGGCCGGCCGCGTCTCCCGAAATTTCTTGCTTATCATGGGCCGGAACGATCGACGGAGTCCAATCATGCGCCCCATCCATCCGCGGCGAGCGTTAACGGGGGCCCTGGTGGCCGCTTCTCTCGCGGCCCTGCCCGTGCGTGCCGAGACGCTGGACAAGGTCACCTTCGGCACCAACTGGGTCGCAGAAGCCGAGCACGGCGGCTTTTTCCAGGCCGTCGCCGACGGCACCTACAAGCGCTACGGGCTCGACGTCACCATCGTCCCCGGCGGGCCCAACGAGAACAACCGGATGCTCCTGATCGCCGGCAAGATCGATTTCTTCATGGCCGCGAACACGCTGATGTCGTTCGACGCGGTCGCCAACAACGTCCCGGTCGTGACGATCGCCGCGGTCTTCCAGAAGGATCCGCAGGTGATGCTGACGCAGCCCGACGCCAAGGTCGCCAGGATCGAGGACCTCAAGCCGCTGACGCTGTTCGTCTCCAAGGAGGGCATGACCAGCTATTTCCAGTGGCTGAAGTCCGAATACGGTTTCAGCGAGAAGAATGTTCGCCCCTATAATTTCAATCCGCAGCCCTTCATCGCCAATCCCAAGAGCGCGATGCAGGGCTACGTCACCTCCGAGCCGTTCGCGGTCGAGAAGGCCGCCGGGTTCAAGCCCAACGTGCTGCTGCTCGCCGATTACGGCTTCAACACCTATTCGACCCTGATCGAGACCCGCCGCGACGTGGTCGAGAAGAAGCCCGACCTGGTGCAGCGCTTCGTCGATGCCTCCATGATCGGCTGGTACAATTACATCTACCGTGACAATTCCGCGGGCAATGCCATGATCAAGAAGCTCAATCCGGAGATGACCGACGAGCTGCTGGCCTATTCCGTCGGCAAGATGAAGGAATACGGTATCGTCGATTCCGGCGAGTCGCTGAAGAACGGCATCGGCGCGATGAGCGACGATCGCTACACCTCCTTCTTCAACAAGATGGTGAAGGCGGGCGTCGTGAAGCCGGACCTCGACTTCCGCAGATCCTATACGCTGCGCTTCGTCAACAAGGGCGTCGGCGTCGAGCTGCGCCCGAGCAAGCCGTAGCGCAAGGTCGATGTCGTCAGTCAAAACTTCGGCGGGGGTCGAGACCGGCCTGACGGCCCTGGCCGTCAGCCTGCGCGGCGTGACGAAGGCCTATGACAACGGCGTGATGGCGCTCGGCCCACTCGATCTTGCCGTGCGCAAGGGCGAGTTCATCTCGCTGCTGGGGCCGTCCGGCTGCGGCAAGTCCACCGCGCTGCGGCTGATCGCCGAGCTCAGCGCGCCGTCGTCCGGTATCGTGAGGCTGGCGCGTCACGAGGGCGCGGCGCAGCCGGGCCATGTTCAGCCAGGTCACGGCATCGGCTTCGTGTTTCAGGAGCCGACCCTGATGCCCTGGACCAGCGTGCGCGAGAACGTGCGGCTGCCCCTGAGGCTCGCAGGCGTGCCGAAGGCGGACGCGCGCGCGCGTGCCGACGAGGCGCTGGCGAGCGTCGGGCTTGCCGATTTCGCCGAGGCTTTCCCCCGCGAGCTCTCCGGCGGCATGAAGATGCGGGTGTCGCTGGCGCGCGCGCTCGTCACGGATCCTGATATCCTCCTGATGGATGAGCCGTTCGCGGCGCTCGACGAGATCACGCGCTTCCGCCTCAACGACGATTTGCTCGCGCTGTGGCGCAGCCTTCGCAAGACCGTCATCTTCGTCACTCATTCGGTGTTCGAATCCGTCTATCTGTCGCAGCGCGTGGTGGTCATGACGGCGCGGCCAGGCCGCATCCAGGCCGACATCCGCATCGAGACTGTCGAGCCGCGCGGCGAGGAGTTTCGTACTTCAGTCGCCTATTCCGATTATTGCCGGAAAGTGTCGGCCGCGCTGGCGCCGTCCTATTCAGGGCAGTCGACGCTATGAATGCGCAAGCTACCGTCACTGCGAAGCCGTCCGGCGCAAAACGCGCGTTGCGCTTCGTGCTGCCCGTCATCGTGTTCGCGGCGGGACTTCTCGCCTGGGAGCTCGTGGTCCGCATCAAGGACATCCCGCCTTACGTGCTGCCGGCGCCCTCCGTCATTTTCCTGACTCTGGTCAAGGACTGGGAGGTGCTGTCACAATCGCTCGCCGCGACGCTGCTGACCACGCTTGAAGGTTTTGTCGCCGCCAGCATCGGCGGCATCGCGCTGGCGCTGCTGTTCAACCAGTCGAAATGGGTGGAAGCATCGCTATTCCCCTATGCCGTGGTGCTTCAGGTCACCCCTGTCATCGCGATCGCGCCGCTGCTGCTGATCTATCTGGAGCAGCAGACCGCGGTCGTGGTCTGCGCCTTCATCGTCGCCTTTTTCCCGGTGCTGTCGAACACCACGCTCGGGCTCAATTCGGTCGATCGCAACCTCTCAGGCCTGTTCCGGCTCTATGGCGCCTCGCCACAACAGACCCTGCGCTTTCTCAAGCTGCCCGCGGCGCTGCCTTATATCCTCGGCGGCCTGCGCATCGCCGGCGGCCTGTCGCTGATCGGCGCGGTCGTGGCCGAGATCGCGGCGGGAACGGCCGGCGCCGGCTCCGGGCTCGCCTACAGGATCGCCGAATCCGGCTACCGGTTGAACATACCCCGCATGTTCGCAGCGCTGCTGTTGTTGTCGCTGGCCGGGATTGTCATCTATGGGGTGCTGGCGCTAGTTTCCCACCTCGTTTTACGGCGCTGGCATGAGAGCGCGCTTGGAAAGGACAACTGATGACCACCGGTTCGATTTCGTCCGAAAAGATCGACCTTCTGATTTATGGGCCGGTCCGGCCGATCCTCGATAACGGGTTTTCCGATCATTTCGTCGTGCACAAGGCGGAGACGCGGGGCGATCTCGAGCGGCTGACACCGGCGGTCCGCGAAAAGATCCGCGGCGTGGCGGTGACCTATCACACCGTCCGCGCTGACAAGGATTCGCTGTCGCAATTGCCCAAGATCGAGATGGTGGCAAGCTTCGGCGTCGGCTACGACCACATCGACGCCAAATACGCCGCCGAGCACAACATCATCGTCACCAACACGCCCGACGTGCTGACCGAGGAGGTCGCCGACGTCGCGATGGGCCTTCTGATCTCCACCGTGCGCGAGTTCATCAAGGCCGACCGTTATGTGCGCTCCGGCCTCTGGCAGACGCAGAACTATCCGCTCAGCGTCGGCTCGCTGCGCGACCGCAAGGTCGGCATCGTCGGCATGGGCCGGATCGGCCAGGCGATCGCGCGCCGGCTCGACGCCTCGTTGGTGCCGGTGGTCTATCACACCCGCAATCCGTCCAAGGAGGTCTCCTACAAGCACTACCCTGACCTGATCGAGATGGCGAAGGCGGTGGACACGCTGATGGTGATCGTCCCCGGTGGCGCTGCTACCGAAAAGATGATCAACGCCGAGGTGCTGAAGGCGCTCGGCCCGCGCGGCGTGCTGGTCAACGTCGCGCGCGGCTCTGTGATCGACGAACCGGCGCTGGTCCAGGCGCTCAAGTCCGGCACTATTCTTGCCGCTGGTCTCGACGTGTTCGCGGCCGAGCCGAACGTGCCGGACGAGCTCAAGACCATGCAGAACGTCGTGCTGTTGCCGCATATCGGCTCGGCCTCGGTGGTGACGCGCAACGCGATGGATCAGCTCGTGGTCGACAACCTCAAGTCATGGTTCGCCGGCAAGGCGCCGTTGACGCCGGTTGCGGAAACGCCGTTCAAGGGGCGCTGATGAGAGCTCTTCGGGTCGTTACATTGATGATCGCGGCTGTTGCCGCGATCACCACTGCGCGTGCGCAGGATACGACGACCCTGAAGAAGGAGATGCCCGGGCAGTGGGAGCTCTCGACCACCGAGCGCAGCAAGACCTGCGTCGTCACGCTCAAGGCCGACGCCGCGGCTCAAGGCTTCAAGCTCGAACTGGAGCCGGCCTGCAAGGCCGCGCTGCCTTTCACCAAGGATATCGTGGCCTGGAGCGTCAAGGGTCTCGACATCGTCCGTTTGCAGGATGCGACCGGTGAAGCCGTGATCGACTTCACCGAGGTCGAGGCCGGCATCTTCGAGGGCCTGCGGCAAGGCGAGGGCGTCTACATCCTGCAAGACCTCGCCGCAGCCCGCTCGATGGCGAAGTCGATGGACCAGATGATCGGCGATTGGTCGATCGTGCGGGGCAACGGCCAGCCGGTCTGCGGGCTGACGCTGACCAACACGGAAGCCGGGCCCGACAATTTCCAGGTCTTCCTCAAGCCGAAATGCGATGCGGCGATCGCGCAATTCAACCCGACGCAATGGCGGCTCGAGCGCGGCCAGATCATCCTGCTGTCGAAGGCCGGCGAGGCCTGGCAGTTCGAGGCCGACGACAACGCGCAATGGCGGCGCGTCCCTGACACCGCCGATCCCCTGATCATGCTGCGGCAGTAGCGTTCGCCCGGCCTCGCAATTTTTCCGTTGCTGATGTCGATCCGGCGCCGGCTGGATCGTCATCCCAATAGCGAGCTGATTTCGCGGCCGAACCGGCCGCGTCTCGCCTCAACAGGAGTTTTGCATGCGCTTCATGTACATCGTTACTTCCCCGAAGCCCCTGGCAGGGCCGTCCCCGGCGCTGGCGGAGGCGATGCAAAGGATCTCCGAACGGGAGATCAAGGCCGGCCGGATGCTCGACAATGGCGGCCTGATGCCGCTTGCGACCGGCGCGCGGGTGTATGTCGCGGACGGCGAGCTCAGCGTCATCGACGGCCCGTTCGTGGAGGCCAAGGAGGTGATCGGCGGCTATGCCATTTTCGAATTGCGCGACAAGGACGAGGCCCTGGCGATGGCCAAGGAATTCATGCAGTTGCACCTCGACCACATGCCCGGCTGGGAAGGCACCTGCGAATTACGGGCATTCGCCACGCCGGGTATGGACGTGGCCTGTGAGGTCAACGCGCGTGCAGGGGTAGCCGCCCACGCCTGATGGACAGCACCGCTCGTCTCTTTCGGCGGCGATGACGGCCGCCGACACCGACATCGATCGCGTCATCCGCGCCACTTGGCGCGTCGTGCAGCCGCGGCTGATCGCCACGCTGTCGCGGATGCTGCGCGACGTGCCGCTGGCGGAAGAGCTGACCCAGGACGCGCTGGTTGCGGCGCTGGAATCCTGGCCCATCATCGGCGTGCCCGAAAATCCCGGCGCCTGGCTCATGACGATCGCCAGGCGCCGCACTTTGGATCATCTGCGCCGCGGCAAGATGCTCGCGGACAAGCACGACATGCTGGCGCGGGACATGTTGCAGGAGCAGGCGGCCGTGCCGGATTTCGATGCCGCGCTCGACGACGACATCGGCGACGAATTGTTGCGGCTGATCTTCACGGCCTGTCATCCGATCCTGTCACGCGAGGCCCGCGCGGCGCTGGCGCTGCGCATGATCTGCGGCTTGACCACATCAGAAATCGCGCGCGCCTATCTCGTGCCGGAAGCAACCGTCTCCCAGCGCATCGTCCGTGCCAAACGGACCCTGTCAGGATCCGGCCTCGCCTATGAGACGCCGAGCGGCGAAGCGTTGTCAGAGCGTCTCGCCTCGGTGCTGGAGGTCGTCTATCTGATCTTCAACGAGGGCTACCTCGCGGCGCGGGGAGAGGAATGGTTGCGGCCGCAGCTCTGCGACGAGGCGTTGCGCATGGGCCGGGTGCTCGTCGGTCTGGCGCCGGACGAGCCGGAAGTTCACGGCCTCATCGCCCTGATGGACCTGAATGCTTCGCGTGCGCATGCGCGCACCGATGCGAATGGTGATCCCATTCTGCTGATGGACCAGGATCGCACGCTCTGGGATCAATTGCAGATCCGTCGTGGCCTGCGGTCGCTCGACCGTGCCGGCGAGCTCGGCGGCGCGAAAGGATTTTACGCGCTTCAGGCCGCCATCGCGGCGCATCACGCCACGGCGGAGTCGGTCGCAAACACCGATTGGGGGAGCATCGCGCAGCTTTACGCCGAATTGGCGCGGCTGTTGCGCTCGCCGGTCATCGAGCTCAATCGCGCGGTCGCGGTCGGGATGGCCGAGGGATCGCAAGCCGGGCTTGACGTGCTGGACGAAATCGCCGGCGAGCCGGCGCTTGCGGCCTATCACCATCTGCCGGCGGTTCGTGGTGACTTCCTGCAAAAGCTCGGGCGCTTCGCAGAGGCGCGGCGGGCTTTCGAAGCCGCCGCGCATCTCGCCACCAACGGACGTGAACGCGCGCTGATGGAACGCCGTGCCGCGGCCCTACGCGGGGAGCGTCTCTAAGTCGTCGGCTTCGGCGGCGGCGCGGTGCCCTGCGCCCACTTCTCCAGCTTGCCGAGCACGCCCCAGGCCGTGAGCGCGAGGGAGATCGGCATCGCGAACTGGCCGAGGCCCGGCACGGCGGACACGATCGTCCCGAGCAATCCGGCAAGACCGCCCGCGTTGGGGCTCGCCGTCACCGAAGTGAGCAGCGCCGTGATCAGCGAGCCGCCGATGCCGAGCGCGGTCTTCTTGCCGTCAAGCAGCTTGCCGAGGGTGTCGCCGAGCGCGCCATTGACCTGGCCGAGGACGGGCTTGCCGTCCTTGCTGAGCAAAGTGCTGAGCAGGTCGACGACCTGCTTCAACTGATCGACGGGGGCGGGGCTGGTCGGGGTGACTGGTCCCGGCATGGGGGCTGTCTTGTTGACGAGGGAAAAGAGCCGTTCGAACAGGCTGATCGGATCGCTGGTGGCAGGCAGCGTGTTGCCCAATGTCGTGGTTCCCGGCGTCACACCGCCGACCGGCGGACGCAACAATTGCGCGAGGTCCTCCAGCCGCTTCATGATCTGGGATGCATCGCCGGTCGGTCTGGTGGGCCCCGACTGCGCCGCGCGCGTGAGGGCGGCTACTGTGGCGCCGTCGAGAAGTCCGGTATCCCTCAGGCCGCTCTGCTGCTGAAACTGCGAGACTGCGGCCCTGGTCTTCGCTCCGCTGATGCCGTCCTCGGCCAGCGGCGGATTGGCGCCGAGCTTGTTGAGCGCCTGCTGCATGAGAACGATCGTCGACGCCGCGTCGTCCTCCGGTTCGGAGCGGGTCGCGAATTGCGGGCTGCCGTCGAGGGTGATCGAGGAATCGAGCGACATCATCGCATGCAGGATCACCGCGGTGCCGAGCTGGGAATCGACGTGGTTCTGGTCGAACACATGATCGCGGACGAATTTGCCGGCCCTTGCCTCGGGCGGGCCATACAGCGTCGAACCGCCATAGAGATAGGGCGAATTGCAGCCCTTGGCGTGATAGCCGAAGCCGTTGAACGCTTCGAGCCGAAACAGAATCCGTGCAATCCCCCAATCGTGAGCGCCGACGAAATTTTCGATTCTGAAAGCGTCCACGGCGCCGTCCACGAACGTGGCAAACGGACCGCGCCCTTTCGGAACGACGGTCGTCACGCGATGAAGCGTTTCGCCGTTGCCGAGATAGGTGTCAAAATCGAAATTGGACTCGCGGTAGTGACAGAGGGCGGCGAAATACCAGGGGACGCCGGTCGACCGCTCGATCTGCTGATAGGTCGCCTTGCCGTTGATGGCCTTGCGTGCGACCGCGTTCGCGTCGGAGAGGCGTGAAGGCCGGATCTCGAGATTGGCCCAATTCCGCTCGTATTCGTTTTTCAGATTTTCGAATGAGACCATTTTCCGCTCCCGCAATTGATGAATTATCGCAACTCCGTGTCAGTCAAGGTGAACCAGGTGCCGTGATCAGGACGTGACGCCAGCGTGATCTCCCGCAAATCTGGCAGGCCACCGGCACGTCGCGTGTGAACTGGGTTACAGCCTTGGCGGGAAAATGGGCGGCAGGACCGGGATCGGGGCGACCGCCCGCGAGGGAACCGGCGGGGCTGTTCCTCCGTTAGCGACGCGAGGCAGTCCGGCAAGGAGCCCTGCAAGGAGCCCTGTATGGCCAAGCGCGTCCTCGCGATCGGCATCGAGCCCGGCAGTGCCGACTACAGCGCATTCCCGCAACTGACGCCGGACCTCGTGCGCGGCTATATCGAGGCGCAGCTCTTGCGTTTGCGCGATCTCGGCTACGAGGTCACGAGCTGCCTGATCGATCTCGACGCCGCAGCGGAGGCCGCCGTCACGGCCGCGCTGCGCGACGAGCGCTTCGACTGCGTCGTGATCGGCGCGGGCCTGCGCGAACCGAAGGAGCGCCTGTTGCTGTTCGAGAAGGTGCTCAACCTCGTCCACCGCCTGGCGCCTGACGCCGCGATCTGCTTCAACACCACGCCCGCCGACACCGCCGAGGCCGTGCAGCGCTGGGTCGATGCTTGATGGAGCTGACCGGCGCGTGCATCGCACGCAGCGCGGTTTGAGCCGTCTTCGCGCTGCGCTTCCGACGCCATCGCGGAGCGTCGCGAGTTGCGGCGTCGGCAATTTGTCTGGTCCGAATCCTGTTCCGGCGCTATGACTGGCTCCACCACAGGGAGGGCGAGAGCATGCTTCGAGGTCTTCGTATTGGACGTCTTGGAATGGCGGCGTGTCTGGCGGTCGCGATCGCGGCCCCGGTGCATGAGGCGGTGGCGCAGGACGCGATTGGCGGTGCCATCCTCGGCGGCGTCGGTGGAGCGATCGTGGGTGGCGCCATCGGCGGTGGCCGCGGCGCCGCCATCGGCGCTGTCGTCGGTGCCGGCACGGGCGCCGCGATCGCCTCTGAGGGCGAACGCCGCCGCTCCGGCTACTACGCCTATCAGCGCGGCTGCTACATGCAGCGCCGGGACGGCTCCTACGTCCCGGTCGACCCGCGATACTGCTACTGAGCGATCGGCCCTATCGCGTTTGACGTGGCATCTCTGTCGTGCGTTGAAAGGCCATGCTTTCCTAGATCAGCCGCATCCCGCGCAGGCTCGCATGTCCGCTCTTGCCGACGATGATGTGGTCATGCACGGCAATCCCGAGCGGCTTGGCGATGTCGATGATCGCTTTGGTCATCTGGATGTCGGCCTGTGACGGCGAGGGATCGCCGGAGGGGTGGTTGTGCACCAGGATCAGCGCGGTCGCCGATAGCTCAAGCGCGCGCTTGATCACCTCGCGCGGATAGACCGGGGTGTGGTCGACGGTGCCGGTCTGCTGCACCTCGTCGGCGATGAGCTGGTTGCGCTTGTCGAGGAACAGCAGGCGAAACTGCTCCTTGTCGGCAAACGCCATGCTGGTGCGGCAATAGTCGATCACCTCGTTCCAGGACGACAGCGCGTTGCGGCTGTTGACCTCGCCCTTGGCGACGCGGTGCGCCGCCGCTGCGATCAGCTTGAGCTGGTGGATCGCGGGCTCGCCCACGCCGTCGACCTCGCGCAGGCGCGCCACCGGGGCATGGACGACTTCGGCGAATGAGCCGAAAGTCTTGATCAGTGTCTTCGCCAGCGGCTTTGTGTCGCGTCGGGGCAGTGCCGGAAACAATGCCATCTCCAGCAGCTCGTAGTCGCTGAGCGCGTCCGCGCCGGCGCTGTAGAAGCGCTCGCGCAGCCGTTCACGATGGCCGAGATAGTGCGGCGCTTCCTCAGGCTTGCTCTTGTCGTGGTCGGTCTTGGCGGGCATCGGCCGCCAGCATTGCCGCGGGGCGCTGCTTTTGCAACCGTCAATTGCGGTTGCGGCGGTCCCGGCAACTGGCCCGGAAGATGGTGACTCAGCCTGCCGGCCTCTTGGCGCTGTGCGCCGGCGGGGGCACCGTAACCGCCACCACGCCGACGAGAATAAGCGCCATGCCGGCAAGGCTGGACCAGGTGAAGTGCTCGCCGAGCCATACGGTGCCGAGCGCCACGGCAAAGCCTGCGCGCAGGTAGCTCCCGCTGGTTGTGCCGAGCGGGCCGAGCGTGTGGATCAGCCGGAAATAGATCACCATCGCCAGGGCCGTACAGATGACCGCGAGCGCGATGACCGCTGCGATCGCGCTCGCGGGCGGTGGCGGGAGTGTCCAGGGCCGTTCGATGGCGGCGGCCGTGGGGACCATCAGCGCTGCGGCGCAGCTCATGGCTCCGGCCGCGGTGACGATTGCGGGCAGGCCCGAGAAGCGCTGTCCCCATATCGGCGCGAGCGCGTAGCAGAGGCTTGCGCACAGCACCGCGGCCTGGGCCAGCGGAGCGGCGGTGCCGATTCCCGAGAGTGCATCGGCCCCCATGGTCACGATAACGCCCGCGAGGCCGAGCGCGACGCCGATGAATTTCCTGCCGCTGATCGCTCGCCGCCCGCGTCCGGTCATCACCGCAATCGCGAGCACGAACATCGGCGGGGTCGCATTGAGCACGCCGGCGAGACCGCTTGCGATATGCATCTCGCCCCAGCTGATCAGAGTGAACGGCAGCGCGCTTTGCAGCAGCCCTTGCACGAAGAAGGCCGCCCACACCGATCCTCGGCCGGGAAGGGCGTGTTCCTGCGCGCGAGCGATCGCGACCAGGAGAATGGCCGCGATCGTCACACGCACGGCAACCATCGTGAAGGGCGGGATCGTCGGGACCGCGACCTTGATCAGCGTGAACGAGCTGCCCCAGATCAGCGAGAGC
Source organism: Bradyrhizobium nivariense (assembly GCF_029846715.1). GTDB lineage: Bacteria > Pseudomonadota > Alphaproteobacteria > Rhizobiales > Xanthobacteraceae > Bradyrhizobium. The sequence continues at coordinate 92,954 of NZ_JARVWW010000020.1, forward strand.
AGCAGCAGAAGCCCGATTTCGAGCGCGAGAGTGGTTTGTCCTGACGTCGTGTGTTGTGCCTGCGTGCTCATGCGAATCTGCTCCGGGATGGACCGGGACCATGGTCCGGAGCGGCGGCGCAGGCTGGCTGAATTCGGACCTCATCGCCCGACCGAGTCCGATTTCGGCTACTCGGTGAGCCGCGTGGACATTATTCTCCCGCCATGGCGACAGGCTCGGCGCATCGGCAAACGTTACCACCGCATCTCGACTGGGACACCTGCGACCGTGCGCGCCTCGCGCGTGCCCGCGCTTTCGACGGCCTGTTCTTTTCCGGCGTTCGCTCGACGCGCATCTATTGCCGGCCGGTCTGTCCGGTTCGCCCTGCACACTCGGAGAACGTCACCTTCTATGCAACCGCCGCTGCCGCGGAGCGGGCCGGCTTTCGCCCGTGTCTCCGTTGCCGGCCCGAAACGGCGCCGGGATCTCCGGCCTGGATGGGAACGGCCACCACCGTGGCGCGCGGGATGCGCCTGATCAATGACGGTTTTCTGGATCGCGCCACTGCCGCGGAGCTCGCAGAAGCACTCGGAGTCGGACCTCGCCATCTCCTGCGCCTGTTCATGCGCCATGCCGGCGCGAGCCCGAGCGAGATCGCGGCGACACGCCGCGTGCAAGAAGCCAAGCGCTTGATAGACCAGACCGGTATGCCCCTGGCGGAGATCGCCTTCGCGGCGGGGTTCGGCAGCATTCGCCGGTTTAACGACGCCTTTGCCGCGACCTATAAGCGGCCGCCCTCGTCATTCCGCCGTCCGCGATAGCGGTGTCGAAGCAATCACCCGATCTGCTTCTCGCCGTGCCGCTCCGACAGCGTGAAGATCTCGACGCCGGTGTCGGTGACGCCGACGGAATGCTCGAATTGCGCCGACAGCGAGCGGTCGCGGGTCACCGCGGTCCAGCCGTCGGACAGGATCTTCACGTGCGGCTTGCCGAGATTGATCATCGGTTCGATGGTGAAGAACATGCCGGGCTTGAGCTGCACGCCCTCGCCGGGGCGGCCGATATGGATGATGTTCGGCTCGTCGTGGAACATGCGGCCGAGGCCATGGCCGCAGAAATCGCGCACGACGCTCATGGCCTGCGGCTCGACGAAGCTCTGGATGGCGTGGCCGATGTCGCCGGTGGTGGCGCCGGGCTTCACCGCGGCGATGCCGCGCATCATCGCTTCATACGTCACCTCGATGAGGCGCTCGGCCTTGCGTGCGATCGGGCCGACCGCATACATCCGGCTGGAATCGCCGTACCAGCCGTCGACGATGAAGGTGACGTCGATGTTGACGATGTCGCCCTCTTTCAGCGGACGGTCGCCGGGCATGCCGTGGCAGACCACGTGGTTGAGCGAGGTGCAGGTCGAATAGCGATAGCCGCGATACATCAGCGTCGCCGGATAGGCATTGTGGCTGAAGGCGAAGTCGCGGACGAACTGGTCGATGCGCTCGGTCGGAACGCCGGGCCCGACGATGTCGGTGAGCTCGTCGAGGCACTTCGCCACCAGCGCTCCCGCCTTGCGCATGCCGGCAAAGGCGCTCGGCCCATGCAGCTTGATTTGTCCGGTCTTGCGCAGGGAGGTATCGGAGGCTTCGACGTAGCTCATCATACGGTCTTTACGGGCTCGGGCTGATCTCGATGTCGGCGGAAAGGCTTGATTTCGAGCCCTAATTTAATGATCGCGGGCCTTCATGCAAGCCAAAGCCTGCCATGCGTCCGCGAGCGGGGCCTAATTCGGGACTTCTACGGTGGTTTCCACCGGCAGGGCGCCGCCGCGGATGCGGATTTCGCGGACGGGGTAGGGAACCCGGATGCCCTCGCGCTTGAAGGCGTCCCACAGCGACAGCATCACGTCGCTCTTGACGTTGTCCATGCCGTCGGGGTCGGCGATCCAGAAGGTCAGCGAGAACTTCATCCCGGCTTCGGCGAACTCGGTCAAAATGCTGTTCGGCGGCTTGCCCTTCTGCGCGCGCGGATGAGCGGCGGCGGTCTCGGCGGCGAGCTTGCAGACCAGGCGCGGGTCCGCGTCGTAATTGGTGCCGAAGGCGATCTTCACCAGCGTGTTCTTGTCGGTGTAGGTCCAGTTGACGACCTTCTGCGTCACCAGGTCCTCGTTGGGGACCAGGAACTCGCGCCCGTCGCCGGCGGCAACGGAAATATAGCGCGTCTTCATCGCGCTGATCCGCCCGGTGTTGTCGCCGATGGTGACGAGATCGCCGGGCTTCACCGATTTGTCGGCGAGCAGGATGATCCCCGAGATGAAATTGGCGACGATCTTCTGCAGGCCGATACCGATGCCGACGCCGACCGCGCCGGAGAACACCGCGAGCGCCGAGAGATCGATGCCGACCGAGCCGAGCGCGATCACGATCGCGACCGCAAGCAGGCCGATGCGGATGATCTTGACCAGCAGCACCTGCACCGACGGGGTCAAATCGGTGGTCGAGTTGATCCGGCTCTCGGCGAAATTGCTGGCGATGTTGGTGAGCCAGAGCGCGATGAGCAGGAGCGCGCCGGCCTTGATCACGAGCAGCGGCGTCAGCCGCAGGCCGCCGAGCACGATGGCGAAGGAATCGAGCAGGTCGACCGTCGCATCGAGCTGGCCGAGGATGGAGAGCGCCGCGACGAACCAGGCCGTGATCGACACCATCTTGACGATGAAGGCGTTGCGCAGCACCGAGGTCAGCAGCCGGATCGCGAGCCAGGCGAAGCCCAGCTTGGCGGCGACCATCAAGAGATAGCTGCGGCTCGGCCAGGTCGCGTGGTACATCACCACGCGGGAGACGATCACGAGCAGGGTGAACGCCGCCGTCGAGGCGCTGGAGACCATCACCCGGACGAAGTGCCGGAGCGGCAGCGGCCAGCGCATCGCCAGCGAGGTCATGTCGACGCGGCTGCGAACGGCGGCTTCCGCGGCATAGGCGATGCCGGCCGCGGTCAGAATGAGCCCGAATTGCAGGTAGAACCAGGGCGAGGAGATTTCCGCCCCGACGCTGCGCGCGGTGGTCTGCACGAACTCCATGAAGTCTTTGAGGTCCATGTCCATCGGTCTCGTCGGGAAGCGGGCGGGAGGCTTTGATTCGAGGGCGCCGCAGAATCCCACAAAGGGCGCGGCCGGACCACCGATACACCCGCATGTGATGCGCGTTAAGGCCGCAAAATGCGGGCAGATTGCCGCGAGCGGGAGAAAATGGGTTGGCGCGGGAGTCCGCCGACGATAAGGATGCAATTCCAGCGATTTGTACCCGGAAGGTGGATGGCCTCCCTCGACTCTGTCAGCCTCGCCATATTGCTCGGCGCCGTCCTGGTGTTGGCGGGGATCCTGTCAAGCCTGCTTGCGTTGCGCTTTGGCGCGCCCTTGCTGCTCGTCTTCCTTGCGATCGGCATGCTCGCCGGCGATTCCGGTCCCGGGCAGCTCCAGTTCGACGACGTCCGCACCACCTATCTGGTCGGCTCGGTCGCGCTCGCACTGATCCTGTTCGACGGCGGCTTAAGGACCCGCTTTGCCAGCATCCGCACCGTGCTCGCGCCCTCGGTGGTGCTCGCGACCGTCGGTGTGCTGCTCACTTCGCTGATCACGGCGCCGTTCGCGAAATACGCGCTCGACCTCAACTGGACGGAGGCGCTGCTGGTCGGCGCCGTGGTCGCCTCGACCGACGCGGCCGCCGTGTTCCTGCTGGTGCACACCCAGGGCCTGCGCCTGCGCCCGCGTGTCGGCGCGACGCTGGAAGCGGAATCCGGCACCAACGACCCCTTTGCGATCTTCCTCACCCTGATGCTGGTCGAATACATCTCGCTGGGAACGAGCTCGCCCGTCCATGTGCTGATGGAGTTCGTCCAGGAGGCGTTGCTCGGTGCCGTGGTCGGCGTGATCGGCGGACGTCTCGTCGTGGTCGCGCTCAACCAGGTGGCGCTGCCGCAGGGCCTGCATGCGCCCTTCGTGACGACGGCCGCCCTCGTCATCTTCGGCGGCTCGCAGATCATGCACGCTTCGGGATTCCTCGCGGTCTATCTCGCCGGCATCATCATCGGCAACCGGCCGACGCGCGCACATAATCAGGTGGTGGCCTTCCTGGACGCCGCGACCTGGCTGGCGCAGATCGTGATGTTCCTGCTGCTGGGCCTGCTGGTCTCGCCGAGCCGGCTTGGCGCCAGCGTGCTGCCGGCGGTGGGTGTCGCATTCGTGCTGATGCTGGTGGCGCGGCCGATCGCGGTGTTCGTGTGCCTCGCGCCGTTCCGCTTCAACTGGCGTGAAAAGATCTTCATCGCATGGACCGGCCTGCGCGGCGCGGTCGCGATCTTCCTGGCCTCGATCCCGATGCTGGTGGGACTGTCGAAGGCCTATCTCTATTTCGACGTCGCCTTCGTCGTCGTCATCATCTCGCTCCTGCTGCAAGGCTGGACCCTGGCGCCGGCCGCGCGCAAGCTGCATGTGGCGCTGCCGCGCGCCGAGCGCGGCCCGCGGCGTGTCGAATTGGACTTGCCCGGCCAGCTCGAGCAGCAGCTCGTCGGCTATCCGGTGCGGCCCAAGAGCCTGTATTTTCGCCGCGGCCTGATCCCGTCCTGGTCGAAGCCGACGCTGGTGATCCGCAACGAGAACATTTTGACGCCGACGGAAGCCGAGCCGATCGCACCCGGCGACTACATCTATCTGCTGGCGCCGCCGGAAAAGGCCGAATCGCTCGACCGCTTCTTCGTCGACATGCAAGCGAGCACCGCGCCCGATCCGCATCTGCTCGGCGACTTCATGGTCTCCGGCGAGCACACGCTCGCCGAGCTCGCCGAGATCTACGGCGTGAAGGTGAGCGAGGACGAGGGCAAGCTGACGCTCGCCGACTATTTCGACGTCCATCTCGACCGGGCGCCGAAAGAGGGCGCCGAACTTGCGCTGGACGAGATCGTGCTGGTCGCGCGCAGCATCTCCGGCGGCCGCGTCAACGTTGTCGGCCTCCGCCTGCCGGAGGACGAGGAAACGCCCGCGGTATTGACGCGCAGGCAAGCGCTACGGCGCAAGCTGGCGGAGCTGTGGACCTCGGTGGCGGGGATTTAGCGGCGTTTCGCGCGTCGTGGCTGTGAGAGTCGTTGAAACGATATGCCTCCCCAGTGTCGTCCTGGCGAAAGCCAGGACCCATTACCACCGGCAGCCGTTTTGTGAAGATTCGTGGTGACGATCCGTTCCAACGACTCCACCCTGGGGTAATGGGTCCTGGCTTTCGCCAGGACGACGGCGGAGACCGGTGGCGACAGCGCGGGAACCGCCACCAAATCGCCGCAACCGCCGAAAGTTTCCGCTGTTTCGTGAAGTGGATAGCCGGAACGCCGGCCGGTGCCGCTTGTTCTTAGGGCGTAACGGTCAAACTATTCGACAGGAGCAGTCCATGCGAAAACTCATCTTGCCGGCCATCGTCGCGATCGGCCTCGGATCGGCTGCGCCGGCGATGGCTTATGATACAGGCGACCAGGTATCGATGCAGGCCGCGCTCGATGTCGCCACCGATATCGGCGTCATGACTGTCTCGCACACCGAGTTCCTCGGCGACGAATGGCAGATCGAAGGCCGCGACCGCGCCGGCCGCTGGATGCAGGTCTACGTGGACGCCCGGACGGGCGAGGTGCGTAACGTCGATCGCGGCTGGTAGTGGCGGTTATCCGTAACGGTGTCGGCGAGGATCACTCAGCCGGCACCGCCGTCACCCAATGTCGCGCGATTGCCGCTCGCGGCGCGACCCAGGCGGCACTGCTGCCGGTGACATGCGCAAGGATCCGCTCCAGAGCGCCGATCCGGCCGGGGCGGCCGATCATGCGCAGATGCAGGCCGATCGACATCATCTTCGGCGCCGTCTCGCCTTCGCGCCTCAGCCACTCGAACGCGTCGATGACATAGTCGGCGAAGTCGGCGCCGTTGAAGCGCGAGGCGTTGTAGTACTGCATGTCGTTGGTGTCGAAAGCGTAGGGCAGCACCAGATGCTGCTTGCCGGCAACCTCCCTGTAATAGGGCAGGTCGTCATTATAGGCGTCGCTGTCGTAGAGGAAGCCGCCGTGCTCGACCAGCAGCCGCCGCGTGTTCGGTGAAGTCGCTGAACGCGTGTGCCAGCCGACCGGGCGCTGCCCGGTGGCGCGCTCGATCGCCGCCACTGTCCTGGCAATGATTTTACGCTCGCTGACTTCGTCCATGTCGGCGTGGCTCTGCCAGCGCCAGCCATGGGCCGACACCTCATGGCCGCGGGCAATGGCATCGCGCGCCAGCTCCGGCGAGCGTTCGACCGCGCGGCCGCAGGAGCTCACCGTCGCCTTAACACCGTATGCGTCGAACAGGTCCATGATGCGCCACCATGCGGCGCGCGTGCCGTATTCGAAATGACTGTCGATGCAGGAATCCGGGCCGTCGAGCTTGTGGACCACTTCGTAGATCGCCTCGTTGCCGGCATCGCCGTCGTTGACGGAAAACTCCGAGCCTTCCTCGAAATTCACCACCAGCGACACTGCGACGCGCGCGCCGTTCGGCCAGTGCGGGTTGGGCGGCTTGCCGCGATAACCAGCGAAGTCGCGTTGTGAGACGGGTTGATTCGCTTCGCTCATGGATCAGTCCGAAGTTCCGGCCATGCGATGCAGGCCGACGACGCGGTCGCTGACGAACAGCAGGATCACCGTGCCTGACAGGATGAGGGTGGAGAGCGCCGCGAGCGTCGGGTCGGGCGCTTCCTCGATATATTGCAGCATCCGGATCGGCAGCGTCTTGGTGCGGACGTCGGCGAGGAAGATCGACACCGGATAATTGTCGAACGAGGCCAGGAACGAGAAGATCCCGGCGATCAGGAACGATGGCGCCAGCGCCGGCACCATCACCCGCAGCACGCTGCCGGGATAGGTGCAGCCGAGCGTCCGCGCCGCCTCGATCAGCGTGAAGTCGAACCGCGCGAGACCGGCGATCATCGTGCGCGCGACGTAGGGCAGCGTGATAACGAGATGCGCGACCAGCAGCGTCGCCCAGGGCGTGGTGAAACCGACGGCGCGAAAACCTTGCAGCAGCGCGATGCCGAGCACGAGGCCCGGCATCATCAGCGGCGAAACCAGCGCGGTCGCAAAGATGTTTGCGCCCGGCAGCTTTCCGCGCGCGATCGCGATCGCGGCCAGCGTTCCGCAGACCAGCGAGATCGCCGTCGACAGCAGCGCGATCTGAAGCGACAGCAGCAGCGACGGCCAGAAGCCGTCGAGCCGGCCGATCTTGCCGTACCAGCGCGTCGATGCACCCGTGAGCGGCAGGTCGAACACCGGCGTCGGCGAGAAGCTTGCCGCTGCGATCACCAGCAGCGGCGCGATCAGGAACAGGGCCAGCCCGATGGCCATCACCCAGCAGACGATGATCGCGGCCCGCGTCATCACTTCGGCTCCCGTGACAGCCGCGCACTGAACGCAACGACGGCAATCGCGATCGCCAGCAGCACGACGCCGGCAGCGGCGCCGAAGCCGGGTTCGCGCGCCAGCAGATAGGCCTTTGCGATCGCGGTCGCGAGCGTCGGATATTTTTCGCCGATCAGGAGCGTCGGCACCACATAGGCGGAGACCGAGAGCGAGAACACCAACGCCACGCCGGCGATGATGCCGGGCAGGGTCAGCGGCAGGATGACGCGGACAAACGTCACGAGCGGCGAAGCGCCGAGTGTCGCGGCGGCTTCCGCATAGCGCGGATCGAGCTGGGCCACGATCGCGTAGATCGGCAGGATCATGAAGGGCAGAAAGATGTTGACGGCGCCGACGATCAGCGCGGTCTCGGTAAAGATCATCCGGATCGGGTCTTCGATGATGCCGAGCGCGATCAGCGTCTCGTTGACGATGCCGTCGCTGCGCAACAGGATCGTCCACGCGAACGCCTTGACGATGACGCTGGCCGCCAGCGGCAGGAACAGCGTCGCCAGCAGCACCGAGCGCAAGGCGCCGCGGGCGCGCGCCAGCGCGAAGGCGGCGGGATAGCTGATCAGGAAAGCGATCAGGGTCGTCAGCAGCCCGAGCCGCAAGGAATTCCAGACCACGCCGAGATAATAGGGCGTGCCGAGCAGGCGCCTGTAGTTGGCGAAGGTCAGCCCGTTGGCATCGACGATGCTGACGCCGAGCAGCAGCACCAGCGGCAGCGCGAACACGCCGGCGATGATGACGAAGGACGGCAGCACGAATCCGATGGCGGCGAGCCGCTCGCGATCGACCGAAGGCGCTGCCACTGGCGCCGGAAGGGCCGCCTCGGTCATGGCTACGCCTCCATCGGAAATGCAAAGGTCTCGGTCACTGGCCAGCTCAGGCGGATCTCGTCATGCACATCAGGGATCGCGCCGTCGCGCCCGGAGAGTTCGGCGAGCAGGCTTTCGCCGGCCCCGGCATCGACCTCGACCAGCGTGCGCGAGCCCTGGAACACCACGGAGCGGACCCGGCCCGCGGCCGTATTCGCTTCGCCTTGCTCGCCGATCCGAAGCTGCTCGGGGCGCGCTGCGACGATGACAGGCGAACCCGCCTGGAAATTGCCGAGCGCCGACAAGCGGCCGACCTTGGTCTCGACCTCGACCTTGCCGTTGCCAGCCGCCAGCACTGTGCCGGCAATCCGGGTCGAGAGCCCGACGAAGTTGAGCGCAAACAGGCTTGCGGGCCGCAGATACAGCTCGCGCGGCTCGGCGAGCTGCTCGATCCGTCCCTTATTCATGACCGCGACGCGGTCGGACATGGTCAGCGCCTCCTCCTGGTCATGCGTCACGAAGATCGCGGTTGCCTTCACGTCCTGGAGCAGGCGGCGCAGCTCGACCTGCATCTCCTCGCGCAATTTCCGATCGAGCGCGGACAGCGCCTCGTCGAACAGCAGCACGTCAGGCTCGGCCGCGATGGCGCGCGCCAGGGCCACGCGCTGCTGCTGGCCGCCCGACAGCGCCGAGATACGCCGTCCCGCGAGATGGCCGAGCCTGACCAGCGACAGCGCGCGTTCCACCGCGGCGTCGATCTCGCGCTTGGCCGCGCCGCGCACCTTCAGCCCGAATGCGATGTTGCCGGCGACGGTGAGATGCGGAAACAGCGCGTAGCTCTGGAACACCACGCCGACATTGCGCTTGTGCGGCGGCACGTGGGTGATGTCGCGCCCGGCGAGCTCGACCTTGCCGGTGTCGGGCTGCGCCAGGCCGGCAATGGCGCGCAGCAAGGTGGTCTTGCCGCAGCCGGAAGGGCCGAGCAGCGTCACGAGCTCGCCGCGGCGAATGGTCAGGTCGATATGGTCGAGGACCGTCGTCGGTCCGTATTTTTTGGAGACGCTGCGGACGACGAGATGCGGGCTGCTCTCGCTCATGTCATCTCCTTGCTCCAGCGGTCGACCCAGGAGGCGCGGTTCTTCGCGACGAACGCCCAGTCAGGCGCGAACAGCGAGGCCGGGTCCGGAAAGCCCGCCGGCGTCGGCGTGCCCTTGTTGGTCGGCGCGACGAAAGCCTTGTCGGCGAGGATGATCTGCGCTTCCGGGCTTAGGAAGAAGTCGATCACGGCATCGGCGAGATCGCCGGCCGGTGCGCCCGCCACCTTCGCGATTCCCGACGGCATCGCAAAGCCGCCGTCCTGCGGCACGGCAAGATCGACCGGCGACCCTTCCGCCTTGCGGATCAGCGTGTAGGCCGAGAACTGGCCGCCGATCATCCAGGCCTCGCCCTGCTCCATCAGATTGATGGCCTGCGGCGCGTTGGTGTAGACGTTCAAGAGGTTGGCCTTCAGCTCCTTCGCCTTCTTGAAGGCGGCGTCGATCTCGTACTGCGCCTCCTTGTAGGGCTTGCCGGTCTCGAGATGCGCGGCCGCGAGCAGCGTCCAGAAGCCTTCGGTGTTCGACAGCGACGGCACGATCACCTTGGAGGCATATTTCGCGTCCCACAGGTCGGACCATTTGGCGGGCGCGGTCTTCATGCGCTTGGTCGAATAGGCGATGCCGGCCCAGGGCCGTTGATAGTTCGCCCACATGCCGTCCTGATGCACTGAGCCGTCGACCAGCTTGCCGAGGTTGGCGATGGACGATGCCGACATCTTGGTGATCAGGCCGTCGCTAGCTGCCGGCAGCATCACCGGATCGTCCATGATGACGACGGAGATTTTCGGCGCCGCCTTGTCGGCCTGCATCTTCTGGAGATTGGTCAGCGAGTTGGTGCCCTCGTAGAGCACCTTGCAGTCGAGCTTCTTCTCCAGCACCGGAAACAAATCGGCGTTGAAATATTTCGCGGCGCCCGCGGGGCCGCCGATGACGATCTCCCTGGGCGCGGCGCGCAGCCGCGCCGGGGCGGCGATGATCGCGGCCAAGGCCACGCCAGATGTCAAAACGCTGCGTCGGGAGGGGGTGTGCATGGGCATGTCCCGTTTGTTGTGCGTAAAGCTTGCAACGAAGACGCAGCAAGCGCCATGCCAAATGTGCACATTTTCAAAAAGCATATGTAAATCAACAACTTAAGTGAATGATGATTTTAACCCTGCACGAGGCCTGCATGGCCGCGCGGCAAATGTGCACATTTTTTGGAGGTGACGCTGCGCAGCCTTTAGGCCTAGCTACCGCCATGGCGACGCAGCGCAGGCGAAACGGCAAGGGAAACGGCAAGAGAAACGGCAAGGCCAATCCGGCGGAGGACGAGGCGGTCTATCAGGCCATCTTGCACGCGCTGCTGGAGGGCAAGCTGAAGGCCGGGGCGAAGCTCGCCGAGCCGCCGCTCGCCGGGATATTTGGCGTCTCGCGCGAGCGCATCCGTAAGGTGCTGCATCGGCTCGGTGCCGAGCGGCGGCTGGAGATGATCCCTAATCGCGGCGCCCGCGTGCCGCGCCCGACGCTCGACGACGTCCGCAGCGTCTACGAGGCGCATCGCGTGCTCGAGGCCGGCGTGCTGACGCAACTCGTGCGCCATGTCGACGATGCCTTGATCGAGCGGCTGACGGCGCATCTCGCCGAGGAGCGCGCCGCAGCAACGCGCGGCGACCGTGCCGCCTCCGTGCGGCTGTCGGGGGCGTTCCACGTTCATCTGGTGGAGGCGCTCGGCAATGCGGAGCTGTCGCACTTCCTCGCCGATCTGCTCAGCCGGTCCTCGGTGATGGTCTCGGTCTACGAGCCCGCCACCGATTCGATCTGCGCCGTCGACGAGCACGGCGCCATCGTCGAGGCGCTTCGCGCCCGCGACGTCGCCCGCGCCATCGCCGTGTCTCGCGAGCATTTCCTGCATGTGGAGAGCCGCCTGCATCTGGACGATGATGCGGTGCCGGCGAGCGAAGATTTAACGAGCGTGTTTGGTGCAGTGAAGCCGAAGCGACGGAAACGCTGAACTCTCCACACGTCATTGCGAGCGTAGCGAAGCAATCCAGTCTGCCTCCGCGGAAAGACTCTGGATTGCTTCGCTACGCTCGCAATGACGGTGAGTAGCCCGGATGGAGCGCAGCGTAATCCGGGACCACCGCATCGGCGCAGCAGAACCCCGGATTGCGCTCCGCTCCATCCGGGCTACGGCCGCCTCACGTCAGCACCTTCGCCTCCCTCGCGCTCGTTGCTGCCGGTTTCTTGTCCAAATCATTGCGGCAACCTTGCGGCTCCATCCAGCGAGAACGTCGCGGATGTTTTTCTGAAAGACGCGCATTCGCGACAGACTCTCGCAATGTTGACGTGAGACTGAAGCCACTATCGGGTCAGGCTTGATCATCTTGCCGGGCTCGACATGGCTCACCTCGCGCGTGGCTCCGCGTTCGATGGCGGACACGAGCAAGCGAAAGACATTTGAATGGCCTTGGTACTGACTCCCGTCTGCGAAATCGACTGCATCACGAGGGAGAGCTGGCATGTCGTCTGCTGACATCCTGCCGTTCTTCCTCGCCTGGATTCGCGATCCTCTGCGTGTCGCAGCGGTTGCGCCGTCAGGACCCGCCGCGTCGTCGCTGATGGCGCAGGAGATCACGGCCGACACCGGCCCCGTCATCGAACTCGGCCCCGGCACCGGCGTGTTCACCCGCGCATTGCTCGATCGCGGCGTCCGGCAGCAGGATCTGACGCTGGTCGAATACGGCTCCGATTTCATCCCGTTGCTGCAGCAGCGCTTCCCCGGCGCGCGCGTGCTGTGGATGGATGCGACCTGGCTGGTGAGAGAAAAACTGTTCGACGGGGCGCCGGTCGGCGCCGTCGTCAGCGGACTCGGACTGCTCACGATGCCGCCGGGAAAAGTGCTGGCGATTCTCGGCGGCGCGTTTGCCTATCTCCGTCCGGGCGGCGCGTTCTACCAGATCACCTACGGTCCGCGCTGTCCTGTCCCCGATGAGATCCTCGACCACCTCGACCTGCAGGCAAGCTGCATCGGGCAAACCTATCGCAACCTGCCTCCGGCCTCGGTGTACCGGATCAGCCGCCGTCCCCCCCACGCGTGATCGAGGTACCATGGACACGTCGAGCACGATCGCAATGTTTCTGCACTTCGGCCTGCTGGGCATCGGTTGCCTGGCGATCGCCGAGAAATTCATTCCGCTGCTTCCGTCTTACGTTCTGTTGATGCTGCTCGGTCTCACCGTGTCCGACGGCGCGATGTTGGCCATGACCATCGTGGCGACAAGTGTTGGATCGGTCGTCGGCGCGATCGGTTGGTACGGGCTTGGCCGCGCGCTCGGCTCGCAGCGGATCGAGCGACTGGTGAGGACTTACGGCAAGTACGTGCTGTTGCGGCCCTCGCTCTACCAGAAGCTCACCAATGCCTACCGCGGTAACCATTTCTGGGTCACGCTGATCGGCCAGACGCTGCCGACCGTGCGGATCTATCTGGCGTTGCCGGCCGGCGTGTTGCGGCTGGAGCCACGCGCCTTCGTCACCGCCACCGCGATCGGCACCGTGATCTGGAACATGCCGTTTCTGAGCCTTGGCTATGCGTTGCGCGGCAGCGGCCAGGATCCCGTCGGCATCGGCTTCTGGGTGGTCGCCATCCTCGTCGCCGTGGAGGTCGCGATTATTCTCGGACTTCGCTTTTACGCGCGGGCGATCGCGCGGCCGCGCCTCGCGTCGTCGCGCGCCATCACCGCCCCCAAGGCTGTGGAGGAGATCGCATGAGACCCCTGTTGTCCCGGTTCCGGTCCGGTTCGCACGCGCTTGAGCACCTCACCGCCGCGGTGCTGATTCTGCTCGCCGGCCTTCAGTTCGGCGTCGCGGCGTCCGACGGGCGGCATCGTGGCGCCCAGTTCGCGCTCCTGGTTCTTGCCGTCGGCGTCTATTGGCATCGCTCGATCTTCCGGCGCCGCGCCAACCGCGATGTGACGAAGGCGGTCGCGGGATTGGCAGAAGCTGCCGCGATGGCATTCCTGCGCGATAGCGGCGACCGATCGGCGCAGCGCCTGGACAGGGAGGCGGCTTTGCCGCCCGACGTCGTCAAGGTCAGGAGCCTGTTCATTTCCGATGTCCATCTTGGGACGAGGGGATGCCAGGCCGAGCAGCTGATCGACTTTCTCCATCACCATGACGCCGACACTGTGTTCCTGGTCGGCGACATCGTTGATGGCTGGTACCTGCGGTCGAGCTGGTATTGGCCAGGCACGCACAATGCGGTGGTGCAGGAGCTCGTCGATCTTGCGCGGCGCGGCAAGCGGCTCGTCTATGTGGCCGGCAATCACGACGAGTTCGTGCGCGACTATGTCGGCTCTACCTTCGGCGGAGTCGAGGTGGTTGAGCACGCGATCCACCGGGGCGTCGACGGCCGCGCTTATCTCGTCGTCCATGGCGATCACTTCGATCTCGTCGTACGCCACGCCCGCTGGCTGGCGCTGCTCGGCGATGTCGGCTATCGCGCGGCGCTTGCCTCCAACGTCTGGCTCAACTGGATCCGGAGCCGGTTCGGGCTTGCCTATTGGTCGTTCTCGTCCTGGGCGAAGTTGCGAGTCAAGAATGCGGTCAATCACATCGGCCGCTTCGAGGAGGTGCTGGCGTCGGAAGCAAGACGGCACGATGCGCAGGGCGTGATCTGCGGCCACATCCACCACGCGGCCATGCATGACGAGTTCGGCATTCGCTACATCAACACCGGCGATTGGGTGGAATCTTGCACCGGTGTCGTCGAGCATCATGACGGCCGGTTCGAGATCATCCACTGGGTCGAGGCGCGGCCACAGCAGATGTCGGGCTTGTCGAGCGTGGTGCCGTTCGCACGGGCGGTCGCCTGATGCGCGTGCTGGTGGCAACCGACGCCTGGCGCCCACAGGTCAACGGCGTGGTGCGCTCGCTCGAATACCTCGCCAGCGAAGCGCCTTCGTTCGGCGCCAGGATCGGCTTCCTCACGCCGGAAGATTTCCGCACCGTGCCGCTGCCTGGCTACCGGGAGATCCGCCTTGCGCTGGCCTCTGTGGGGCGAATCGAGCGCGCGATCAAAAGCATGGGCCCGGATTCCGTGCACATCGCGACCGAGGGGCCGATCGGGTGGATCACCCGCTATGTCTGCCAGACCCGCGGCTATCCGTTCACGACAAGCTATCACACCCGTTTTCCTGAATATCTGGCGGAGCGGCTGCCGGTGCCGCTGAAGTGGAGCTATGCGGCGTTGCGCCGTTTCCACAACAGCGGCGACGGCATCATGGTCGGCTCGCCGACGCTGGAGCAGGCGCTGAAGGCGCATGGCTTCCGCAACCTGATGCCGTGGTCCCGCGGCGTCGATGCCGAGCTGTTTCGTCCCCGCAGCGTGCAGCCACTCACCTTTCCGGGGCCGGTGTTCCTGTATGTCGGCCGCATCGCGGTCGAGAAGAACCTCGAGGCCTTCCTTGCCCTGGACCTGCCGGGCTCGAAGGTCGTGGTCGGCGACGGGCCGTTGCGTGCGCGCCTGCAGGCGCGGTTTCCGCAGGTCCATTTTCTCGGCACGCGAACCGGGCGAGCGCTCGCCGACGTCTACGCGTCAGCCGATGTCTTCGTGTTTCCGAGCCTGACCGATACGTTCGGGTTGGTGATCCTCGAAGCGCTGGCGTGCGGCCTGCCGGTTGCGGCCTTCCCGGTGATGGGGCCGCTCGACGTGATCGGCACGTCGGGCTGCGGCTGTCTCGATGCCGACCTGCGCCGCGCGGCGCTTGCCGCCTTGCAGCTGCCGCGCGAAAAATGCCGGGCCTATGCCCTGACCTTCACTTGGCAGGAAAGCGTGCGACAGTTTCTCGACAACGTCAGACGGGCGCATGGCATGCTGGCCGACGCCGCGCGGCCGCTGTTCGCGAGCTGAGGGACGACGGGCAAAAGACCGGTCACGTCACAAGCCCCTCACGTCAGCACCTTCACCCCGCCGAACGACGTCACGCGGCCCTGCTTCAGCATCACGATCTGGGTCGCGAGCTGGCGCAGTTCGGCGACGTCGTGGCTGACATAGACCATGGGGACGTTGGCCTCGTCGCGCAGCCGCACCAGATAGGGCAGGATCTCCAGCTTGCGGCCCTCGTCGAGCGCGCCGAGCGGCTCGTCGAGCAACAGCAGCCGCGGCCTGGACAGCAGCGCGCGGCCGAGCGCGACGCGCTGGCGCTCGCCGCCGGAGAGCTTTCCGGGGCGGCGACCCTGCAGGGCGCCGATGTCGAGCAAGTCAATGATGCGTTTGTGTTGTGCCGGATCGGAGGCGAGGCCGTTCATCCGCCTTCCATAGTCGAGATTTTGCGCGACGTTGAGATGCGGAAACAGCCGCGCATCCTGGAACACGTAGCCGATGCGGCGGCGCCAGGTCGGGACATGAATGCTGGCCGCGGTGTCGTCGACGGTCTCGCCGTCGATCACGATGGTGCCGCGGTCGGGCCGCAGCAGCCCCGCGATCATGTTGATCAGCGAGCTCTTGCCGGCACCGGACGCGCCGAACAGGCCGATGACGCGGCCTTCGCTCGCGAAGGAGGCGGTGAGCGAGAATTCGCCGAGCTGTTTTTCGATGTCGACGCGCAGCATGATCAGTTTCCGTGCAGGCGCGCGGTGGCGCGGCGGGCGAACCACTCGGCGGCGATCAGCGCGCCGAGCGCCAGCACGATCGAGACGATCACGAGCCGTCCCGCGGCGGCGTCGCCGTCCGGCGTCTGGATCAGCGAATAGATCGCCGACGAAATGGTCTGGGTCTCGCCGGGAATGTTCGACACGAAGGTAATGGTGGCGCCGAACTCGCCGATCGCCTTGGCAAAGCCCAGCACCATGCCGGCGAGCACGCCGGGCAGCGCCAAGGGCAGCGTCACCGTGAAGAACACCTTCCAGGGCGCGGCGCCCAATGTCTCGGCGGCCTGCTCGAGCCGGCGGTCGATCGCCTCGATCGACAGCCGCATCGGACGCACCAGCAACGGGAACGACATCAGGCCGCAGGCGAGCGCAGCACCAGTCCAGCGAAAGGCGAAGACGATGCCGAGCGTGTCAGCGAGGAAGCCGCCGACGAGGCCGCGGCGGCCGAAGGTGAGCAGCAGCAGATAGCCGGTGACAACGGGCGGCAGCACCAACGGCAGATGCACCAGCGCATCGAGAACCGACTTGCCCCAGAAATCACGCCGCGCGAGCAGCCATGCCAGCGCGATGCCGAATGGCGTTGCCACCAGCGTTGCGATGACGGCGACCCTGAGCGAGAGCAGGATCGCCGTCCATTCGGCGGATGAAATCTCGGACATCAAGTCGCAGACATCACGTCGCAGAAACTAAGTCGAGGGACTGATCAGGAACTTGAAACCGTATTTTTCCAAGATAGTCTTGGCGGCCGACGAGCGCAGGAAAGCGAGGTAGTCGCTGGTCTCGCCCTTCGCAATCGTGGTCGCGGCGACGGGATAGATGATCGCGGGATGCGAATCCGCCGGGAAGGTGCCGACGATCTTCACGCCGGGCTCGACCTTGGCATCGGTCGAATAGACGATGCCGAGATTGGCCTCGCCGCGGGCCACCAGCGTCAGCGCGGCGCGCACGCTCTCGGCCATGGCGAATTTCGGCTCCGCCGCCTGCCACGCTCCGAGCTTCTCCAGTGCCGCCTTGGCATATTTCCCGACCGGCACGGACTTGACATCGCCGGTCGCGATCCTGCCGTCGCCGGCGAGTTTTGCGAGATCAAAACCCTGCGCGATGGTGACGTTGTTGATCACTGAATCCTTCGGCGCGATCAGCACGATGCTGTTGCCGAGCAGATTGACCCGGGTCGGCTCGTTGATGGTCTTCCTGGAGATCGCGTAGTCCATCCAGTCGGTGTCGGCGGAGACGAACACGTCGGCCGGCGCGCCCTGCTCGATCTGCTTGGCCAGCACCGAGCTCGCGGCATAGCTGACGCTGAACTTGACGCCGGTCCTGGCGGTGTAGGCCGCGTCGATCTCGTCGAGCGCGTTCTTCATCGAGGCGGCGGCGAACACGGTGATGGTCTTGTCCTCGGCGGCGGCCGGCGAAAAGCTTGCGGCCGCGAGGATCGCGAAGGCGGTGAAAAGTCCGGCAATTCGAATCATGGATGCGCTCCGTGCGAGTTCGCGCGCGCGAGAAGCACGCGCAAATCTGGCGTTGGGTGGGTCATGCGTTGCGACGGGCGGAAGCGCTGTTCCACGGGTCCCCGCAGCGGCTTACGGCCGGCCGGGATATCGCATCTGCGAAGATAGCAGGCTGGGGCTCTAGGTCAAAGGCGACCGTTTGTCTAATCCAGCCAGCCTATTGCGCCGGCAGGATCGCGATCGACAGCGAATTGTCCTTCGCGCCGCTGACCTGGAGTACGACGGGCTGCGCCGACAGCTCGTATTTCATGGTCTTGCGGATGCCGTCGCAATCGGTCGCGCCGCTGAAGGCCACGGGCTTGAGGAAATGCCCGTCCTGGACCAAATCGACCCACGCCCCCGACGACAGGCTGACCGTGTAGAGCCCGGCCTTCGGCGCCTTGATGCCAGTGAAGCCGGCAAACGTGCCGTCCTTTGGCGCGCGCTCCGGCGGCGTCGGCAGTTTTGCCTCCGCGGGTGCGACCAGCCCCAGCGTGATGGCCGACGACGGCAACGCGGCCTGCTCGCTTCCCGATGCCAGCTTGGCACGATCCGACGAGGTCAGCGCGGCGCGGTCGCGCTCGATCGGCCATTTGAATTTGTCGCAGCCGCTGGGCTCTTCGGCAGCGAGGGCGGAAGTCGCGCCGAGCGAAAGCGCGGCGAGGAAAGCGAGGATGCGCATGTGAAATCTCATCGTTGGCCACGCGCAGGCGCGGGCTGGCGGTCAGGCTTCGTTGAAAGGGATGCGCATCCCGGGATGCCGCGGGCTTACGGCACAGCGGCAGCGCATCCTATCGCATTCACGCGGCGTGAACCAGCTATCGTCGTCCTGGACAAGCGAGCGCCGATCCAGGACCCATTACCCCAGGGAGTAGTTCAGCGAAGACATGTGATTGACAGCTTCGCGCCACAGCCTCTCCCTGGGGTAATGGGTCCTGGCTTTCGCCAGGACGACGGCAGTGGCTCTACGGCTTCGCATCGCCCGCGTGCAGCACGGCCTTGCAGGCGGCCGGCATCTGCGCCAGCGTCATCGGCGGTTTCGGCTTCGGCGGCTCCGGCGGCGGTTTCGGGTGCAGCACGGCGTCGCTGAACCAGTAGGCGAGATCGGCGGGCTTGCAGCCTTCGTCCTCGGATTGCGACGGCTGGCCCTCGCATTCGCCGGCGCCCGCCGGGCAGCGCATGCGGATATGGAAGTGATAGTCGTGCCCCCACCACGGCCGTACCTTCGACAGCCAGGAGCGGTCGCCCTTGGCCTCGCGGCACAGCGCCTTCTTGATCGCGGCATTGACGAAGATGCGCTGCACCGCCGGCTCCTGCGCCGCGTCGCGCAGCACCAGCACGTGACCAGGCGTGAACATCTTGGGATCGATGTCGAGCCGGTCCTGCCGCACCATCATCACCGCCGACATCTCCTCGCGCTCCTCGCGCGATAAGCGACGGTCCGGCATCGGCGTCAGCCAGATGTCGGCATCGAGGCCGATCTGGTGGCTGGCATGGCCTGACAGCGCCGGCCCGCCGCGCGGCTGGCCGATGTCGCCGACCAGGATGCCCGGCCATCCCGCGTCCTTGTGCGCCCTGGCCGCGAGGCGCTTGATCAGCGCGATCATCTCGGGGTGGCCGTAGCTGCGGTTACGCGACAGCCGCATCACCTGCCAATTGTCGCCGTTGAGCGGCATCTGCTCGGCGCCGCCGATACAGCCCTTGACGTAGGAGCCGATGACGTGGGCCGGTCCCTTCGACGGCAGCAGCTTTCGTGCGAACAGCTCCTTGGCGCCAAGTTTGGGATCGTTCGGATTGGCGAGCGGCGGCAGCGATTTTGGGGTGACGCTGCCCTTGTCCTGGGCCAGCGCGTCGCCGGCGGCCAGGAGCGTCATGACGAGCAGGAGAGGGGCAAGGCGGCGGGGACTCATGCTGACATCCTTATATCCCAACACCGCGTCAGGGTTAAGAAACCGTCCTTCGGCTGAAATATCGTCCAAAAGTCGCAATTCCCTCGCGCGGGGCCGGCCGATTTTTAACGACGCGATAACCCTCTCACGCATTGACCAAAATTCGTGCGTGGGATGCGTACTCACTCCCTTCTGCATGCAATCGCGCGCCATCTCGGAAATGATTCAAGGCAGCGCGCAATTTTGTGCCATCTCGTTCTCCGATGACGACGACGCGATGCGCTTGGCGCGCCAGTTGACGCTGCCAAGCCTCGCAAACGGGCAATCAGGGCTGCTTTCTTTGCGGCCGCCAGACCGTGCGCCCAACCGTCGACCCACCCAAGATTACTTTTTTTTCAGACACTTGCTCCAAAACTTGCGGTCGCTGAGTGCGACTGGGACGAGTGAAGTTGAGTTTGGGGTCTCGAAGAACAAAACGACGAAACGGAAGCGTGCTTGCCCACGCCGGCCAACGGCCGCGCAAGCCGCGTTTCGCGCGCGCGCCTCATCCCCGGTCCGAACGCGACGAAGTTCTGCAGAGCCGCGCCGAGGCTGAGGCCGCGATCGCGGAAGCGCGCAAATCCCATGAGCGCCTGCGCCAGGCCATCGAGATCCTGCCGCAGGGCATCGTGTTTCTCGATGCCGAGGGCCGCTACGTCCTCTGGAACAAGCAATACGCCGAGATCTACAGCAAGACCGCCGATCTGTTCGAGGAAGGCGCCCGCCTCGAGGACACGCTACGCATCGGTGTCGCCCGCGGCGACTATCCCGAGGCTGCCGGCCACGAGGAAGAATGGATCGCCGAGCGGCTGCAAAAACTCTATCAGCCCGGCGCGCGCCACGAGCAGCAGCTGGCGGACGGCCGCGTCATCCTGATCGATGAGCGGCTGACCGAGGACGGCGGCGTGGTCGGCCTGCGCGTCGACATCACCGAGTTGAAGCAGCGCGAGGCCTCGTTCCGCCTGCTGTTCGACGGCAATCCCGTCCCCATGATCGTCTGCGCGCTGGACGACGAGCGCATCCTCGGCGTCAACGATGCTGCGGTCGCCCATTACGGCTACAGCCGGGTCGACTTCGAGCGGCTGAAAATCCGCTCCTTGCAGGCTTTCGACAGCGAGCCGCCCTGGACCACCGATCCGACCGGCGAGGAGCAGGCCGGGCGCACCTGGAAGCACGTCAAGGCCGACGGCGCTCTGATCGACCTTGCGATCTATTCCCGCGAACTGACCTATGCCGAGCGGCCCGCGGTGCTGCTCGCGCTGATGGACATCACCGAGCGCAAGCGCGCCGAGGCGCGGCTGGCCTTCATGGCCCAGCATGACGGGCTGACCGGCCTGCCCAATCGCAATTTGCTGCGCCAGCAGGTCGACGAGATGCTGCTGCATACAAGGCGCAGCACCGACAAGGTCGCCCTGCTGATGCTGGGGCTCGACAATTTCAAGGCGGTCAACGACACGCTGGGACACGCGGTCGGCGACAAGCTCTTGCGCGGCGTCGCCAAGCGGCTGCGCTCCACCTTGCGCGAGGAAGACGCGCTGGCCCGGCTGAACTCGGACGAGTTCGCGATCGTGCAGAGCGGCCTGACGCGCCCCGAGGACGCGGTGCTGCTGGCGAAGCGCTTGCTGGAAGCCATCGCCGATCCCTATCTGCTCGACGGCCATTCCGTGGTGATCGGCGCCTCCATCGGCATCGCGATGGCGCCGGGCGACGGCGATGATTCCGAAAAGCTGCTCAAGAGCGCCGGCATGGCGCTGTCGCGCGCCAAGCTGGATGCCCGCGGCACGTTCGCCTTCTTCGAGGCCGCACTCGACGCCAAAGCGCAGAGCCGGCGCAAGATCGAGGTCGAGCTGCGCGACGCGATCCAGAACGACGTGCTGCGGCCGTATTATCAGCCGCTGATCGACCTCCAGAGCGGCCGCATCACCGGCTTCGAGGCGCTGGTGCGCTGGCCGCATGCGGAACGCGGCATGGTCTCGCCGGCCGAGTTCATTCCGGTGGCGGAAGAAACCGGGCTGATCAATCCGCTCGGCGGGTTGATGCTGCGCCGCGCGTGCTTCGATGCCGCGACCTGGCCCGACGACGTCCGCGTCGCCGTCAATCTGTCGCCGCTCCAGTTTCGCAGCGGCAATCTGCTCTCGGTGGTCACGGACGCGCTGAAGCATTCCGGCCTGCCGCCGCGGCGGCTCGAGCTCGAGATCACGGAGACGCTGCTGCTGGAGAAGAGCGCCCAGGTGCTGGCGACGCTGCATGCGCTGCGCGCGCTCGGCGTGCGCATCTCGATGGACGATTTCGGCACCGGCTATTCCAGCCTCAGCTATTTGCGCAGCTTTCCCTTCGACAAGATCAAGATCGACCAGTCCTTCGTGCGCGATCTCGGCGCCAACCGCGAGGCCCAGGCGATCATCCGCTCCATCGTCAGCCTCGGCAAGGGCCTCGGCGTCACCATCACCGCCGAGGGCGTCGAGACCGAAGCCGAGCTGAGCTGTCTCCGGGCCGAAGGCTGCGACGAAGGCCAGGGCTATCTGTTCAGCAAGGCCCGGCCGAACGCCGAGATCGTCAGCCTGCTGGCTGCGCAGCGCGGCATCGATGCCGTGGACGACGAGGACGCCGCGCTGGTGGCGTGATGCTGCAGTTCGCCATGAATTTCCTAAGGTAAGGGACGCGCTGCTCTTTCACTCCCTCGCCCCGTTCTTACGGGGAGAGGGTGGGGTGAGGGGCGCCTCCGCGAGCTCGGCTCGAAGTATATGCGCCCATCATGCGCGTCGGATCGACCTTTGCTCTGGTCGGCATGTTGCCTTGCCCCTCACCCGGATCGCGCCGGACGATGCTTCGCATCGCCGGGGACGATCCGACCTCTCCCCGCAAAGAGCGGGGAGAGGTTGAGCAAGCCCGCCGGCCTTCAATTGCTCGTCAAAATCACCCTGCCGACATCCTCGTAATGCGTGTCGCGCGCCTGGATCTGCTGGGCGATGGCGTGCATGTCGCGAAACCGCCGCTCGAACGGATTGCTGCGGAATACGGCGGTCGCGCCGACCATGTGATAGGCGGTATCGACCACGCGTGCCGATTGATGGATGGTCCAGGTCGCGGCGAGCCTGATAGCGCTGCGATGCGCCGCGCTGAACTCCCCGGTCGCGCCGAGATCGCGCCACATCGCATTCGCTGTGGCATACAGATACGCGCGCGCGGCACGCAAATCGCCCTCGGTGCGGCCGATCAGGCCGTGGACCGCCTGATTGTCGCGCATGGCGCTTGCCGCGAGCGACTGGTGCTTGCCTCGCGCCAGCGCGATCGCCGCATCCAGCGTGGCGCGCGCCACGCCGAGCGACACAGCGGCAAAGCCAAGGCTGAAGGTCGAGCCGGTCCCGATCCTGTAGAGCGGCCCCTTCTCGCGCAGCGCCGAGGGCACGTCACGAAACGCGGTGAAACGTTCGGGAATGAAGAGATAGCTCACCTCGTAGGAATCGGTGCCGGTGCCGGCAAGCCCGATCGCTTGCCAAACGTCGTGCAGCACGGCGCTCGTCGCAGGAAACAAAATGGTGCGCACCTCCGCCGACCCGTCGGCATTCTTGCGCGGCGAGCCGTCGCTGCCGACAATTCGGACATGCGCGCCCAGCCAGTTCGCCTGCCGCGAGCCCGAGGCAAAATCCCAGCGCGCCGTGACGCGATAGCCGCCCTCGACCGCCCGCGCCTCGTGCGCAATCGCGCCCCAGGCGAGGATGCCAGGCTGTGTGTTGAAGATCTCCTGCGCGGTGTCGTGGTCGAGCGAAGCCGCGATCATCGCGCAGACGCTGCATTGGCCGAGGCACCAGGCGGTGGAAGCATCTGCCTTCGCGATCTCCTCCAGTATCTGCATGAAGGCTTCCGGCGCAGCCTCGGCGCCACCAAGACTCTGCGGCAGCAGCGCGCGATAGAGCCCGTTCTCGATCAGCGCGTTGACGACAGCCGGCGTCAGCCGCCGTGTCCGCTCGATCTCGTCAGCCTCGCCCGAAATGAGCGGCGCAAGTGCGCGGGCACGTTCGACGAGGCCAACTCCGGGCGTTGCGTTCATGCGCGTTTTCTCGCCCATTCTGTCGTGAGCGGTAAGAGACGCGATGGTGGTCTATTTGGTCGGGAGGATCAAGGTGGTGCGGCCGTCATTCCGGGGAGCGCAAACCTGAAGTGCGGAATCCAGAGATGATGGCGCAAGCTTTCAGAAGCGCGCGCCGGCCCAAGAAACAAGTACGGCCGCTCGGACGTTATCGCCTTTGAGAAGAACATGATATTCTTCCAAAACAGGCAGCGATTTTGGCCTCCAACCGGCAGCGGCAAATGTCCTCGTCTGATGCCCCGATGAAACGCACTGACGCAGCCCGCCGAGGGCGGAGAAGGGGGAAGACCCTACTGCTGATTTTGGCCATTGGATTTCTCGTTTTCGGAGCCGCTGCGGGCACACTGTATTATGCGCTGCGGCCGATAACTCTCCGGATTGCCGTCGGACCGCCTGGAAGCAACGATCACAAAGTGGTCGAGGCGATGACCGAGGCCTTTGCCAACGAAAGCAGGACCGTGAGACTGTCTCCGATCGCGACTGCCGGGGCGGCCGAAGCTCTCGCTCTGCTCGGTGCCGGCAAGGCCGACCTTGCGGTCGGTCGCGGCGATCTGGAGATGCCGGCGGACGCGCAAACAGTCGTCATCTTGCGCAAGAATTTCGTCGTGCTGTGGTCTTCTCCGGGACCTGCGGCTAAGGGCTCCAAGCGAAAGCCCGCGCCGAAAATCAAGGAGGTCGCCGATCTCGCCGGGCGCAAGGTGGGGGTGATCGGCGCGACCCCGGCAAACGCCGCGTTGCTGAGAGTCATCCTGAGCGCCGCCGGTGTGCAGCCGGACAAGGTCACGGTCACCCAATTCGGCACGGGTCAAATCGACGAACTGGCGCGCGACCCGACCCTCGACGCCTTCATGGCGGTCGGCCCGCTCGACAGCAAGATAACCGCCGACGCGGTCGCCGCAACCGCCCGGAGGCGCGGCGAGCCGAAATTTCTCGCGATCGACGCATCGGAAGCAATCGCCTTGAAGCATCCGCGTTATGAATCGGAGGAAATTCCGCCAAGCATTTTCAATGCGAGTCCAGCCTGGCCGGATGACAAGGTGGAGACTGTCAGTGTCAGCCATTTGATCGTCGCACGGAAAGCCTTGTCCGAAACGACAGTGGCGGCGTTTTACCGCCAGCAATTCGCGCTCCGGCAGGCGATTGCAAGGCAAGTGCCTGGCGCCGCGCAAATCACCAAGCCGGACACCGAGAAAGAAGCCGAGCTGCCGGTACACCGGGGAGCGGCGGCCGTGATCGACGGAACTGAGCGCACCTTCCTCGACAGATATGGCGACTACTTCTGGTTTGCGCTCCTGCTTCTCTCCGGGATTGGTTCGGCCGGCGCTTGGCTGCGTCAATATCTAAATCGGGATGAAAGGGACGAGAACACCAGCCATCGCAACAGAATTCTGGCCATGGTTTCCAAGGTGCGCACCGCGGAATTCGATCACGAACTGCTGGCCATGCAGCAGGAGGTCGACGCCATCATCGAGGAAACGCTCGGCTGCTACGATGACGGCGCCGTCGAGGAGGAGGAACTGGCAGCCTTTGGCCTGGTGCTCGAACTGTTCGATCATGCCCTCGTCGAGAGGCGCGCAGCGTTGCAAACGGCTCCTTCGAACGTGCTCGCCGCGCGGCGGTAGGCGAAACTGGCCTTGGTATCTTAGCTTCGCTTCCTCCGCAGCTTCGATCGGTCTGGATCGTAGGATGGGTAGAGCGGAAGCGAAACCCATCAAACTTCATGATACTACGTCCGCCCGCCAGAGCGATGGGTTTCGCAAGAGCTCAACCCATCCTACGAGCTGAGATACCGACAGCGCACGCAAGCACGCCTTCTCTCGTGGGTCGTATCCGTTTCAGCCCTGCGGGTGGTCCTTCATGGCATCTGCGAATTTGCGCATGAGCCTCACAAGGTCATCGATCTCGGCCGGCTTCCAGCTTGCGAAGATCGCGGTGCCGATCCGCTCGCGCGCCGCATCGATATGCACAGTCATTTCCTTGCCTTGCCTG
Source organism: Bradyrhizobium nivariense (assembly GCF_029846715.1). GTDB lineage: Bacteria > Pseudomonadota > Alphaproteobacteria > Rhizobiales > Xanthobacteraceae > Bradyrhizobium. Next base: position 118,424 of record NZ_JARVWW010000020.1, read on the forward strand.
GTCACCACCGCCTCGCGCACGCGCCGATCGGTTTCGTTCGCCTGACGATCCACCAAACCAAGGCTCTCGAGCTTTGCGACCTGCCTGCTGACCGTCGTGTGATCGCGGCCGGTTCTCGCGGCCAGCTCCACGATGCTGATTGGCCCCAGCCGTTCGATGCCCACAAGCAGGGGGAAGAGTGCCCGATCGAGCCGAATACCCGCTTCCTTGATCAGGACCTCATCGCGATCCGGCCGGTTTATGACACTCACGATGTCAAGCAGCGCGCCGTGGATCACGCGGATCTGTTCCGAGATGCGTGTATTTTGCACGTTTTTTGTTGACATGATTCTGCTTCTCCGATTACGTGCAAAATACACGGAAAGGAGAGATCATGACAACCAGGTATGAAACCGAGGTGCTTATCTGCGGCGCCGGCGCGGCCGGATTGACGCTGGCAATCGAACTCGCCCGGCGCGGCGTGCCGTTCCGCCTGATCGAGAAGATGGACGATGCATTCCGTGGCTCTCGCGGGAAGGGCATTCAGCCGCGAACCCAGGAGATCTTTGAGGACCTCGGCATTCTCGATCGCTTGGTCGCTGCCGGTGGCCTGTACCCGATGCCGCGCGAGTATCGTCCCGATGGCAGCTTTTCCGAGAAGACTCCGTTCGAGCCGTCAGAGCCAAGCGCAGCCGAGCCCTTCCACATTCCGCTCATGGTGCCGCAGTTCTTGACCGAGCGGGTGATGCGAGAACGCCTGCTCGAGCTTGGCTATGAGCCGGAGTTCGGCTGCGAACTGGTCTCCTTCGAGCAGGACGAGGATGGCGTGACCGCGCGTCTCGCCCGGAAGTCCGCAGAGGAGGTCATCCGTGTTCGCTACCTTGTCGGCACGGACGGCGGGCGCAGCTTCGTTCGCAAGACGCTCGGCATCGATTTTCCGGGCAAGACACTGGGCGTCCGCGCCGTCGTTGCCGATGTCAATTTGACCGGCTTCGGGCGCGACGCCTGGCACCGCTTCAACGAGGGCGACATGGAGCGGCAGATCTCGGTCTGCCCACTGGCAGGCACCGAACTGTTTCAGCTGCAAGCCCCCGTTCCGCTCGAGGGAGATGTCGATCTGTCCGAGGACGGCCTCACCGCGATGTTGACCGGACGCACCGGCCGGAAAGATGTTTGCGTTCACTTGGTAACCTGGGCCTCGGCCTTCACCATGAACGCGCGCCTCGCCGACCGTTACCGGCTTGACCGCGTCTTCCTGGCGGGCGACGCCGCGCACACACATCCGCCAACCGGCGGCCTGGGGCTCAATACCAGCGTTCAGGACGCCTATAACCTCGGATGGAAGCTTGCGGCCGTGCTCGCCTCTCGGGCTCCGGCTGCGCTTCTCGACACCTACGAGGAAGAACGGCGGCCCATCGCGGCGGCGACGCTGGGACTGGCGACCAAGTTGCTGGCTGCGACCAAGCGAGGAGACAGCCGGCGCGGCAGAGAGGTTCAGCAACTGGACATCGGTTATGCGGGCTCCCCGTTGGCGCTGGACGCGCCCGAGCGTCGCGGCCTCATCGTTGCAGGAAACCGTGCACCCGATGCACCGCTTCAGGGTTCGGCAGGCAAGACGCGGCGGCTGTTTGAGCTGTTCGCCGGGTCCCATTGGACGCTTCTCGCGTTCAACGCGGAGCGGAACCTCATAGCGCCACGCGCCGGTCTGCACATTCATCACATTGGTGCCGGCGGAGACCTTGCCGACAGCGACGGTTATTTCGAAGGCGCCTACGCGCCTGAGCCAGGTCAATGGTGGCTGGTGCGGCCGGACGGATATGTCGGTGCGGTGGTCTCGTCATTCGATGTGGAGCGGCTGGATGGCTACTTCGCGACTGTCGGGCTTGTCGGGGAGACCGAGGTCAGTGGCTAAGCGATAACCGTATGGCCCTGGGGCACGCCGCGCCTTCGGCGTCGAATGAAGAACGAGAAGCCCCACAAGGGCTTCCAGCTGTTTCATGCGGCCGCCAGCGGAGTGCGATGATGGCATCATGCCCCTGTTTTGCCCGACGAGTCAAACAGGTTTCGTAAAATCGGAAGCTCGAAAAAACCCAATGCCAACAACGTGCCGGCTACTGTGCATGGGGTTGTTTTCGCGATTTTTATTTTGCGGCCCCGAAAAGCGCGGACCGGACCTGTCTCGTCACGCTCGAGACGGCCTAAAGCCGTCGCCTCAGCTATCCACCTTCAGCGCGGCAATAAAAGCTTCCTGCGGGATGTCGACCTTGCCGAACTGCCGCATCTTCTTCTTGCCTTCCTTCTGCTTCTCCAGAAGTTTTCGCTTACGGGTGATGTCGCCGCCGTAGCACTTTGCGGTGACGTCCTTGCGCAGCGCGCGCACGGTCTCGCGCGCGATCACCTTGCCGCCGATCGCCGCCTGGATCGGGATCTGGAACATGTGCGGCGGGATCAGCTCCTTCATCTTCTCGACCATGGCGCGGCCGCGCCCTTCGGCGCGGGTGCGGTGGACCAGCATCGAGAGCGCGTCGACCGGCTCGTTGTTGACCAGGATCTGCATCTTGACGAGATCGGCCGGCTTGTAGTCGGTGAGATGATAGTCGAACGAGGCGTAGCCCTTGGAGACCGACTTCAGGCGGTCATAGAAGTCGAACACGACCTCGTTCAGCGGCAAATCGTATTTCACCATCGCGCGGGCGCCGACATAGGTGAGCTCCTTCTGGGAGCCGCGGCGGTCCTGGCACAGCTTCAGCACGCTGCCGAGATATTCGTCCGGCGTGAGGATCGTGGCCTCGATCCAGGGCTCCTGGATCTCCGCGATCTTGACCACGTCCGGCATGTCGACAGGATTGTGAATCGAGATTTCCTGCCCGTCGGTCAGACTCATCTTGTAGATCACGCTCGGCGCGGTCGCGATCAGATTGAGATCGAACTCGCGCGACAGCCGCTCCTGGATGATCTCCAGATGCAACAGCCCGAGGAAGCCGCAGCGGAAGCCGAAGCCGAGCGCGGCCGAGGTCTCCATCTCGTAGGAGAAGCTGGCATCGTTGAGCCGCAGCTTGCCCATCGCCGCGCGCAAGGTCTCGAAGTCATCGGCGTCGGCGGGGAACAGGCCGCAGAACACCACGGGAATCGCCGGCTTGAAGCCCGCCAGCATCTCGGTCACCGGCTTCTTGTCGTCGGTGATGGTATCGCCGACGCGGGTGTCGGCGACTTCCTTGATCGCGGCGGTGATGAAGCCGATCTCGCCGGGGCCGAGCTCGTCGACCTGCGTCATCTTCGGGGTGAAGAAGCCGACGCGCTCGATGTCATAGGCCGCGCCCGTGCCCATCATGCGGACCCGGCTGCCCTTCTTCATGACGCCGTCGACGACACGGATCAGCACGACGACACCGAGATAGACGTCATACCAGCTGTCGACCAGCAGTGCCTTCAGCGTCGCTTCGCGGTCGCCCTTCGGCGGCGGCAGGCGGGTGACGATCGCTTCCAGCACGTCGGGCACGCCGAGGCCGGTCTTGGCCGAGATCATTACGGCGTCGGAGGCGTCGATGCCGATGACGTCCTCGATCTGCTGTTTGACCTTCTCCGGCTCTGCCGCGGGAAGGTCGACCTTGTTCAGGACCGGAACGATCTCATGCCCCGCATCGAGCGCGTGGTAGACGTTGGCGAGCGTCTGCGCTTCGACGCCCTGGCTGGCGTCGACCACCAGCAGGGAACCTTCGCAGGCCGCCAGCGACCGCGAGACTTCGTAGGCGAAGTCGACATGGCCAGGCGTGTCCATCAGGTTGAAGATGTAGTTCTTGCCGTCCTTGGCGCGGTAGGCGAGCCGCACCGTCTGCGCCTTGATGGTGATGCCGCGCTCGCGCTCGATGTCCATGGAATCGAGCACCTGCTCCTTGCCCGCCATTTCGCGGTCGGTGAGGCCGCCGGTCATCTGGATCAGGCGGTCGGCCAGCGTCGATTTGCCATGGTCGATATGGGCGACGATGGAGAAATTGCGGATGTTGGAAATGGGGACGGTCGTCATGGGCGCGGGATACCACTCACATCCCCGTGCGGCAACCATATTGCTGTAATTTCAGGGTCTTTGTTCACGCCAAGCTGATTCCACGAAGGCCCAAAACGCGCTACGCAAGGGCCCATGTCCACGACCTCGATCCCGTCTGCCCGAGCGCGCGCGAAGACCCGGGTGAGCTATGCCCGCTTTCGGGCCTGGCTGGTTGCCAGCGCGACCCGCCCCGAGGCGCGCCTGTGGCTGGTGATCCAGCTTGCCATCCTGCATGCGGTGCTCTGGACCTTCATCCTGATCAATCTGAAGGCCGCGCAGGACGTTCACATGGACGTCGCAGAAGCCTGGGGCTGGGGGCAGAAATTCCTCTGGGGCTATGGCAAGCACCCGCCGCTGTCGGGCTGGGTCGCCGGCCTCTGGTTCACAGCGCTCCCGCCGACCGACTGGGCGACCTATGCGCTGGCGATGGCGACCGTCAGCGTCGGCATGGTGATCTGCTGGCTCATCGCGCTGCGCGTCGTGGATGCGCGGCGCGCGTTCCTGGTCGTGGTGATGGTCGCGCTCTACCCGATCTTCAATTTCAAGGGTTTCAAGTACAATCCCGACCTGCTCCAGCTCGTCACCTTGCCGCTTCTCGTGCTCGCTTATCTCAATGCGTTCGAGAAGCGGAGCTGGCAATCCGGAGTCTGGCTCGGACTTGCCGGCGCGCTGGCGCTGATGACCAAATACTGGGTGCTGACCATGATCGGCGCCATCGGGCTTGCCGCGCTGATCCATCCGGAGCGGATGAGGTTCCTGTCGTCGCCGGCGCCATGGGTGGCGATCGCGACGATGGTCGTGGCGATGATCCCGCACGTCGTCTGGCTGGCGCAGGCGCATTTCGTGCCGCTGACCTATGCGGGCGACACCTACAGCCTCGAGGACAGCGGCCAGGTGCATCAGCTCGTGGCCGGCTATGCCCTGCATAATGTCGCGCTGCTGGCGTTGCCGGTGGCGCTGGCCGCGCTGGCGATGGCGCTGGTGCCGCACTGGTTCAGGCTGCTCCTGCGTGCGCCCTTGCGCATCGTCACGCGTGCCTGGGCGCGCGGCGCGAATTCCAGCGTGAACCTTTCGCAGGCGCGCAACGTCTGGATCGTTCAGATCATCGTCGCGGTCGGCCCCGCGCTCGGCGCGCTGGCTTTCAGCATCTACATGAAGACCGATTGGGGCATCTCGCTGTTCTTCCTGGTGCCGCTGGCGCTGGTCGCGATCCCGGCGTTGCGGGTGCAGAGCGCGACATTGTTCAACATTGTCGCGATCTGGCTCGTGCTCAGCGTCGCCACGCTCGCTGCCTCGCCCTGGATCGCCGCGCGCGAGATGGCCGCCAATGCCGGCAACACGGCGACCTATGGCGCGCGCTCGGATCTCGCGCGCGAACTGACGCAGGCCTGGCACGCGCGCTTCGCCTCGCGCTGGGCGGTCGTCGCCGGCACCATGGAATCGATCCAGCCGATGGTGTTCTACAGCCCGGATCATCCGGCCGCGTTCACGCCGCTCGAAGCCTGGGGTTCCGGGCTGACCTCGCCCGATGACGTCAAGAGATACGGCTTCATCGGGGTGTTCGATCCGGCCGACGGCCGCCTGCCGGCGTTCGAGAAATGGGTGTCCGAGGTTGCGCCGAACGCCGAGCGCATCGTGATGACGACGCGCCGCTTCACCCACGGCAAGGCCGGTCCATCGATGAGCTGGAACATCTACATCGCGCCGGCGGCGAAGTGATCGAGGCGAAGCCGCCTAAATCCCTTCCTCGTTGAATTTGCTCTCAACGAGTTCGGTGATCGCCGCGAGCGCGGCTTCAGCATCATCGCCGGCAGCCGCGACCGTAATGGTCGTGCCGGGCCCGGCGGCGAGCATCATCAGGCCCATGATCGAGGTGCCGCCGACGGTTTCGCCGCCGCGCGTCACCCAGACCTGCGCGTTGAAGCGCTCGACGGCCTGGACGAACTTTGCGGAGGCCCGCGCGTGCAGGCCGCGCTTGTTGATGATCAGGAGGTCTTTGGAGATCGCGCCCGCGGGCGCGCCCGTCCCGGCTTGCGGCGCCTCGTCGCTCATTTGCCGGCGAGCACGCGGCTGGCGATGGTGACGTATTTGCGGCCGGCTTCCTGGGCCATCGCGATCGCGTCGGGCAGCGGACGCTCCTCGCGCACCTTGGCAAGCTTCACCAGCATGGGAAGATTGATGCCCGCGAGCACCTCGACCTTCGGCCGGCTCATGCAGGATATTGCAAGGTTGGACGGCGTGCCGCCGAACATGTCGGTGAGGATCGCGACGCCGTCGCCGGAATCGACGCGGTTAACCGCCTCGATGATGTCGCTTCGGCAGAGATCGGAATCGTCTTCGGCGCCGATCGTGATCGCTTCGATTTGCTTTTGTGGGCCCATGACATGTTCAAGCGCTGCCTTGAATTCGTCGGCAAGGCGCCCGTGGGTCACAAGTACTAGACCAATCATCGGAAAACTCCTCGCGGGCGCTTTTGGTGCACCGCACGAACGCGCCACTTTGACCATCCAGAGCCCCCGCGCAAGGGGGGATGTTGCGTATCTCCCTGAATCTAGACGGATGGATGAGGGGAGCTGCGCCGGTCTATTCGGTCGCGATAGTGGGGTTCATATGGTTACCATTTCCCTTCAAACAATCGCCTGAAGGGCTAACGGAAGATTAACTCTTGGTAGTGGTCAAGGCCGCAACAACCAGAGGGAGGGGCGAATAGTCGCGGGCGACCGGGATTCGCGGTATTTCGACACCGAAAATGCTTGTTTTCAGGGATTCTGCCGGTGGCAGCCGCTCCGCGTCCGCTCCGTCGAGATCGACCACGAGGCCGACGGTCGCTCGCTCCACGAAGTCGCAGCGGCGGATTCCCAGCCCCCGGATCTCGATCAGGCCGGCCAATAACGGAGCGGGGCGGACCTCAATTTCGCGGCCGAGTGTCGCCAGATGGACACGGTCATCGCCGACCAGAACGGCCCTTTCGACCACGCCGCTGCGTCCCGCCATGATCAAATCGAAGGCAAGGCGCGACTTGCCGGAGCCCGAGGGCCCGCGGATCAGCACCGCCAGATCTCCAACCTTGACCGCGGAGGCGTGAATGCTGGGGCCGCCGTCGCTCATAGCGCCGGCAGTCTCACCACGAAGCGTGCGCCGACAACAGTAGGCGCTCCGTCCTCGTCCGCCGGGCCGGGGCGGTTCTCCGCCCAGATGCGTCCGCCATGGGCGTCGACGATCTGCTTGGAGATCGACAGGCCGAGGCCGGAGTTCTGGCCAAAGCCCTGATGAGGTCGGTCGGTGTAGAAGCGCTCGAAGATGCGTTCCAGCGCGTCGTCGCGAATGCCGGGGCCGTCGTCGTCGACCACGATCTCGATCTCTCCGCGCACGCGGCGGCAGGTGAGGCGCACCTTGTTGCCTGGTTCGGAAAAGGATTGTGCGTTCGAGAGCAGGTTGGAGACCACCTGTCCGAGCCGCGAATCGTGGCCGGTCACGGCGAAACTGTCGGTCGGGCTGCGGCCCTCGAAGCGCGTTTCGACCGCGACGTCATGGCCGAGCTTGGTTTCATTGGCGACGGAGACGAGTGTCGTCAGCAGGCGGCGCAGGTCGACCGGGATCGCATCCTGGCGCTGTAGTTCGGCATCGAGGCGGCTGGCGTCGGAGATGTCCGAGATCAACCGGTCGAGCCGCTTGACGTCGTGCTCGATCACCTCGAGCAGGCGCGCGCGGCTGTTCTCGTTGCGCGCCAGCGGCAGCGTCTCGACCGCGGAGCGCAAAGAGGTCAGCGGGTTCTTCAATTCGTGCGCGACATCAGCGGCGAACATTTCGATCGCCTCGATGCGGCTGTAGAGCGCGCTGGTCATGTCGCGCAGCGCACCGGAGAGATGGCCGATTTCGTCGCGACGACGGGTGAAGTCCGGAATCTCGACGCGGGTCCTGATGCGGCGGCGGATGAGCTCGGCGCTGTCGGCGAGGCGGCGGACCGGACCTGCGATCGTGCTGGCGAGCAGCAGCGACAGCATGATCATGACCGCGGCGGCGACACCGCCCACTTTAAGGATGGCCAGGCGCTCGGCGGTGACCATCTGGTCGATGTCGTCGCCTTGCGTCGACAGCATCAGCGCGCCGTGGATGGCGCGCGAGCGCAGCACGGGGACCGCGACCGAGACGATCACCTCGCCGCGCGCATTGACCCGCACCATCGAGCGCTTCTGGCCCTGGAGCGCGTCGCCCACCTCCGCATAGCCGTTGCCGTTCTCGGGCCCGAGCTCGCGATAGAGCGGCAGGTCGCCGCGGTTCAGCCAGGTGCGGACCGCGACCATGCCGCGCTCGACGATGCCCGGCTTCTCGGCGGAGAGCGACGGCAGGGGGAAGCGCACCACGGTCTCGAGGCTGCGGCTGTCGACCAGCAGGCTGCCGTTCGGGTCGTAGATGCGGGCGCGCGTCTTGGTCGGCGAGATCAGCGTGCGCAGCACCGGCGCCACGCGCTCCGGATTGATCGGAAAATCCAGCGGCGAATACTCGTCCGACCCGCCATAGGTCTCGCCCGGCTTGAGGTCGAGCAGCCGGTCGGGATCGATGGTGATGGCGTTGGTCTGTACCGTCGCGGAGGCCGCGATCGCGCCGGCGATGATCTCCGCCTGCACCAGGAGGCTCTGCGCGCGCGCGTCGATCAGACCGGCGCGGAACTGCGACAGATAGAGGATGCTCGCCACCAGCGCGACGAGGCCGGCGAGGTTGAGCGAGACGATGCGGCGGGTCAGGCTCGAGAAGGACAGCGCGAAGAAGAACTGCCCGGCGCGCTTGAGCCAGCTCAGCGGCCGCCAGCCTTGCACGGCCGGCTTGTCCTCGGCCAATTGATCCGGAGCGCCGCGGGCGGTGACGCCCTCGGCGTTCTGGTTCTCGTCAGGCTGCGTTCGGTCAAGCAATGCTCACGCCCGCGTTAGGACAACTCGTGCGAAGGTCCCCGCATCCTAGAGCCATCCCGGTCCCGATGGAATCAGAACCGATGATGCTCTCAGTCTTTCGTGGAGGCGCGTGCGCCTCAGGCTTCCTTGAAGCGGTAGCCGACGCCGTAGAGGGTCTCGATCATCTCGAACTCGTTGTCGACCACCTTGAACTTCTTGCGCAGCCGCTTGATGTGGCTGTCGATGGTGCGGTCGTCGACATAGACCTGGTCGTCATAGGCGGCGTCCATCAGCGCGTTGCGGCTCTTCACCACACCGGGCCGGGTCGCGAGCGCCTGGAGGATCAGGAATTCGGTGACGGTCAGCGTCACCGGCTCGTTCTTCCAGGTGCAGGTATGCCGTTCCGGATCCATGCGCAGCAGGCCGCGGTCGAGCGCCTTGGCGTCGTTCTCCTTCGGCGTGACGGTCGGGTCCTTCGGCGCCGAACGGCGCAGCACGGCCTTGACGCGCTCGACCAGCAGGCGCTGCGAGAACGGTTTGCGGATGAAGTCGTCGGCGCCCATCTTGAGGCCGAACAGCTCGTCGATCTCCTCGTCCTTGGAGGTCAGGAAGATCACCGGCAGGTCGGATTTCTGCCGCAGCCGGCGCAGCGTCTCCATGCCGTCCATGCGCGGCATCTTGATATCGAGGATGGCAAGATCGGGCTGGGTGGTGCGGAAACCGTCGAGCGCGGAGGCACCGTCGGTGTAGGTCATGATGCGGTAGCCTTCGGCCTCCAGCGCGATCGAGACGGATGTGAGAATGTTGCGGTCGTCGTCGACCAAAGCGATTGTGGGCATGAGCCTCTGCTTTCTGCTTTCCGTTTGGGTCGTGGCTTGAAAACGGCGAGCAATCCACTGATGCGCCGCATACATGGGTGCCGATGTTGGCATTCGAACCTTGTCACCGAGCAATGCAAGCTAGGCTGAAGTGTGACCAAGTTCCACGAAACACGGCAGATTCGCCGCATCCCGACCCATAACCGGGCCCCGGTTTACCCGAAAAAAGGCCCTCCATGCAACCACCTGACCCGAGAAAGCCGATGCAACCGACCGCCGATTTCGACCCCGGAAGGCTCGCCAAATCGCTGCTGCGGCGGTCCCGGCAGGGGGCGCTGGCGACGCTGATGGCCGGCAGCGGCGATCCCTATTGTTCCCTGGTCAACCTGGCCAGCCATCCGGATGGCTCTCCGATCCTGCTGATCTCAGGCTTGGCCGTGCACACCAGGAACATTCTGGCCGATAGCCGGGTGTCCCTGATGCTGGACGAACGCGCGGCGGGCGATCCGCTGGAAGGCGCCCGGATCATGCTGTCCGGCCGCGCCGAGCCGGCCGGTGCCGACAAGGATCTGCTCCGGCGACGGTATCTCAATGCCCATCCCTCGGCGGAAGCATTTGTTTCCTTTAAGGATTTCTCCTTCTTCCGGATCCGGCCCACGGGAACCCATCTGGTCGCCGGCTTCGGCCGCATCGTCGATCTCAAGCCGGAACAATTCCTCACGGACCTCGCCGGTGCCGAGGATTTGCTGGCGGCGGAGGAGGGGGCGGTCGAGCACATGAATGCCGACCACCGCGACGCCATGGGCCTCTATGCCACAAAACTGCTCGGCGCCGCCGAGGGCGACTGGCGCTGCACCGGTTGCGATCCGGAGGGCCTCGACATGCAGGACGGCCAGACCGCGCTGCGGCTGGACTTCCCGGAGCGGGTGGCTGATGGCACCGGGCTGCGCAAGATGCTGGTCCGCCTCGCCGGCGAAGCGCGCACCAAGAGGGACCAGAGCGCAACAATTTGAACGCTGCTGCCCATCGCCGCGACCCAAGACCGTAACCGGCCAGTCCGTAACTGGTCAGAAGGCGGCGGCGAGAGTGTCATGGCAGGATGGAATCGACTGACGCTGGTTGCGGGTTTGACGCTCGCGATCACCGCATTGCTGGCCACACCTGGTCTTGCCCAGAAAGGTCTCGCCGCGGAGAGCGCGCGGATCAACGCGCTCATGAGCGCCGGCAGATATTCGGAAGCACTGCCTTTGGCGCAAGGCATGGTCGCGAGCCTGGAAAAGAGCGACACCGGTCGCGAACTCGCCGCTGCGCTGAACAACCTCGGCCAGGTCCATGCCAGTCAGGGCCACGACGATCTGGCGGAGCCGCTCTACAAGCGCGCCATCGTGCTGATGGAAAAGTCGCTCGGTCTCGAAACCCCGCTGATTGGAGCCGAACTGACCAATCTCGCCGCGCTCTACCAGCGGCAGAGCCGCTATGCCGAGGCCGAGCCGCTGTTCAAGCGCGCGCTCGCCGTTCGCGAGAAAGGGCTGTCGCGCGAGCACCCCGACGTCGGCCAGTCCCTCAACAATCTCGCCACGCTCTATGTGAAACAGCAGCACTATGCGGACGCCGAGCCGCTGTTTCAGCGGGCCCTCGCGATCTACCAGAAGGCCGGCGGCCCCGAGCATCCGGCGGTGGCCACGGTCCTGAACAATCTCGGGCAGGTCTATCGCGATCTCAACCGCGATACGGACGCGGAAGCGCCGATCAAGCGCTCGCTCGCGATCCGCGAGAAGGTGCTGGGACCGGATCATCCCGACGTCGCCCGCTCCCTGAACAATCTCGCCGGTCTCTACGAGCACCAGCAGCGCTACGGCGACGCCGAGCCGCTCTATCGCCGCGCGCTGGTCATCCGCGAACGTGCGCTCGGGCCCGATCATCCTGAGGTCGCGACCTCGACCAGCAATCTCGCTTATTTCCTCTACCTGTCCGGGCGCACCGCGGACGCATTGCCGTTCGCGGAAAAGACGCTTCGGGGCGATCGCGCGCAGTTGCGCGTCGTGTTGCCGGTCCTGTTCGCCGCGCGCCAACAAGATCTGCTGCCCGGCGACAAGGCGCTGGACGAGGCCCTTGCCGCGATCCAGCGCGGCACGCAATCCTCCGCCGCATCCGCCGTGAACAAGCTCGCGGTTCGGCTTGCCGCCGGCAGCGACCGGCTCGCCGAGCTGGTGCGCCGGGACCAGGATCTCGCGGCTGAATCCGAGACCCTCGACAAGGCGATCGTCACCGCGGTGTCGAAGCAATTCGCCCAGCGCGATCTCGCAACCGAGCAGCGCAGCCGCGCGCGGATTGCAACGATTGCGAACGAGCGTGCGGGCTTGCAGAAGTTGCTCGCGGTCGAGTTTCCCGACTATGCGTCGCTCTCCAATCCCCTGCCGTTGACGGTAAAGGACATCCAGCTGCTGCTGTCGGCCGACGAGGCGATGGTGCTCTACTCCGTCGTTGACAAGCAGAGCTATGTCATCGCGATCACGCGCGAGGGCATCGACTGGAAGGCGATTCCACTCGGCGCGGATGCGCTGACGCAGAAGGTGACTGCATTCCGCAAAGGGCTCGATGTCGGCAAGGCGCGCGATGCGTCCGGCAAATCCGGATTGTTCGATCTCGCGCTCGCCAACGAAGTCCATGTCGCGCTGCTCGGTCCGGTCGAGGCGTTGACGAAGGACAAGCGCAGCCTGCTGGTGGTGCCGTCGGCTGCACTGACCGCATTGCCGTTTCATCTGCTCGTCACGGAGAAGCCGCAGGCTGCGATCCCGGACACGCTCGAAGGCTATCGCGGCGCCGCCTGGTTGCTGCGGCGTCAGGCCGTCTCGGTGCTGCCGTCGGTGGTCAGCCTGAAATCGCTGCGCGCCTTCGCGCGTCGGGACCAAGGCGTGAAGCCGATGACCGGTTTTGGCGATCCCGTGTTCAATCCTGCGCTGGAAGGGCCCGCCGAGCGGCGCGCCGCGAACGGCAAGGTCGCCGCGCGCAGCATCGCGACCATCGCCTATACCGACTTCTGGCGCGGTGCTGGCGTCGATCGCGCGCGGCTTGCGCAGGCGTTGCCGCAGCTGCCGGATACCGCGGACGAATTGAACGCTGTGGCCAGGGATGTCGGGGCGGCTGCGGCCGATATCCATCTCGGCCGCGACGCCAGCGAAACGACGCTCAAGCGTGCAGCGCTTGCTCAATACAGCATCATCTACTTTGCCACCCACGGCCTCGTTGCTGGCGATATCAAGGGACTGGGTGAGCCCTCGCTCGCGCTCTCCATTCCCGATCAGCCCACCGAGCTCGACGACGGTCTGCTCACCGCGAGTGAAGTTGCCCAGCTCAAGCTCAATGCGGATTGGGTGGTGCTGTCGGCCTGCAACACCATCGCAGGCGACAAGCCCGGCGCCGAGGCCCTGTCGGGACTGGCGCGCTCGTTCTTCTATGCCGGCGCCCGCGCGCTCCTGGTCTCGCATTGGGCAGTGGATTCGGAAGCTGCCACCCGCTTGACCACATCGACTTTCGAGCTGCTCAAAAACGAACCAAAAATCGGGCGTGCCGAAGCCTTGCGTCGCGCGATGTTAACGTACGTTGATGACACCTCGTCACCGCGCAACGCCTATCCCGCGATGTGGGGGCCGTTCGCACTCATCGGCGAAGGCGAGGTACGATAGGAGGGTCTTGTAATTTGTTCTTGGGATTGTGCGGCGCAAAAACCCCGGATAACGCTGAAACGCGCATTTGGTTGCGCGATCATTCGTGATTTCTTTGATGCGCCTGCTCAGAGCTGACATGCGCGACGTTTGGCGCGGTCCTTGAATAAACCAAATCCTGCGGGATCGGCTTGGCAACGCCAGCGTTCATCAGTATTAGGTCGCCCAGCCGAGGCCGGATGGCCTATCATTCACGGTGACCGCGGCGGCGCCAAAGCATGATCGCGCTGAGTGCCGCGGGTTCTAGGAGGATTTTTTCGTGCAAGAGACGGGCGTGCGCAACGGTGCCTTCGGTGCCGACAAATTCGGCTTAAAGAATCTCAAACAGGTTCACTGGAATCTCGGCGCACCGCAGCTTTATCAATATTCGCTCTCCGCGGGCGAGGCGGTGCTGTCGGCCGATGGCGCACTCTGCGCCGATACCGGCGAGTTCACCGGCCGCAGCCCGAAGGACAAGTTCACGGTGCGCGACGCCACCACCGACAAGAAGATGTGGTGGGCCGGCAACCAGTCGATCACCGCCGAGCAGTTTGAGACGCTGTACCAGGACTTCCTCAAGCACGCCGAAGGCAAGTCGCTGTTCGCGCAGGACCTCTACGGCGGCGCCGATCCGGCCTACCGGATCAAGACCCGCGTCTTCACCGAGCTCGCCTGGCACTCGCTGTTCATCCGCACGCTCCTGATCCGCCCCGAAGCGGTGGAGCTGTCGAGCTTCACGCCGGAGCTCACCATCATCGACATGCCGAGCTTCCGCGCCGATCCGAAGCGCCACGGCTGCAAGTCGGAAAACGTCGTCGCGATCGATTTCGCCCGCAAGATCGTGCTGATCGGCGGCTCCTACTACGCCGGCGAGATGAAGAAGTCGGTCTTCACCACGCTGAACTATTACCTGCCCGAGCGCGGCGTGATGCCGATGCACTGCTCGGCCAATGTCGGCGCCATGGGCGATGCCGCGATCTTCTTCGGCCTGTCCGGCACCGGCAAGACCACGCTGTCCGCCGATCCAAACCGCACGCTGATCGGCGATGACGAGCACGGCTGGGGCCCGAACGGCATCTTCAATTTCGAAGGCGGCTGCTACGCCAAGTGCATCAAGCTGTCGCAGGAAGCCGAGCCCGAGATCTACGCGGCCTCGACGCGCTTCGGCGCGGTGCTCGAGAACTGCGTGCTCGACGAAGGCACCCGCGTGGTCGATTTCGACGACGGCTCCAAGACCGAGAACACCCGTTCGGCCTATCCGCTCGAGTTCATCCCGAACGCCTCGCGCACCGGCCGCGCGCCGCAGCCGAAGAACGTGGTGATGCTCGCCGCCGACGCCTTCGGCGTGCTGCCGCCGATCGCAAAGCTGTCGCCGGCGCAGGCGATGTATCACTTCCTGTCGGGCTACACCGCCAAGGTCGCCGGTACCGAGCGCGGTCTCGGCAACGAGCCGCAGCCGGAATTCTCGACCTGCTTCGGTTCGCCGTTCCTGCCGCTCGACCCCAGCGTCTACGGCAACATGCTGCGCGACCTCATCGCCCAGCACAATGTCGACTGCTGGCTGGTCAACACCGGCTGGACTGGCGGCAAGTACGGCACCGGCTCGCGTATGCCGATCAAGGTGACGCGCGCACTGCTCACCGCTGCGCTCGACGGCTCGCTTCGCAATGTCGAATTCCGCACCGACAAATATTTCGGCTTCGCGGTCCCGACCGCGCTGCCGGGCGTGCCGAGCGAGATCCTCAACCCGGTCAACACCTGGAAGGACAAGGACGAGTTCGACAAGACCGCCCGCGCGCTGGTCGGCATGTTCCAGAAGAACTTTGCCAAGTTCGAAGCCCAGGTCGACGCCGAGGTCCGCGCCGCTGCGCCGGACGTGAAGCTCGCGGCGGAGTAATCTCGTATCGCTTGAAATGCAAAAGGGCGGCCGCGAGGCCGCCCGTTTTGTTTTCGCGATACCTCTCCACCGTCATTGCGCGCGTAGCGAAGCAATCCAGAATCCCTCCGCGGAGAGAGTCGGGATTGCTTCGCTGCGCTCGCAATGACGAGATCGTGGAAGCAGCTACGCCTTGAAATACGCGATCTGCGTCGTCGTCGCGAGCAGCCTTCCGTTCGGCGACCACAGCTCGGCATTCTGGTCGGCGTAGCTCTTGTGCATGATCTTCGAGTCGGCCGTCGCGAGCACGCGCGTGATGTCCTCGACCGCGAGCTCTTCGCTGTCGGTGTGAAAATACGTCGTCAGCGACACCGTGCCGAACGGCACCAGCTCGCGCCGCGCATGGAAGATGCGGCCGAAGAAGGCGTCCGACATCGACATCAGCGACAGCATGTCGAGCTTGCGCGGCGCGCGGTCGCCGATCCAGATTTTCGAATAGGTGCTGGCGAGCTCGGCCTGCGGCGGGCCGATCCGCATCTCGCCCTCGACGAAGCGGAATTCATACTGGTTGGCCCACGACGCCGATATCTTCGGGAACGGCAGCGTTGCCTCGAACGCCGTGGCGTCCGGATACTTCGCCACCCTGTGCTCCCAGGACGGCCGGCGCTCGGCGAACACGGCGGTGGCAAGCGTTGCGACCTCGCCGCCGCCCTGCGACAGTTCGACGCTCCAATGCTGGCTGGAGCGGTTGGCCTTCACCAGCCGCACGTCGAGATCGAACGGCCCCTTCGCGATCGGCGCGCAGTAATTGACGGTGAGCGCCAGCGGATCGCCGGCGGCCTGCGGATGGTCGATCAGCGCGCGCAAAATGGTCGCGGCGGTAACGCCGCCGAACGGGCCGACAAAGGCCCAGTAATCGTCGCTGGTGTGCCCCTGCCAACTGCTGTCACCGGCAGTGACGCGGGTGGCGTCGTCGAACGGGTGCGGGAGCTTGGCGTGCATTGTTGTTTCCGGCTTTCAATGACGGACGTCATATCACGTCCTCCGCCGGCTTGCGCAATTACCTAGGGCGTAACGTCGATTTCACGCAGCGGAAAATCAGCCCGCCATGTCGCGCAAATCCGGCAGCAGCGGCGTGGCCGGATTCACCGGCACGTTCCAGATTTCCTCGGCATATTCGCGGATGGTGCGATCGGAGGAGAACCACGCCATACGCGCGACATTGAGGATGGAGGCGCGGGTCCAGGCCGGCGCCACCTGCCAGCGCGCATCGACGCTGCGCTGCGCTTCGTAATAGGAATCGAAATCGGCGCTGACCATGTAATGGTCGAGGTAGCGCAGCGCGTGCGCGATGGATTCGAAGCGGCCGGGATCGCCGGGCGAGAACTCGCCGACGCCGATCGCATTGATGGCGCGCTGGAGCTTTGGCGAATTGCGGATCACGTCGGAGGCGTCCAGCCCCTGCTTGCGCCGGATCATCACGTCGCCGGCTTCCATGCCGAAGATCGCGATGTTCTCCGCGCCGACATGGTCGCGGATCTCGATGTTGGCGCCGTCGAGCGTGCCGATGGTGAGGGCGCCGTTCAGCGACAGCTTCATGTTGCCGGTGCCGGAGGCTTCCATGCCGGCGGTCGAGATCTGCTCGGACAGGTCGGCCGCGGGAATGATCACTTCGGCGAGGCTGACATTGTAGTCCGGCAGGAACACGACCTTGAGCTTGCCGCCGATCGCGGGATCGTTGTTGACGACGTCCGCGACGTCGTTGATCAGCTTGATGATCAGCTTGGCGTAGCGGTAGCTCGCGGCGGCCTTGCCCGCAAAAATCTTCACTCGCGGCACCCAGTTGCCGTTGGGATCGTCCTTGATCGCCTGATACAGCGCGACTGTCTCGATGACGTTGAGAAGCTGGCGCTTGTATTCGTGGATGCGCTTGATCTGCACGTCGAACAGCGCGGTCGGATCGACCTTGATGCCGAGCCGCTCGCCGATCAGGCGCGCCAGCGCCGTCTTATTGTGAAGCTTGACTGCGCGGAACTTCTTCTGGAATTCGACGTCGCTGGCGCGGGCTTCGATCAGGCTGAGCTGGGTCGGGTCATCGAGCACGGCATCGCCGCAGGTCTCGCGCAACAGATCGGTCAGCTTCGGATTCGCCAGCATCAGCCAGCGGCGGAAGGTGATGCCGTTGGTCTTGTTGGTGATGCGGCCGGGATAGAGATGGTTGAGGTCGTGGAACACGGTCTCGCGCATCAGGTCCGAATGCATCGCCGAGACGCCGTTGATGCGGTGCGAGCCGACGAAGGCGAGCTGGCCCATGCGCACGCGCCGCCCGCTCCTCTCGTCGATCAACGAGACCGAGGCACGGAAGTCGATGTCGCCGGGGGCGCGCGCCTCTGCGAGCGCGAGATGCTGCACGTTGATGCGGTAGATGATCTCGAGATGCCGCGGCAGCAGCCGCTCGAACAGCTCCACCGGCCAGGTCTCCAGCGCCTCGGGCAGCAGCGTGTGGTTGGTGTAGGACAGCGTTGCGACCGTGATCTTCCAGGCCTCGTCCCAGCGGAAATTGTGGTCGTCGATCAGAATCCGCATCAGCTCGGTGACGGCAAGGCTCGGATGGGTGTCGTTGAGCTGCACCGCGACCTTGTTCGACAGGCTGCGGAGCTGACCGTCCGACGCAAGATGCCGCTTGATCAGGTCCTGGAGCGAGGCCGAGACGAAGAAATATTCCTGGCGCAGGCGCAGCTCGCGGCCCGCCGGGCTCTCGTCGTTCGGATAGAGGAATTTGCAGATCGCCTCCGCGCGCGACTGCTCGGCACTGGCGCTGACATAGTCGCCGGTGTTGAAGGCGTCGAGCTTCAAGGGATCGGGCGAGCGCGCCGACCACAGCCGTAGCGCATTGACGTGCTGGCCGCGCCAGCCGACGATCGGCGTGTCATAGGCCATCGCCAGCACGGTCTCGGACGGATGCCAGATCGCGCGGTCGCGACCCTTGTCGTCGACATGCTCGACACCGCCGCCGAAGCGAATGTCATAGATCACTTCGGGCCGCTGCAATTCCCAGGGGTTGCCGAAGCCGAGCCATTCGTCCGGATATTCCTGCTGCCAGCCTTGGTTGATGATCTGGCGGAACAGGCCGTAATCGTAGCGGATGCCATAGCCGATCGCGGGGATCGACAGCGTCGCCATGCTTTCCATGAAGCAGGCGGCAAGCCGCCCCAAGCCGCCATTGCCGAGCGCAGCATCCGGCTCGCATTTGCGCAGCTCAGGCAGGGAGACGCCGAGATCGCCGAGCGCGACCTCGAAGATCTTCAGCAGCCCCATGTTGTTCAGGGCGTCGGTGAAGAGGCGGCCAATCAGGAATTCGAGCGAGAGATAGTAGACGCGCTTGCGCCCCGCATCGTAGCTGCGCTTCTCAGCGGACAACCAGCGATGCACGATGCGGTCGCGCAGCGCCAGCGCCGCGGCCTGGTACCAGTCGTGCTTGGTCGCCATGCCCGCATCCTTGCCGATGGCAAGGCGCAGCTTCGCCAGGATCGCGCCCTTGATCTCAGCCAGCGCGAGTTCGTCGATGGGCTGGCCGGGAGCGGGAAAATTGGGCTGGAACGATGAATCTTGCAAAGGCGTCACTTCCTGGTCGCGAGAACACTACTGACCCTACGCGTCTTGCCCCTGCACCGGAACCATCGCTGGTGCGGCCGTGCACTGCGCTGGCGTAAAATTATGCAAGGAACGGGCCGATTTGGGAACCCGGACGCATACGGGGAAACGTGGATTTGGTGCTAGAATGACGGCAGATTCAGCCATCAGTGTGGAGGAGACGCCCCATGAGACCTATGGTGAGACCTCTGACGAAACTGCTGATCGAAATCGCAGCAGCCACCTTCCTCGTCGTCTGCATCACCGTCTCCAGCGCCGCCTTCGCCGCCGGCAAGATGGGCCGCAGCGCCGACGGCCTCAGCTGCGCCGTCTCCCTCCCGCAAAACGCAACGCCAGCCACCCGCTGCGCCGCCATCAAGCGCCAATGCGGCGGCAGGTTTTATGCGAGCGCTTGCGGCGACAGGCTGATGTCGGCTGTGAATTGAAGCGAAGTGGCTCGCTAAAAAGCGGGACGATACCTGGGGGAATGCTGCCACCACACCGTCGTCCTGGCGAAAGCCAGGACCCATTACCCCGCCTGCTAGATGAGGCCGGACCGATCATTCCAATCGGGATTTTCCTCCTCGATCAGCTTGATCTTCCAGTCCCGCTTCCAGAACTTCAGTTGCTTCTCGCGCGCGATCGCCCCCTGCGGAGTGGCGAAGAGCTCAACATGCACGAGGCGGAAGATCTTGTACTTCTGCACGAACTTGGAGCCGCGACCCGAGCGGTGCAGTTCGAGGCGCATGCGGATGTCATTGGTGACGCCGATATTGATCGTACCGTGATGACGACTTGCGAGGATGTAGACGAAGTAGCTGCCTGTGCTCATGAATGTGGCTCAAGTCTGCAAGCAACGCTGACCGGGGTAATGGGTCCTGGCTTTCGCCAGGACGACGTTCTCAAACAATGGCGCCTCGTATCGGAACAAATTAAGAACAATTCAGCAAGTCTTTGATATATCATTGTGATTCGGCGCGCTGCCGACACAATATCTAGCGCCTGTCAGACTCCGCGAGGACTACATGTCCACCATTGCCTTCGATCAATTTGCGCTCACCCGGATCGCCGATTTCGCGCGCTCGCTGTCGCGGCTGCATCAGGCGGCGCGGCGCTACGCCGTCGATGACGACCAGCTCGACCGCGAATTCAACGCGGTGTGCCAGTCGATCTGGGGCTACACCATCGACGATGTCAGCGACGATCTGTTCTCGGCCGAGGACCATCTGTTCCTCGACACGCTGGACGAAGCGCATGCGCGCATCTTCGCAGCCGAGCAGGGCTACGACCTCGTCGACGATCAGGGCATGCTCACCGACTGGTGGGGCTTTTGCTGGATGATCTTGGCCGAGAAGCGCGGCCTGCTCACGGCGGACAACCGCGCCGCCGCGCGCGCGGCGATCGAGGAGAAATATCTGGCGGCGCCGAATGTGATCGGCGTGATTATCGGGCGGTGACGGTCTCAACCCTCATCCTGAGGAGCTTGCGCAGCAAGCGTCTCGAAGGATGAAGGCCGAGCCGTAGCAGCCGGGCCTTCATGGTTCGAGACGCGCGTTCCGCGCTCCTCACCATGAGGATTTCAGTCCAGCCCCGCCCGCTTCGCCGGCTTCTGCGTCTTCGGCAACGTCACGTCAGGCAGCGTCTCGCGCACGATCTCTGCGGCAGGAGCATCCGCCGCCACCGTCTCCGCGCGCACCGGCGCCACCCTCATCTCGCCGAGCCGCGCACGGACCTGCGCGGTGAGGCCGGGATAGGAGGCGACCGGGGTGAAGTCGGCAGCCTGGTCGTTGCCGACGCGGATGCCGGTATAGGCGACGAGGCCGTCGGTGGTGGCGATCACGTCGCCGGCTTTCAGCGACGAGTCCAGCGCCAGATCGACCGGCGCGAGGCCGACCGGCTCGCGGCCGTTGCAGGTGCAGTCGGCGCGCAGCGCCTTGCGGTAGGCGAACGCATTCTCGCTGTCGGCGTAGCGCTCGCCGGTTTGCGAGGCGGCGCCGTCGATCGAGGAGCCGAAATAGATTTTTGTCGTGCTGGCAGGACAGAACGCCTGACACATTTGCGCGGGCGAGGCGAGGCCGCGCATCAGCGGAAAATATTTGCCGTCGCAGCTGCGCACGCAGAATGCGGGTCCCGAGCCGCCGGCCGCGGCCGAACGTGTCGGCGGCACGTATTGCGGGCTTGCGGCATTCTGCTGGCCGGTGAAGGGGTCGGCGTAGGAGCTCGCCTGCGGCGGCACTTCACGCTGCGGCCGCTGCTGCTGCATTCCGCCGAAGAAGAAGTCGAACAGGCCTTCGGCCGAAACCGGGGCCGGAGCCGCAAGCAGCGGTGCTCCCAGTGTGGCGGCCACAAGCATCGCGCGACGCCGCCGGCGCGCATGGGACATGACTGTACGCAAACGCTTACTCCACCCGACGCTACCCAACCGGCCGGACCATCAGGTCTCAGCACATCATTCACCATAAGGCCGGATGGTAAATGAGCGGTTGAGGGAGGTGGCTTCGTGCCCCGGATGCTGCGCAGCGCCCGGGACACGAGCGCCGCTCAAGCCTTCAAAAACTCCGACGCCTTGTACAGCGAGCGGAACGGCAGGCCGGCCGCGCCAAAGGTGTCGTCGGCGCCTTCCTCGCGGTCGACCATGGTCAGCACCAGCACCACTTCGGCGCCGGTCTCGCGCACGGATTCCACCGCCTTCATCGCCGAGCCGCCGGTGGTGGTGACGTCCTCGACGATCACGACGCGCTTGCCCTCGAGCGTCTCGCCCCTGGGCAGCCCCTCGATCGCGAGCTTGGCACCGTGCTCCTTCGGCTTCTTGCGCACGAAGAAGGCCGCGATCGGATGGCCCTTGATCCAGGAGATCTGCGCCAGCGCGCCGGCCAGCGGCACCGCGCCCATCTCGAGCCCGCCGATGAAATCGAGCTGATCGTCCTTCAGCGCCTCATAGGTCAGCTCGGCGAGCAGGGTCGCGCCCTCCGGATCGAGCATGGTCGGCTTGAGGTTGAAGTAGAAATCGCTCTTGCGGCCCGACGCGAGCGTCACCTCGCCGCGGCCGAAGGAGCGCCGGCGGATGATCTCGAACAGGCGGGCGCGGGAGGCTGATTTAGACACGGCGGGCCCTCGGGAGCGTTTTTGGAAGTGGCGGAATTTATCCGCGACGGCTGCGACATTCCAGAGGGGACGGCTCCAGTCAACAGGGATCGGCCATCCCGGTCCGCCGGTTGTGAGGGTGCAACCTTCTGGAGTAGGTGGATGCCAGATATCTGCCCGGGCAAGGAAACGCGAAAAATGACCATCGAGCTGCACACCTGGAACACGCCGAACGGCCGCAAGATCTCGGTCGCGCTGGAGGAAATGGGGCTGCCCTACAAGGTGATCCCGGTGAACATCGGCAAGGGCGAGCAAATGGCGCCGGAGTTCCTGAAGCTCTCACCCAACAACAAGATCCCCGCGATCCTCGATCCCGAGGGGCCGGACGGCCAGCCGGTCGGCATCTTCGAGTCCGGCGCGATCCTGCTTTATCTCGGCGAAAAGACCGGCAAATTCCTGCCGAAATCGCTGGCGGGCCGCATCCCCGTCTATGAATGGCTGATGTGGCAGATGGGCGGTTTCGGGCCGATGCCGGGCCAGGTGCACCATTTCATCGCGCTCGAGAACGAGCAGGACCGTGCCTATGGCCTCAAGCGCTACATGGCGGAGACGCGCCGGCTCTACGGCGTGCTCGACCGCCGGCTAGAGGCCTGCGATTTCGTCGCCGGCGAGCTCTCGGTTGCCGATTTTGCCATCCTGGGCTGGGCCTGGCGCCACCCTCGCCACAAGGTTGAGCTGGCCGACTTCCCCAACGTCAAGCGCTGGTACGAGGCCCTGATGGCACGCCCGGCGGTGAAGCGCGGGATGGAGGCCAAGCTGGATTGAGGGGTGACGTTGTCATCGTCCGCGAAAGCGGGCGATCCAGTATCCCAGAGACGGAAGTGATTGGGCCGAGAAGCTGCGGCGTACTGGATGCCCCGGTTAAGCCGGGACATGACAGCGTCGCTCGTCACACCTTCTTCGCTTCCACCGCCATCCGCACCGCGAGCCCGGCCAGCACCGTGCCCATCAGCCAGCGCTGCACCAGCATCCAGCTCGGCCGGCTCGTCAGAAACAGCGCGATCGATCCGGCGGCGAGCGCAATCATCGCATTCACGCTGACGCTGATCGCGATCTGGATCGCGCCGAGCACCACCGACTGCGTCAGCACGCTGCCGACGGTGGGATCGATGAACTGCGGCAGCAGCGCGAGATACAGCATCGCGATCTTCGGATTGAGCAGATTGGTGACGAACCCCATTGCGAACAATTTGCGCGGGCTGTCGATCGCCAGTTGTTTCACCTGGAACGGCGAGCGTCCGCCCGGCTTCACCGCCTGCCAGGCAAGCCACAGCAAATAACCGGCACCGGCGAAGCGCAGCGCGTCATAGGCAAAGGGAACGGCGAGCAGCAGCGCCGTGATGCCGAACGCGGCGCACAGCATGTAGAACACGAAGCCGAGCGCCACGCCGCCAAGCGAGACGATGCCCGCCGCCGGCCCCTGCGTGATCGAGCGCGAGATCAGGTAGATCATGTTCGGCCCGGGCGTGAGCACGAGGCCGAGGCAGACGAGGGCGAAGCCGAGCAGGGCGGAAGTGTGGGGCATGGCTGAACCTGTGCGGGAGATCGCGCCGTTCTAATATGCGTAGGATCGCGCCGCCATCGCGCAATTGCACCGAGGACAATTCAGCTTGTGCGTGTCCCTCCAGTGTCGTGCCCGCCCAC
>NZ_JARVWW010000021.1 GCF_029846715.1 Bradyrhizobium nivariense
ATACGCGAACCGATGAAGAAGACGAGCGCCAGCGGCGCCAATATGAAGACCCACATCAGCGGACTCTGCAGCAATGCGGGACCGGTGAGCTGAAAGGTCAGCCACGCGACGACGGCGGTCACGCCGATGCCGGCAGCCATATAGTTGTAGATGCGCAGCATGTAGCTACTCAGTCCAGCATTGACCGCGATTGCGTTGCCGCCGCCCGCTCCCGCCATCGTCACGTTCGGATCATAGTTCGACATTGCCTATCTCCTGTCGGAGGTCGCTGATCAGGTCATGCTATCTCTGGGTTTCAGTAGACGGCATCGGACAATCACCCGAGAGTTGGCAAGGACAATCACCCTATCGCACAGCTTTTTCAGTACTGCGCACCTGAGCACGGTGATTACGAACCGGTAATCGAAACCGCCGGAAGTTCTCCTTTGGGCGGAGACGCATTACGCGTTTGTCACTTGGAAAACGGCCGCGATCCGGCCTAATCCGGCCGGTATGCGCTTCTACTTTCATATCGTCGACAAATACGGTCTCTCGCCCGATGGGACCGGATGCGAGCTCGCCAGTCAGGATGCAGCGGCCCTGCATGCCCGATGCATAGCGGCTGAACTCGCGAAGGCCGGCGAGTTCTGCCGTTTCAGCGTCGTGCTTTTGGCAGCCGCTTCCGGGCCATCATCCAGTCCCGGTCAAAGCGCGACTGCCCCTTCCCCAAGAACCTGACGGCGATGCCCAACCTTCCAGTACGTCAATTTCCTGCCCTCGCTCCTACAGAGAATCCCTGATGTGCGAAGGGGAAAGCCACGTCTAAGGTCTTCTCCAATGCGGCGGGCATCAATGCCCGTCGCATCCCGGATTGGAAGGCCATCCCGTCATGGCTCCCCCGCCGAATGCGGTCGACCAGAAACTCTCGCGGAATGCGCTCATCGCGCTCGTGATCGGCTCGATGGTGGGGTCCGGCATTTTCGCATTACCTGCGGCGTTCGGACGAACCACGGGTGCGCTTGGAGCAATGATCGCCTGGGCTATCGCGGGCAGCGGCATGCTGATGCTGGCTTTCGTGTTCCAGACGTTGTCACACCGCAAGCCCGACCTCGATGCCGGGATCTATGCCTATGCCAGAGCCGGATTTGGCGACTACATCGGCTTTGCTTCAGCCGTCGGGTACTGGATCGGTTGCTGTCTTGCAGACGTCGCCTGTCTCGTCTTGATCAAGGCAACGCTCGGACAGTTTTTTCCCGTGTTCGGCGATGGGACAACCCCGGTGGCGATCGCTTCGGCGTCTGTCCTGCTGTGGGGAGTGCACATTTTGCTGCTGCGCGGCATCAAGAGCGCAGCCACGCTCAATACGATTGCGACCTACACAAAGATCATCCCGATTTTGCTGTTCATTGGCACCGCCGTCATGGCTTTTAACGGCGAGCTGTTCGCCGTTAATTTCCACGGAACGGAGCAGTCGGATGCGTCGAGTGTGTTTTCTCAGGTTCGCGGCACGATGCTGCTGACCGTGTTCGTGTTCGTCGGAATTGAAGGCGCGAGCGTCTACTCCCGCTACGCCCGGGGCCGTGCCGACATCGGCTTCGCAACCATTGCCGGATTTCTGACGGTGCTCGGCCTGCTCGTTCTCGTGACGCTCTTGTCCTACGGCGTGTTGCCGAGAGCTGAACTAGCGGATCTTCCGACGCCATCCATGGCTGGCGTGATGGAAGCGATTGTCGGCCGCTGGGGCGGCGTATTCATCAGCCTGGCGCTCCTGATCTCGGTTCTCGGCAACTACCTGTCTTGGTCACTGCTGGCGGCCGAGATCCTGCATTCCGCGGCGATCCACCGTACCATGCCTTCCTTTCTTGCCAGGGTGAATGCGCACAAGGTCCCTGCCGGCGCGCTCTGGCTCACAAATTGCGTCATCCAGATCTTTCTGCTTGTCGCCTGGTTTGCGGAGTACGCGTTCACACTCGCGTTGAAGATGACAAGCGCGATGACGCTGATCCCGTATTTCTTTGTCGCGGCGTACGGCTTAAAGCTTGCATGGTCGGGCGAGACCTACCGCGCGGGCGAGCGCGCTCGCACCACCGACTGGATCCGATCGGCTATCGCAACGATCTATGCAGCTGGCATGATCTACGCCGGCGGACCGAAATTTCTCTTGCTGTCGTCCATCCTCTATGCACCCGGCACTCTGCTGTTTCTGCTTGCGAAACGCGAGCGCAAGGAAGCGATCTTCAGGCCATTCGAAGCTATGCTTTTTGCAGCGATCACGATTGCCGCGTGCGCCGGCGTTTACGCACTCGCAACCGGAGCCATATCGATTTGAATCTTTATCCCTAGTTTGCATGGAGGCGAATATGAGCACACGGGCCATCTGTGGCGCCTTGATCATGTGCGGATCGATGGCGGTCTGCGCCTTTCCAACCGTGTCGCTGGCCCAGTTGACTGAGACCGGCGTGTCTGCCCAAAGCGGCGCCGGCGCGTCGCCACCGGAGAAGGCAGCTCCCAACACCAATACGAACCCGACGAAGCACCGCTACTGGCGTCATCGCGGCGGAAAGCATCCGCACTTTGGCAGCCGGCGCGTCCGGACCTAGGCCATAGGCGACGGCGATTGAACCGATACCATGAACGAGTCCAGAACAGCACCGGAGAGACTCCGCGAGATCGCTCCACGCGATGACTCCGCCGTCGTACCGGAGAACGGCACACGGCGCGGCATTCTCGCAACCGGGCTCGGCCTGGTGGCCGCCTGCGTCTTGCTATTTCTGGTGTGGCAGACGGTCTCCAGTCTCCTGCTGATCTTTGCAGGCGTGTTGTTCGCCGCGTTTCTGGATGCTTGCGCAAGAGCCCTGGCGGCCGTCCTCCCGCTCAATCGCGCCGCACGGCTGACGCTGGTTCTGTTGCTGTTCTCCGCTCTGTCGGGATTTGGAGTGATCTGGGGCGCGGGCAAGCTGCCGGAGCAGACGCGCCTCTTGCTGAAAGTCATGGACAACCAGCTCGACATCCTGCAGGAGCATCTTCTGTCATATGGCGTGGATCTGCTCGGTCCGGAATGGGGCCGCGACTTTGCGCAGTGGCTGTTCTCGGATCAAGGCCGGTTTCTCAGCCATGCTCAGTTCCTGCTTGGCGGAGCCTCGAGCCTTCTGACCGGTGTCCTAGTGGTCCTGTTCCTCGGGATCCTCTTTGGTCTAGACCCAACCAGCCACCGTGAAAGCCTGATCATGCTGGTGAAGCCCTCCCAGCGCCAGCGGACGAGAACCGTCATGGACGAGATGGGCAATGTCATGCGGCTGTGGCTCGTCGGGCAGTTCATCCGCGTCATACTCATGACGTTGTGGGTCTGGGCCGCGCTCTACCTCATTGGGTTGCCTGGACCCTTCGTGCTCGGACTGCAGGCGGGCCTGTCGAATTTCATCCCCTATGTCGGACCAATCGTAGCCGCAATACCGATCGCGCTGGTCGCAATGCCGCTCGGCAGTTCCCTGCTGATCTGGGCCGTCCTCATTTACTCGATGATCCAGTCGGTCGAAGGCTATGTCATCGGTCCGCTGATCCAGCGTCAGGCCGTCGAGATCCCTCCTGCCTGGACGTTGGTCGCCATCGTCCTGCTGGGTGCGCTGTTCGGCGTCCTGGGCATCGCGCTCGCCATGCCCCTGGTGGCGATCGGCCGTGTCGCAATCATCCGATTCTACGTCGAGGACTACCTCGGCGACGAGTTCAAGCAGACGTTTAACAGCGGTGAATCGTGAGCGAGGACCCCATGAACCAGAGCGGTGCGCCACGGCAGGAGGCTACCGATCCTCCCTCGCCTCAATCGACAATGGCCCAATTCCTGTGGCAGCAGCTTCCTTATGTCGTGGCGCTGGTGCTTGCCATCGCGGGCGTCGCCTATACCAACGTTTCCCACCAACCTCTCGTCGGCTACTGGGAATTCCTGGCGCTTGCCATCTGCATCGTGTGCGTCGTCACCAAATGGCCGGAGACCCAAGGCAAGGAGGCCCGGCTCCGCTTGATCTGGACCCAAGCGCTGCACTGGGTCGCCGTGCTGGTCACGATGAACATCATTCTGGTGTCGGGCGTTCAGCAATTGCTTCCGACTCCGGCGACCGGCCTTGTCCTGCTGACTTTGCTTGCGCTCGGCACGTTCCTCGCTGGCGTCAGCCTTCTATCGCTGCAGATCTCTTTCCTCGGCCTTGCCATGGGCATTGCCGTCCCGGCGATATCCTGGCTGAAACAGTCCGTCTTTTTCTTCCTGCTGGGCGCAGTGCTGCTGATCGGACTCGGCATCGCATTCTGGCTCCGCCAGGACGGCCGACCGAGGAGCGCGCTCTCCGATACCAACAGTCAAGTGGAGGCCTGAATGCGAATGATACGGCTTGTTGCAGTCTTCGGCGCGTCCGCACTGCTATGCGCCGCCACCCCGCCTGCGCGCGCCGAGACGTTTAGGGTCGGCCGGCTCCTATGCTTCAGCAACCCGCGCGTCGGGCTTGTGCTCGGATCGGTGCAGTCGTTGCGCTGCACATTCTTTGCGAGAAATCCGCCGAGGCAGTTCATCTATGAGGGACGAATCCGGCGTGTCGGCCTTGATATCGGCGTGACCAGCGCCGGCACCCTGTCTTGGGCCGTGCTCGCCAAGAATTCGCGGATCGGATCCGCCACCTTGCGCGGCAACTATGTCGGCGCGAGCGGCAGCTTTGCGTTCGGCCCCGGGCTCGGTGCGAACGTCCTGATCGGTGGCTCGCGACGGAGCGTGATGTTGCAACCCCTGTCGATCGAGCGATCGATCGGGATCAACCTGGCGGCCGGCGTCACTAACCTGACGCTGGGTCCGCGCGGCCAGCGATAGCTTGCAAAGGCGATCGAGCACAAAATCGCTCCGCTCGAGCCCACGAGAACATTCCCGCCCCATCGCTCAGGGTTTCGTCGGATGTCGACAGCGCGGGTTCGACGCTAGCATCCCAAGCGTGCCGATCATCACGCAGACCAGGAGGATGGGATGACAGTCTATGACGACCGCTCCGAGATCGAGGCTTTGGGCGCTCCTCCGCTGTGGGTCTGCGCCCTTCTCGGAATCGTGATGATCGCCGCCGGTTTCGCAGCTCTCAGCGACGTGGCGTTCGCAACCATCATCAGCGTCAAGTTCATCGGACTGACGGCCATCGCGGCCGGCGCGTTCGAGATCATCCATGCATTCTGGACCAAGGGATGGGGTGGGTTCCTGTGGCAGATCCTGCTCGGCGCACTCTACGCCGCCTTCGGCCTTGTGCTGCTCACCCAGCCCGCCTCCGGTGCCTTGATCCTCACCTACCTCCTCGGCGCGGTGCTGTTCGCCTCAGGCGTCATTCGATGCGTGCTGAGCTTCGCCCATTGGCGGCAGAACGGATGGATGATGCTGATCTCGGGCATCCTTGGGCTGCTCGCCGGCGTGCTGATCCTATTCGGCTTTCCGACCATCAGCGTCTGGGCCCTCGGATTTCTGCTTGGCGTCGATCTGATTTCGCACGGCCTCGCGTGGCTGCTTTACGCGCTTCAGGCGGCGCGGCGAACCGCCTAACAAAGGAGAAGAAAGATGGTGGACACACCCAGCCGTCGAGCTTTCCTTGGCTTTTCTCAGAATGCCGTTGCTGCCGTGGCGATCGGCGCCATCGGGCTTCGTTTCATTGAGGCCGCGGAAGCGATGCCGATTGCTCACGATCTCGGCCGGCCGAGCGAGCCACCAGCCCTCCCGACGCAAGCACAATGGGGACGACCGTCTCGTCGACGGGGATGGGGCCGGCCGCGCCGGCGCCGCTGGGTTTGTTGGTGGCATCGCGGTCGTCGCCGTTGCGGATGGCGGTGGCACTAGGATCGCAACGCGCGCAATCCGCAGTCGACGGATTCCCGACGAAGCCCGCGCTAGTCCCAGTCAGACGAAGGAGGCAGCCTTGCGGATCACGAATCGATGGGTCGTTGTGACCTTCCTGGCAGCTCTTCTCGTTGCGGCAATCTGGTACTGCGTGGCGGTATGGCAGGCAACGCCATCTATGCCGCTTTACGGCAACGTCATCCTGGGAGGCGCTGCAATCCTGATGCTGGTCACCGGCTGCGGACTGATCGGGCTGATGTTCTACAGCCGCCGCAAGGGCTACGACGAACCTGCGCACGGCAATCGCATGCGGCGGGAGTAGCGAGGCGCCGGTGAAGCACTGACCCGGCTCCAGGTCCGGTGCAAGGAGCGGACAATGAACTTTGCGGGCGTCTCGATCAGGCTGCTGGGGGCAACTCTCCTCATGGTCATCGCCGGCGGATCGGGCCAAACCCAGTCGACTTCGGCCGCGCCACCCGCGGTCGGCATCGTGGAAGCGGCCAAGCGGCCGATCACCGAGAACAGTGAATTTCTCGGGCGGATCGAGGCTATTAATCGGGTCAACCTCGTTGCTCGCGTCACTGCATTTCTGGAACGGCACCTGTTCGAGGAAGGCGCCGAAATCAGCAAAGGCGATGAGCTCTATCGGCTTGAGCGTGGTCCCTTCGAAGCGGATCTCGCATCGAGACAGGCGCAGGTGGCCCAGCTTGAGGCCACACTCGAGAATGCCAAGCTGACGACCGAACGCGCGCGGACCTTGCTCGGAGGCCCTGCCGGGCAACAGTCCACCTACGACGCAGCAATCGCGAACCAGCGGAGCCTCGAAGCCCAGGTGCGAGCCGCGCAAGCCGGGGTCCAGGCCTCTCAGATCAATCTCGATTACACAGTGATCAGCGCGCCGATCGCCGGCAAGATCGGACGCACGGCGGTGACGGTGGGCAACGTCGTCAGTCCAAGCTCGGGGATACTGACCAGCATCGTCAGCCAAGACCCGATGTATGTCACCTTTCCCGTGCCGGTCCGTCAGGGACTGGAGCTGCGCGAACGATACGCGCCGCAAGGCGGTCTGGAAGCCGTGGTCATCAGGCTGCGACTGCCGAACGGCCGAATGTACGGAAAAACCGGCAAGCTGAACTTCGTCGACAATACCATCGCCCAGAGCACTGATACGATCACCGTGCGTGGCGAGATCGCCAATCCGATCCTGCGGGCGCCCTCGGCGGCCGTTGTCCCCGTTCACGAGTTGACCGATGGCGAGTTCGTGACCGTAGTGCTTGAGGGCGTTCAGCCGGTCGAGGTGCTGGTGATCCCTCGCTCGGCCGTGCTCTCCGACCAGCAGGGCAACTATGTTCTGGCTCTCGGCGCCGACAACGAGGCCGAACAGCGTCGCATCCAGCTCGGGCAATCGACCCCGACCGTCGCGGCGGTGATCGCCGGACTTGCGGCCGGCGACAAGGTGATTGTCGAAGGCCTGCAGCGGGTTCGTCCCGGCCAGACCGTGTCGCCGGGACCGGCCAGCGCGCTGATCCTGTCGAGCATGAAAGCCGCCGCAGATGGCACGGCTCCGCAAACGGATCACGGCCCCTCCGGCAAGGCTCGTCCGGCGGATAACAAACCATGATGTCCGCCGTCTTCATCGATCGTCCGCGGCTTTCGATGGTGATCGCATTCATCATCACCATTGCCGGCGCACTGACGCTGGCGCAAATCCCGGTGGCGCAATTTCCAGACATCGTGCCGCCACAGGTCACGGTCGCCGGCATCTTCCCTGGCGCGTCCGCCGAGGTTGTAGAGAGCAGTGTCGCCCAGCCGCTGGAGGCGCAGATCATTGGAAGCGACCGCGCACTCTACATGAAATCGACTAGCGCCAATGACGGCAGCTACACACTTACGGTTTCGTTCGCGCTCGGTACCAACCCCGACATCAATACCGTCAACGTCAACAACCGCGTGCAGAGTGCTCTGTCGCAATTGCCCACCGAAGTCCAGCAGCAGGGCGTTACGGTGCACAAGCGCTCCTCCTCGATCCTGCAGTTCCTCGTACTCTACAGCGGAAATGGCCAACAGGACCCGCTCTTCATCACCAACTATGCAATCATCAACGTGCTTGATGCGATCGCCAGCACGCCGGGGGTGGGCCAGGCGAACCTGTTCGCGAAGATGAACTACTCGATGCGGATCTGGTTTGACACGCAGCGGCTCACCAGCCTCAATCTCACGCCATCAGACGTCATTGCCGCGATCCGTACGCAAAGCGTCCAGGCCCCCGTCGGCCGAATCGGCGCACGCCCAATCAGCGACGACCAGCAGTTCCAATTCAATGTGCAGACCCTGGGCAGGCTCGCCACAGTCGATCAATTCACCCAAATCGTGCTGCGCGCCAATCCGGACGGTTCATCGCTGTTCGTGGGAGACGTTGCACGTGTCGAAATGGGCGCGCAAAATCTCGACAGTGAAGCGCGGATCGACGGACGTGCGGCCGTGCCGATGGCGATTTATCTATCACCGGGTGCCAATGCGGTGACCACCGCACAGGCGGTGGCGGCGACGATGCAGCGGCTGTCACAGCATTTTCCCACGGGGCTGAGCTACCTAGTACAATACGATTCAACGAGCTTCGTGCGCGCCACCATCGCGGAAGTGTTGCAGACGCTAGGCAAGGCCTTCGTGTTAGTCGTGATCGTGGTGTACCTGTTCCTCGGCAATCTCCGGGCCACCGCGATCCCGGCCGTTGCCGTTCCCGTGAGCCTGGTCGGCACCTTCGCCGTGCTGCTGGTGCTCGGATATTCGGCCAACACGGTGTCCCTGCTCGCCATGGTGCTCGCCATCGGCATCGTGGTCGATGACGCCATCGTCGTCGTTGAGAATGTTGAGCGGATCATGGAGGAGGAGCCCTCGCTTTCTCCCGCCGAGGCCAGCAAGGAGGCTATGGTACAGATCACGGCGCCGATCATCGCGATCACGCTGGTACTGCTCTCCGTCTTCGTGCCGATCGCCTTCATTCCCGGCATTTCCGGCGCGCTGTTTCGTCAGTTTGCGGTCACGATCAGCGCCGCCATGATGATTTCGGCACTGAATGCACTGACGCTGTCGCCGGCGCTGTGCGCGCTGTTCCTGCGCTACCGCGGGCCGCCTCGTGGCCTGATGGGTCGTGTACTTGGCGGCATCGACTGGCTGCGCGACCGCTACAGTAGCGGCGTGCGCCGCTTGGTGCAGAAGGCGGACCTCTCGCTCCTGCTGATTACAATGTTCGCCGCCGGCATCTTCGGCATGTCGCTGATCACTCCGACGGGTTTCCTACCCGAGGAAGATCAAGGAGCCTTCTTCACCTCGGTACAACTGCCGGACGGTGCGTCGGTGGCACGAACCAGCGAAGTCACCCAACAGCTCGAACATATCTTGAAGCAGATGCCCGCCGTCGATCACGTCCTTGCCATCATCGGCTTTTCCCTGCTCGACGGCGCATCCGAACCGAACAGCGCGCTGGTGGTCACGCGCCTGAAGCCGTTTGCCGATCGCAAGGCAGCAACAGATTCTGCGCGAGCGCTGATCGGCCAAACCTTCGCCGCTGGCGCGCAGATCCGCCAAGCCAATGTCCTGCCGTTCAATCTGCCGCCGATCATCGGGCTCTCCACCGGCGGTGGCTTCGAATACCAGCTCCAGGCATTGGAAGGACAGGACCCGGCCGAAATCTCCAGTGTCACCGGTGCGCTGATCGGCGCCGCCAACGCCGACCCACGGCTCACGCGCGTCTTTTCGACCTTCACGGCGACAAATCCGTCGATCTATCTCGACATCGACCGCCGCAGGGCCCAGGCGCTCGGAGTGACAATCAGCGACATCTTCACGGCCCTACAGGCGACGCTCGGCGGCATCTACGTCAACAACTTCAATCGGTTTGGCCGCACCTGGCAGGTCAACGTTCAGGGCGAAGCGCTCGATCGCGCCGATATTTCGGACATCTGGCAAATCTACGTGCGCAACGCCAACGGCCATATGGTGCCGATCAGATCCCTTGCCGGGATCAAGATCGTGACCGGGCCTCAAGTGATCACCCGCTACAACAATTATCGCTCGGTGACGGTGAACGGTAGCCCGGCGCCGGGTGTCTCCTCGGGTACCGCGCTCACAGCGATGGCCGATGTCTCTCATGCCGTGCTGCCCGCGGGCTACGGTTTCGACTGGACCGGCACCGCCTATCAGGAGCAACAGGCCGCCGGCCAGACCGGAATTGTGCTCACGCTTGCCGTGCTGTTCGCGTATCTGTTCCTGGTCGCGCTCTATGAGAGCACGATTGTCTCGATTCCGGTCCTGTTGTCGGTCCTGGTCGGCGTGCTCGGCTCCTACGTCGGTATCAAGGTCGCTGGCCTCAATCTCGATCTGTACGGTCAGATCGGGCTCGTGGTCCTAATCGCACTCGCCGCCAAAAACGGTATCCTGATCGTCGAGTTTGCGAAGGAGCAGCACGAGGCGGGCGTGGCGCTCGAGCAGTCCGCCATCCAGGGCGCGCATATGCGCTTCCGCGCAGTGATGATGACCTCGGTTGCCTTCATCCTGGGCCTCGTGCCGCTTGTAATCGCGACCGGCGCCGCCGAGCTCAGCCGCAGGGCCGTCGGCACGGCCGTGTTCGCGGGCATGCTTGCGGCGAGCTCTGTCGGGATCTTCCTGGTGCCGATGCTCTACGTGACGTTTCAGCGCCTGCGCGAGCGGGCAAAGGGGAATTCCAAAGCAACCCGTGGGCCGACATCACCGATCGATGAGACGGTCTAGGCAATGGCAAGCAAACGAAAAGGCTGGCTGATCGCCCTTCTCGGCCGTGGTCCTGGTCGCGGTCGGATATTTCGCCCCCAGCCGCTGTCCGCAAAGCGATCATAGGGCTGAACTTCGAGGCCAGAGTGACCGCTAGGCGCGCAAAGCAGGAGGTGACGACATGCTCTCCGAAGTCGTTGTGCGGATACAAAAAGCCGCGCGCGTGACGACCATTGTTGCGTCATGCGCCGCTCTCGGTCCCGGGCTGGCGCAGGAGCGCTCTGCCGTGACGGTTTTTGAGAACGTGCGCATTTTCGACGGGAAGAACCAGACGCTCTCCGCTCCGTCGAATGTCCTCATCCGAGGCAACACAATCGAGCGTATTGCGATCGCTCCCATTCCGGTCGATCGTTCCCCCGACACCCGCACTGTAGCAGGCGGCGGACGCGTCCTGATGCCCGGGCTCAGCGACATGCATTGGCATGCGACGATGGTTCGTCCAACCCCTGCTCAAATGCTTTCGAGCAACTTGGGTTACACGATGCTGCTCGCGGGCGCGGAAGCCACTGCTACGCTGATGCGCGGGTTCACCACCGTCAGGGACATGGGCGGCCCAGCTTTCGCGCTGAAGCGCGCCATCGATGAGGGGGTCGTTGCAGGCCCTCGCATCTATCCGTCGGGGGCCGTCATCACAGTCACCGGCGGCCACGGCGACTTCCGTGAGCTCTGGGAGCTGCCGCAAAGTCTCGGCGGAACGAGCCGCGTCGAGCAGCTTGGTGGAAGCATGATCGCAGACAGTCCCGACGAGGTTCGCAAGCGCACGCGCGAACAGCTCATGCAGGGCGCATCGCAGATCAAGCTGACGGCAGGCGGCGGCGTTGCCTCGCCTTTCAGTCCACTCGATGTGACCACCTTCAGTGAGCCTGAACTGCGGGCGGCCGTCGAAGCAGCTACCGATTGGGGAACCTATGTGGCGACGCACGCCTATACGCCAAACGCCATTCGACGCTCCATTGCTGCAGGCGTCAAGGTGATCGAGCATGGACATTTGATGGATGAGCCGACCGCACGTCTCCTTGCGGAAGAGAAGATCTGGCTGAGCACACAGCCCTTCGTGGACCTTGGTGGCGCAGCCATGCTTCCTGCCGCGCAACAAGCGCAGATGCGCCAAGTGGTTGCGGGCACCGACACCACGTACAGGTTTGTCAAACAGTTCAAGATCAAGACGGCCTTCGGGACTGATATTCTCTTCTCCAAAGCGTTGGCTGAGCAT
This sequence comes from Bradyrhizobium nivariense, assembly GCF_029846715.1. Classification (GTDB taxonomy): domain Bacteria; phylum Pseudomonadota; class Alphaproteobacteria; order Rhizobiales; family Xanthobacteraceae; genus Bradyrhizobium. Next base: position 11,853 of record NZ_JARVWW010000021.1, read on the forward strand.
CAGGGACAGGGCATCGTGGATCTCACACGTTGGTTCACTCCAGCGGAAGCATTGGCAATGGCGACTTCAGCAAACGGAGAGTTGCTCGCCCTCTCCGGTGCGCGCAATCCCTATCCCGGCAAGCTCGGAGTGGTCGAAGAAGGCGCGTTGGCGGATCTCCTGCTCGTCGATGGCAATCCCTTGGAGGACATTCGCCTCATCGCCGACCCGGAGAAAAAATTCGTCGTGATCATGAAGGACGGCATCATCTACAAGGACATTCGTCCGAAATGATCGCTCCCTTGTTTGGGCGGAATGCTTCGCGCGGGCTGCCGGTCTTGCTCGCACCTGCAATTGACATCTGCGCAGGTTCAATTGCCGCTGTGGGGTTCCCGATCACAAGCCCGCATCGGAGAGAGGCGGAATGAACATCGTCAAGAGTCCCGCGCAGATTGTCTGGCGGTACGTGGCATCTCTCTCGGGCGTTGGATTGGCGTTGGGAGCATTGTTCTTCGCAGCCGCACTTACGCCGACGCTCGTCCCAAGAAGCTATTTGATCCAGGGAGTCCTTGCCGGCACCTGCTTTGCGATCGGTTACGAGCTAGGCGTGCTCTGGCGCTGGCTATGGCGCTATCTCGAACTTCCCGAGCCATCGCCACGAATCCGATCGGCGGCCAACACGGCGGTCGCGGTCGGCTGCTTCGTAACGATCATCCTGTTTCTCTGGCGGGCGGTGGAATGGCAGAATTCGATCCTTAGCGCCATGAACATGGAGCTGGTTGAAACCGCCCATCCCGCCAAAGTCTCCGTGATCGCGCTCATCACGTTTTTCGCGCTGTTTTGGCTGGTGGAATCGTTCAAGCTGGTAACCAGTTTTGTCTCCGGCCGGATCCGGCGGTTCATTCCTAGAAAGATCGCGAACTTCGTCGGCCTTCTCGTGGCCGTCCTGCTGATCTGGTCGATCGCCAACAATCTGCTTATCCGCGCCGCCTTCAGCGCGTTGGATTCTTCGTTCCGGGAATTTGACGCCCTGCTTGAACCGGAGCGACCTCAGCCGGGCGAAGCCACCAGAACGGGGAGTGCAGCGTCGCTGGTGAAATGGAATGAGCTCGGCCGTGCCGGACGGGAATTCGTGGCTTCCGGACCGACCGCCGCGCAGATCGGCGCATTCACCGGCCGTCCTGCCCGGGATCCGCTCCGCGTCTATGTGGGATTGCGCGGCGCAGACACCGCGCGTGGGCGCGCGGAACTGGCGCTGGACCAGCTCGAGCGCCAAGGAGGCTTCGAACGCTCAGTTCTCATCGTTATTACCCCGACAGGAACCGGCTGGATCGACCCGGCTGCAATCGATGCGATCGAATATCTTTCCAATGGCGACGTTGCCAGCGTCGCCGTGCAGTATTCCTATCTCAACAGTCCGCTTTCGCTGCTGTTTCAACCGGAATACGGCGCGGAAGCCGCACGTGCCCTGTTTGCCGTGATTTACGAACATTGGACGATGTTACCGAAGGATCGGCGCCCAAATCTATACCTGCACGGCCTGAGCCTCGGCGCGATGAACTCACAGAATTCCGCTGAGTTGTTCGAGACGATCGGCGATCCGATCACTGGGGCCCTCTGGAGCGGCTCCCCTTTCACGAGCAGGATCTGGCGGTCGGTCACCGCGAACCGCAATGCCACCTCTCCCGCGTGGCTGCCGGAATTTCGTGATGGCCGTTTCGTGCGGTTTATGAACCAGAACGGCCCGACGGTCGCCCCTGATACACCATGGGGGCCCATGCGCGTCGTCTTCCTGCAATATGCAAGTGACCCGATCGTATTCTTCGACTATCGGTACGCCTATCGGCGCCCGGCCTGGATGAATGCACCGCGCGGACCGGACGTTTCGCCTGAACTTCGATGGTATCCGGTCGTGACCATGCTGCAGATCGCCGTTGACATGGCGGTCGCAACCGGCACGCCCTTCGGTTATGGCCATGTCTACGCGCCGGAGCACTATGTCGATGCATGGGTTGCCGTGGCCAATCTCCGAAATTGGTCGGCCGAGGCACTTGGAAGACTTAAGAGTCATCTCGGAAAGGCTGCGAACGTCTCTGCCGGCGCCAGCGGCGAGAATCCCTACTTCGACAGGGGAGGATAATGGCCGCTCGCGTTGCGCTCAATGCTTCGGCACCGAGAATTAGTCACTCGGCCATCTGCACCGTTTTTCACTTCGACAAGATAAAGTTGACCTCGGCTTTGTCAACGATATCGGCGAGTGCGAGGAATTCTTCGCTGATCGTTCAAGCTGTGGTGGAGGCGGGTTGGGTTTGCTGGTCCATCACACTTTCGATCTGCATCGCCTGCCAGCCATTCTGCAGTGGCGCACACATCCGCTTCTCTTTCGCCTGCCTCCGCTGCCTTTAGTGAGATTTTGTTTGATGTCCCGGTGCACACGTCGTGCACACGACGCCAACTAACAAACTGAAAACACTGAACTCTCGCTCCAATCCATCATGGGGGCTACGGAAAAGCGATGGGATAACATCTGGACCATATAGACTTTCAAGCCCTCGCCGGGAATAGCAGATTTCATGAGTGCGCCGGGCCGGATCCAGGGGCCGCGAACGCCCGTACGCATTGGGCCGGCTCGGCGGCGCATTGCCCCGCTGGACGATTCTGCGCATAGCCGGGGCGTGTTTCGCGTCCGGGCAGGGGGACGAGAAGCTGCGGCACACACTCTCTCCGTATCTTCATGGCAAGCGCAGTGACCGAGCAAGGGGCCTCACCGCAATTCTCCAAAGTGCTTTTCAACTTGCAGACATAGCTTCGCGTCCTCGCGGCGCGTTTCGCCCGAGTTTGCTTGGTCGCTCCACCCTCTCTATCCAAGAGGGCACAGGGAAGGCCGGGTGCCGGCTGGCACCCGCGGTCCGCTGCGCGAAAATGTAGCGCAAAAGAACCGCACAGCAGCATACAGGTGTAGCCAAATCACTCGGCCTTCCCTGCGCAGTGGTTGGACGGCTTATGCCGTGCTCTCCCGGGAGCCGAGTTCGTTTTGGCCTCCCTCGCCTTCGCAGAAGTCGCCGACATCGCGCCGGTTGACGCGAATGCCGCATCCGCAAAGGCTTGACCGTAGCAACGACGGCCAGGACCACACGGTTTTGCCGTACGCACGGCTCGCCATTTCGCCGCAGTTTTTCCAGCCCTGTCGACGGAGCCGAAAACTTACAGACGAGACGAACCTGACAGCGTCGCTCGTCGGAACGAGGATTTGGGCTCACGGAGAGCAATCCGCCCTGCCCGCACTTCTCGCGCCCGACGCTGCCGCGTCCACCGCAAGCCCGGCTCTCGACAGTGACGACACAAGATCGCCCCTCTTGGGTGAGCCGGGATGGGTGACACATACGATAAACCCGAATTTCGGTAAAGTGGAATATTTTCGCAAAGAGGCGTTGACAGCGGAGCGAAACAGGCCGGGACGGCGCCTGATGTGCATCAGGATGGTAGTGCACGTGGCTCGGCATCGGACAGCAGCCCTACACCTCGACCCGGGCCTCTCGGCAGCTGCGACAAACAGATCGCCGTAGAGCGCATAGTGGCCGTCCTCGAAGACCGTACGCGGCTGGCGATTGCCCCACTGGGTGACATGGTGGGGATGACACAAGGAAGACAGGCCATCACACATGCATGAACGAGAACGCCGCAGAGTCCAGTGCAGTCCAGCACTGTCACCGTAATTCGATTGGAGGCTTCCTCTCTTGAACTACGGTGCCAACAGGATTTGCCGACAGGCGGCCGGCAACTGCGCGAGAGTTATTGACGGGGCTGGCTTTGCTGGTTCCGTTGACGGCCTCGGATGAATGACGGGATCACTAAGCCAGTAGGCAAAATCTGCAGGAGCACATCCTTCATCTTCCGACGGCCGCGGCTGTGGCGTGCAAGCGCTATCACCTGGAGGACAGGTTATCCGGACATGGAAGTGATAATCGTGACCGTACATTGGTCGCACTTTTGCAAGCCAGCTGCGATCACCCTTGGCTTCCCGGCATAACGCCTTTTTGATCGCGGCGTTCACAAATATACGCTCCACGCGGGGCTCCTGAGCGGCCGCGCGGATTACCAATAGATGACTCGGCGTCCAAACCGCTGGATCGATGTCGAGCCGGTCGGTCCGAACCATGCTGGTCGCTGACATTTCCTCGCGCTCGTTGCGCGACAGCTGGCGGTTCGGCATCGGCGTCAGCCATATGTCGGCATCCAGTCCAACCTGATGGCTCGCGTGCCCGGTGAGCATGGGTCCGCCACGCGGTTGCGACATGTCGCCGACAAGCAATCCGGGCCAGCCGGCGACTTCGTGCGCCTTTACCGACAATCGCTCCAGCAGAGCGACCATGTCGGGATGCGCCCAATTGCGATTGCGCGACAGCCGCATGACTTGCCAGGTTTCGCCGTTGATCGGAAGAGCCTGCGCACCGGCAAGACAGCCCTTGGCATAAAAGCCAATGGAACGAGTCGCCAGCGGTGCGGGTGACGTCTTGCGGCCAAAGAGCTCCTTGGCGCCCAGCTTTGGATCACTTGGGTTAGCCAGCGGTGCCGGCCGATCAACGCTGCCCTTATCCTGGCAAAGAGCAGTCGTCATGGTCAAAGCCGCGACGGGTATTGCCAGCATTATGAGAAGATGTCGTTTGTGCATGAGACTGGCCTGATCACACCGAATATTTAGGGAAAACCTCAGGGAGGCAGCGCAGATAACGCCGCAGTCAGCTCGGCCATTTCAACTTCAGGAATTGCCTTGTGAATTCGCGCGATACGGGGACTTTGCCCTGCTATCAATATAGCAATGATCGTTTCGGTATCGGGACAACCGTGTTCCCGACAGTTGAGTTCGGTTACCGAGACAGTTACGTCTTCGGAAAGCTCGAGACAGCTTCGTGTTTCGGCCTTGATGCGATCCATCGCCTCGCGATATCCAGGTTTCGGCCTGCGGGCGAGCGGGTTGAAAAATACTGTCATTGCAACCCTTCAACATTGAGGCGAACAAGCTTCGGCTTGGGGTACCGAATCCGAACAAACGTTTTGTGGAGGGCGAGATCGCTCACCGCGGCACTCGCTTTTGCGAGCATGGCCATCGCGCTCAAGCCCTGCACGCTTCAAATCCCTCGCGCAGGACATCCTTCGGCAGATTGCGGCCGATGAATACCAGCCGGCTTTGACGTTGTTCGGTGTCCTTCCAAGGCCGCTGGTGCCCACCCTCCATCAGCATATGCACCGCCTGAATGACAAAGCGGTCATCGTCGTCGCGCATGGCTAGAACACCCTTGGTCCGCAGAATATCCGGTCCCAGGCGCTGGATCACGTCTGAAATCCAGTTCAGGAATTTCTCCGCAATGAGCGGGCGGTCGCTCACCAATGACAGGCTACTGACGTCGTCGTCATGATCGTGATCGTGGAAATGATCGAGGAAATCAGGCTCCACTTCCAGAATGCGGTCAAGATTGAAGGCGCCCCGATCCAGCACCTCCGCCAGTTTCACCCCGCACCGTTCGGCGTGATGAAGCCTTGCGTAAGGATTAATCCTGCGGATCGCCGTTTCAACCGCGAGAATCTGAGCGGGCAGGACGAGATCGCATTTGTTGATGACAATGACATCGGCGAACGCGATTTGCTCCTTGACCTCGTGGGCGCGGTCGATTTCGCCGAGGAAGTGGCTGGCATCGACCACCGTTACGATCGCGTCGAGCTTGGTCTTGCGGCGGACATCCTCATCCACAAAGAAGGTCTGCGCGACCGGCGCGGGGTCGGCAAGCCCGGTCGTTTCCACGATGATGCCGTCAAACTTGCCCTTGCGCCGCATCAGTCCTTGCAAAATGCGGATAAGATCACCGCGAACGGTGCAACAGATGCAGCCATTGTTCATCTCGAAAATCTCTTCATCCGCATTGATGATGAGATCGTTGTCGATTCCGACCTCGCCGAATTCGTTAACGATGACCGCGTAACGTTTGCCGTGCTGCTCGGTCAGAATGCGATTCAAGAGCGTGGTTTTGCCGGCCCCCAGATAGCCGGTCAACAGGGTGACGGGGGTCTGCGCGATGATGCTGTTCATGGTGACGACTCCGCGGGTAGATGATTGCGATATTGGAATGGAGAATCCGGAACAGGCCCGAGCTGCGCGGTTGCGGCGGAGCGCAGCGCGATGGACAGCGCAACAGTGACGCCGATGCCTAGCCCGGCCAGTCCGGCGATCGTCAGGGCCAGGCGCGCTTTTGCTCCGAAGGACATCCCGGTGATGACCGTGAACAGTGACTTGACCACCGAGGCGTCGAGGTTGTGGGTGATGGCGACGATGCGGCTGCGGCGATCGGCCGAAGGCCATCCGGGCAGCCTGTGTTGAAATACCGCGTGCTGGACCGCGTGAATCACGAGCGGTCGCTCGGAATCCGTTTCCAGATGGACAATGCCCTTGAGGCGCAATAACCGCGGCCCGGTCACGGTGTCCAGCAAATCCAGAAAGGACATCAGCCTGTCGGCCGAGACTGGCTTGTCGTGAAAAAGAGCCACGCTGCGAATGCCGGCGCTAGTGTGGCGTGTGTCGGCCCACTTGTCGTCCGCGGATTGCGCGTTGAGACTCTCCTCTTGGGCGAGCGCGCTTTCAACAGCGAGCCAGCCTTCGACATCCTCGCTGCGCTTGGCTACCGCGAAATCCCGCGGCTGAAACAGCGCAGGGAGGTCAAATTCCGGCGCTCGCCGGTCAACTATCGCGGCGGGTGGATTGATCTCGCGGAGCTGATCGACCAGATGGGCTACACCGGACGGCCCATTCGCACCATTTGTGAGGTCTGTCTTGGTCAAGACGATCCGATCCGCGAACGCGATCTGCTTCAGGCATTCAAAATGCCGGTCTATCGCCTGTTGTGCAGTCGTGACATCGACCACGCAAACAAACCCTGCAAGATGGAATCGTCGCGCCACCACATAGTCGCGCAGCCCTGCCGCCGCGGCTCCGCCTGGTATCAACTGATTGACGATGGGGGCCGGATCGGCGAGACCGGTGGTCTCAACGATCACACGGGCAAAACTGCGGTTCAGTTCTCTTTGGCTCGCTTCATGCAAGGCGAACAGCGAAGATCTGATATCGCTCCCGGCCGCGCAGCACATGCACCCGGTCGTCACCATCATCTCGCGCTCGCCGACACGAACAAGATCGTGATCGATAGAGATGTCGCCGAATTCATTGATCACCACAGCGGTGTCGCCGAATTCCGGATGAGCAAGAAGGTCGTTGAGAAGTGTCGATTTACCGGCCCCAAGGAAGCCTGACAGGATTGTAACCGGGATTGAGGGCGGAACCGACATCTAGTGCGCCGCCTGCGAGCACGCCGCGCACTGCCCCCTCAGCTCAACGACGGTCTCATCGGGGCTGAACCCATGCGTGATCGCCTGCGCTCTCAATCGAGCGACCAGTTCGGCTTCGTCGAGTTCATCGGCGCTGCCGCAATCTCGGCAGATTGCAAAGATGGTGGCGCCATGCTCGTGGGATTTGATCGCGCATGTCACGTAGGCGTTGATCGATTCCAGCCGGTGCACCAGGCCAGCTTCCAGCAACCTGTTCAGCGCGCGGTACACGGTTGGCGGGGATGAGAAGCCGAACGGCCGCAGCGCATCCAGAATTTCATAGGCCGTCATGGGCTTCGTCGCTTGCCGGAGCGTGTGGAGCACCCGTTCGTGGTTTCCTGCTAGTGACCGTGAGGCTTTCATCGCATCGACCTGTGAGAGCGCTTGTCTTGTGTAATGTTATAACATAACATCGACAACTCAAGTGAAACTTGTTTCGCGGAGCGTTCATGCCTGACACCCGACTTCCAGTGACCGTGCTTTCTGGCTTCCTCGGCGCTGGAAAGACTACTCTTCTCAACAAGATGCTCGCGAACCGCCAGGGTCAGCGCCTCGCCGTCATCGTCAACGACATGAGCGACGTCAATATCGACGCCGAACTGGTGCGCCAGGATGGCGGACTGACGCGCACCGACGAGACGCTGGTCGAGATGACCAATGGCTGTATCTGCTGCACCCTGCGCGAAGATCTTCTCGTCGAAGTTCGCAAGCTGGCGGAAAGCGGACGTTTCGACGCGCTGGTAATCGAGTCGACGGGGGTCGGCGAGCCGCTTCCCGTGGCAGCTACGTTCGAATTCCGCGACGAAAACGATGTGAGCCTCTCGGATATTGCACGGCTGGACACCATGGTCACCGCGGTCGATGCCGCCAATCTGCTGGCAAACTATTCAAGCCATGACTTTCTGCGGGATCGTGGCGAGGTCGCCGGTCCCGAAGACGAACGCGCCTTGGTCGACCTGCTGGTCGAACAGATCGAGTTCGCCGATGTCATCGTGCTGAACAAGGTTTCCGACGCATCGGACGATCATCGTCAGACCGCACGCGCGATCATCCGCTCGCTCAATGCGGATGCCCGCATCATTGAGGCTGATTACAGCGATATCCCGTTTGGCGAGGTGCTGGGCACAGGTTTGTTCGACTTCGAAAAGGCACATCGCAACCCGCTCTGGTTCAAGGAACTCAACGGCTTCAAGGATCATGTGCCCGAGACGGAGGAATACGGCGTCCGTTCCTTCGTCTATCGCGCCCGGCGGCCGTTTCATCCCGCAAAGTTTCAGGCCTTCTGCAACGAATCCTGGCCGGGCGTGATCCGGGCGAAAGGCTTCTTTTGGCTGGCGACCCGTCCCAACTTCGTCGGCGAAGTGGCCCAGGCTGGCGCGATGATCAGAACCTCGAAACGGGGTCTCTGGTGGTCCGCCGTTCCAGAAGTTCGCTGGCCGGACGACGATGGTTGGAAAGCGAGTATGAAGCCGTATCTCGACCCGGTCTGGGGCGACCGCCGGCAGGAAATCGTCTTTATCGGCATCGACCCGATGGACCAGACACTTATCACTCGCCGGCTCAATGATTGCCTCGAGGGCAAAGCGGATCAATTTACGCCGGAGGCCTGGCGCGGGCTGCCCGATCCATTTCCGTCCTGGACAAAGGACGCCGCATGACGAACCGACCGATCGACTGCTTGCGGGAAGAGGGCCTGCGCGCGCCCAACGAGACGGACGCGCCAGGGGTGCCTCCCCGCTTTGACGAAGCACGCGATCACCTCCGCCTGGCAGTCGAACGGATTGAACGGGCCGGCATTCCTGCTGAAACGTTGCATGCCGTCCTAATGAGCGAGACATTGCCGCGCTTGATCGACGAACACGGCCCTCTCTGGGTCGCCGCTATGCTTGCGCAGTTTTCGTCCGCGCTTGTTCGTGACGCGGGATGCAAGCGTCAATAGAAATCAGCATCGAAGCCCAATGTGGGCGTCCTCTCGGTCTGCGTCTATTCATTGAACGCATTTACAAACTAGGTTGGCACGCCCATGAGCAACATCGTTCGACTTGTTCCAAGATCTGAGCTTGAGCGGATTCGTTTAATTCGAGAGGCTCGCGCGATATACGACAGCATATTCCCGCCAACTGATGCTGTTGGCGAGCCGCCGGATGGTCGCGTCAGCCAAGGGACACAACCGGGCGAAAAGGGCCTGCTTCCTCAAGAAACAAGAAGCGACCTCGTCCGGAAATCACCCACGTAGGGAGAGTTTGCCCACGCAGGCAATCGCTCGATTCGAATATTGGACACAGTTGCCAGGGCCTCGATTTCGGCGCGCGCGAGCAGCCAGGCCGCATTTTGAGCCCCCGGCAAACGGCGATTCACAATTGCAGATCTATTGTTCGAAAATTGTAACCCGCCACGACCTAAAGCATGATCCGGAAAAGTGCGAAGCGGTTTTCCGAAAAGATCATGCTCAAACAACAACCTAAAGCGCGATGATGATTCATCCTCACCTCATCGCGCTTTAGTGTGATTGATCGGAAGCTCTGACGTCGCGGCTAAGATTTAGAATCCGCAGTCTGCATATTGTTTTCTGATGAGTCGAAAATGCGAGCCGACAGCGACGAAGTCAACGTCTAGGCATTGATTTCCTCGACGATATTCGCCCATACCATCGCATCGAAGATATTCGAGAATTATGCGTCAGCGCTTCTCGTGCGGAGAGTAGGTTGCAAAATCATGCTGAGCGCTGGGCGGACTCTTGCAGATTCCGGCGACGTATTGTCGGATCTCAGCGGGTAGATCGTCTATATGATGAGGATCCCAAGGATCGTTCTTATTCACGGCGCTGCCTTTGGAAACAGCTGCCAGTTCGCTGCAAAATAGAAAGCAAAGAGCCAACAATAAGGTTCGGACTGTCATTCGACACTCCCTCCGCATCACATGGCGTCAGCCACGTACCTGCAGTCACCAGCATTGTTTTCAGCAGGACTAAAGCGCGATGAGATGAGGATGAATCATCATCGCGCTTTAGGTTGTTGTTTGAGCATGATCTTTTCGGAAAACCGCTTCGCACTTTTCCGGATCATGCTTTAGAACGACCTTGATCGACACAACAACAGAATAACTGGAGCTTCTCTCCAAGCAGGCGTTGTTCATTATGGACCTTTGGCCTTTCTAAGCCCCGGAAACAAGTGCGCTGTCCATAACCTCTCGATCGGCGGCGCAAACCATCGAGGACTGCCAGTCTTTCGTTCAGCCGTTGGAACCCGAAAAAGGCTCGGAGGATGTGAGGCGGCTCACATCACCGGGAAGAATTAGAGCTTACTCCGTCTTGGCGGATGCAACACCGGACGGAGATGTCGAATGAAACGCCTTATGCTTTCGCTCGTCACGGCCCTGCTCGTCATCGGTGCGGCCACCGGCGTACTCAGACCGCATGCACTTCTTCGCTCTGCACAGAGCGGCATGCCAAACATTCAAGAGCTGCAGACAGGCCAAGCGAGCACGCTGGCCGAGCAGGAGATCGAGGACCGGTCCGTCCTGTTTGCCAGAGAGCGGACGCAATAGAGCACACCTGACCGGCCCTCTTCAGCCGCTCCCTTCATTCCGCCGCGGCGGTCACTGGTTGCGGCTTTTGATCGTTCGGTCCGGTTCGCCCACTCTGTTCGTCGAGCCAGAGGCTATGATGTTCGCGTGCCCAGTTGAGGTCGACCTCACCCGAACCCATGGCCTCGAAAGCCCCCTCCATCCCAATCGTGCCGATGTAGACATGCGCAATCATCGCGGCCACGAATAGTACGGCCACCACGGAGTGGATGATCTGGGCCATCTGCATGCCTTCGATGCCGCTGATGTAGAACGGGAACATCAGCTCGTATCCCGTTGCTGCAACGAGGCCGCCCCCGATCACGACGATCCAGTAAATCATCTTCTGGCCGGCGTTGAAGCGATAGGCGGGCGGATGATCATGGCCGACAATGCCCCCTCCCCGCTTGATCCAGGCAACGTCCACCTTGTTCGGGAGATTTCCCGCGATCCACATCAGGAAGATCAGGACGACGCCGACGGTGAACGGGAAACTCAGATAGTTGTGGGCATATTTTGCCCATTGTGACCACTCGGAGAAGGCTTCAAAACCGATCAGCGGCAACAACAACGGCCGCCCGAAGGTGATGTTCAGACCCGAGATGGCGAGGATGACGAAGCAGCTGGCTGTCATCCAATGCACGAAGCGTTCAAACAGGGTGAAGCGCACAATGGTGCGTCCCGATCGCCCGCTTTCGAGCCGCACCATGCCACGGGTGAGATAGAAGATCACGAGCACAGCCAGCATGCCGATAATCGCGACGCCGCCGATCCAGCGTAGAGTGACATTGCGAAACTCCCGCCATTCGCGCCCCTGTGGCTGCTCGAGCACGCCCGACCTCTGATCCGGAATGCTGACGCGGCCCTGGATTCGGTTCAGCTCATGCAGCAACTGCTGCTCCTTGACAGAGCTTGCGGTCGGGTTGACCTGCTGGGCGCTCGCTGGAGTTGCCGTGATCACCAGAAGCAGCGCGCATGCGCCAAATGCCAGGCGAATGAGTCTTCCAAATGACGCCATCTGCGCCTCCCGGTATCGCGTCCTTGACTGCCGTCCGCGTCAGGACTCGATCGTCTCGCGATACGCGGTCTTCCAGCCCCACGCGCCGGAGCCGTAGCCGCGCTTCATCACGCGTTCCTTGTAGATCTGGGCGATAATCTCCCCGTCGCCGGCGAGCAACGACTTGGTCGAGCACATTTCGGCACACAGCGGCAGCTTGCCCTCCGCAAGCCGGTTCGCGCCGTACTTCTCGTATTCCTCCTTGCTGCCGTCGGCCTCGGGGCCGCCGGCGCAGTAGGTGCATTTGTCCATCTTGCCGCGCGAGCCGAAGTTTCCGACCTTGGGGTATTGCGGCGCGCCGAACGGACAGGCGTAGAAGCAATAGCCGCAGCCGATGCAAAGGTCCTTGGAGTGCAGCACCACGCCATCGGCGGTCGTGTAGAAGCAGTTCACGGGGCACACGGCCGCGCAGGGCGCGTCGGTGCAGTGCATGCAGGCCATCGAGATCGAACGCTCGCCTGGCTTGCCGTCATTGATGGTGACCACGCGGCGTCGGTTGATACCCCAGGGCACCTCATGCTCGTTCTTGCAGGCGGTGACGCAGGCATTGCATTCGATGCAACGGTCGGCGTCGCAAAGGAATTTCATACGTGCCATCGTCGTTGCTCCTTATGCCGCTGCAATCTGGCAAAGAGTGACCTTCGGCTCCTGCATGCCCGTCGCGGGATCATATCCGTAGGTCGTGATGGTGTTCGCGCTTTCGCCGAGCACGATCGGATCTGTCCCCTTCGGGTAGGCACTGCGAAGATCCTTGCCTCCCAGCCAGCCGCCGAAATGGAAGGGCATCCAGGCGACGCCCTTGCCGACACGCTCGGTGACGAGCGCCTTCATCCTCGCCTTGGAATTGTTCTCGGCGCCGGTGACCCAGACCCAGCCGCCGTCCTTGACGCCGCGATCGGCAGCATCGGCCGGGTTGATTTCGATGAACATGTCCTGCTGCAATTCGGCAAGCCACGGATTGGTACGCGTCTCCTCCCCGCCGCCCTCATACTCGACCAGACGGCCGGAAGAGAGGATGAGCGGGAACTGCTTGGCAATCCCCTTCTCCACCGCAGCCTTCTGCACCGAGAAGCCGATGTTAGGCATCCGAAACTGCTTGGCGTCGGGCAGCGTCGGATATTTCTCGACGAGGTCGACACGTGGCGTATAGATCGGCTCGCGATGGACCGGAATCGGATCAGGCAGACCGAAAGCGTTCATGCGTGCCTTGCCGTTGCCGTACGGCACGCAGCCGTGTTTGAGCGCGACCCGCTGTATGCCCCCTGAGAGATCGAGCGACCACGACACCGAATCCGGATTGGTCGGATTGACCTTCATGATCGTAGCCATCTCCGCTTCGGTGAGATCTGTGTCCCAGCCAAGCTTCTTCAGGCTCGCCAGCGTGAATTCGGGATAGCCGTCCTGGATCTCGGAATCCTTAGAGTAGGATTTGTCGGCCAGCAGGCTGACCTTGCGCGTGGACCCGTCTGGCAGCTTCTCCTCGCGCTCGATGCCGAAGCGCGGCCGGAACGTGCCGCCGCCGTCCATCACCGCGAGATTGGTGTTGTAGAGCAGCGGCGTGCCGGGATGCCGGACCTCCGGCGAGCCCCAGCATGGCCACGGCAGGCCGTAATAATCGCCGCCGACCTCGGGATCGTCCTTGGGGGCACGCATCGTCAGCATGTCGAACTTCGCCTGGTTCTTCATGTGCGCCTTAAGCCGCTCAGGCGATTGCCCGCAATAGCCGGTCGACCAGCTGCCACGGTTCATTTCGCGCAGCACATCTTCTGCTTCAGGCAGATTGTTCTCGACCTTGATTTTCTTGAACATCTGGTCGGCGAAGCCGAGCTTCTTGGCCACCAGATAGATCACCTCGAGATCGTCCTTGGATTCGAAGATCGGTTTGACGATCTGCTCGCCCCATTGCAGCGAGCGGTTCGAGGCGACGCGCGATCCCTTGCACTCGAATTGCGTGGCCACCGGAAGAATGTAGACGCCATCCTTGCGGCCGGCCTCGACCGCCAGCGATGCCCAGGTCGTGGGATGCGGGTCGGCAATGACAAGCAGGTCCAGCGCCTTCAGGCCTTTGAGAGACTCCGGAATGCGTGTGATGCTGTTGCTGGCGTGTCCCTGAACGAACACTGCCCGCACGTTGTCCTTCTGAGCGACCTGATCTTTCGGCAGCGTCACCGCCTCGAACCAGCGGGTCAGAGGAATGCCGGGAGTCTCCATGATCTGCTTGGAATCGAAGTGCGACTTCAGGAACTCGTAGTCAACGTCCCAGACCCGCGACCAGTGCTTCCACGCGCCCTCGGCGAGACCGTAGTAGAACGGCAACGTCACAATATCGAGCCCAACGTCGGTCGCCCCCTGCACGTTGTCGTGGCCGCGGAAGATGTTGGCGCCCATGCCCGGTCCGCCCACATTGCCGGTCAAGAGCAGCAGGATGCAGCTCGCCCTCACATTGGCGGTGCCGACGGTCTTCTGGGTCTGGCCCATGGCCCAGATCAAGGTCGACGGCTTCTCGGTGGCGAACATCTTGGCGACCCGCTTGAGCTGTTCGCCGGGAATGCCGGTGACGCGCTCCACCTCATTCGGATTCCATTTCTCCACTTCCTTGCGGAGATCGTCGAAGCCGTAGACGCGCTGCCTGATGAATTCCTTGTCCTCCCAGCCGTTCTGGAGGATGTGCCACATGATACCGTAGAGCACTGGAATGTCGGTGCCCGGACGCATCCGCACATATTCCGTGGCGTGCGCAGCGGTGCGTGTCATGCGCGGGTCGATGACGATGAAGTTGGCCTTTTGCAGCTCCTTGCCCTCGAGCAGATGCTGCAACGAAACCGGATGCGCCTCGGCCGGATTGCCGCCCATGATCATCTGGGTCTTGGCATTGCGAATATCGTTGTAGCTATTGGTCATCGCACCATAGCCCCACGTATTGGCGACGCCGGTAACGGTCGTCGAATGGCAGATGCGTGCCTGATGGTCGGTGTTGTTGGTGCCCCAGAACGCTCCGAGCTTGCGGAACAGATAAGCGCCTTCATTGGTCATCTTGGCCGAGCCGAGCCAATAAACGGAATCGGGACCCGATTTTTCGCGAATCTCGATGAACTTGTCGCCGATCTCGTTGATCGCAGTCTCCCAGGAGACGCGCGTCCATTGCCCGTTTACGAGCTTCATCGGATAGCGCAAACGCCGCTCGCTGTGCACCAGCTCGCGTACGGAAGCTCCCTTCGCGCAGTGAGATCCGCGATTGATGGGGGAATCCCAGCTCGGCTCCTGGCCGATCCAAACCCCGTTCAACACCTCCGCGGTCACGGTGCATCCGACCGAACAATGCGTACAGATGCTTTTCCTGACGGTGGCCCCGGCGGTCAGCGGACCCGCCATGGCGGCTTCTGCCTTGCGCACGCCGGAAATCGGCATGGTCCCGAGCGCCGCGAGCGCGCCACCCGCAACGCCGGACCGGCGCAGGAAGGTGCGGCGATCGAGACCGCCGGTCTGCCTTGCCAGGGTGTCCGCGACCGAGCCGCGGCGGTCGGATCCGGAATGCTCTTGTGTTCGCTTGATAAGCACGGGCAGCCTCCCTCAGGCGGGATAGCGGTTGACGCGGTAATAGGCCTTCACGTGATCGGATTCCTTGTAGCGCGCCTTGCGCTTCTCATCGTCATTCTCGCTGTCGGCCTGCGCGGAACCGACGAGTGGCGTCGCCAACGTGGCGCCAGCGCCTAGCGTGCCGATGCCAACCTTGCGGAGGAAGTCGCGCCGTCCGACGATCGCTTTCTTGTCATCGCTCATCGCACCTCTCCCGGACCAGCCTGCGCATGGTCACTTCGCGAACGAAAATCCTTGCCTCTCGATCTCGATAAACAGGCGGCCGAACGTGCCGACTACGCGGTAAAACCTTGCGCTCGCCGCCTGCTCCATGTCGGCAAACAGCCGTCCCATCCAGGACGAAACGTGCTTCTCGAACAACGCACGCTGCGCAACGAACGGCGCTTCCAGGCGGCCATCAGCCATTCCGGCCATGATCTCGCAGAGGATGGCGGCATGATCCTCAGGTTCGGAATTGGCCTCGGCGCGCGCGATGCCGAGCGCCGCGAGATCGGTCCGCAAACGTGACAGCGGACGTTCGTTGAGGAAGCCGGTCAAATAGTAGGAGGCATAGGGCAGCAACTCACCGCGGCCGAGACCAACAAAAAGATCGAAATATTCGCGTTCGACCTGAGCTGCGGTCGTGCGCGAAGCGGCTTCCGCCAAGCCGGCGTGAGCCTGACCGAGTGGCGTGCCGTCTCCGCTCAAGCCCGTAAGCCGATCGAGCAAGCTCCTGGACGGCGCAGCCGCAAGCAAGGCGGCGAGAAGGACATATTCCTGCGCTCGCGCGACATCGATCGGATCGATACTGTCTTGCGATACCGTGCGTTCGTGATGGTGATCAGGATAGAGATCAGGCCGCAGTTCGGCCCGGGGAACACCTGTTGCAGCTTCCACCGCAATCACCCGCTGAGCGGGTATCTTGCTCCAGTTCGAAATCGAGGGCTGGCTGATGTGGATTTTGCGCGCAAGCTGGGCCACGCCGCCTGCGGCGTCAATGGCGCGATCAAGCCCGGCGTCACGCACATGGACCTCCGTTACCTGAGACCCTCGAGCGACCAATTTTACTTGCGCAACAAAGCGCTAGCAAACCCTAGACCTGGTTCCGCAGACGGTCAATCGCCGCTCTATAGGTTGAGGCTATAGCCATTGGTCGCAGCCCTAGCTAGGCAGGGCACCACCATGTACGCGGCGCGGAACAGTATCGGGTTCCATATCGGGTTCCATGGCCGGTTGCGATGCAACGGGAGCTGCGATCTCCGTGGGGACGGCTTCATCAGGCATCTCTGTAAGCACAGCGGAGTGCACAATATCCCCATTCCGAACGTCCGAGGGCTCCTGCAATTGCGTCGGCGTGTCAGTCTGTGCCTCTGCGGCGTCATGCAGACCCCCGACGATCCGGTCGACCCACGCGGCCAGCTCCGCCTGCGAGCAATCGAGTGGTCCGAAGCCCGGCATGGCATTCGGATCGTTGAAGTCCCAGGCGTTCTCGGCGAGCCCCACGAAATCGCGGATCGCCGGGTCGGCCGTCCAGGCGCGGCGAAGAGCCGCTTGCACCAATTCCGGCGGAATACCTTTGCGCAGGAACGCGGTGATGTCGGTCCCGGCGGTGATCGCATCGATCGACGGCAAGCTCCCGATATCCACGTCCGGTTCGGCGTCGACCGCGGGGGATGGCACCGCGGCTTCACCGGCTGGCCCGGCTGTTTCCACCAGCGGAGCATTCGATTTTGACTCGCGCTTGCGGCGCGACCAACGTGCGAGAAACTCTTCCTCGGTCATTCTTGCCCGCCTTCGTGCTGCCGACGCGCCAAAGCCTCGGGATCGGCGCGCCGTCGTTCGCGTTTGACGAACTCTCTCTCGACGTGGTGTTCGGCAATGAAGCTTTCAATCACCTCGCGCACTACCTCGGGCATCGGTACGGCTTCAACCAGATTGTCAGCGGCCTCGGTAAACCCCTCTCCTTCCGCGGGATCAGCGGTCGCGGCGGCGATCGCATAAGGCCAGGCCCCCTCGGATGGGCTCAAGACCACCCAGATGCTCGGAGTACCGGAGGCAACATTGTCGCGGTAACGCGCGGTTTCCGACACGTACAGATCAACCGTTGCGCTCCCGGCATAGAACCAGGTCGTGCCGCCCTGTTCGCGCAAGACTGTCCAGGGCTCCGTGTCCGGTTTGTCTGGCAACACGGCGGCGCTCCGCCATATGAAATCGCCCCAGAACGAATCCGCCTTGCGCCGTTCGACGACGATGCCGACGGGGATACGCAGGATTGGCAGGGCAGCGCTCATGAGATGGCTTCCAGGCGCCTGGTCGGGAGTCCCGCCAACAGATTTTGCGGTTTCATGCGGAGCTTCTGATCGGCTGTCATCGCCAGCATCAGATAGACCGGCTCGCCCCGCAAGGTCTCCATGGCGAACTGAGGATCCGCAAAGGTCAGGCGAAACAGCGAAAGAACTCGCCCTGCGCTGGGCCCGTCGAGCTCCTCGTCGTGCCAAAGCCGATCGCCCATCTTGGTGGCGTCAGCGTCCAACCCAATATACCAGGCCAGCCTTACGTCGCGCAGTTCCGTCAGCGGTTCAATGGCAACATCGATCCCGAGCAGATGGGAGACCCAGCGTGTCATCGCCTGTGCCAGCGCGCGAGGGCCTCGCCCGCCCGCGGTGAGATCGAGGGCCATATCGAACTGGTCGCTGCGTTTCCAATAGCTCTCGGCGTTTTCCTCGCTCAACACATCGAGCTGGGCGTCGGTCTTGGCGCCCAGCATCGAGATCAGCGACAAGATAGGCGTCGGGCTGCGACCGCCGACAACCTCTTCATCGCCAAGCAGCAAGGCCTGTTCATGCGGAAGGATCCGCTGCGGCCGGAAGAACAGCTCGGCGGCGCGCAGCACGAACGCATCGTCGTTGCCGTCGAGAGCATTGCGCAAGATCACGTGCACGAGGTGATTGATGAACAGCGGCGGCAGGTCGTTTGACGACGAACGCAGGACTGCAAGATACGCAGCTTCGAGCGTCGGGTGCCGCAGCATGAGATCGCGAAACCCCACCACGAAGCGCCAGTTCTCCCGCGCGTCCTCATCGGCGATCGCACCGACCTCGTCGGCTGCGACCGCTCGGCGCGGATCAGCAAGCATCTCACGATGCAGTCTTCGTTCCACCGGGCACGCGTCCTTCGGCGGCATCAGCTCGGGACGGGCAAAATAAGCCTTCAAGAATTCGTCGGTGACACGAAGCCCGCCGCTCTCGTCGCGATCGAGCAGATGATGGCCGCATGCAATCCAGAAATCACTCATCGGATGGGTGGCTCCTGGCCTCCATCAGAATAGTTAAGATCGCCGTCGGCTTTGACATCATCCTCGAGTTCCATGAACGAGAACGCCTTGCCATGCCGCTGCCCTTCCCGCAGTTGCAGCTTGCGGAAGCCCTCGTGGACTTCGCCATCGGCCGCCGAACGGTGGACCGCAATGAGTGAGCTGATCGGGTGCGTGCAGAGCGACTGCGCAAAGGTGACTTCCTCTTCCGCAGCGGCCCTCGCAATTGCCATGTCCGGTGCGCCGAACCGATCAACGAGTTGCCTGGCAAGGAGTTCGATTAGCACCTGGCAATCGTCCTCAGTCGCCGGAACGATCTGCGCCAGCGTCGACCATCCCCAGGATTGCACGCCCAGAAAGCCGCTGCGGAAGGCGGCGCGCGCCTTTCCGCTCAGCTTCGCCGGATCCTGGTCGCAGAAGCGAAAGGCGCCGGAGACGGCCCACTCGCCTGGCATTGCCGTTACTTCGAACGTGAAGGTATCGGAGACATCGAGCGCGATGGTGCGCAGGAGTTTCGCAGCCTTTTTCACGACCATGGCCCTCCGAGCTTCGGATCGAGCCACGATGGCGTGGCGAGCGCCTTAACAAGGTCTGCCCGCTCGGTCGTATCACTACCCGTGCGGCGCGTGAGCAGATCGCCGCAATCATCGATGCGTCGAAGCGTTTGCCGCTCGCGAGGGATGCGGCTGAGATATTCGCGCGCGACGCTGTCAAATCCATCGACCTGCCAGCTGTCGATCGCCCGCATCAGATGCCGCGCAAAGCTCTCGGTCATCTGCACTGCGCCGGCCTCGCCGAACCCTTCTCCTTCCAGGGCGGAGGCAAGTGGGCGAACACCGGGATCACGATCGTTCATCATGACTGTCCGGATCATGGCCCCGAATACGAGCCAGCCCGGCGGCTCATCCTCGTCCGCGGATGCGGGCCAGCCAAGCCGTCCCCCTCCTACCAGCCCCCCGTCAATCCTCACCGCATCGGGCCAGCCGACCGCGACCTCCTTGGCCGGCGGCGCATAGGCGCGCAGGGCGTCCGTCAGGGCAACCATGCCGGCGTAAAAGGCGCGGCGTGCGGTGATCAGCCGCTCGGCCGGCTCCAGCACCACCGCGAACTCGGCGAGGTCGAAGCGTCCTACATAGACCAGCGTGCCAGCACCGCTTTTGGGTGCAATGCGGCATGCATGAGCGAACGCGTCTTCGCTCTCGCGCAGCCGGACCAAGGTAAAGGGCGGCGGCAATTGGATCTGTTCCGCCATGGAAGCGTGGCTGGTTGGGATCGACCGCAGGCCTTCCTCCACTTTCTCCTTTTTCCCGATTGACAATATCTATACGAGGCGAAGGATCGGTGCGAGTCCGTCATTCGTCGCCTTCTCGGAGGGATGAACCTGGAGCAGCCAGCGAAGACCATCCTGATTTGCTCGTGTGAAGACACGATGCGGCTTGACGTGGCCGCGATCAAGCGCGGATGCGGCAATGGTGACATCAGGAGTTTTCGTCACCTGTGCGGCGCCGAGCTCGACCACTTTCGCGCATGCGCGAAGGCAGAAGGCCCTCTGACCGTTGCCTGTACGTATCAGCAATCCTTGTTTGCGGAGGAAGCCGGCGATCGTTCCGCGCCGATCGCTTTCGCGAACATTCGCGAGACGGCAGGCTGGTCGACCGAAGGCGCGCAGGCGGGCCCCAAAATGGCAGCGCTGCTCGCAGCCAGCGCCGTGCAGGCGCCCGATTATCCGCTGGTCACGCTTGCGAGCGACGGGGTCATCCTGATCTATGGCAGGGACGAGGCGGCGATCGAAGCCGGGGGGCTGCTTGCGGATCACCTCGATGTGACGGTGATGCTGAGGGAGCCGGGCGGGATCGTCTCGCCTGTGGCAGCGCCCTTCCCGGTTGTTAAGGGAACGATCCGTAATGCCAGAGGACATTTTGGCGCTTTCGAGCTCACCATCGACGACTACGCTCGCCCGCGCCCCTCCTCGCGCGATCGCTACGTCTTTGAAATTCCACGCAACGGCGCCACCTCGCGTTGCGACATCGTCCTTGACCTATCGGGAGAGAGACCGCTGTTTCAGGCGCATGATCTGCGCGACGGTTACCTGCGGGCCGACCCCAAGGATCCGGGCGCCATGCTCCGCGCCGTCCTAAGCGCGCGTGAACTTGTCGGGCGTTTCGATAAGCCTAAATATGTCGAGTTCACGCCCGATCTTTGCGCCCATTCGCGCTCGAATCTGATCGGCTGCCATCGCTGTCTTGATCTATGCCCCACGAATGCGATCACACCAGCCGGCAATCATGTTGCCATCGATGCCGAGATTTGCGCCGGCTGCGGCCAATGTGCCGCCGCCTGTCCGACGGGCGCCGCATCCTACGCGTTGCCGCCCGCGGACACCCAGCTTCAGACCATCCGCGCCATGCTGCTCGCCTATCATCAGGCGGGCGGATCGAACCCCGTCCTGTTGCTACACGACCGCCAACACGGCACGCCGTTGATCGACGCGCTGGCGCGGCACGGGGATGGCCTGCCTGCCCACGTCATCCCTCTGGCCGTCAACGAGGTGACGCAGATCGGGCTTGAGGCTGTCATCGGCGCATTTGCCTACGGAGCGACCGCGTTCCGGTTTTTGCTCCGCGGCAAGCCGCGGCATGACGTGACTGGACTGACCCAAACAATCAACATGGCAGAGACCATCCTTGCGGGCCTCGGATTTGAAGGGCGCCGGGTCACTGCGATCGAAACTGACGATCCGGATTCAATGTTGGAGCAACTGTGGGGCATCGAGCGACTTGCTGCGGTGAAGACGCCTGCGACGTTCAAGACGGTCGGCAAGCGGCGCGACCTGCTTCGCTTCGCGTTGAGCGAACTGCATCGCCTCGCGCCGAAGCCGGTCGACGTCATTGCCTTGCCTCAGGGCGCTCCGATTGGCGCAGTGAGCGTTGATACCGATGGATGCACGCTGTGCCTGTCCTGCGTTTCCGTCTGCCCGACGGGCGCACTCCGCGACGATCCTGACCGCCCAGTGCTCAAATTCGTCGAAGATGCCTGCGTGCAATGCGGTCTCTGCCAGAGCACCTGTCCCGAGAAGGTCATCACGCTGAAGCCCCAGATCGATTTCCGCGCAGGCCGCGCGCCCGCGATTGTGATCAAAGAGGAAGAGCCTGCCCTTTGCATCCGCTGCGGCACGGCATTCGGCGTGAAGAGCACGATTGATCGCATCGCGGTCAAGCTCGAGGGCAGGCATTGGATGTATCCGGCGGGCGACAAGCGCCTCGACGCCATCAGGATGTGCGCGGATTGCCGCGTGATCGTGATGAGCGAACAGCGATTCGATCCGTTTGAGGGCGTGCCAGAACGCGCGCCGCCCCGAACCACCGAGGATTATTTGCGCCGGCCGGACAGCAAGACGTAGGCGCGACGTCCCTCGTCCAGATTAGGGCCCTCGCCTATTGCGAGGTCGCCCGGGCCAGGAAGTCGGTCAGTGCGCGGCGGTCTTCGCCCGATCCGATGCGCTGCTCCGGCATCTTCGTTCCCGGCGTGTAGGCATTGGGCCCGACTTCAAACAGCTTAGCGACGGTCTCGGGGGTCCAGACGATATCCATCGTCTTGAGCGCCTCGGAAAAACGATAGCCGGGGATCGAGGCGATTTTCCGCCCGAACACTCCGGCAAGCGTTGGCCCTGCGCGTTGCGGCTCCTTGTCCGACAGTGTGTGACAGGCAACGCAGGCGCGAAAGACATCGGCGCCATGATCGCCCGCATAGGCGGCCAGCGGATCCGCTGATGTCCCGAACAGGTTCGAACCGACCGGCTCACCGCTATGCACATTCCAGCGCCGGATCTTTCCGTCCGCACCTCCGGTCACGAGCGTTGCTGCATCATGCAGGAACACGACGGACCAGACCGGGAAACCGGGTCCCACGAGTGTCCGCAACGCACTCCGCGACTTACGGTCCACAATGGCAACCGTGCCGTCGACGCCTGCAGCGGCGATCAGCATCCCATCGTCGGAAAGCGCCAAAGCGACGATCGGTGCCGAGCCTGCGGCCACCTCGCCCGCCGGCTCTCCGTCCGCCGTCAGCATGCGCAGCTTGCCGTCAGCCCCTGCCACGACGATCTCGCCACCGGGCGCGATGGCGACGGCGTTCAATGGCGCCGGCAGTTCCACCATTTCAGGTCGGCCTTCCGGCAAGCGCCAGATGCACAACGCACGATCATAGCCGACGCTCACGAGCGACATGCCGTCCGGAGCGAAGGCGACACCATTCACATTCTGCGCGTGAGCTTCGAACACCCGGGAGGCGCCATCAGCCAAGGACCAAAGGCGCACGGTACGGTCCCAAGAGGCCGAGGCGAGGCTCGATCCGTCCGGTGCCACGGCGAGTGCCACGATCGGACCGGTATGCCCCTCCAGGACTTGATCAGGCTGTTGCCGGCCGGCCGTCCATACCGCAAGCCGGGCATCGGCCCCGGCGGTGATCATGCGGCCGTCCTGCAGCAACGCAACGGCGTTAACGGCATCCGCATGATACCGCAGCACCTCCGCCGCCGTGTCGGTCTTCAGCGACCAGCGAATGCCGGACGTGTCGAAGCTACCCGACAACAGGCTGTCGCCGTCAGCCGAAACGGCGAGCGCGCGGACGGGGCCGCCGTGACCCGCAAGCTGCGCGGGCGCCGCCGACGCAGCAACTAGCTCCAGGAGGGTTGCGGCGACCCGGACGCACGAAGCCCATCCCATCAATCTCTGCCGACCATGCTTATGTCCGTGCCTTCAATGATGCCCGAAATAGATGTCCGCGGCACCACCTCTACTTCTCCGGCGCCACCACCTTCTTGGACGAGCCCTCGGGCGCCGCCTGCATCCCGGGCGGACTCTGGCCTTGCGGACTTTCGGCGGGCGCGCCGCCCGAACCCGTAGTGATCGGGCCCGTCCAGCCCTGTGGCTGCGGTTGGCCCTTCTCTTCGGAACGGGCCTGTGCTGCAGGCGACCCTGTCTTTCCAGACTTGGCGAGCGCACTATCGGAGGCCGCGACCGCTGCCAGGCACAGGATGGATGTCAGTGCCTTCACGGCGTGATCCTCCCTTGGAGCCCAGACTTCAACGAGGAAGGATCGAGATCGGTTCCTCGACGCGCACTTGGTTAGTTCGCCCATCGTCCGCATTCTTCACTTGAATGGCGGCCGCGCGGGTCCTAACTTTGGTGCGTTACGTCTTTGCTCGTCATGTCAAGGAAGACGGCATGCAAGGGCAATCGAGACCATGGCTGCGGATGATCTCATGGCTACGCGCCGTGCGCGTGCTCTTGATCGCTCCGGATCCAGCCGCCCGAGAAGCTTCGCCCCTCCTCATCCTCACGGTCGTCGTGCTCATGCTGCTCCTCGCCATATTGGAAATGGATTTGCATAGCGCTGACCTTCAATCGCTGGGGTTAATGGGCGATGCATTTTCAATCGACCCTGTTTTCAAGAGCCCTTAAAGTCGACAGCAACGGCGGGCGAACTTGCGATCGTTCGTCACAGTTGCTCACAGGAAGCGGCATTGTTAGATGAGTACGGCTTGTAAGTGATGGAGGCTGCGCATGAAGGCTTTTCTGCTCGGTTGCGCTGCAGCCGTTGTGATCGCAATTGCAGCAATGGCGCTCTTGGATCAGGTGCAGGAGCCCGTCGCCCGGGCGTTCGCTACAACCGGTGTGCGCCTATAAGGCCGCCCGCCGCAACAGGCACCGCGGCGGCCCCTTGGTGCTGGGCTACTATCTCCACGAGATGGAGTGCGGGCTTGGATGACATCGCGACAAGGGGATCGGTTGTTGGAGCATTGATCACGCGCCAAGGACGGAATGCGGTCAGGCACATCAAGAACGACCGTTCTCTCAGGTGGCGATCGTGCTGTTCATGGCCGGTCTGGAGCAGCGCACCCTGCCCCGCGAGACGTTCAGCGGCATCCGCGAGAATATCAGCCCGACCATCACGGCGGCGGCAGTGATCCTGACGACGGTTTCAGTAGTCCTGCTCGCCACGATGGAGGCCTGCGGCGACGCGACGAACGGCTGGAGGATAACAAGCCTCGATCGAGGTCGCCACCCCGTACTCACGCAAGCTCCCACCGAGCATCATTGCGGCGGCTTCAGTTCGCCGGCGAGCCAGCCGACCGCATCCGTGTTCATCGGATCCACGACAAAGAGACAGTTTCAGTGCGCTCGCAGGTCGAACATTCGAAAGTGCGCTCTTCGATTCCTCTTTGGCCGGGAGAAATGCGAGCCAACCCCATCCGGTGCTTGCATACCGGACACATCGGGCGCTCGTTGGTCGAGGCAGTCATCCATGGAACTCCTGGAGGAATGCAGCATGATACTTTCCGAACCAAGAGTCTTTAGCTTTTATAGCTTTTGTGCTCCCGCCCGCGTGCCAGGAGGAACGAGTCCAGTCGACCCGGGTTGACTCCACAGGTCCGCGCTCAAATGCGTGGCCTGCGTGGCTCCGCCCCCAAGCCCCCCACAAGCCCCCAAAGGCGGGGCTACGCTCATGCGAGCGTATCGGCTTCGAACATTGTCCCTTACGCCGTCAGAGGATTGAACTCCCGCGCTTACGCGGGATGAGGTCAGTCGTGAGCGCCGATTGTGGGTCAAACAACGCTGATCTACAACTCAGGCTTTTGTGCAGGATCTCGATGCAAGTGTGAAAACGCTTACTCGGCGTCCAGAACCTCGACAAGTTCATAGAGATGGGGATCGATCTGATCGGTCAAGTTATCAAACTTACCCCACTCCTTACGAAAGCCCGGCGATTGGTGGGCAGAATGCAGCTGTTCGCGATTTTGCCATTGGATGTAGTTGACGATGCGCCGACCGTCGAGGCTTCGATGCAAGCTGATCGACACAAAGCCCGGCTGGCGCGCCATGAATCGGGCTCGATCGGCCATCAGCGAGAGCGCCTCCTTCTGCTTGGCCGGTTCGGCTTCGACGATAGTGATCTGCGTGACTATCTGACTATCTGTTTGAATACGGGCCATGAAACCACTCCTTCTGGGCTCAGGTTCCTCTTGAGCTCCCTCCGCCTCCAATGGTGCTCATTCCGAAGGTTTGAACGCCGGAGCGGTAGTAAGAGTTCAAATCGGGTACCATCTCAATCCGTGGTCAGGTTTTCGCATCCGGTCATTGGCATTTTTTGAGGAGGAACAACATGAAGCAACACATCCTCGAGCTCTTTACTCCCGGGTTGATTGACTGGAGTCCGCTCGTGGTGATCGGCAACGCGATGCCGCCCCGCGATCCTGATGAAGACGAAGATGACGATGAGGAAGAAGAAGAGGACCTCGCCGACGAACCGCCGGTCGTGCGCGAGCCAGACGAAGACTAGACTAGCCGGTCGTTGGCAGCCGGCGTTATAGTATCTCCCATGAGATGGGATGAGAGAGACATAACGCTGCTCAAAGAACTCTGGGCATTGGGACACAGCGCCGCACAGATCGCGCGCGCACTCGGATGTAGCCGTAACGCAGTTTGCGGGAGGCTGACTCGATTGCGCCTGAAGCGTGGTCACAGGCCGCCAGCAGCAAAGCCCAGAATAAGACCAGTCCCGAAGCGAAGGCCTGCGTTGTCCGCCGCCTGTGCCAGCCCGGAGGAAAAGAAGGTATCGAAACCGCTGGAGAGGCAGCAGCCGAATGAACTCAGCAAGCGCCAGCTTTACGCCATGCTGGCTGAGGCGGTCAAGAATACGGGCTAAGGGCTCATCGCGACATACAGCAAGACCGGGACGCGGCGAGGCCGTCCTCAACGGCTGACTTGCGCTCGCGATCGCGCGTTGAGCGCGATCGAAGAGGACGGTTTTGACCGCCGGGGTGCGGAGATCGATGCCGAGAAATACGATCCTTGCAAATCGTGGACGTCGATATGGACGTCGGCACCGCAACGTCGGATAGTCAATCAATCCATGAAGCCTGATCTCGCCAAGGGAGACGCCGCATGCTGAAATCGATCGATCCGCTCTTGAATGCGGATGTTCTCTATGCGCTGCGGTCCATGGGGCATGGCGACGATCTCGTGCTCTGCGACACGAACTTTCCGGCCGACGCGGTCGCGCGCCAGACTGTGCTGGGGCGGCTGTTGCGCATCGACAACGTCACCGCAAGCCGCGCCGCGCGCGCGATCCTTTCGGTGCTGCCGCTCGACAGCTTCGTGGATAAGCCGGCATCTCGCATGGAGATCGTCGGCCAGCCCAACGAAATTCCGGCTGTGCAGAGCGAGGTCCAGGCCGAACTCGATGCGGCGCAAGGCCGATCTTTTCCGATGGCCTCAGTCGAGCGCTTTGCATTCTACGAGCTTGCGAAGAGATCCTATTGCGTGATCCAGACCGGAGAGCGGCGCTTCTATGGTTGCTTCATCTTCAAGAAGGGCGTCATCCCGCCTGATGTGGCTTGAGGTAACAGCTCAAACCGTCTGGACGGCGGTACGGCTGCACGAAGCGTCTGACATAAAAACGATGTCGAGGTGATGTCGCGCTCGCGGAACCTGCTCATTCACGGTCACCGCGACGATGATCGGCGCTGCGCAGCCTCGATCATCTTGCAGCGCGGCATTTGCGAAGACTCCGCGCATCGTTCACGCATCGACGGCACGCGCGGCCTCGAATTCACGCGCATTCGTTGACTTTGATATGCGCCGCTGCATACTCGAAGCGGCCTCTGCCGCCGTCGCCACGACGCGGAAGTCCGCCGAGCGTCGCGTTATCGAGGTGCTCGGGCGAAGTGGGCTTCACAAAAGAGGGTCACGCCAAGAAGGTCAAAAACGGGAGGGTATCGCGGTGAAACAGCACGGTCAGCATTCCGCATTCCAGCCGAACCGGCGAACAATCCTGAGAGGCGCGGCGAGCGCCGCAGCACTCGGCACCAGCGGCGCACTCGGCACGTTCTCGGAGCTCGCATTGGCGCAAGCCAACCTGCGCGCGCAGATCACACAAATTCCGGGTGTCGGCAAGGGCGCACCGACGGACGCCGACTGGCAGAAGGTCGGCGAGCTCTGCCTCGGCCCGACCAAGGCGAGCGTCAAGGAAGGCGAATTCAAGGGCGTCGAGCTCTCGTTCATGGGACTCAACAATCAGAACCTGCACAATCTCCTGTTCCGCGGTTTCCTCAAGCCGTGGGAAGCTTATACGGGCGCGAAAATCTCCTGGATCGATCTCGCCCAGGCCGACTACAACCCAAGGCTCCAGCAGGCGATCGCGACGAGTACGGTCGATTTCGACATCCTCGAGATGGGCGCGCCGTTCGAGGGCGATGTCTGTGGCAAGGGCCTGGCATCGGAGATGCCGGACTGGGTCAAAAAGCAGATCGATATCGATGACTATGTCGACTATCTGAAGCCGCCGGTCGGAACCTGGAACGGCAAGACCTATCGCGTCACCATCGACGGCGACTGCCACAACTTCAACTACCGCACGGACGTCTTCTCCGACGCAGCCCTCGCCAAGGCCTGGAAGGACGCCGGCAACACGGGCGAATGGGGCGTGCCGAAAACCTGGCAGCAGGTCCAGGCGGTGACGAAATTCCTCAAGGGCAAGAAGATCAAGAACCAGAATGCATTCGGCTATCTCGATGCGCCAAAGCCCTGGGGCGGCTTCGGCTTCTATTTCCTCGGCAGCCGCGCCTCTGCCTACGCCAAACATCCCGAGGACAAGGCTTGGCTGTTCGACATCGATACGATGAAGCCGCGCATCAACAATCCGGCCTGGGTGCGCGCTATCCAGGACGTCATTGACGCGCTGCCGTTCGAGCCGGCCGACCAGCTCAACGCCGATCCAAACACCACCGGCTTCCAGCAATTTCTCGCCGGCATCGGCTCGATGATTCCCTGGTGGGGCGACATCGGCCAGGTCGCCAAGGCGAGCGACACCTCGGTCATCGGCGATATCGTCGGCTTCGACATCCTGCCGGGATCGGACGATGTCTATAATTCCAAGACCGGACAGTGGGACAAGCTCGCGAGCGGTCCGAACCACGCGCCGAACTGCGCCTATCTCGGCTGGGGCGTCTATGTGATGGCCAGGGTCAATAGCGACGAGAAGAAGCACAAGGCCGCCTGGAGCGCGGCTGCGCATCTCGGCGGCAAGGATCTGTCGCTGTGGATGGTGATGTATCCATCGGGCTTCCAGGCCCACCGCGCCAGCCACTTCCAGTTCGACGAATGGGTGGCCGCGGGCTATGACCGCAAATACATCACCTCCTACCTCAACTCGCAGCTTGGCTCCTACAATCATCCGAACCGCGCGGTCGAGCCGCGCATCCCCGGCATCTTCCAGTACTACAGCATCGCGGAGGATGAGCTGACGAAGATTTTTGCCGGCAAGGTCGACGCGCAGACCGGCGCGAACAACATCGCCGCCGCCTGGGAGAAGCTGACCGACCAGATCGGCCGCGAGCGGCAGATCGGACTCTACAAGGCCTCGCTCGGCGTGTAGCCGCACGAGCATCACGAAGATCCTCGGCTGGCGACGCTCTCGCGGTGCCAGCCGAAAACTTACCCGGCGGCCGGCCGGGCATTCAGGATCGGCCGAGTTCGATTGCCATGCAGAATTCCGCTCCCGTGACCGACGACCTGCACCACCAGCCCGCAGTAAAGCGCGCGCCGGCGACGCGGAAGGCCGCCGGCCGCGCGATTGTCGCGGTGGCGTCGCTCGGCTTCCTGCTCGTGCTCCTCGTCCAGATCCTGCACACGACCGATACGACCGCGGCCGGGTTCTCCGATTGGCGACCGATCCTCGTCGCCTATCTCATCTGGGCTGTCGCCTTCGCCATCGCCCAAGTGCTGATCCGCGGCGAACGCGGCCAGCGCGCGCTATTCCTGCTGCCGGCGGTGTTCTTCACCATTGCGGTGGTGATCTTCCCGACCATCTTCGGGATCTATATCGCCTCGCTCGACTGGAATCTCAGCTCGGTCGAAGGCCCGCGCTTCAGCGGCTTCGGCAATCTCGTCGGGATGCTCAACGACACCTATTACTGGAACGCGCTGGGCAACATGATCTTCTACGCGGTCGCAGTCCTCGGCGAGTACGCGATCGCGTTCGGCCTTGCGCTGCTGCTCAGCGCCGAGATCCGCGCGCGCAAGTTCTTCCGTGTGGTGTTCCTGCTGCCGATAATGCTGAGCCCTGTCGCGGTGAGCTGGATGATCGGCAAGTCGCTCCTCGAATATCGCTTCGGACCCGCTGCGACGCTGGCACGCTATCTTGGATGGGAGAACCCGGCGTTCTTCGCTTCGCCTTGGATGGCGCGCTTGAGCATCCAGGCGATGGACGCCTGGGTGTCGATCCCCTTCATCATGATCATCCTGCTCGCCGGCCTCCAGGCCATGCCGCGGGAAGTACAGGAGGCCGCCAAGGTCGATGGCGCCAACGGCTGGCAGTCGTTCTGGCACGTCACCTTTCCGATCATGCTGCCGGTCAGCATCACCGTCCTCATCATCCGCATCATCTTCAAGCTGAAGCTTGCAGACATCGTAATCAACGTGACGGCCGGCGGGCCCGGGGGCGCCACCGACACCGTGTCGAGCTTCATCTATCGCGTGTACCGCGACCGCTCCAATGTCGGATACGGCACGGCACTCGCCATGGTCTATCTGGTGCTGATCATCCTCCTTCTGACGCTGCTCCTGCGCCTGTCGAAGCGTTGGACGCAGAGAGTCGTCTAGAACCAAGGAGTTCACGCGCGTGTCGATATCGACATCGGCATTAAAGCCCGTCCGGCGGCATCCCGCGGCCCCGCGCGCCAAGCGGCTGCTTGGCCGCGTGCTGATCTATGCCGCGCTCCTGTTCTGGACGTTCATTTGCCTGTTCCCGATTTACTGGACGGTGACAACGTCGTTCAAATCGGCAGTCGACGTCACGCAGGCCCACCTGATCCCATGGGTCGATTTTCAGCCGGACTGGAAGGGATGGCGCTCGCTCGGGCTGTCGCCAGACACGCTGTTCGGCATCTCGACCGCCCGCGCGGAGTTCACGAACCGGTTCGTCAACAGCATTATCACCTCGGTCGGCGCGTCCCTGCTCGCGTTGATCCTAGGTTCGCTTGCCGCCTATGGCCTCAGCCGCTTCCGCTACAAATTCGCCTGGATGCGCAACGACGACATCCTGTTCTTCTTCATGTCGCAACTGATCTTGCCGCCGGTCGTGCTCGCACTGCCCTTCCTCGTGCTCTACAAGGCGCTCGCGCTGCTCGACACCCGCCTCGGCCTGATCCTGCTCTATACGCTCTCGGTTCTGCCCATCGTCATCTGGATCATGCGCGACCAGTTCAACGCGATCCCGATCGAGCTCGATGAAGCCGCCTTCGTCGATGGGCTGTCGACCTGGGGCGCGTTCCTGCGCATCATACTGCCGCTTGCAGTGCCCGGGATGGTGGCCGCTTTCATCCTGTCGCTGGTGCTGTGCTGGAATGAGTATTTCTTCGCGGCCCTCCTCACCAGCACGGATGCGAAGACGCTGCCGGTGATGGTGGCGAGCCAGACCGGCTCGCAAGGCATCAACTGGTGGTCGATGGCAGCGCTGTCGACGGCGGCAATCGCCCCGCTCGTCCTGGTC
The DNA here is from genome assembly GCF_029846715.1 of Bradyrhizobium nivariense. GTDB lineage: Bacteria > Pseudomonadota > Alphaproteobacteria > Rhizobiales > Xanthobacteraceae > Bradyrhizobium. Next base: position 43,268 of record NZ_JARVWW010000021.1, read on the forward strand.
GGCATCTTCCTCGAGCGCTACATTGTCAGCGGGCTGACGACAGGCGCAGGAAAGTAACTACCTAATTCAGAGACCCTGAGACTTCTCCAAGGGAGCGAAAGTGTGGCGGGGCGTAGCGGGGGAGCGACTGGACCCCCCGACACCGTTTTTTGTCCACAATGCAATCCGCGCTCCTCGGATCAGCCGAACACAGAGCTCTGTTGGTCATCCAACTTCACCGGGCCGTCCACAGTGCTGTGGCGCTACATCACCTCCAAACGACGACCACCCACACTTGCTCTCAATGGATTTCTCTTGATCTCCCGGTGCCCGCATCGCGCCCACGACGCCTCTAACCAGCTGAAACCCTTGAAGCCGTGGCTAAGACCCACCTCGGCAGAACTTTCATCCGCTAGACATCATGAGCTTCTCCTGACGCACTTCAAATCGGGAACCTGCAACCGCCAATACCGACGCTCGCTGATCGTGGCCGTCCGAAGCAGCCGTCACCTGCGTCCCGAACGAGGTGTCCACCTTCTCAGTCATTGAAAATGCTCGACGTCGAGGGCGCCATTTCGTTTGGTTCACGCTCGTTTCACCCAATTCTTTGCGGCGCCGATGCGGTGGACACCAATTCCCGAGCGGGCAGCAAAAGGCCGATCCACGCGCCGGCCAGCGACAGCAGCGCCGCCAACGTCATTGCTGCCTCAAAGCCATCGGCGAAATGCGCCGGGCTATCCATTGCACCATTCGCCGCGAACGTGGCAACCAGCGCGGCAATCCCGAACATGCCGCCGAGAAACCGGCCCATATTGAAGATGCCGGAGGCCTTTGCCATTTCAGGCAACGAGACCGAGCTCAGGATGGCGCTTTGCGCTGCCGGCATCGCCATGGATACGCCAACGCCAGCAACCACCAGCGGAACGACCAGCGCGCCATAGCCGGCATCGGGCGAAGCGATCAAGGCGATCCAACCGAGCCCGATCGCCTGCATGATGAGTCCCGTCACCACCAATGGCCGCTCGCCGAATTTGCCGACTAGGGCGCCTGCAATCGGGGCGGTCACAAACAAGGTCGCGGTCCACGGCAACAGACGCAGCCCGCCGCCGAAGGCGTCGAAATGCAGGGTCACTTGCAGGAACTGCGGCAGCAGGAATAGCACCCCATACATCGCGGCATAAAACAGGAAGCTCAGCGAGAGCGCCGCGGAGAACGGCCTTGACGCGAACAGCCGTAACGGCACCATCGGCGCGGCGGCGCGCGACTCCCAGATCAGGAACGCGGTCGCGAAGGCGAGACCAGCGATGATCGCACCCACGACTTCCGCGCTGGTCCAGCCGACGATGTTGCCGCGCATGAGGCTCCAGACCCAGGCCAGTGAGGCAATGGCGACCAGCGTCAGCCCGACGATGTCAAGTGTTGCCGCCGGACCAAAGCTTTCGCGCAAACGCGCCCGTACCAGCGTGGCTGCGATTGCGCCAATCGGCAGGTTGATCCAAAAGATGGAGCGCCAGCCCAGTTGCTCGGTGAACAGGCCCCCCACCGCAGGCCCGATGATCAATGCAAAGCCGGTAATCCCGGAAAAGATGCCGAGCGCTTTTGCGCGCTGCTCGCGCCCGAACGTACCGCTCAGGATGGTCATCGCAAGCGGCATCACCAGGGCCGCTCCAGCGCCCTGCATGGCGCGCGCCCCGATCAGCCAATCGACCGTCGGTGCCAGCGCGCAAGCGGCGGAAGCGAGGGTAAACAGCATGATGCCGCCGGCGAACATCCTGCGCCGGCCGAACCGGTCGCCGAGCGCAGCCCCGGACAGCAGCAGCACGGCGAATGCGAGATTATAGGCATTGACAGTCCATTGCAGCGTCTCGACCGAGCATGAGAACTCGGTGCGGATATCCGCGAACGCCGTCGTCAGCACCATGGCATCCAATGCCATCATGAACGAGGCGAGTGAGGTCAGAGCGAGGACCCAGGTCTTCTCCGCGGGGTTGGGAGCGTCTTGCATCTGGCAGTCTCCATCCTGGCGCCAGAACGGCGCCGTCGCACGGAGGACGAAGCAAAAGGGCCCAAGGATGCGGCCTCAAAATAAGTTATGCGGGCCGCATCCTTTGGGCCCAGGCAAACGTCCTATGGAGTTGAGAAGTCGCAGTTGGTGCTGCGGCCGAGGCGAGGAGGCAACCATGAAAAGAACAGTGATCCGCTACAAGACCAGACCCGAAATGGCCGACAGGAATGCCGAGCTGGTCGCGGCGGTGTTTGCCGAGTTGAAGGCGGCGCAACCAGATAATGTGCGTTACTTGACGCTGCGGCTCGAGGACAACAGCTTCATCCACATTGTCGAAGCAACCGCCGAGAACGATTCGTCACCGATCACGAAGCTTGCGGCCTTTCAGGCGTTTCAGAGCGGTATACGCGACCGCTGCGCCGAGCCGCCGGTCTTCAATGATGCTATCGTCGTCGGCAACTATCGTGTACTGGCGGAGCCGTAGGGCTCGCGATGGAGGCATGATGAATTCGGCTCAGGAAGTCGCAGCAGACGACATTCCGGCGATCCTGCTCGCCATGCGGCCGCGGCTGCACCGCTATTGCGCGCGCATGGTCGGATCCGTCATCGACGGGGAAGACGTGTTGCAGGACGCGCTGATGAAGGCTGTGGAGGCGGCCTCCACGGCCGGCCCGATCCGCAATCCGGAAGGCTGGCTGTTCCGGATCGCCCACAACACGGCGCTCGATTTCCTGCGCCGTCGCAACCGGCAGGAGGCCCTGCATTCGCCTCAGGAGGTGGACATGATTGTCGACGAGATCGATGCCGTCGCAAGCCGCCAGATTGCAGCGACCAGCCTGCGCACCTTCATGCGTCTGCCGGTTGGCCAACGCGCCAGCGTGATCCTGATGGACGTGCTCGGCTGCTCGCTTCAGGAGATCTGCGATATCATGGATTTAAGACTGCCCGCGGTAAAAGGCGCGCTGCATCGCGGGCGCACGATGCTGCGCGAACTTGCTGAGGAACCCGAGGATGCCCCGCGTCCGCGTCTATCGGCGGCCGACCGCACGCGGCTCGCCAACTATGTCGACCATTTCAATGCGCGTGACTTCGATGCGATCCGCGCCATGATTGCCGAGGACGTCAAGCTCGATCTGGTGAACAGGTCCCGGCTGAACGGCAAAGCCGAGGTGTCCCGCTACTTCGGCAACTACGCCAAGATCAATGACTGGCACTTCGTACCGGGCCTCGTCGAGGGCCGTCCGGCCATCCTGGTGCTCGACCCGACGGCGATCCCCGGCGCAAGGCCGAAATACTTCATATTGCTCGGCTGGTCGGCGGGCAAGGTCGCCAAAATTCGGGACTTCAGGCATGCCGCGTACGTCGCCGCTGAGGCTGACATCCAAGTCGACCAGGACAAGATCAGGCGATAGCAACCCGACCGGGCACACTGAGCGGCAGGTCGAAGCGCTGAAACAATCGCTGAGCTTCTGGCTTCACGAAAAGAGTCAATGCCTGAACCAGGTCGTGGTCGAGCGAGAGCACGTGAAGGGAATGCGCGACCCAAGGCTCGCCCTCACGGGCGCGGGAGTAGGCAGCGAAAGCAGGTTGTCCATTGGCCCCGATGGGGACCAGGCGGTAACTATCGTAAAATTTCCATGCCCACTCAAAGAAGCCGCGGATCGTCTGCCGTCCTGCGTACCATTGCGGCAACGGCGGCATCGTGTACGTCGCATCTTCCTTCAAAAGCGCAACAAAGCCGTCGACGTCGAGCGCTTCCCAAGCGCGTAAATAGCGGCCGAGAAGTTCTTTCTGCGCGGCGTTCGGTCGGGCTGAAACCGGCGGCCGGCCGTCAGGATAACGCCGAACCAGCGTTTCGCGCGCGCGCTGAAGGACACTATTTATCGAAACCGTCGAACCGCCGAGCAGAGTAGCCGCTTCGGCCGGCGCCCAACCGAGCACATCACAAAGCAGGAGCGCCGCGCGCTGGCGTGGAGATAGCTGCTGGATGGCCGCGACGAAGGCCAATTGCACGGCTTCGCGCGAAGCATAGCGTGCTTCCGGATTCGGTGCCTCGTCAATGAGGCCTTCCAGGCTCGAGGTCGGGTAAGGTTCAAGCCAGGGCACGTCACGTACTGGTACGCCGTCCGGAAGCTCAGCAGTGGCGGGCACTCGTTGGTCGGGGAGCCAACGCCGGATGTTCTTGCGCCTTTCCAGCGCGTCGAGGCAGGCATTGGTCGCGATTTGATACAGCCATGCGCGAAGCGAACCTCGTTCCTCGAGGTTGTCGAAACTTCGCCAAGCCCGCAGATACGTCTCCTGCACAAGGTCTTCTGCTTCGTGCAGAGATCCTAGCATGCGGTAACAATGCAATCTCAATTCGCGGCGAAATGGTTCGGCAAGCTGCTCGAACGCCTTGGTCGACCGCTCCGACGCCGTCCTCCGAGTTGGTGGTTCTGCCGCTGTCATCGGACTCGATATTGGCCTTCCCTGCATCATTTCAAGGGGCGCATCACGACGGTACAGCTTCGATGCCCTTACTGGACACAATAAACACCCGCTCCTTAAATCTATCCGGATTGATCACCAGCTCGATGGCAACACGCGCCGCGTCCGACGAGGTCGGCGGAGAGTCCATGCTGCGAATGAAGTCCACTTCCGATATGCCCAGATAGCCGGAATATCCGGCCACGGCATGCTTTCCGAACTCGGTGTCCGGCATGATCCGCGGTGCGAGCGCAAAGAAACGTAAGCCAAGACCAAGGCGATCCGACTCCTTCTGGCTGTAGTTGACGATGAATATCTGCGTGCGTTTGGCGCCGGCATACCCTCCGGTTAGCGGCGACCCAGCGAGCGCGGCTCCGCTCGAGACAAGAAGCACGAGCGCTCCAGCAGCGAGAGGTCGCGACAGCGCCGCTTTGCAGAAATGGAATGCGATTTTTACGTCGCTTTCCCAATTTACGGTAAACTCTTGCCAGCTTTGCTTGTAGAGTGGCAAGGTCGTCGGATGCGCCCCAGCACACAACACCAGGACATCGGGTTCTAGCACTCCGAATGCCTTCGAAGGCGCGGTCGCGTCGGCTGCATCAAGCGCAAGAACTTCCATTCCAGGCACCTCTTCCGCGAGGCGGTGGAGCGGGGCTTCACGCCGTGCCACGGCCAAGACCCGTGCGCCGCTCCCGTGCGCCTCTTCCGCAATCCGCCGCCCGACTCCCTGGCTCCCGCCGATCACGATGACCTTCTTTCCCGTCAATGGAAGCATCCTATCCTCCTTCATGTGTCGAACTTGTCACGGCTGCTCGTCCCAGATGTAAGACGGCCCGACGACCAGGAGTGATCGACGTTCAACGTGCTCTCTTGTTCGCTCGATTGCGCGGCCGACTGCCAAGCGCAAGGCGTCGCTCAGGTCCTCCATCAACCTGAAGCTCTCCTTGTATCCTCATCGGACTCTGCCTGAGGCTGCCGGGCCGCGTTCGTGGGCGCCGCCAGGGCGACCGTGCACGCCGACCCCACGCGTGACGGGCGGCAGGGACTCGTTTGCGCTTGCCGGAACGAGCTTTTTCGATGCTTTCCAGAGCTGCCCATTGATGAAGTTCGGAGCAATGCGTCGCATGAGGGCAAGCTGCTTCGATTGTCCAGGGCGGATCTCGGTGGCGCCCACCTTAAGGAACCCGAACGACTGGCTCACCAGTTCCTCCGTGGTGATCAGCGCAATGCCGTCGTCCTCGCGAAGGTCAGAGGTCATATCGGTTTTCACCGCCGGAGGCATGAGCTCAATGACCTCTACGCCGGTGTCCTCCAACTGGAAGCGGAGCGATTGAGTGTAGGAGTGGATCGCCGCCTTGGTCGCACAATAGATCGGCAAGCAAGGCAGCGGCACGAACGCAAGCGCGGACGACACGTTGATCAGAGTCCCTTTGTTGGCCTTCAGGACGTCCATGAGTGCCGAGGTCATCCGAATGATCCCGCCCACGTTAACATCTAGCTCGCCGGTTAAGCCGACAAGGTCGGCGGCCGTACTTTTGAGATTCCTATAGTGGCTGATACCTGCATTGTTCATCAACACGTCGAGCTTTGGAAAGTCCGCCTTTACCCGCGCTGCGAGGATCGCAATCTGAGCTGGGTCGGCAACGTCGCTCTGAACTGTGTAAAGCTTGGGATGTTTCGCTTTGACCTGATCCAGCGTGGCCTGGCGGCGACCGGTCACTATGACCTCGTTGCCTAGATCAGAAAACTTCAACGCGAAGGCAAGTCCGATGCCTGCGGATCCTCCGGTTATGAGGATTGTGCGACCGGTGAGTTTCATGATGTTCCTTTTGGTAGCTCTCGCTTCAACAGATCTTCTGCGATCCAACCGAAGTGTAAGACTGGCGACGCATTGCAATTTCATCGGCCCCTCACGATCTTGTTACGGCTCACTGATAGCCCGGGTCCGCGAAAGATATTCTCTTCGCTCTAACCGCCAGCGCGACAGCGGTCACGCCGTCTTGGCAACATCGGGTCGATCGCAGTTTTCCGCGATTTCGCGAAGGACATCAGTCCGCGCTCGATTGCCAAGACACTCAATGATGAAAGCTGTCACCGGCCGGAGAGCTATGGAATGACACGATTTTCCGCGGGCAGGTTAAGCGCAGACGCGATGCGCGCCCACGCAGAAGAGACAAACCGGCTCAATCGCGAATGACGTTCGAACGGTGAACCTTGGCGTCAGAACTGAACACCGTGGAGAAGCAAATCCAGGACATCACTGACGCTGCCAAAGAGGGTGTGTTCCAGCCACCGATGAATGGACTCGAAAGTCGCAAGGCACAATGGGTCAGCCTTGTGAGCGGCAGCTCGTCCGATGTGCCGGATATCCTGCCGATCGCCTCAAAGATTTACGCCAACTCGAAGAATGCCCAATCCGGCCAGCCGCGGGCGATGGAGCTCATATAACTCCACAAAGCGCGCAGCGCGGCCATAGCGGCCACGTTGACGGCCGTCGGCTTGAATCCGTCTTTCGCCGCTCGCCATCCGTGCGAACTGAGTGGCGGGCAGCGGCAGCGAGTCGGAATCGCACGCTTTTCCCGTGAACATCACAGGTCCTTTTCGGCGAGCTTGCGAAACTCATCAGGAACCGAACGCGAGATGCCCAGCGCCACGGAGCCATATCCGATGGCATCCCATCCAAAACGATCGCGGATTTTATCGACCGCACGGTCGGCCGCCCAACGCGCCATGCCTATTTTGCTGCCGGGGCGGTGCGGTTCATCTCGAAGCCCAAGCGGAAGCTCCAGCTCAAGATCCCAGTTCTCCTCGAGATGCGAGACGGAGATCGCGAGGAGCGAAATTGTCTTCTCGTCAGGGTGATCTGCGAGGACGGCGCGCACCAGGTCCTCGGCGAGTTCGGCAAGGATCATGGTCGCCGAGATAGGCGCGTCGAGCGTTACCGAGCGCGTAGCTGAGTTCAGGCCGGCGAAGCGAATCCGGACCGTCACGGTTCGGCCCGGCCTGCCCTTGGCCCGGAGCCGGGTGCCGATTCGGTCTGCAAGGTGAAGCAGGGTTGGTCGAAAAACTCGCTCTTCGGCAGGCTTCCTGCCGATCGCCGATTGTGCTCCCGCCGATCGGGCACGGCGATGGGCCTTGACGTCGCGTGGATCACGATTCCACGCCAGCGCCGCAAACTTCTTTCCCGCCGCAGGACCGAGTAGCCGCTCAAGCGAGCCTCCCGGTGTCTTTGCCAATTCTCCGATTGTGAGGACGCCGATCTCGGCGAGCCGCGCTTTCGTGACCGGACCAACTCCCCACATCAGCTCGACCGGCAGATGGTGAAGGAATTGCAACTCTCTGTCAGGATCGACGACCACCAGCCCATCGGGCTTGGCCACTTGCGAGGCAATCTTTGCAAGATGCTTGGTGCGAGCCACGCCGACCGAAATCGGAAGGCCGAGTTCAGCCCGGACGCGTTGGCGGATTGTCCTCGCAATTTCGTCGGGTGGACCAAACAGATGGGTGCAGCCAGCAACATCGGCGAAGGCCTCGTCGATGGAAATCCGCTCCACCAAAGGCGTGTAGTCGCCGATCAGCGTGATGGCGGCGTCGCCCAGTCGCCGATATTCGTTAAAATGCCCGCTCACAAAAGTGAGTTGCGGACAGAGCTCGCGCGCTCGCCGTCCCGGCATCCCTCCGCGGACCCCGAACGCCTTAGCCTCGTAGGACGCGGCAAGCACAACTCCGCCGCCGACGGCAATGGCTTTGCCGCGCAATGAGGGGTCAAGCAGCTGCTCTACCGAAGCATAAAAGGCGTCCAGGTCCGCATGGAGGATGGTGGCTGTCGTCGCCATCCGACCTTTCGTCCCTCACGTTTCGAGGAAACTCTTGACGGAACATAATGAGAACGTCGGCGGCGAGTGTCAAGCCGGCCTGCATCGAGCTGAAGCTTAGCCAGCCGTCAAACCCGTCGTAAGACGTGATCGGTCGCTATGGAGCCAGGATCAGCTCAACAGAAGCGTCGGCATCTGCGTCATTCGAACCCAGGTGCCATTGCTTGCAGACGAATTCACCGCGGCGTCGATGAATTTCATGCCGGCGAGGCCATCCTCCACGGTGGGGAAAATCACCGCCGGATCCGGTGCTTTGCCGGCCAGTGCCGCGCGAATGGCGCGCGCTGCCTCAGCATAGATCGTTGCAAAGCCCTCAAGATACCCCTCGGGGTGCCCCGCTGGCACGCGGGTAACGCGGTCCGCCTCAACCAACGCGCCGGCGCCGCCGCGGGTCAGGAGCTGCCTGGGCTGCCCGTAACGCGTGAACCAGAGATAGTTCGGATTTTCTTGTGCCCATTCGAGCCCGCCCTTGGTCCCATAGACGCGCAGCGTCAGGCCGTTCTCATTGCCGACCGCGACCTGGCTCGCCCAAAGCATCCCCTTGGCACCGCCCTTCCATTTGAGGAGGATCTGGACATCATCATCGAGACGCCGGCCGCCGACGAAGGTCGAAAGTTGGGCGAGCAGCTCCTCAAGCTCGAGGCCAGTGACGAAGCAAGCGAGATTGTAGGCGTGAGTGCCGATATCGCCAATGCACCCGCCTGCCCCGGAACGGGTCGGGTCCGTGCGCCACGCGGCCTGCTTATGGCCGCTTGCTTCCAACCGCTCGGTCAACCAATCCTGCAGATATTCGGCCTGAACGAGCCGGATCTCGCCGAGATCACCGTTCGCCACCATGGCGCGGGCCTGTCGGACCATGGGATAGCCCGTGTAGTTGTGAGTCACGACGAAAACCTTGCCCGTCTTCCTGACCAACTCCACCAGTTCCTCAGCCTCGGCGAGGCTCCTCGTGAGCGGTTTGTCGCAGATGACGTGGATGCCGGCTTCAAGGAACGCCTTGGCGACCGGGGCGTGCAGGTGGTTGGGGGTCACGATCGAGACCACCTCGATGCCGTCCGGGCGCGCGCCCTCCGCCTTCGCCATCTCTTCGAAGGAGGCATAGGCGCGGTCGTCGGCGATACCGAGCTCCCGCGCCGAGGCTTTTGCTCGCGCCGAATCCGACGCCAACGCACCGGCCGTCAGCACAAATTGGTCGTCGATACGCGCGGCAGCACGATGAACGGCGCCGATAAAAGCCCCCTGGCCACCGCCGACCATGCCTAGCCGGATACGACCATGACCGCCGCCCCCACTGCTTGCCTCAATAATCATTTCTTGTTCCTCGCTAGGAGATGCCAAGCATCTTGCGGTTCATCCGGTCCTCAGCGCCGGAGCCCGCGAAATCGTCGAACGACTTCTCGGTCACCCGAATGATGTGCCTTTTGATGAATTCGGCGCCCTCGCGCGCGCCCTGCTCGGGATGCTTCAGCGCGCATTCCCATTCCAGCACCGCCCAGCTGTCGTAGTCGTACTGCGTGAGCTTCGAGAAGATCGCGCCGAAATCGATCTGTCCATCGCCTGGCGAGCGAAAGCGGCCGGCACGATCGACCCAGCTCTGGAACCCGCCATAGACGCCTTGGCGGCCCGTCGGGTTGAACTCGGCATCCTTGACGTGGAAGGCTTTGATCCGCTCGTGGTAGATGTCGATGTAGTCGAGATAGTCGAGCTGCTGCAGCACGAAGTGCGACGGGTCATAGAGCAAGTTCGCGCGCTTGTGACCCTTCACCCGATCGAGAAACATCTCATAGGAGACGCCGTCGTGAAGGTCCTCGCCGGGGTGGATCTCATAAGCGAGATCGACACCGTGCTCGTCAGCATAGTCGAGGATTGGCCGCCATCGGCTGGCGAGCTCGTCGAAGGCGGCCTCGATGAGGCCGGCTGGACGCTGCGGCCAGGGATAGACATAGGGCCAGGCCAACGCGCCGGAGAAGGTCGCCTGCGCCGTGAGCCCGAGGCGTCCTGAGGCGCGAATTGCGCGCTTGACCTGGTCGACGGCCCACTCGGTGCGTGCCTTGGGATTGCCGCGCACCTCCGGCACGGCGAAGCCGTCGAATGCTGCGTCATAAGCCGGATGCACGGCGACGAGCTGGCCCTGAAGATGGGTCGAGAGTTCGGTGATGGAAAGGCCGTGTTCGGCCGCTGTCGCCTTCACCTCGTCGGCATAGTCCTGGGACTCCGAGGCCTTGTTGAGGTCGAAGAGTCGCCCGTCCCAGCTCGGGATCTGAATCCCCTCATAGCCGAGCGAGGCAGCCCATTCGCAGATCGCGTCGAAGGAGTTGAACGGCGCCACATCGGCCGTGAACTGAGCGAGGAATATCGCCGGTCCCTTGATCATCTTCATCTCGCGCTTCCTTCTCCTGGATGCTCCAGCAGCACGTGACCGCCGCGCGCGATATCTCAGCAAAACGAAATGTCGCCATCAAGACCCCGCTCGGTCCGCTTCATCACGTCTTGTAGCCGACGTCTCACCACGTTCCCGCGCCCCTCCCCAGATAGGACGGGCCAGAATGAGCCGACCTTAAAGCCCGCCAACTCAGCCATCGCATGCAAGCTGCGCGAATCGGCCGCCGACATGCGGCAGCCTGATTTCGAACGGTTCGTCCTAGAGATGACGTATTATCGGTAGAATCCGAGAACGGCCTTGGTCTCGAGATATTCTTCCATGCCCTCAAGGCCATACTCCCGGCCGTTGCCGGAACGCTTGTATCCGCCAAAAGGTGCGTTCGGGTCCCAGTCGGGATAGTTGAGATGGACCTGACCGGACCGGATCTGCCCAGCCACTTTCCGCACTGTCTCCATATCGGTGCCCTGAACATGGGCGCCGAGGCCGTAGACAGTGTCATTGGCGATCTCGACCGCCTCGTCGACCGTATCGTAGGGGATGATCGACAGTACCGGGCCGAAGATCTCCTCGTGCGCAATCCTCATGTCGCGACGGACGTTCGAGAAGATCGTCGGCCGCGCATAGAGGCCGATCTGAAGGTGGTCGGGTCGCCCTCGCCCGCCGGTGACAAGCTTGGCGCCCTCTTCCAGGCCGACGCCGATCATGGTCTGGATGCGCTCGAACTGCGGCCGGTTGGCGATCGGACCATGGGTGGTATATTCCGCTAGCGGATCGCCGACCGCCATTTCGGAAGCAGCCGCCGCGGCGAGAACCTCGACCTCCGCCATCTGCGATCGGGACACAAGCATGCGCGTGGGCGCGCTGCAGGATTGGCCGAGATTGCGGAAGGCGGCGCCGACGCCGAGTGGAACGACCCGGCTCAGCTCGGCATCCGGCAGAATGATGTTCGGCGACTTGCCGCCGAGTTCCTGGGCGACGCGCTTGACGGTGGGCGCCGCTGCTTGCGCAACGAGAACCCCGGCGCGGGTCGAGCCGGTGATCGAGATCATGTCCACCTGCGAATGCGACGCCAGACCGGCGCCCACGATTGGACCTGTCCCGTTGACGAGGTTAAAAACGCCGGGTGGACAGCCGGCATCGTCCATCACCTCGGCGAACAGCAAGGCACTCAGCGGCGACAATTCGCTCGGCTTCAACACCACCGTGCAGCCCGCCGCGAGCGCCGGACCGACCTTGGCTGTGACCTGGTAGAGAGGCCAGTTCCAAGGGGTGATGAGGCCGCAGACGCCGATCGGCTCGCGCATGATGGCGGTGCTGCCGCGCGGGCTGACGAAAGAATAGGTCGCGAGATTGTCGCGCGCGACGCGGATATGTTCGGCGGCCAGCGGCACTTGGGCGCGGCGCGCATAGGTGACCGCGGCTCCCATCTCACTCGTGATGGTCTGCGCGAACAGCTCGAGCCGCTTGAGGATCAAACCATGGACCCGGTCGAGCAGCGCCGCCCGCTCTGCCGCTGGCTTACGAGACCAGCCGGCGAAGGCTTGCCTGGCGGCGGCAACGGCGAGGTCTACGTCCTTCTCATTGCCGAGCGCGATCTCGGCGATCGGTTGCTCGGTTGCCGGGTTGATGACGGCTGCCGTCTCCGATCCGCTCGGCCTGCGCCATTCTCCGTCGATGTAGAATTTGCCGAGGAAGCCGGCTTCCGTCAGGTGTCGAACGGCCGAGGTCATTGGAAGCGATCCTTGATCCGGTAATAGGCGCCGACCAGCGGCAGGAACCAGGGGGGACCGAGATGGCCCGGAATGGCCGGCCAAGCGAAGTTCTTCCAAGGATTGAGCTCGGTGCGCCCGTCCATGACGTCCGCCATGATCGTTCCCATCAGCGTCGACATCTGGGTGCCGTGGCCGCTGTAGCCCATGGAATAGTAGATGCCGTTGCGTTCGCCGGCGCGCGGCAGCCGGTCGCGCGTCATGTCCACCATTCCGCCCCAGCAATAATCGATGCGCGCGGCGCGAAGCTCGGGAAAGACATCGTGCAGCGCAGCCTGCAAGATCGCACCGCTCTTCTCGTCTGAGGCGGGATTGGAGATCGCGAAGCGAGCGCGGCCACCGAAGAGCAGCCGATTGTCGGGTGTGGTCCGGAAGTAGTTGACCAGGTTCTTCGTATCGACCGCCATTCGGCGGCGCGGCAGGAGCCGATCGAGCGTCGCTGTCGGCAAGGGCTCGGTGACGATCAGGAAGGCGCCCACCGGCACGATCCGGCGTCGAATCCAACCCAGCGGCCCCGTATGCGAGGTGCCGCTCGCCAACAGAACCTGCGAGGCCCGCAGCCGGCCCTTCGGTGTTTCGATCTCGTGGCCTCCGCCCGCGGCGGGGCGCAGGCCCGTCATCGGCGTATGCTCGTGGATTTCGACGCCGCGCCGTGCCGCTGCGTCCGCAAGGCCGCGGACGAAGCGGCCAACGTGCATGCCGGCGCTCTTGCGGTAGATCAGCCCGCCGTAATAACGCTCCGATCCCACCTCGCCGGCCAGATCGGCACGGCTCACCATCGCCGTGTCGGGATCGACATTGGCCGCGAGCAATTCCTGGCTGCGCGCCAGCTTGTCATAGTGCTCAGGTTTAGCTGCAAGCTTGATCTTGCCGACGCGCGCGAAGCTGCAGTCGATCTTCTCTTCCGCCACCAGGCGCTCGACCGTATCGACCCCGGCGTCGAAGGACCGGTAGAGCCGGTCGGCGACGTCCTTACCAAGCCTGGCCGAGAGCGTGCCGTAATCCTGAGCGAACCCGTTGTTGCACATGCCGCCGTTCCGGCCGGACGCCGCATGCCCGATCGTCTCGGCTTCGAGGAGCACGACACGCGCGCCCTTTTTGGCGAGAGCCAGAGCGGCCGAAGAACCGGTCAGGCCGCCGCCGATCACCGCAACGTCGCAGATGCCCTGCACCGGTCCTGCGGTGGCGCGCGTGAATGGCTGCGATGTGTCCAGCCAATAGGATGTGAGCTTCATACCGGCTCCGAATCTCGCGTTATCTGAATGCTGGGTATCCGCAACGCGGCGGCCCGCCTCTGTTTGAGAACTTACCAGCCGCGCATTCGCGGCCACCTAGCTTCGATTGCATCACTTCCCGCGGAGACGACATTGTACAGCTCGTGCTGCGACGCCGTCGCGCAGGCGTGATTGGGCAGGATCCTGATCTTCGTGCCGATCGGCAGATCCGGCAGAGCCTTAGCCGATCCGGACCTGATGGCGAGGATGCCGTGCTCCTGACTCGCCTGTCCGACGATCAGGTCTGGATAGAGTTGGCCGGACAGATCGCAGACAAGACCGTAAGCTTGGTCGACCCGCTGTGCCGCAGTGCCGCGATCGCGCGACAGCGCCATCCACCCCGCATCGACCAATATCCAGCCCTTCTCCGGCTTCGTGCCGATAACGGTGGCAAGAACCGAGATCGCGATGTCGTCGGTCGTGCAGACACCGACACCGTGCATCACCAGATCAAAAAACATGTAGACGCCGGCTCGCATCTCCGTAACGCCGGTCAGGTCTTCAGCGAAATGGGCAGTCGGCGTCGAACCGACGCTCACGACCGGGCATTCATGCCCCGCCGCCCGCAACGTCTCGGCCGCGGCCACAGCCACGGCCCTTTCGTTCTCCGCAGCCGCGAAAAGGGCCTCCGGCGCACAAAGGCTGTAGGACTCGCCGGCATGGGTGAGAATGCCGGCGAGCTTGACGCCGGCCTCGGCCAGGGCTGCCGCGACGGCGATGAGCTTGGGGTCGGTGGCCGTCAGCCCGCCCCGGTGACCGTCGCAGTCGATCTCGATGAAGGTGGACGGCGTCACACCAGCGGCGCGCCCGGCCGCGCCGAGCGTCGTCGCCTGTTCGGCCGAATCGAGCAGCACCTTGAGGTCGATGCCCGCTTTCCGGAGACGCATCGCCCTCTCAGCGGTGTGCGGTGCCAGACCTACGGCATAAGTCATGTCCCGAAAACCGTGCCGCGCGAAGTACTCCGCCTCTGCCAAGGTTGAGACGGTGATCGGCCCCGGCCCGGAGAGATGGACGCGCTGGGCGACGTCGATGGATTTCGCGGTTTTCATGTGAGGGCGCAGCACGACACCCCGCGCGCCCATGCGAGAGGACAGACGGGCGAGGTTGCGATCAAGCCGATCTTTGTCGAGCAGGAGGGCCGGCGTCGCCAATGCGCCGACCGTCGCGGCTATCTCAGGCCGCCCGGCGTCCTGGATATCCATTCCGCGCATCTCCCAGCGTTGCATCTGGATGTCTCCTAGCCGAAGGACTGGTTGGCGACCGCGAACGTGCGCTCCGGCCCGGTCGATGGCATCTGTGCCCCGAGGACCATCGTCGTGGCGTCGCTGACCTGCTCCAGGCCGATGCTCTCGAGCCAGTCCCCGAGCTGCGAGGACGCCGAGGTGTCGATCCGGACGAAAACATTCCCGAGCCGCGCAAGCGCCGCCTCGATCAACGCGCGCGCATCGATGGGATTTTCGGCGACGACGGGACCGACGACATGCCCGCGACCGAAACGACGCGAGATGGCGTAGCCGCGGAGTGTGCCGTCACGTAGGAGGACATAGCCGTCGCCGACCTCGGTCAGCCGGTTCAGCATCTCGCGCCTCGTCCAGCCGGTGGCCCCGTGATCGAGACCCACGACCGCCCCAAGGTCCGATGGAACCATCGGTCTGACGTCTCCGAGCGGCGGCACGTCGCCGCGCTGCGTGGGAATGCCGTGATGCTGGTGCAGGACGCCGATGCTGGCGAAGCCGCGGCGCTCATAAAGCGTCATTCCTTCGGCAGTCGAATTCAGCGTGATAATCCGTGGTCGTGCCGCCGCGAGCAGCGCGTCCATCAGTCGCGCCCCGTAACCGCGTCCCTGAACAGCTTTCGCGACGATGATCATTCCGGCGGAAGCATGGGTATCGCCGTAAGGCCACCAGAGCGCGGTCCCGACCACCACACCGGCGCACTGCAGAACGAATCCATGGCCCAGCTGCAACGCGAAATCCCAGTCCTCGATTCGGTAGGGCCAGGACATCTCCTGCGAGAGCCTCAGAGCGCCTTCCAGATGCGCTCTCGCGAAAGGAACGAGGACTACATTTTCAGTCTCGCGATCTCTGGACTGGTAAGTTGCCGTTGCCATGATGCGGTCGAGGTCTCCTGCTTGGGTTATCGGACATCGCCAATGCCTGACGCGGCGAACTATCCGAGATGCCGCACCAGCTGCAGCGTATCTTGGCTCCGACAGCATTGCGCAAACAGCCGGAAGCAAAGTTCAGCAGGGTATTGCATTGATGATACGGTAAAGGAGACGATGTGCTGTCAGCGGCGGTCGCGCCACAGCGCGAACCGATCCTGCATCCGATATCCCCAGATCATGCCGGGCATGAACCAGGGATCGCCGCGATAGAGCGGGATGGAGGCCGGCGGACGGAAGTCAAAGGCCGTGCGCGACCGCTCGTCGTTTCCCATGAGCTTGTGGGCCGCATGCCTACCGATCCACGGTGCCCAGACCACGCCTGAACCGCAGAAGCCGCTGGCATAGAGCACACCGTCCTCTTCGAAGATACGCGGGAGCATGTCGCGATTCATCGCCACGTTGCCGAACCAGCTGTGCGAAAGGTGAACATTCTCCAGTTCCGGGAAAAGGTTCACCAGCCCCTTGCGCAGTAGGAGCTTGGGAGCCACCGGATTACCGACACGAGAACTGTCGCGCCCCCCTAGCAGGATACGTCTGCCGTCGGGCGATGGGCGGTAGTAGAACCCGACTTGGCGGTTTTCGGTCATCATCATGCGTTTTGGCATCAGCCGCGCCATGACATCAGGTGCGAGCTCCTCGGTTGCAATGATCCGGCTGCGAACGGGGACCAGCCTGCGGCGCAAGAAGGGAACGGCGCTATCAGTATAGCCATTCGTGCAAACCAGCACCTGACGCGCCTGCACCGAGCCGGCCGAGGTCACGACGCGGAATCCGGAGCCATCCCCCTCAATTGAGATGACGGGAGTGTGTGCATGAACCGCGAGGCCCGAAGCGAGTGCCACGCGAAGCAGTTCAGCGTGAAACTTCGCCGGTTGTAGCCCACCGATATCCATCCGGACTGTTCCACCCCGGTAGACATCGGTGCCGATGTAACTGCGCTGCTCGGCATAGGGAACGGCGTGAGACTCGATCCGCAGCGTCTTCGCCAACGCTTCCGCGCTGCGCGCCATCGTGTCGTACTGCTGATATCCGAACGCGCCCTTGAACTGCCCGACCAGCTGGAAATCGCAGGCAAGCCCTTCGGTCTTGATGAAATCGTAAAGGAATTCGCGGGCGATCTTGCCTTCCGCCTCGATTGCCAGCGCCTTGTCTTCGCCGAAGCGTCGGGAGATCGCCGCGTAATCCGGCCGTATGCTTGCGCTGGCTATTCCGCCGTTGCGCGTCGAGGCTCCCTCGCCCGGAGTCATCGCGTCAAAGGCCGCAACCGAGCGTCCCTCGCGCGCCAGCACCAGCCCGGCCGAAAGAGAGGCATAGCCAGCGCCCACGATCAGCACGTCCAGTTTCTTGGGAAGGGTCTGTTGAGGCAGCGACCTAAGCGGTGCGGCTTCCCACCAATAGGGCGTGTCCTTCTCTGCGGCTATCGGCTCGTGCATGTAGCTGACTTCTCGTGTGTTAAAGGTGGCCTGGGATTACTGACAAGACGGATTGTGATCAGCCAACGCGATGCTTGCGACGTCTACGCTATCAAGAAGTTCTGCTGCATAGCCTTCAACGCTGTCCGTTGCCTGCCAGCCCGCATCGCATTGATCTCAAGTTCTCAAATGTGGTCGTCTCTAACGTCGAGCGCATCGCGCAGCCCGTCGCCGATGAAGTTGAAGCTGGTCACCGCGATCGTAATCGCAGCGCCGGGAATGATGGCAAGCCAGGGAGCGCTGGCCAGATACTGCTGGGCGCCGTTGAGCATGTTTCCCCAACTGGGCAGCGGCGGTTGGATCCCGTAGCCGAGAAAGCTGATGTAGGCTTCCAGGAGAATCGCACGGGCGACCGTCAAACTGGCGGCTACGATGATCGGACCCATAGCGTTGGGCAAGATCTCCCTGAGCATAATATGCGTTCCGCTTAGCCCAAGCATCCGACCGGCCTGGACAAACTCGCGCTCGCGTAACGAGCGAACCTCAGCCTCGACGATGCAGGCAACCTCCATCCATTTGGTGATTGCGATGATAACCGTGATCATGACGGGACTGGGCCGCAATGCTGCAGCCAGCGCCAGTAAGAGAAAGATCGACGGAAACGACAAGAAGCCATCAACAGTGCGCATGAGGACTGCGCTGATCCAGCCGCCGCGATATCCCGCGACCACCCCGACGAGTGCTCCGATCACTATTGACAATAGCATCGCCGAGAATCCCACCAGCAGCGAGATCCGTCCTGCCATTAACAGTCGAGCCGCCAAGTCACGCCCCAGCGGATCGGTGCCGAGATAATGATTTCCGGTCATCGGAGGAGCGAAGCGGGCGCGCAAGTCAATGTGGAGCGAGTCATACGGCAGCAGATAGGGGCCCAAGACGCATGCCAGCGTCAGCAGCGTGATCATTGCCAGACCTAGCAGCGCCAGGCGATGGTTGATGAAGCGGAATACCGCGCGGCTGTGCCACCATCGGCTTGGTGCTGTGCTTACGGCGAGAGCGGTCATATCGGTCGGCTCCTGTCGGGGCTTTTGCGGGTTCAACCCAGACGAATGCGCGGGTCAACAATAGCGACGACGATGTCGGCGATCAGGTTTCCGAGAATGACAAGGATGGCGGAGAATATCAGCAACCCCATCACTACTGGATAGTCGCTGTAACCGAGGCTGTCGAGAAACAGCCGTCCCATTCCTGGCCAGGTAAAGACCGTCTCGGTCACCAATGCGCCGGTTAGGATGCTGGGCAGCTGCACACCTGCAAGCGTGATCATTGGCAGGAGTGCGTTGCCGACAACATGCTTCAAAAGAATTCGGCGCTCGCTCAGGCCCTTGGCGCGGGCAGTTTTGACGAAGTCCTGGCTGATGGCGTCCAGCGTCGCCGTCCGCATGTAGCGGCTCCAGACCGCGACATGGACGAGTGACAACACTACGCTGGGCAGGATCAGATGGTGCAGGTAATCTAGAGTGGAGCCGTCGCCGATAGTGTACATATTCCCGGCAGGCACCCAACCCAATTGCAGAGAGAAGACGTAGATCCCGACAAGCCCGAACCAGAAGGTCGGGATCGATAGCGCGATCATGGCGCCGATCGTCGCCAAATAATCAAACAGCGAATAGCGGTGCGTGGCGCCACGGATGCCGATCCAGGTGCCGATGGCGATCGCGATCACCGTCGAGGAACCCATCAGCAGTAGCGTGGCAAAAACATGCTGGCCGATCACTGTCAGCACGGATGTCCCGTCGCGAAACGAGCGCCCCCAGTCGCCCTGCACAAGACGCCATGCCCAGTCGAAATACTGGATCCATATCGGCCTGTTCAGCCCCAACTGTTCCGCCAGCCGCTCGATATCCTGCTGGTTCATGCTCGGATCCCGTGCGTATTGCGACAGGGGGCCGCCTGGAATAAGGCTTAGAATGGTGAAGCCGATGATCGAGACGATCACCAGCAGCGCGAGGCTCTGTGAGAGGCGATTCAGCAGAAATCCGCGCATTCAGCCCTCCTCCCGTAGAATGAGAAATTCAGTAGCACTTTGCCGCCCCGACTGGCTTTCGCGAGACGGGGCGGCGGCTGCTAATATCAGCTCGTCCAAGACCAGGCGCCGGCGTTCCAGGACTCTGTGCGCGTGTTCCCATTAGACACCGCTCCCTGAATCCCTTTCTTGTGCCCCTGCACTGCAGTGTTCTGATAAAGCGGCAGTAAGGGCAGGTCTTGCCGGACCAGTTCTTGTACGCGGAAGTAGATTGCGCGCCGCGCTTCCGGATCGAAGGTGCGGCTACCTTTGTCCAAGAGAGAGTCGACCTCCGGATTGACGTATTGCGCATTGTTTGAACCGCGACCGCCTTTATTGGCGATCGAAAGCGAATGCAGGCGGTTGGTGACGTCCGGGTCTGCGCCGATCAAATAAGTGGCGCCTACTATGACCGAATCGAAACGAGATCGTTGCCAGAATTCGCCCCACATCACCGCGGCCGGAAGGTTGGAGATGGTCATCTCGACGCCGATCTCGGCAAATGTCTGCTGCAGGTACTGCTGGACCTGCTCGCGGAGAGGGTCGCCTGAGGTGGTCGAGTTGGTGAAAGACAGACGCACCCCGTCTTTTACGCGGATCCTATCCCTTCCGGGCACCCAGCCGGCTGCGTCGAGGATCTGCTGCGCCCGCTTGACGCTGAACTCCTGCACCGGAAGGCCCGGGTTATAATAGAAAGACTGCCGCGGCATGAAGGTCTCAGTCGGAGTCGGCACGCCGTAATAGAGCCCGTCGATAATTGCCTTCTTGTCGATCGCTGCATAGAGCGCCTGACGGACCTGCAGCTCCTTAAACTGCGGGCGCTCTAGATTCAGGTAGAAAGACTCGAATGAGGATTTGGGCTCCAGTTTTACCACCCGGCTCGGCAGCTTGCGAGCTTCCTCGTAATGGTCGGGGGTGATGTATGACTGGCCCACGAGGTCCACGTCACCGCTCTTGAATTGGGTGTAGAGGACGGTCAGATCGGGAATGTATTTGAAGATTAGCCGCTCGATGTATGGACCTTCACCGAAATAATTCGAGTTGGCGACAAGCTCGACATGGTCGCCAGGAACACGCGCGCCCCACTTGAAGGCACCAGTACCGACTGGCGCTTGGTTGAAGGCGGCATTGTTTGGATCAGCCTCCTTCTCCAGGATGTGTTTCGGCACCATGAAGGTTTCGGTCAGGAACGACAGGTACGGTGCGAAAGCCTGCTCCATCCGCCAAGTAATCTCGGCGGGCGAGACCACGGTGATGTCGCGCACCAACGAGTGCCCCGTCGTACGCCAACTGCGGAAGCTCGGGTTCGTGATGAGTTCAAGGGTGAATTTCACGTCCTCGGCCGTGAAGGGCTTTCCGTCGTGCCAACGAACATCGTCGCGCAAGCGGATCCGCCATTTCAGACCGTCCTCGGAAATGCCACCGTTCTTTTGCGTCGGCACGTCGACCGCGAGGTTCGGCTGGATAACGCCGTGGGGATCAATCCGGAAGAGCGCGTCGAAAAGCGAGAAATGCACGCCGTCATCGACCTCGATATGCGCCATCAGCGGATTGAAGACCGTGGGCTCTTGCGAGAGTCCAACGACAATCCGGCCCTTGGGAGTTCGTGGGGCGTTTTGACTGAAGGCGGGCTTGGCTAGCAGATTGGGCGCGAAGATGCCGGCAGCCCCGCCTAAGGCCATCATTCGCAATGTGTCGCGTCGCGAGTAGTCGGATGCAGATTTGGAGTGTTTGGTCATGGTTTCCTCATTATGGCGGGATCGGCAGTTACTCTCATCGGTTGGCCGAAGCCTGGCGGGCATGTTCCGGCTGCTCTCCAGGAATCGCAGCCACCAGTTCGCGCGTGTAGGATGATTTCGGGTTTAGGAATATCTGCGAGGGCGGTCCGCGTTCGACGATTCGCCCGTGCTGCATCACGGCGATCTCGTCGCAGATCTGGCTGGCCACACGCAGGTCGTGGGTGATGAAGATCATTGAGACGCCGGTCTCCCGCTGGATTTGATCCAGCAACTTCAATATCTGGGCTTGGATCGACACATCGAGCGCTGAAACTGCTTCGTCGGCAATCAGCAGCGTCGGTTTGAACATCAGCGCCCGCGCAATGCCGATGCGTTGGCGTTGCCCACCGGAGAACTCGTGCGGGTAGCGGCCAAAGGCGCCAGCGTCGAGACCCACATGGGACAGCAGTCCCCGGGCCTCCTCGCGTGCTTGAGCATAGGGCATTCCATGCGCGATCGGACCTACAGTGAGGATGTGACCGATCGTCGAGCGCGGGTTGAGGGATGCGAAAGGATCTTGAAAGATCATCTGGATCCGCGGCCGCAGTGGGCGGAACTCGGCCTCAGAAAGCCCGGCAACGTCGCGGCCCTCGAACAGAATGCGACCGCCGTCACTGTCCATCAGTTTGATCAAAAGCCGCCCTAGCGACGACTTGCCGGAGCCGCTTTCGCCAACGACGCCAAGTGTCCGGCCAGGCGCCAAGTCGAACGATACGTTGTTGACCGCCGGCACGGTCCGCGTTGCGCCGAACAATTTGGTGCCGCTGCGATAGGTTTTCACCAAATCCTCAACCTGCAGGATCGGCGCTTTCCCAGCAGCTTCCAGAGGAGTCCGGTCCTTGCCTGTCAGATGGGGGACGGCCGCAATGAGCCGCCGCGTGTAAGGGTGGCTGGGCGATTGCAGAACCTGAACGGCACTGCCCTGCTCGACGACATGGCCTTTCTCCATCACCGCGACGCTGTCGGCGATCTCGGCCACCACCCCAAAATCGTGCGTGATGAACATCACGCTCATCCCCTTGCGGCGCTGAATGTCGCGGATCAGCTTCAGGATCTGCGCCTGGGTGGTCACGTCGAGTGCGGTTGTCGGTTCGTCAGCGATCAAGATCGCGGGCTCGAGCGCCAGGGCTATGGCGATCATCACGCGCTGTCGCTGCCCACCCGAAAGCCGGAACGGATACTGATGATACATGAGCTGCACATCTGGCAGACCCACTTCGGTCAGCAACTCAATAGCACGGCTGCGGCGGGATTTCGGTGTGCCGATGCCATGCGCCGCTATGGCCTCGTCGATCTGCGCACCCACTGTCATCAGCGGATTGAGCGCTGAAAGCGGGTCTTGAAAGATCATCGACACGACCCGGCCGCGAAGGTTGCGGAGCTTATCGGGCGAAAGGCCTACGATATTGCTCCCATTCAGGTCGATCGTACCCGAGGCAACACGTATCGCCTTGGGCAGAAGCCCCATGATCGCATTGGCTGTGACCGACTTGCCTGATCCGGACTCTCCAATGATGCACAGGATTTGGCCGCGCTTCAGATCAAAGCAGACGTTCTCGACGGCGTGCACCCGTTCCATCCCGGCCGGCAAGCTCACGGTCAGATCGCGCACTGAGAGTGCCACATCTTCCGAGGCTACAGCCTGAGGGGCAGACGCCATTTGAACAGTCTCCCCTTTCAACAGCGTTGGTTCATTCTGCTGCGGATTGGCTCTTCGGCCGTTATTGCCCACGCGACGCTCGAACAGAACGAAAATTCGCCGCTCATTTTGCCATTCCCTGTTGGGAGACTGCGACATGATCCAGACCTCTCTGCTCAACAGGTGGAAGCTGTTGTTCAGGCCGGAGCGTCGGTCGAGTGGCCAACCCGATCAATGTATCGAAGTTCGTGGAGCTACCACTGGCATCCAGCTTGATTGCTTCAGCTAAGGACTGTTCCTGGACAGGATTCATCCAGCTTCCCTCTAGAACTTCTGCCGTTGATCGACATTGACCCGACATTCGCGAGTTTGACTGCTTCAATCACCCCGGAGTCGCCGAAACGCGCCATATGAGCAGCAGGAAGTTCTGAAAACAAAGTGCGATTTGGCATTTCAGGCTGCGCCGCCAAACGTCCAAGACCAACTTCCGGAAATGGATCAGATCAAGATTGCCGTCGCGAACGTGAACTCTCAGGCGGCCTGCCTCTTGCGCACAAACGCACTATCGCTGTGCATGGCACGTCTAGCCCCCACGCGCTCGAAACTTAAGGCCCTGGTGCCTTTGGCGAATGAAGTGGGCGCGCAACAATAGCTTGAACAGAAGGCGGAAAACCGCAGGATATTCCGTCTAATCACAAATTCCCACAGGGCACCTGCCGCGAATTCTCCGCTACGATGGATCAAACGCCAGGAGTCCCCGCCAATGAGCGCGCCGCTCATGCATATCGAATCCAGTCCATCGCTGCCTCAAGAGGCAGACGTCGTCGTCATCGGTGGCGGAGTGGTGGGCGTGTTCACGAGCTACTACCTCGCCCGTCGCGGCGTTAAGGTCGCCTTGCTGGAAAAGGGCCGTGTTGGCGCAGAGCAGTCCAGCCGCAACTGGGGATGGTGCCGGCAACAGAACCGCGATGCGCGCGAGTTGCCGATTGCAACCAACAGCCTCGATCTCTGGGAGAGAGTTGCCCAGGAGACCGGAGAAGATACCGGTTTCCGCCGCTGCGGCCTTCTGTATTTGTCGAACGACGAAAATGAGCTGGCGGGCTGGGCAAAGTGGCGAGACTTCGCCAGGACCGTTGGCGTTACGACGCACATGTTGAGCGCGGAAGAAGCAAGCGAGAGAGGCAAGGCGACGGGCCGCAAGTGGAAAGGCGGAGTCTTTTCTCCAACCGACGGAACGGCAGATCCTTCAAAGGCCGTGCCAGTTGCCGCGCGTGCGATCATGGCGGCGGGTGGCACGGTGCACCAGCATTGCGCGGCTCGCGGCATCGAACTCAATGCCGGCCGGGTCAACGGAGTGGTGACTGAAGCGGGCACGATCCGGACGAAGACGGCGGTTATGGCAGGAGGCGCGTGGGCTTCTTCGTTCTGCAACCAGCTTGGAATTCGTTTCCCGCAGGCGTCCGTACGCCAGTCCATTCTCGCCGTGGCTCCTGGCGCGGCTGGCCTGCCCGATGCCCTGCACACAGCGCTCGTCTCGCTTACGAGGCGTAGCAGCGGCGGGTACACGCTGGCAATAAGCGGGCGCGCGCGAGTCGATCCAACGCCGCAGCAATTCAGGTTCGCCCGCGAATTCGTGCCGATGTTTGCTCGCCGGTGGCGCAGTCTCGCCCCTGGAGCATTCGAAGGCATGCGCCAAGGTCACGAATCCCTGGCGAAATGGGCGCTCGGTGAGGTGACCCCGATGGAGCTGAACCGGACACTTAATCCCCGTCCCGACATGCGGCAGATTCGGCTGACACATCAACGAGCTTGCGAATTGCTGCCGGAGCTCCGGCGTGCCGCAATCTCGAACGTCTGGGCCGGCTACATCGACAGCACACCGGATGGCATTCCCGCAATCGGCGAAGTTGAGTCGATTCCAGGCTTCATCCTTGCGGCAGGGTTCAGCGGCCACGGCTTCGGGATTGGCCCCGGCGCTGGGCACCTGATCGCCGACATCATTACCGGTACTGCGCCGATCGTCGACCCGCGTCCATACAGGCCGGAGCGGCTGAAAACGGGTGCCTGGGGCAAAGTCGCCGAGTTCTGAAAAGCAATCTCTCCGCCCGGTGGGAAAGGATGCTGGTTGGTGCTATGACAGTGCCTATGACGCTGAAACCTCAAAGCCTTGACGCCACTATCGCTCCCATCTCATGGCATTGCTATGAAGCTCGATAAGATCGACATCAGGATTTTATGCGAACTGCAGAAGAACGGGCGGACTTCCAACGTCGAGCTCGCAGAGCTGATAAACCTTTCCCCGAGCCCGTGCCTGATGCGCGTCAAGAGGCTCCAGACGGAGGGCTTCATCACCGGATATTCCGCCCAGATCGACGCTTCCAAGCTCGGACAAACTCTGACCGTGTTCACCGAGATCACGCTCAAAAATCATCGCCAGATCGATTTCGCGCGCTTTCTCACGACTATCGAAAAGATCGATTCGGTCGTCGAATGCCATCTCGTTTCGGGTGGGTACGATTATCTCGTAAAGTTCATCACGGCAGGGATCAGCGAATACCAGGCTGTCATGGAGCGCCTGGTCGAGATGGACATTGGCATCGACAAATACTTCAGTTTTGTCGTGCTGAAGTCCCCAATCGTGAAATCACATCTGCCTCTAGAAAGCATATTCAATAGCTGAAGAACAATCCTCCACCGCAGGAGGGGCACGGGCAGATGCCGGGCCGCGCTACGGCTCAGGCTTTGTTCGCCACCGATCGGCAGGCCAGTGATTATCCTTTCATCGCCGCGCGGACGTCCCTGTCTTCGAGCGTCTGGTCGAGCGTGGCCCGTGTCCGTTCGATGATGCCGTCGATGTCCGCATCCGTGCAGCAGAGTGGCGGCGCGTAACCCAGCACGCCCTGGGCAAAGGCGCGGATGACGAGGCCGTTGTCCCATGCGCGGTCGAAAATGCGGCGCGCCGCGTCCGCTTCCGCCGGCAGGGGTGTCTTGCGCTTCTTGTCGGTGACAAGCTCGATGGCGGCCAACATGCCGCGACCGCGGACATCGCCGACAAGCGGATGATCGGAAAGCGCGCGAAGGCCCTCCATCAGACGCTGCCCGGCCTTCCGGCCGTTTTCCAATAAGCCGTTCTCGTAAAGATCAAGGCACGCGAGCCCGACGGCTGCGCTGACCGGATGTGCGGAATAGGTGTAGCCGTGGCCGACAGCTGTCTTCCCGGCACCGTCCGCAATCGTGTTGTAGACCCGGTCGGACATGAGAACCGCTCCCATCGGCACATAGCCCGAAGTCAGTCCTTTTGCCGTGGTCATGAGATCCGGCACGACGTCATCCTCTTCACAGGCGAAGAGCGGACCGACACGGCCGAAGCCAGTGATGACCTCATCGGCAACGAGCAGAATATCGTGCTCCTTGCAAACAGCATGCATGGCCTTCAGCCAAGACGGCGGGGGAACGAGGACCCCTCCTGACCCCTGTATCGGCTCGACATAGAAAGCGGCGACGCGATCAACGCCCACTTCGGCGATCTTCGCTCGCAGGGCCGCGACCGACGCAGCAATGATAGCCTGGGGATGGGAACCGACGGGATTACGATAGGCATAGTGCGACGGGATTTTGTGCTGCCAGCTATAAGGTACCCCAAAACCCGCATGAAAGGCGGGGATCGCGGTCAAGCCGGACCCTGCCGTCGACGATCCATGGTAGCCATGCTCGACGGATATGAACTGATCCTTCCGCGGCGTACCCTTGGCATGATAATAGTACCGAATAAATCGGATCGTGCTGTCGACGGCATCGGAGCCACCTAGCGTAAAGTAAACATGGTTCAGATCGCCAGGCGCCAATTCAGCCAGCCTGGCGGCCAGACGAATGGCCGGCTCCGATCCCAGGCCGAAATATCCTGTCGCATAAGGCAGCTCGCGCAACTGCCGCGTGGCAGCTTCAACGATGCTATCCTGTCCGTACCCGACATTGACGCACCACAGGCCAGCGAACCCATCGAGCAATTGATGTCCCGCGGCATCGGTTAGCGTCGCGCCCTTCGCTGATTTTAGCACCCGCACGCCCAACGCCTCGTGACTGCGGTAAGACGAGACCGGGTGAACCAGATGCGCACGATCCAGCTCGATCAGCGAATTGCTCAACATCTCTGCCTCCATATCAACCCGAAAAGCAAAGTAGGACATCGAAGGCAGCAGTTCCTCCCAAGCTGCACCTGAACCAAAGGAGTTTTGACTTTCGTTGGTGATCGACGCCGCATCTTATACCGGAGCGCGTCCGCCGCGTGGCTGTGCCGTTCAACTGAAAAGGTGCTTGGCGCAACTGTCTGCCAAAGCTTCGATCCGATACGACACAATCTGCTTCCGGCTCCAGCGAAAGCGGCGCTTTATCTTACGGCATGCTCACTATGATGCCTGTCGTACCGGCGCGCAGTGCCGAGAGGATTGGAGGATTCCACGCCATGACGAAGTTCCGACCGAAATACATCACCTTCGATTGCTACGGCACGCTGACAGATTTCGACATGGCCGGTGCGGCGCGGAGAGTCTACGGCTCGCAGCTTTCCTCCGCGGCGATGGCAGGGTTCATCAAGGATTTCGCTGCCTATCGCCTGGACGAGGTTCTTGGCGCGTGGAAGCCGTACTTCGAGGTCGTGCATAATTCGGTAGAGCGCGCGTGCAAGCGCAACGGTGTCGCATTTCGGCCGGAGGATGCCCAGCGCATTAATGAAGAGATCCACACATGGGGTCCACATGCCGACGTCCCGGCGGGCCTGGCCAAGGTTGCCAGGGAGATACCGCTGGTCATCCTGTCGAACTCCATGAAGAACCTCATCATGTCGAACGTGGAGAAGCTCGGCGCCCCCTTCCACACGGTCATCACGGCCGAGGAGACCGGCGCCTACAAGCCGCACATGAAGGGCTTTGAATACATGTTTGACAAGCTGGGCTGCGGTCCGGAAGACATCACCCACGTCTCATCCTCCTTCCGCTACGACCTGATGACCGCCTACGACCTAGGTATCAAGAGCAAGGTATGGGTGAACCGCGGTCATGAGCCCGCGAACCCCTTCTATGAGTATACGGAGGTGGATGATATCGGCGGGCTCGCCGCGGCGGTCGGTTTGGAGCCTCTTCAAAAAAGGGCGTGAATGTGTATCCTTTCGGGCCCTTTCGCGCACTTCAGAGCTTAAAACTTCAATAGAGACGGATGAGTTATACAATAAGGGGGAGCGGTTCAGCCGCCCCCCTTTCCTGTGTTTCAAGCTACTCGTCGCGTAGAATTGCGTTACTTCAGCTTGAGGCATCATCCCATTTTGTCGCGCGGACGCGGGCTCGCGGGGCGCTTATTCCAGCCCGCCGACATGTAGCGTTTTGATCTCGAGATATTCGTCTATCCCGAGCTGAGATCCTTCACGGCCCAGCCCCGATTGTTTTACACCGCCGAAAGGCGCGACCTCGGTCGAGATCAGGCCGGTGTTCAGGCCTACCATGCCGAATTCCAGCGCCTCGGCAACGCGCCATGAGCGCTTGAGGTTTTCCGTATAGAAATAGGCAGCCAGGCCGAAGGGCGTGCCGTTCGCGATCGCGATCGCTTCGTCCTCGGTCTCGAAGCGGAAAAGCGGCGCGACTGGTCCGAACGTCTCTTCTGAGGCCAAGAGCATCTCAGTCGTTGCCTCGCCGAGCACGACGGGGCGGGCATACTGTCTACCTTCCGGCATACGTTCACTCTGCGAGATGATCCTCGCGCCTTTGTCCAGGGCGTCTGTGACGTGCCGCTTGATCTTTTCTATCGCCGGGCCATTGATCATCGGTCCGATTTCGACGCCTTCCTCAGTGCCGGCACCGACCTTCATTTTCGCAACTCGGCTGGCGAGTTTTTCTGCAAAAGCATCGTAAATGCTGGATTGCACGAGGATGCGATTGCAGCAGACGCAGGTCTGTCCGCCATTGCGGAATTTCGACGCAATCGCGCCCTCGACGGCCCGGTCGAGATCGGCGTCGTCGAAG
Source organism: Bradyrhizobium nivariense (assembly GCF_029846715.1). GTDB lineage: Bacteria > Pseudomonadota > Alphaproteobacteria > Rhizobiales > Xanthobacteraceae > Bradyrhizobium. The sequence goes on from NZ_JARVWW010000021.1 coordinate 72,091, forward strand.
ACGATGAATGGTGCATTACCGCCGAGCTCGAGGCTGAGCTTCTTGATGTTGTCGGCGGCGCCTTTCATCAGCAACGCGCCTACGCGGGTCGATCCGGTAAACGAGATTTTGCGGACCGTTTCATTGGCCATCAGCTCCGTGCCGATTTCCGCGGGCATGCCGGTCACGATATTAATGACGCCCGCCGGAATTCCTGCTCGCTCCGCCAGAACGCCGATCGCGAGAGCCGAGAAAGGCGTAAATTCAGATGGCTTGATGACCACGGTGCAGCCCGCAGCAAGCGCAGGTGCCACTTTGCGCGTGATCATCGCGTTTGGGAAATTCCAGGGGGTGATGACCCCACAGACGCCTACCGGCTCTTTCAGCACCAAAATGCGGCGATCGGCAGTGGGCGAAGGGATGGTCGACCCATTGATCCTGCGTGCCTCTTCCCCAAACCATTTTACGAAGGATGCCCCATAGCGGATTTCTCCGAGCGATTCAGCAAGGGGCTTGCCCTGCTCCAGAGTCAGCAAGAGCGCCAGATCCTGCTCATGCTGCCGCATGAGCTCATACCATCGTTCCAAGTGCGCCGCACGCTCTGCATGCGTAGTCTTTTTCCAGCGCTTGAAAGCGTCGGCCGCAGCGTTGATGGCTTTCCTGGTCTCGTCGCGACCCATGTCGGGGATAGTGCCGAGAGCGTCCTGGCTGGCAGGATCAATGACGTTAACGGTGGCTTTTGCGCTCGCATCCCGCCAACTGCCGCCGATCAGCGCTTGCTGACGAAACAGATCGCTGTCCTTCAATGCAATCATCTATGTGTTCCTTTGGCTTCGGACCCAACCCCGCCATTGCTGCTTACCCGTGGACGAGAACGCTCTGGGATTTGCGATTGGCGAGGCAAAGCCGTCTCATCCAAGCAATACAGGACGGCGCGCCGCATTTTTCATCGAGAATGAATTGCCTGACGGCGTTGACTCCGGTCAGGGCACCACTTTGAAAGTCGATTGTTCTGCCAAGCCAGAATTTAGCCGCCCAGAGCATTCGGCTCAGTCATAAGCACAGACGTAGATCTTTCGCACGGTCTCGATCGTGCGCCAGATGCCGACGAAGCCGGGCTTCATTACAAAGCTGTCGCCGGCGCGGTACGTCTTCGTCTCACCATCCTTTTCCTCAATTTCGATAAGACCCGAAATGATGTGGCAGAACTCGTAGGTGGTGCCCTTGATGGAATGGGTCTCGCCGGGCGTTGCTTCCCAGACGCCGGTTAGCAACTTCTCGCCTTTCGAAGCGTCCTGCGCCCAGGTCTTGAATGATGGATTGCCGGAAATGAGCCGTTCCGGAGCAGGCAAGGCGTTCTTTGGTGCGAAGTCCGGATTGGTGTCGATGGTGATCAGAAGTGACATGGCATCTTTCCTGTTAGTAGCCGAGTGTTCGATCGACGAGGCCGATCGGATTTCTTCCAGCGCGGTGGCGCCGGATGTTTTCTATGACGGATTGTGCTGCCGTATGCGGTTGCGTTACGGACGCGATATGCGGGGTTATGATCACCTTCGGATGAGACCAGAGTGCATGGCTTTCCGGCAGCGGCTCGGGATCGGTAACGTCGAGCATGACTGCTGCCAGGCGACCGCTGTCGAGTGCCTCGATGAGTGCGCCCTGGTCAAGCTGTGGGCCGCGACCAACGTGCAGCAACCTCGCGCCCACAGGCAAAAGCGAGAAAAGCCTTGCGTTCAGGATGCCGCTTGTTTGCTCCGTCAGGGGCAGAAGGCAGACGAGAATATCCGTTTCTCTCAGGAAACTGCCAAGCTGATCGTCGCCATGAAAGCAGGCAACACCCTCGACCATTTTTTTGCTGCGGCTCCACGCGGCAAGGGGAAATCGAAACGGCCTCAGGCGTTCGATTGCAGCTTGCGCCAGCGTCCCAAGACCCAACAAGCCCACACGCCGATCAGTGGCCTGGGACGTTGCGAGAGCTTGCCAGAGGCCCCTTCTCTGCTGCTCCCGATATGCAACCATCTCGCGATGGAGCGTCAGCACTCCAAGAACGACGTATTCCTGCATCATGCCTATGATGCCATCCTCGACCATGCGCACCAGCTTCACATGGCCGGGTACAGTCCCCGGCTCGAACTGATCAACTCCCGCACCAAGGGAAAAAACCACTTCCAGATTGCGAAAACGCGAGACATCATCCGGCACGTTCCAGGTCAGCAGGTACCGTACCTTTTCCGGGTCGATAGATTCGCTGCAATGGTAGAATTCCAGATCGGGGAGTTCGCGCGCAAAGACTTGGCGGAAGACCGCCCCCCTGGCAGCATCGGAATTGAAAAGAAATGCCATCGATGCACCCCACTCGTGTTACGCGGCAAGGCGCGCACCGAGAGCCTCAATTTTGGCACTCAGCGAGTTCGCCGATCTCAATATATTCATCGGGACGGTGGGCGCGGCCGATATCGCCGGGACCGCAAATGTTCGCATCGATGGTACCCAATTGACAATTGCCTCGTTTGGCGTGCCGACGACGCTGGGAAATGCGATTAGCCTCGCAAGAATTTCCTCAGCATTCATGACAGCAACATTCATGACGGCCCACTCTGCCTGCGCAATTCGCCTGTCGGCAGCGTAATCACAAGCAGGAGCTTTCCCTGCCGAATTGCGTTGCGCTAAAGGCTGATGATTTCGAAGACCCACCCCCAAACAGGCGAACCTGCTGGGTTTCCATGCGATACTGCGGCAAAGCAGGTCTGCGGCGTATTGCTGCAGCGGGATCAAAAGGCAAGTTATGCCAGAGGCTTGGCATTCCGCGACGCAACGGATGAGCTGAAATGGGACGATCGGTACGGCTGAAATCCTTCGAATTGGTCGCGCGGGACATTCGCGAAGTTGACGTGAAGCTGCTCCACGCTCTCTCGATTGCAGTTGGCTGGCCGCATCGACCCAAGGACTGGGATTTCCTGCGCCGCGCCGGTCGGGGCATCGTCGCTGTCGACGGCATCGGGCGCGTTTTCGGCAGCGCGATGTGGTTCCCGCACGGGCGCGAATTTGCCACCATCGGCTTGGTGATCACATCGCCCCGCACCCAAACTCAAGGCACCGGCCGCTGGCTCATGGATCAGGTGTTTGAGCGGTGTGGTGACCGGAATTTGAGCCTCAACTCGACCGACGCTGCCTACCATCTTTATGTTTCGCTGGGCTTTAGAAAGGAAGCGGTCGTTTATCAGTGGCAGGGAGCGGTCGTGTCGCCCCTTCCAGTGGCGCCAGTTCTAGACGGTGAATTGAGGTCGCTGTCAGCCGAAAATGTTGAGGAGATCGCAGCGCTGGATGAGCGCGCGTTCGGATCAAACCGCCAGAAGCTGCTTGGATTGCTTTCGGAAGGGGCGTCAATCTGCGCTCTGAGCCGCGGCGGCGAGACCGTCGGCTACTCCATGAAGCGCGAGTTCGGGCGCGGTCATGTGATCGGTCCAATCGTAGCCAGCAATGATTGTGACGCGATCCATCTCACGGCTGTGCATCTCGAGGAACTCACGGGACGGTTCGCCCGCGTCGATACGCGGGAGCAGACAGGGCTATTTGCCGACTATCTTCAGCAGAGCCACCTCGGGATAAGCGAGACGGTCACAACCATGTCCAAGGGACGGCAATTCCTGAACCGGAAGGAAAACGAGCCGTGGGTCTACGGATTGGCCGGTCACGCGTTGAGCTGATGCTTTAAAGCATGGGACGAGAAAGGCTGTGCCTGCTCATGCTTGCTGGTCGACAGATTTTTCTTGATCTCCCAGTGCACACGTTCTGTATTCCCTGCCTGACCGTTCGGTGCGATGCGCATATCCTTCGCCCGAACGCAATTGATGTTCAACTGGAACAAGATTTATGGCAGGCAGGAGAGCGCGCTGTCGGCCACACGTGCTGTAACTTGAAATATCTGGGTCCATATTTGGCGCGGATGGTCCAACACCTCAATAGGCTGTGAACGGCCTGCTCGTATTGGACGAGCTGACCGATCAAGCCGCCGAGTACCGGTCCGGAGACTCCATGGTTGATGACATCCGTTTGACACATCGATTCCTCGATCCTCGCACGAACTGGTCAGAGCTTTCCCAAGTCGAACGCGACGCTGCGTATGACAACAACACGGCTGTCAAGAACAGCCCAGCCTTGATTGCTGAACGAAACGAAGCTTCAGCGCGGCTGCGGTATGCGTTGAAATCCCACCTCGATCTGCCTTACGGCGAGCGGGCAAACAACAAGATCGACCTCTACCCGGCCGCGAGGCCCGATGCGCCTTGTTTGGTGTTCCTGCATGGCGGCTATTGGCAGCGCAACTCGCGCGAGCTGTTTGCCATGCTGGCCGAAGGCGTCGCCGCGCATGGTTGGTCGGTCGCCAATCCCGGCTATTCGCTGGCACCGGAAGTTTCCCTGACCGACATCGTGGCCGAAATCTCGCGTGCACTCGACTGGCTTGCCGCAGATGGCGCATCCCACGGCGTCGCAGGGCCGGTCGTTCTGTCGGGCTGGTCTGCAGGCGCCCACCTCGTTGCGATGGCACTGGACCACCCACGCGTCCATGCGGGATTGGCGATCTCCGGCGTCTACGATCTCGCCCCGATCCGCGATACCGGCCTCAACAAAGCGCTGAAGCTCACCGATGAAGAGATTGCCAGGCTTTCGCCGCTTCGCCTGCCCTCAACGCACAAGCGACTCGATATCGCCTATGGCAGCAGGGAGCTCCCGGCACTGGTCTGCGATTCAATCAATTTTCACGAGAGACGTGCGGCCGCGCAGGCGCCCGGCAAGCTCATTCCGGTCGCAGGCGCCGACCATTTCACCATCCTCGAGGCGCTGCGTCGTCCTGACGGCATTCTGGTCGACGCTGCCCGCCGGTTGCTGGACTAAAAACGCGAAAACAACCCCATGCACAGTAGAAGGCCCTTTGTTTCCAAAGGCAGATTTTCGAAGGCCCATCGGCTTTCTGAGGACAGCTCCACGCCGTCGGTGCCTTTGACACGTCGGGCAAAACAGGGGCATGATGTCATCATCGCCCCGGTCGTCGCTCCTGCGCTTCGATCCAGACCCGCTCTCCCCTGACCTGCACCGGATAGAGCTGCAACGGCGGACTTGGCCAGCCCGCAGAGATTTGTCCGTCGCACAAATCGAACGATGCTGCATGGCGCGGGCAGAGCAGCCGCCCCGCCACCACCTGTCCCAGGCCGAGATCCGCCTGTTCGTGAGGACAGGCGCGGTCGCAAGCAACGACATCGCCCTCGTTCCAGATCACGAGCAGATTGAGCCCGGCGACGCGGACGATTGTCTCTGCCTTCAGCCGGCTGAGATCACAGACCGGAATCCACCCGGACCCTTCCGGGCGGACGGCCGGCTCATCCACCGAGATAGGCCTTACGCACATGCTCGTCCTCGATCAGCTCAGTGCCGGTCCCGGACAGCGCGATGCGGCCATTCTCGAGCAGATAGGCATGGTCGCACATCTCCAGCGCGGCGAACGCGTTCTGCTCGACCAGCAGCACCGTGGTGCCGGAATCGCGAATGCTGCGGATGATCGCAAAGGTCCGGTCGACGATGTTGGGGGCAAGCCCGAGCGAGGGCTCGTCGAACATGATCAGCCGCGGCCGCGACATCAGCGCCCGTCCGATCGCGAGCATCTGCTGCTCGCCGCCGGACAGCGTGCCCGCCGCCTGCCGGCGACGCTCGGCCAGCCGCGGAAATTCCGTGTAGATGCGATCGCGATCGGCCGCGATCTCGCCTGATCCACGACGGAGGTAAGCCCCCATGTCGAGATTTTCCTCGACGCTCATGTGCGGAAACACCCGTCGCCCTTCCGGGCAATGCGCGATCCCGCTGGCCAGCACACGCGGCGGCCTGGCCCCGGTGATGTCGATACCCTCGAAACGCAGCTGGCCCGAGCGCGGTGGCACCAATCCCGAGATGGCGCGCAGCGTCGTGCTTTTGCCGGCGCCGTTGGCGCCGATCAGTGCAACCAACTGGCCGGCCTTCACGTCCAGCGAGATGCCGCGTAGCGCGGTGACGCCGCCATAGCCGCACACCATGTCGCGGATCTCAAGCACGTGCCGCTCCATGCCCGAGATAGGCCTCGATCACCGCTGGATCGTTGCGGATCACTTTGGGAGTTCCCTCAGCGATGATGCGGCCGTAGTTGAGGACCACGATGCGGTCCGAGACGGTCATCACCATCGGCATGTCGTGCTCGACCAACAGGATCGTGATGCCACGATCACGGATGCTGCGGATGAGCTCGACAAACCGGTGCGTCTCCGAAGCATTCATGCCCGAGACGGGCTCGTCGAGCAGCAGCATCGAGGGCTCCGCCGCGAGCGCCAATGCGACACCGACGAGACGCTGCTCGCCGTAGGAGAGCGAGCCGGCCGCATCATGAGCCCGGCGTTCGAGACCGACCCATTCGATCAGTTCGCCTGCACGCTGCCGCAGCTTGCGTTCCGAGGCGCGCGCACCTGGCATCCCCAGGATCGCGTCGAGCAACCGAACCCTGCCCTGGCGATGCAGTCCGATCAGGAGATTATCGTGGACGGTGTCGTTGGGAAATACGGAGGTGCGCTGGAAGGTGCGGATCAGGCCGAGGTCCGCGATCTGGTGCGGCTTCAATCCGGTGAGCGTCGTGCCGCGATAATTGACGCGACCTGCACTCGGCGCCAGAAAGCCGGTCATCACATTGAAGGCAGTCGTCTTGCCGGCACCATTCGGCCCGATCAGGCTGACGATCTCGCCTTCTCCCACGGTGAAGCTCATGTCGGAGATCGCGACGAGCCCGCCAAAACGGACCGCGACCTGATCGATCGTCATGGCGATGCTGCGTGCCGCCATCACGCCGGCTCCTTGGCGCCGGTTTCAGTGAGAGCCACCGGCGCCAGTGCCGCCGCCCTGCCCCGTCTCCTCGCCAATCGCTGCGCGAGCGAGGGCACGATGCCGCGCGGCAGCACGAACAGGATGGCCATGAGCACGCCGCCATAGGCGATCCACTGCGCCTCTGGCGCCATGATCGGACGCAGTGCGACCGGCAGTAGACCGAAGATCAGGCCACCGACGACGGGCCCAGCCAGTGAACCCTTGCCGCCGGTGATGACCATGATCACCATGGTAACAGTGTTGATGAAAGCAAACACTTCAGGATCGATGATCCGGATGTAGTGCGCGTAGAGGCTGCCGGCCGCGCCCGCAATCGCGGCCGAGATTACCGCCGCCAGCGTCAGCGTCTTGGTCACGTCGATGCCGACGGAGACGGCGAGCGTTTCGTTCTCCATCAGCCCACGCATGGCACGGCCGAAATGGGAATGAACGAGGCGCGCGATCAGGAGATAGGCGATGAGAGCCACGACCAGCACGAGGTAGTAGTTTTGCACCTTGGTGCGCAGCGTCAGCTCGCCGAAACCAGGCAAGAGCAGCGAAATGGAGGGAATGTTGGTGAGCGCCAGCGGACCTTGCGTCAGCTCGACCCAGTTCAGCGCGACCAACCGGACTACCTCGGCAAAGGAAATCGTCACGATAACGAAATAGGCCCCGCGGACCCGGAATGACAATTGTCCGACGAAATAGCCGCATAATCCGGCAACGAGGATCGCGAGCACCAGCCCCACGATCGGCGGCCAGGGCTCATGGACCAGGCGCACGCCGCCGGGCAAGCCAATGTCGAAGCCGAGCGATGTCAGCGCGCTGACATAGGCGCCGATGCCGAAGAAGGCGATGTGACCGAGGCTGAGCTGGCCGGTGAAGCCAAGCAGCAGATTGAGGCTCATCGCGCCGATGACGAAGATTCCAGTCGTGATCAGCGCGTTGAGCAGATAAGGATCGCGCAGCCAGAGCGGCACCGAGGCCAGCACTGCGACCGTAAGGAAGGTCGTGATCGCCTTCATCCGACGCGCTCCGCGCGCGCAAACAGACCGGTCGGCTTGAAGATCAGCACCGCGATGATGATTACAAAGCCCATCGCATCGCGATAGCCGGACGAAACGTAGCCAGCGCCAAGCTCCTCGGCGAGCGCCAGGATGAAGCCGCCGATCACCGCGCCCGTGATGTTGCCGAGACCGCCAAGAATGACGATGGCGAAGGCCTTGACGGCGGCGAGATCGCCCATTTGCGGGAAGATCACGTAGACCGGCCCGAGCAGAGCGCCCGCGGCGGCGGCAAGGCTGGAGCCGATCGCGAAGGTCGAGGTGTAGATCATGTCGACGTTGACGCCCATCAGCGAGGCCGTGTCGTGGTCCTGGAACGTCGCTCGCATCGCGCGGCCGAGGCTCGTCTTGTTGATCAGCAAATACGTCACCAGGATCAGCAGTGCCGCGGCAGCGAGAACGAACAGGCGCAACCAGGACACCGACACCGGTCCGAGCACCAGCGGCGCCTCGGGAAACGGCGTTGCCACCGATTTGGCGACGCCGCCCCAGATCCAGAGCGTGCCGGACTGCATCGCGATCCAGGCGCCGATCATGACCAGCATCGTGGTGTCGATGTCGGAGCCGCGCAGGGGCCGCAGCAATGTCAGCTCGATAGCCGCACCCAACAGCCATCCGGCCAGCACGGCCACGGGCAGCGCCAGGAAGAAATTCAGCCCGATCTGCTGCACCACGATGAACATGACGTAGGCGCCGAACGTGTAGAGCACGCCATGCGTGAAGTTCACGACGTTCATGATGCCGAAGATCAACGTGAGCCCGATACCCAGCAAGGCATAGGTGCCGCCGAGCACGAGCATGTTGACCAGATGCTGGAGAAACTCGCTCAAAGCCGTTCCCGAATGACTCGTAGTAAGGTAGGGCTATCGCATATGACAGCGGAAGGCTGCCGGATGAGCTCGGCCTGCATGGTTCGAGACGCCCGCTTTGGCGGGCTCCTCACCATGAGGATCTAATATCTCGCCGCAAAACGCGCCCTCATCCTGAGGGCCCGCCGTAGGCGGGCGTCTCGAAGGATGGGCCGCAGGCAAGCTGCCCGCCACGTTTTTCTTCATATGCGATAGCCCTGCGTAGTAAGGCGAGAGTGGCGATGTGCCGCCCTCGCCTGTGACTGGCCGACACTAGAGCGTCTTCATCTCGACCTTGCCGTCGTTGATCTCGATGAGATAGACGTTCGGCTGGCTCTGCCCGCTCTCCTTGCCCTCGGGGCCGGACTTGCGGAACACGATGTCGCCGTTGAGCCCCTTGATGTTGATGTCCCAGAGCGCGGCCTTGATCGCAGCCGGCTCGGCTTTGCCCGCCTTCTCGATCGCGGCCGCCGCGGTGCGGATGCCGTCATAACCGCGGAAGCTTTCGGTACAGCCGGCGAACTCGAAGCCGCGCTTCTTCCATTCCGAGATGAAATAGTTGGTCGCTTCGGGGTTCGGCGTCTTGTCGGGGAACCACGGCAGAAAGGTCGTCAGATGCATGGTACCGTTGGCGGCTGCTCCCGCCTGGGCGATGATCTGGTCGGGGTTCTGCGAGCCACCGGTGGTGATGATGCGCTTCTTCAGGCCCAGTGCGGCGGCCTGCTTGAAGATCAGCGTGAGCTGGTCGACCGCGGTCGTGACGATGATCGTCTCGGAATCCGAGCTCTTGATCTTGGAGAGCTGGGCGCTCATGTCCTGCGCGCCCTGGTCCATGGTTTCGACCAGACCGATACTGATCCCCTTGTCCTTCATCATCTTGCTGAAGTCCTCAGCCGTGCCGCGGCCCCAGTCGTTGTTGATGACCAGGAAGTCGACTTTCTTCAATGCGAGCTTGTCGACGATGCCCTTGAACGCCGCGGCCTCGACCGCCGACGGGGGCGAGATACGGAAGATGAAGGGATTGCCTGTCGTCGTGATCTTGCCCGAGGAAGAGGTCTCCACCACCATCGGCGTTTCATATTCCATCAGCTTCGGCATCACGGCGAGCGTCAGGCTCGAGCCCCAGGCGCCCATCAGGACCGGCACCTTGTCGCTGGTGATGAGCTTCTCGGCAACGGCGGCCGCCTCGGTCGGGTTGCTCTTGTTGTCCTCGATCACGAGCTCGATCTTCTTGCCCAGGATGCCGCCCTTGGCGTTGATCTCGTCGGCGGCGATCTTGGCGCCGTTGACGACGTAGGTGCCTGACGCCGCGAACGCGCCGGTGAGCGGCTCGTTGACGCCGATCTTGATGGTCTGCGCCTGTACAGCGCCGCCGAACAAGGCCGTCGCCAGCGCGATGGCCGGAACCAGTCCGAGTGCTCGTGTCATGTTGTCTCTCCAAATCCCACGCTGTTGATGTCTGGTAGTTCAGCCTTCGTCACTCTGCGGCGCGAACGCGCCGGTTATTCCACTCCACCTTTTTCGGTGAAGACGCGGCCAATGAAGCGCCCGAGCCGGTCGCGCAAAACATCTGATGCAATCGACCAGAAGCTGAGCTCCGCCGAGGCCCCCTGCCCCGACGGTGCGCCGGACATGTGGCGGTCGAGATTTCCCGCGAATTCAGCAACCAGGCGCTTTGCGAGATCCCGCACCAGGCCGGGACGGCCGACCTGGGCCAGCATTCCCGTAAGCGTATAGCCGATCGACAGCTCGACGGTGGTCGCCGCGCCGTCATCGATCGACAGCAGGCGATAGCGGATTTCACCTTGCGTCGCCGAATGGCCGCGCTGGTCGGTGCCGATGCCGACGATGCGGCCGGAGAGCGTTGCGGGATCGCGCTCGACGCGCGCGGCCCCCACGAAGGCCGCCGCGATCGGCCCGAGCCTGACGCGGATCACGCCTTCGACGCGTTCGGGCCTTGGCGGCGCCGTGAGCGATGCGCCGGGAAGGCAGGCTGCGATATCGGCGATATCGTCGAACATCGCGAAGACCTTTGCCGGCGCATGCGGCAAGGTGAACCGCTGGTCGAGAACGGTCGCCGGGGTGAAGTCCGGGATTCTGCCCGGTACGGCGCTCTCTGATGCCGGCGCTAACGCTTGACGCACAGCCGGCTCGTTTCGACCGGGCGCGCTCCGCCCCGATCCGGTGGGACCAAGACTGGTTCGACCGCCATCGGCAAGCGGGGCGATGTCGCGCCCGCGCCGGGCCTCGATCACCGACTGCACCGCCCGCACGATGCCGACATAACCGGTGCAGCGGCAGAGATTGCCGGAGAGGCCAACGCGGATCTGGCGCTCGTCGGCATCGGGTAAGCGCAGCACCAGGTCGCGCGCGGAGACCAGCATCCCCGGGGTGCAATAGCCGCACTGCAAGGCATGCTCGCGGGTGAAGGCGGCGCGCAGCTCTGTCGTGACCTCGTCCTCGTCGAGACCTTCGATGGTGGTGATATCGGCGCCCTCGCAGGCCACCGCATAGGTGATGCAGGAGCGCGCCGGCACGCCGTCGAGCAGCACGGTGCAGGCGCCGCAGACACCGTGCTCGCAGCCGAGATGTGTGCCGGTCAGGTCGAGCTTGTCGCGCACGAAATCGGCAACGCTGGTGCGCGGCTCGGCCGAGACCTCCACCGCGCGGCGATTGACCTGAAGCGCGATCGTGGTCATGCCGCGGCCTCCTGGACGGCGCGTTTCAACACGCTGACATGGATGTGGCGCTGCGTGGCGTCGTCGATGCCGGCCTTGGCCAGAAGGGCGTCGGCGATGCGCGCATCGAAACGCTGCTTGTAGTCGGCCGCGATCCTGCCGCCGAACAGCTCGGCGGCGTCGGTGGTGACGATAGGCGCCGTATCGATGGCACCGATCACAACGCGGGCCGAGGCGGCGGCGGGATCGACCAGCACCGCGCCGATGGCGTGGGCGAACTCGCCGATCTTGCGGCAGCTCTTGGCATAGCCCCACTGCGCCGAGACCGCTCGTGCCGGGACGTGGATCGCCTCGACGATCTCGCCGGCGTGCAGCGCCGATTCGAGCGCGCCGACGACGAAGGCCTCGATCGCCATCGTACGCGCACCGGCAAGACTGCGCAGCCTGACCCGCGCGCCCAGGGCCGCGAGCGCCGAAATCCAGTCTGCGGCGGGATCGGCATGGCTGAGCGAGCCGCCGATCGTACCTCGGTTGCGCACCGCGCGATAGGCGATGTTGGCCGCGACAGCGCGAATAGCGCCGCGTGTCACGTCAGCCGTGCGTCCGTCCTCGATATCGGCATGCGTGACCAGCGCGCCGAGCACGAGCTCGCCGCCGGAAAGATCCGCACACTTGAGCTCGGCGAGGCCGGAGATGTCGACTAGCAGCTCCGGCTGCAGCAGCCGCAGATTGAGCATCGGCCCGAGCGATTGGCCGCCGGCGATGATCTTCGCAGATCCACTAGCCGTGGCGAGCATCGACAGCGCCGAGTTGAGATCGCGCGGGCGCTCATAGCCGAAAGGCGCAGGCTTCATGCCGCGCTCCTTCCGATAGCGCGGGCAGCGAGCACGGCCGCGACGATTCGATGCGGCGTGATCGGCGATTGCATCAGCTCGACACCGAGCGGCCGCAACGCGTCGTTGACGGCGTTGACAATCGCGGCGGGCGGCGCAATGGCACCGCCCTCGCCGATGCCCTTGACGCCAAACTGCGTATAGGGCGACGGCGTCTCCATGTGATCGAGACGGGCCGCCGGAACCTCAGTCGCACCGGGGAGCAGATAGTCGGCCAGCGTCGTCGCCAGCGGCTGTCCCGACGTATCGAACGGCATTTCCTCATAGAGCGCGGTACCGATCCCCTGAGCGAGGCCGCCATAGATCTGGCCGTCGACGACCATCGGGTTGACCAGGACGCCACCGTCCTCGACGATCACGTAGTCGAGGATCTCGACCTCGCCGACATCAGGATCGACCGCGACGACAGCCGCATGCGCGGCGTAGCTGAAGGTCCCGCTGTCACGGACCGGCTTGTAGCCCAGAGTCACTTCCAACCCGCCGGGATCGACGTCGGCCGGCAGATCCTGCGGGCGGCGATACCAGGTGTGCGCGATCGTCTTGAGGCTGACGCTGCCGTTGACGCCGCACACCTCGCCATTCTGCAACACGACGGAGGCCGGATCGTGCTGCAACAATTTGGCGCCGATGCGCCTCGCACGTTCGCCGAGCTCGCGGCAGGCGGTCGCCACCGCGCCGCCCGCCATGACCATCGAACGCGAGCCCCAGGTGCCGGTCGAATAGGGCGTCATCGCGGTGTCGCCGAGGATGATGCGGATCTTTGCGACGTCGATGCCGAGCATCTCATGCGCGACCTGGGCGAGCGTCGTCTCCATGCCCTGCCCGTGTGAATGCACACCGACGCGCAATTCGAGGCCGCCGTCCGGCGTCAACCGCGCCGATGCCTGTTCGTGGCCCGGCACCATCGGGATCCCCCAGCCGGAATAGACCGACGTGCCGTGCGCGGCTTGCTCGCAATAGATGGAGACGCCGACGCCGATCCGGCGGCCGTCAGCCCCGCCCTGACTTTGCTTCGAGCGAATGGCGTTCACGTCGATCGCCGCCAGCGCGCGCCGCATGGCTTGCGGATAATCGCCACTGTCAAAATGCTTCTTGGTGATGTTGTCGAACGGCATCTGCTCCGGCTGCACCAGATTGCGCAGCCGCACCTCGCCGGGCTCGAGCCCGGCCTCGACCGCGACAAGGTCGAGCATCAATTCCAGCGCAAAGCAGACGCCGGTGCGCGCCACGCCCCGATAGGGCAGGATCGGACATTTGTTGGTGGCGACCGAAAAGGTGCGGCAACGATAGGCCGGCATCTGATACGGACCCGGCAGGATGCTCGCGACCTGCGCTGCTTCGAGACACGCCGAGAACGGATAGGATGAGTAGGCACCGGAATCCACGGTCGCTTCGCAATCGATGCCGCGCAACGTCCCGTCGCGGTCGGCATAGACGGTGATCTTGTAATGGTGCTCGCGGCAATTGGAGCTGGCGACCAGATGCTCGCGGCGGTCCTCGGTCCAGCGCACGGGATGGCCGCAGCTCATGGTCAGCCAGGACAGGCAGACCTCTTCAGGCAACAGGATTCCCTTGTGGCCGAAGCCACCGCCGACATCGGGCGAGATGACACGGATCTGCCCCTCTTCCATGCCGAGACATTCGGCAAGCCCGCTGCGCGTGATGTGCGGCATCTGGGCCGCGGAGTGCAGCCTGAGCTGATCGAGCCTGCGATCGAACGTCGCGACCACGCCACGGCCTTCCAGCGGAGACATGCACTGCCGCGCGGTCGAGATCTCGCGCGTCACCTTGATCGGCGCGTCGAGCGCCGCGGAGATGTCGACCTCGTAATTGGTCTCAAGGAAGACGTTGTCGCCCCAATGCTCGTGCACCAGCGCCGAGCCGGGCTCGCGTGCCTTCAGCATGTCGTAGATTGCGGGCAGCTCCTCCAGATCGAGCGTCACGGACGCCGCGATGTCCTCCGCCTCGGCGCGCGTCGGTGCGAGACACATCGCGACGAGCTCGCCGACCTGGCGCACCTTTCCGGTGGCCAGCACCGGCTGCTCCGAAATCTTGAAGCCCGGAAGGCCCGAGACCGCGCGGATCGGTTTGATGCCGACAAGATCGTCTGCCGTGAACACGCTGCCGCGATAGCGCTCGGGCACATGGATGCCGCGGATCCGCGCATGCGCCAGCGGGCTGCGCACGAACGCGACGTCCTGAAGGCCGGCAAGGCGAATATCGGCGACAAACTGGCCGCGGCCGCGCATCAGCCGGTCGTCCTCCTTCCGCGGCAGCCGTGCTCCCACGCCCTGTCCGGACTTGCCAGAAGGAAACTCTCGCTCGTTGCGCAACTCCGCGTTCTCCATCACCGCGCGGCCTATGCCGCGACGGCCTGCGGCAGGATCGGCGCGACCGCGTCGAAGCGCGTGCCGGCGCGCAAGCAGAACGCCGGCTGAAGCAGGCGCTCGGCGATCACCTCGTTCTTCTCATTGTCCTTGAGGACGAAGCGGCCGCTCTTCTCCGCGAGCACGGAGACGTCGGCGTCCATGCCGACCTTGAGAGCGCCGATCTCCTCGCTGCGGCCGAGCATTTTGGCCGGATTGGAGGTGACCATAGGCACCACCTGCTCCAGCGACAGGCCGAGCGCCATCATCGAGCTCATCGCCTGCACCAGACTGAACTTGGCCTGTCCCGCGAAGGGATGGTTCTCCTCGTCCTCGTGCTGGTCGGGCGTCCCGGCCGGCGCGGGCACGTGGGTGTTGTAGCCGTGGATGTCGGCTCCCAGCGTGGTCGGAATGATGCCGGCAGCGATCGCCTTCTTCGCGAGCCGGTACGAGAAATGGCTGCCGTGACCGACATCGACCTTCAGGCCGCGGTCGAGCGCCGCCTGGATGACCGGATGCACCTCGCCTTCGCGGTTGACGAAGCCGCCGGGATGGCGCGTGAAGGGATGCGCGAGAATGTCGCCTTCACGCAGAAGCGGGATGACGCGGGTCAGGATCGTGTCGGCATCTTCGCCATTGGCGCCGCTTTCGGGCAGGCCCCAGAGCTGGCCGAAATGCACATAGACCGGCAGATCGGCGCGCTTGCCGATCTCCGCCGCCATCTCGATGACGCGAATGCCCCAGCGCGCGAAGCCGCCGATCTCGGCATGGGCCTTGATGCCGCGCACGATGTCGAGATTGGCCGTCGCCGACTTGACGGTCGCGTCGATGTCAACGCCGTCGGGGCTATAGAGCTGCGGATAGAAATGCCCTTCAAGCCCGCCGACGAGATAAGCGGAAAGAAAGGCATAGACGCGCGAGCTGGAAGGCTCCGCGATGAAATGACGAAAGCCGGGCAGCGTCATGCAGGACGGACCGCCCTGGTCGATCACCGTGGTCACGCCCGACTGCACGCCGACCATGTCGGCATTCATGCCGAAGCGGCCGGAGACGTATTGATAGACATGCGCATGGGTGTCGATCAATCCGGGCAGCACCAGCTTGCCGCCGACGTCGACCACCTCCCTGGCGCTGGTCGGCAGGATGTCCGGCGCGACCGCCGCGATCTTGCCGTTGCGGATCGCGACGTCCCTGATGCCGTCCACGCCGGACGCCGGACAGATCACGCGACCGCCTCGCAGCAGAAGATCGAAGCTGGCAGTGACGGAGCTGACGGTGACGGACATGGCGCTCTCCTCTATTCCGCGCAGGCGATTGCCCTCGCGAATTACGAAGCATGCTTCGTATTTTACAAAAGCAAGCTTCGTGCCATGATCCGACGGTGGCCAGCGCACTCGAATCGAGCTAAGCGCGACGGGGTTCAGGGTTGGGAGAGCGTGCATTGCGGCAAGCAAAGAAACGTCGCAGCGGGGGCAAGCACCGCCCCTGGCCCTTGTCCCAACGACCCGGCTATCTGATCCGGCGCCTGCACCAGATTCACGTTGCGCTGTTTCAGGACGCATGCGGCGCGTTCGAGGTCACGCCATTGCAATACAGCCTGCTCTCTGCGCTGGCGGTGCGTGAAACGGCCGATCAGACCACTTTGGCGGCCGATATCGCTCTCGATCGGACCACAACGACCGGCGCACTGAAGCGGCTCGCCGCACGAAATCTCGTGGAACGCGCCGTCAACAAGGACGATCGACGGGCGCGCTTGTGCCGTTTGACGCCGGCGGGCGCCGCCCTGCTCGTCAAAATCGAGGGCGCGGCACGAAGAGCGCACCGTGCGACGCTCGGCGATCTGAGCGAGCAGGAACAAGCGCTGTTCATCGAGATGATGCAGCGCATCGTCGCCGGCAACCCCGCTCGCGACAGCGCCACTGCCCTATTTGATTAGCCGCGGCTGCTGCACTTTTGAGTTGGGCTGCCCAATTTATCATCGGACCGCTGCTCGCCAGCGCCATGCCCCCAAGCCCCGCGCTCGCGGCCGACCTGCAAGCAGATGACTAGATAAATGCAGATGCGCGCCGGTGTGTGATGCCGGATCGCGCTTGAAAATTCAGTAGCAATCCGGCGCAACGCAGCTTGCATCCCGTGGCCGCACGAGCCGTCCCCAGGCCACCCCGCGCGTAATGGCACGAATTATGCTGCGATGATGCGAAGCGTGCTTCGTATTGGGGGATGTCATGAAGAATTCCGAACTTCGCGCTGATATTCACAGCATCGAGCCAATTCCCGACGCGGACCGGGACTCGACCGGGCCGCAGCAGATGTGGATCTGGGCCGGCGCCAACATCGCGCCGGTCAACTGGGCGCTCGGTGCGCTCGGCATCATCCTCAAGCTCGGCCTGATGGAGACGATCGCGGTCATCGTGCTCGGCAACATCGTCGGCTGCGCGATCTTTGCGACCTTCACGGTGATGGGGCATAAGACCGGCGTCAATCAGATGGTGCTGAGCCGATCCGCATTCGGCGTCCGCGGCGCCTACCTGCCGAGCATCCTGATGTTCCTGATGACGCTGGGCTGGATCGGCGTGAACACCTACTTCCCGGTCAAGGTTTCGGTCGGCATCCTCAGCCAGTTTGGCGTTGCCGATACTTGGCTGATCGAGATCGTCATCATCACGCTGGTGATGGCGGCGCAGGTCCTAATCGGGGTCTATGGTTTCTACGCGATCCGCACCTTCGAGAAATACACGGTACCGCCGACTATCGCCATCATGGTGCTGATGAGCATTTTGGCGTGGACCCGTCCCGGCGTCGCCAATTGGGGACTGACGTCCTCGCTGCCGCCGGGCGCCCATCTTGCGATGCTGACGCTGCTGACGACGGCGATAGGCGTCGGCTGGGGCATTTCCTGGGTCACCTGGGCGTCCGACTATTCACGCTTCGTGCCGCGTAGCGTGCCTTCGAAGTCCGTGTTCTGGTACAGCTATATCGGCATGTTCGTGCCGACGGTCTGGCTCGGCATTCTCGGCGCAACCATCGCCTCGACGACGCTCGACACCGATCCCGCCAAGATGGTTAGCGCGGTGTTCGGAGGGCCGGTCAGCATCCTGGTCCTCTTGATGGTGCTGCACGGCCCGATCGCGACCAACATCCTCAACGTCTACTCGGCGACACTGGCGGCGCTGAGCGCGGGGCTCAAGCTCTCGCGCTTCTGGCTCACCGTGATCGTCGGCATCGCCGGCTATCTGGTCACGCTGTATTTCATCTTCGCGCCGTCCTTCGCCAAGGCGTTCGACAACTGGATGATCAGCCTGTTGCTATGGATGAGCCCGTGGGCCGGCGTGGTGCTCGCGGACTTCTTCCTCAAGCGGAAGGGCAAGATCGATGTTCCCGAGCTCTATCGGTCACCGGAGACCAGCGTCTATGGCGACATCAACTGGGCCGGCATGATCGCGTTCCTCGCGGGTCTCGTGGCCGGCTGGTCGGTGGAAGACGGTCTGGTCGGCGCGCTCCAGGGACCGATCTCGACCAATCTGCTCGGCGGCGCCGATCTGAGCTGGCTATTCGGCATCGGCGTCTCGGGCCTGGTCTATCTTGCGCTGAGCAAGCTCGTCACCTCGTCGTCCTCGATCGTTGCGAGCAGCGCAGGCAGGTAGCGGCGGGACGTGGACCAGGTTCTTCGGTCCAGGTCTTCACGTCGAGGAGAGATGGCAGGCCAACCGGCGACCGGGGCCGGATTCTTTCAGCAACGGCGGTTCAATGCGGCATCGCTCCATCGTGAACGGGCAGCGCGGGTGGAAAGAGCAGCCGGTCGGCGGATCGAGCAGGCTCGGCACCTCGCCGGCCACCACTGGATGCCGGACAAAATCCGGATCGACGCGCGGCACGGCATCGAGCAGCGCGCGCGAATAGGGATGCTGTGGATCAGCATAAATTTGCGCCTTCGGCGCGATCTCGACAACCGAGCCGGCATACATCACTGCGACGCGGGTCGAGACCGCGCGCACCACGGCGAGATCGTGCGCGATGAACAGGTAGCTCAAGCCGGTCCTGCAGGTCGAGCAGCAGGTTGACGATCTGCGCCTGCATCGACACGTCCGGCGCGTATCCACCGAGGTCGCGCAGCGGAACTATAACTGCGTTGCGAGACAGCCCCTCAGATCAGGCTAGAGGTACCACGGCTGAGCACCTCCCCTGCACCCTTCTCTCCGACGATCTTTCCATTGTCCGCAACCACCCGCCCGCGGGCAATGGTCGTGACCGGCCAGCCTGTCACCTCAAACCCCTCCCAGGGCGTGTAGTCCGAACCATGATGCAGATCGGATTGCCGGATTGTCTTCTTCAATTTTGGATCCCACAACACGATATCGGCGTCGAAGCCCACCCCGATCGAACCCTTGCGAGGGTAGAGACCATAAATGCGCGCGTGATTGGTGGAGGTCAGCTCGACGAATTTCTGCAGGCTGATCCGCCCCTTCGATACGCCTTCCGAGAAGAAGATCGGCAGCCGCGTTTCCACTCCGGGGATTCCGTTTGGTACCCAGCGAAACGATGTGCGCGAATTAGGCGTCATCTTGCCCTTTGGATCGTCATAACGAAACGGGCAATGATCGGATGAAAAGGTCTGAAAGACGCCAGAGGTGATACCTTCCCAGATCGCGTCCTGGCTCTCCTTGTCGCGCGGCGGCGGCGAGCAGACATATTTCGCACCGCTCATGTCCATATTCAGGCCCTTCATATCGTCGGCAGTCAGGGTGATGTATTGTGGGCAGGTCTCCGCATGAACCGGCAAACCCCGCTGCTGAGCCCAGCGTACCTGCTCCATGGCCTCCCTGCCCGACACGTGAACGATCATGATCGGGACGCCAACAAGCTCGGCATGACTGATCGCGCGGTGCGTCGCTTCCCTCTCAACGATCTGCGGCCGCGAGGCTCCGTGAAAATACGGCGCGATATGCCCTTCACGTTCCAGTTTTTCGGTCAGGTGGCGGATCGCATCGTACCCTTCACAATGCACCATGACGAGCGCCTGCTCGCGGCGGGCCACCTCGAAAACCTCGAGCAACTGCTTGTCGCTGAGAACGAGATCGTCATAAGTCATGAAGACCTTGAAGGACGTGTAGCCGTCCTTGACGAGCGCCGGCAATTCCTGCCCGAGAACGACCGCCGTCGGGTCGGATATGATCAAATGAAATGATGTGTCGATGTAGCATTCGCCTTCGGCGAGTTTCCGGTATTCCTCGACACAGGCACGCAGCGAAGAACCTTTGATCTGAAGCGCAAATGGCAGGATCGTGGTATTGCCGCCGGCCGCAGCAGCACGCGTAGCCGACGCAAAATTGTCGGCCATCACGACATCGGGTCCGGACTCCTGCGAAATATGGACGTGGCTGTCGATGCCGCCAGGCAAAGCCAGCAGGCCCGTTGCGTCGATCTCCCGAGATGCTCCCTCGATACGATCGGCAATGCTCACGATGCGCCCGTCACGAACGCCGATATCAGCCTGGAATTCGTCGCTGGCCGTTACGATGGTGCCGCCGCGGATGGCGAGGTCAAACTGTGCCAAGTGAAATGCCTCCGGTCGCTTCTAGGGGAGTGGGGACTGAAATACCCGCCCCCACCCTGACAATAGTCTCGGGTCTGCCTTGGCAAGCAACAGCGTTCGCCACAGCGTGACTGCGACGGAGTCGAGAATCAAGACATTCAGTTCACGCTCCAGGGCCTCCGTAATGGCTGCCCCGTCCATGTTCGTGCACAGAATCACGATCGCGTCGCAGCCCTCTGCAGCAACGGCACGGATCATGTCAGCAATCTCGGCAGGCTTTACCTCGCCGAACGAGAAATTATCGCGCAGGCCGAGATGTCGCTCGGCATGACAGGCAATACCATCACTGGCCCAAACCTTGCCGATACGCAGTTGCACGTCGTCGGTATAGGGCGTCACGAAGCCGACCCTTTGCGCGCCACTCGACCGCACCGCATCGATGCAGGCCAGCGTCGACGTCGTTGCAGGCTTTCCAGTGCGCGCACTGATCGCTTCGCAAAGGCTCCGGTCGCGCTCGATTCCAAGCCAGCTGGCCGAGGTGCCGTTCCAGGCCACGGCATCGACCTTGGCGTCGGCAAGCAAATCCGCCGTCGGCAACATCCTGGATGGATCGAACTGATCGAGCGCTGGGCATCCAGCGCGATCTCGGTCACCCGGAAGCGGGAAAAGTGCGCGCTGATCCCGGGGGCTCCGGCGAGCATGGCGCAGGTCACCGGTTCGAGCACCGAATTCGATGATGGCGAGCATCCCAAGGCGCGTTCGCATTGAATTCACTGGCACGTTTCGGCTCGCTACGGCGCAACGACGCCCGCTGCCGCGATCATCATTCCCAAAATCAGCCACCGCAACGAATTTCTGCACACTGCATACAATTTCTTCAATATGCCATTGTTTTCATCTAGATAAGGGGTAATTTTAGGCAACTCTCAACGCCAATAGCCGCTAAAACGAAACCCAGCGAGGCGCAGCGTGCAGAACAAAAAGGACGACGTTGCCGGGCGAAAGTCACTCAAGCTCAAGCGGACAGGCCTGCATGAGCGCGCCGCGGCGCGGATGCGCGACATGATCATCCGCGGAGAGCTGGAGCCTGGATCGTCGACGCAAGAAACCAGGTTGTCCGAGGCGCTTGGCGTTTCCCGAACGCCGTTGCGTGAAGCCATGAAGCTGTTGGCGGCGGAAGGGCTGGTGGAATTAAGGCCGAACCGCAGCCCGCGGATCGCCGATATCGAAACAGATCGCATACTCGAGTTGTTCGAAGCGCTCGCAGGGATCGAACGGCTTGCGGCTGAGCTCGCGGCCCAACGCATCACCGAACGTGAATTACAACGTCTGCGCCTCCTGCAGACGCGTATGGAGAGTTACCACAGCGCCGGCAAGCTCGACGATTATTTCGCCATCAATGGAGAGATACACGGCCTGATCGTTCGGGCAGCACGGAATGCGCCACTGCGCGAGGCGCACGAGACATTGCTGTCGAGGGCAGAGCGGGCCCGCTATCTGGCGCTCGGTGCGGAGCGGCGCTGGAGCAATTCCGTTGAGGAACACGCGGCCATTCTTGCCGCACTCGAAGCTCGCGATGGCGAAGCAGCAGGGCGTCTCCTCTCGGCGCATGTGCAGCGCACTGGCACGGCGCTCTTGGAGGTTTTGCCCAAAATCCCGATCAGCAGACCGGCGGCCTGACGATGAATATCCTGCTGCTCAATCCGAACACGCGCGCAGATATCACCGATCTCATGCTGAAGGTCGGACAGCGCGCCGCTGCACCGGGAACATCCTTGATCCCCCTCACCGCGCCGCGGGGTGTGCCCTACATTTCGACCCGCGCTGAAGCCCAGATCGGCGGGGCCGTGGCACTGGAAATGCTCGCGGAACGCCACCGGGAATTTGACGGTGCGATCATCGCGGCCTTCGGCGATCCCGGACTGTTTGCGGCCAGGGAATTGTTCGACATTCCCGTCGTCGGCATGGCCGAGGCAGCGATGCTCACGGCATGCATGGCGGGACGACGATTTGGCCTTGTGACGTTTGCGCGGGCGTTAGGGCCCTGGTTTGAGGAATGCGTTCGTTCCCACGGGCTTTGGGAACGGTGTGCCGGCATCCGCATGCTCGATGGCCCATTCCGCGAGATCGCCGAGGTCGGCTCCGAAAAGGAAGATCTCCTGGTTGAACTCGCAAAGCGAGCCGTGGAGGAGGATGAAGCCGACGTCCTTATTCTGGCCGGCGCGCCTTTATCGGGACTGGCCGAGCGGGTCGCCGATCGAATTCCGGTACCTGTGATCGACCAGGTCGTTGCGGCCGTGAAACAGGTCGAAGCCCTGCACGCGCTCCGCCTGCGAAAAGCGAGCGCGGGGACATTTCGCCGGCCCGACGCGAAACCGTCGAGCGGCCTCGCAGCGCCGCTCGCCGCCCGCCTCGAACATCGCGACGCGTGATCAGATGGGTGGCCGACGATGACAAAAGCCCAGTTGCTCTTCGATCCGACGGCCGAATGCGAACAATTTGGACTCCTCCCCCGGGGCGGCAATGATCTGAACGCCGAACGGCTTCTGATCCGGCTGTCTCGGCGTCGGCAAGGTGAGCACCGGGAAGCCGACCAGCGAGACAATGAAGGTGACGGCGAGATAGTCGATCGGCGTTTGGAGGTCCATATCGTCGATCCGTGTCACGTCGCATGTATCATTGTTCCACGGGAAGACCGAGGCGGCCGGCGCGACGAGGAAATCCTTGCGCGCCATCAGACCGCGAAAGCTGCGATAGATAGTGGTGCGCCGCCGCTCGGCGGTGAGATAATCCTGCGCCGTGAGTTGCGCACCCGCCTCGATGTTCCAAATGACAGTCGGCGTGAGTTCGGCCCGCCGGTCTCGCAGCAACGCGCCATAGCCGTCCGCGACATGGGCCGCGCGCAGCGCACGGAAGGCTTCAATGGCGCCGCCGCAGTCGGGGGAGACCTCTTCGAGATCGGCGATCTCAGACAGTGGATCGCAAGCCGCGGTAAACCGCGCGCGGACTTCCTTCGCAACCGGTGCGACGCCGAAGTCAGGCGTGACTGCCAGCTGCGGCCGTCCCACCGCAAATCCAGTGCGCGGCTCGGTGCCGATGGACAACGGATCAAGAATGTCGGGTCCAACGCAGGCCGAGAGCCCAAGTTCGAGATCGTCAACGCTGCGCGCCAGAAGTCCGTGCGTGGCGAGCATGTCCCAGCCAAGGGCGCGCGCGGGCGCAGCTATCCGGCCTGGTGTCGGACGGATCGAGGCCACATCGCAGAAACTTGCCGGCGTCCGCACCGAGCCGCCAAAATCGGTGCCGTGAGCGAGAGGAGCCATTCCCGTTGCGACGGCGACAGCAGAACCGCCCGACGAGCCACCGGACGTCAGCGCAACGTCGAAGGGATTCCGCGTTGGCCCGCACAGCCGATTAGTGCACACCGCGCCAAAACCGAATTCCGGCGTGTTGGACTTACCGATGATCACAGCGCCTGCCTGCCGAAGCCTCGCCACCACAAGCTCGTCTTGCTCCGGGACATTGTGCTGGAACAGCAACGATCCATACGTCGTGCGCAAGCCCCTTGTAGTGGTCAGGTCCTTCACGGCAATCGGAACGCCATGCAGCGGCCCTGTCGGTCCGCGTGCCGCATCGCATGCGTCGGCCTGACGGCGCGCACCATCCGCATCGACGGTGATGAAAGCCGAAAGCCGGCCGTCGAGTGTGGTGATGCGCGCGAGATGCGCATCAAGCGCATCACGTGCAGAAATCTCACGCCGCGCCAAAGCGTTGGCAAGAGCGGTGGCCGTCAATTCGCAGGGGTTCGTTTCGATCGTCATCGAGGAAGAATGCACGAACTCCGCGCAAATGACGATAGTGCAGGCACGGGATTTGCTTTCCCATGGTCGGGAGGAGTGCTCCATGGCTGAACTGATGGGCGGTCGTTCGCTCGTACTTGACGCAATCACCCACCGCTATCCCGGTGGCGCGATCGCGGTGGAAAACATCAATCTCGACGTGAAGGGCGGCGAAATCATCGCACTGCTCGGTCCGTCCGGCTGCGGCAAGACCACGCTGCTGCGCGTCGTGGCCGGCTTTATCGCTCAGACCCAGGGACGGATCATCATCGGCGACGAAATCGTCGATACGCTGCCGCCAAACAAGCGTGCCGTCGGCATCGTCTTCCAGAACTATGCGCTGTTCCCGCATTTGACGATCGCCGAGAACGTGGCCTATGGCCTCGCCGCCCGCGGCGTCGACACGGCGACGCGCAGGAAAGAGGCGCAAAGGCTGCTCGAACTCGTCCAGCTTCCCGCCATGGCCGAGCGCCTGCCGCGGCAGCTCTCCGGTGGCCAGCAACAGCGCGTAGCACTGGCACGCGCACTGGCGATCAAACCGTCGATCCTGCTGCTCGACGAGCCCTTTGCAGCGCTCGACAAGAACCTGCGGCTCGACATGCAGATCGAAGTCAAGCGACTGCAGCGGGTTTCAGGCATTACGACACTCATTGTCACGCACGACCAGGAAGAAGCGCTGTCGATGGCCGACCGGGTCGCGGTTCTCAGCCAGGGCCGGCTCGAACAGTTCGGATCCCCGTCCGACGTCTATGACCGTCCGCAGACCCTGTTCGTGAACACGTTCGTCGGCTCCACCAATCGCATGCCCGGCACACTGGTCTCGGCCGATCCGACCGGCGCGAAAGTTCGCCTCGACGCTGGCGCCGACGTCATCGCGCGGCCGGCATCGAAGTCGATGGCGGAAGGCGGTCGCGTCACCGTCTGTATTCGTCCAGAGCACTTGCAGTTCGTTACCGACGATTCCGGCTTCGCCGGCGTGGTCGGCATGGCGCTGCCGCTCGGCGCGACCGTCGTGCATGAAGTCACGACCGCCGACGGATCGGGCGTGAAGATATCCCAGGCACGCTTTGGCGACACGCGCCTGCTGGAGAGCGGCGTTGCGGTACGTATTGCGCCGCTCGCGCCTGCTCTCGCAACTGTTTTTCCTGCATCACTTTGAGCACCGCGTCACCACACAACGGGAGTAAAGCCTCATGATCAATCGCAGAACCCTCTTAACGACCGCATTGACGCTCGGGGCTATGAAGGCGTTTCCGGGACTAAGCTACGCCCAGGCCCGTCCGCTGGTTTTCGCCACTTTCACAGGTAGCTGGGAGGAGGCCCACAAAGCGGTGCTGGTGCCGGCCTTCCGCAAGGCGAACGCCGATGCATCGATCGTGCTTGATCCAATGCTGTCCGTCGACCAGATCGCAAAAGTGAACGCAGCGCGCGCTAATCCGCCGATCGATGTGATGCTGCATGATCCCGGTCCGGCTCTCGTTGCTATTGGTCAGGACCTCGTCGAGGCGTTCCCGGTCGAGAAGAGCACCTATTACAAGGACCTCATTGCCGAAGCACAGGAGCCGATGGGACCGGCGCCGTTCTTCCAAGTCGTCGGGCTCACCTACAATCCCGACACGATCAAGACTCCGCCTACCTCGTGGGCCGATCTCTGGAAGCCGGAGTTCAAGGGAAAAGTCGGCATTACCAATCTCAATTCGACGCTTGGCACCGGATGGCTTGTGGAAATCGCCAAGATGCATGGCGGATCGGAAGCCAATGTCGATCCCGCCTTCAAGGCATTGGAAGCGCTGAAGCCCAACCTGGCAGCGGTCGCAGCCAATCCGGGTGCATTGGCGACGTTGTTCCAGCAGGGGCAGATCGATATTTCGCCCGGTAATTTCAATGCCATCCAAATCCTCAAGGCGCGCGGCGTTCCCGTTGAATTCGTGGCGCCGAAGGAAGGCGCGATCGCCTTCAAGACCACGATCCACGTCGTCAAGAACTCGCCAAACAGGGAACTCGCCTTCAGGCTCATTGAAGCGTCCCTCTCGCCCGAGGTGCAGACAACCCTGATGAATTCGCCCTATCTGATCGTTCCGACGAATTCAAAGGTCCCGATGGGGGGTGAAATCGCCCGCGTGCTGGCGAAAGACACCGCGGAATTGAAGAAGAAATTCGTCTTTCAAGACTGGAAGAAGATCAACGAGCAGCGTTCCGCCTGGATCGAACGGTTCAACCGCGAAATCAAGCTCTGAGGACCACGACGATGGCTGCCGCATCGGTGCCGCGCGACGTCACATCATACGGCATAGGGCTGGCCACACCGCTGGCCCTGTTCTTCCTGTTCTTCTTCGTCGCGCCATTGGTGCAGCTGTTCGTTCTGTCGCTGCACAACGATACGGCCGGTGTCGTCTGGGGTATCGGCCAATACGTTCATTTCCTGACCGATCCATTCAGCCTGAGTGTACTTGGCTCAACGCTACTCCTGGGCGCGGAAGTGACCGCATTGTGCCTGGTGCTGGGTTTTCCAATCGCATGGCTCTACCACCGCGTCGGATCGCGCGCCCAGACGCTCATCATCCTCATCGTGCTTTTGCCGCTGCTGACGAGCGTCGTGGTACGCACCTTTGCCTGGATCGTGATCCTGGGCCGTCAGGGCATCATCAACTCGACGCTTCTCTCAATCGGTGCAATCGACACTCCAATTCGCCTTCTCTACACCCAGGTCGGGGTGGTCCTTGCTCTGGCCCAGGTTCAGATGCCGTTGATGACGTTGCCGCTCATCACCGCGCTCGGTCGGATTGACATGAACCTTGAGGATGCGTCCTGCTCTCTCGGTGCCGGAAGCTGGCGTACCTTTTGGAGAGTGGTGCTGCCATTGTCACTGCCAGGCGTGATCGCCGGTTGCACGCTCACCTACGCCGCAGCCATCACGGCCTTCATCACGCAATCCCTCGTCGGCGGTGGACAAATGCTCTTCATGCCGATGTATCTCTACCAGCAGGCCTCGACACTACAGAACTGGCCATTTGCCTCCGCGATCTCGATCATCTTTCTTCTTGCGGTTCTCGCCGTCGTGACCGTGTTCGGCATGCTGGGCCGGTTGTCACGCGGATATGGTGGAGCCTGATCGATGGGTGGCCGAAAACGCACATGGGAGGCCATCAGCTTCGAAGTCGTCATGACGGCGGTCGCGCTGATCGCGCTGATCGTCATCATCGCGCCCTCGCTTGTCGTTCTGATCGTCTCGTTCACCAACGGCTTTTCACTCAAATTTCCGCCGCCCGGCTATTCGGCGCGGTGGTACGCTGAGCTGTGGAACGCTTGGCAACTGCATTTTGCCGCAAAGAACAGCTTTGTCGTCGCGATGTGGTCGACCGGCCTGTCCGTCGTGCTCGGCGTTGCCGCGGCCCTGGCCATTGCACGCTCGCCTACGCTATCGGCACGCCTGCTGGACTCGCTGTTCATGTCGCCGCTGGTGCTTCCCGCGCTCGCCTTTGGGCTCTCCGCCCTGATGCTGTTCTCGCTGGTAGGCCTGCCGGTATCCCCGCTCACGCTGATCATAGGCCACACCGTTGTCTGCGTTCCCTATGTGGTGCGCAACACGGTGGCGGCGCTCGCCCAGCTGGAGACGACCCTGCTGGAAAGTTCAGCCATTCTCGGCGCCAGCCGCTTTTACACGTTTCGAAGGATCGTATTTCCCCTGATCCGCCCGGGGGTCATTGCCGGCGCGTTCATCGCCTTCATGTCCTCGTTCGACAATGTGCCTGTCTCGCTGTTCCTGCGGGATGCGGCAACCGACATGTTGCCGATCCGGATGTGGCAGGACCTTGAGGGCAAGCTCGACGTGACAATCGCCGCATTGTCGGGTGTTCTCATCATCGCCACGGTGGCGCTCATGGCGATCATGGAGCGCGTCACCGGCCTCTCGAAGCGATTGACCAGCTGACGCGCGTCTCACGCACCGCGAAACAGGGAATAGCCCCAGCGGGTGAACTTCATTGGCAGATGAAAATGCTGATCCACCTCCTCAATCCTGAAACGGAAAGGCGCGACAGTGAGAAAGCTGGCGCCAGCGCCACCCGCGAAGAATTCGCCAAGGTGAAAGTGAACCTCGTATTCACCTGCCTCGATTCCCAATCCGCCTACGACTGGATGGTCGAGCTGGCCATTCGAGCCAAGTCGGCCTTCTGCGATCCGCGTGGGTGCGGGTTCGATGCGCCATATTTCGACACGCAAGCCCTGGGCCGGACGCCCGCTCGCGACATCAACAGCATGAATCGATATTCCGCCGGCCATTTGCTCTCCTGCCCTATGGTTCCTGGTCTGCCAGGCCCTGGCAGATGATACACGCACCGACGGCAGCTCAGCCAGCACTCTTGCCAGCACTCTTGCCAGCACTCGCGGCCATGACGTGGCTGCAGGCGCTGGTCGCGCTCGCGTTGTTTGCACCGGGGGCTGTGGCACCCTCCGCCCACCTCGATATTCTCAGCCTCTCGATGTTTTCCACCGCCGTCTTCGCCGTCGGCGTCGTCACATCGTTTTGGACGGGCGGCCTGATCAACCGCGTCGGCTCGCTGCGCATGGCAACCCTCTGCGGCAGCGCGGTGATCGCCAGCATGGCACTCGCGGCCTTCGGATCAAGTCCGGCCCTGCTTTTGGCAGGCCTTTGTCTCGGCCTCGCCTTCGGTCCCGAGACACCCGCCAGCGCGGCATTGCTGGGCAAACTGGTGACCGGTGAGCGACGTCCACTGGTCTTCTCGGTGCGCCAGACCGGTAATCAGATTGGTGCGGTCTGCGGCTCGCTTGCGTTGCCCGCTATCGCTATCTGGCTTGCCCCGCGGTGGTCCTTTGCAACGGTAGGTGCCTGTGCCATCGGCGGGATTATCGTGTTCGAATGGCTCCGCCCGCGATATAAAGGGCTAGCACTAGCGCCTCCGCAACTCGGCATCCGCGCACGGCTGGCATTGGTGAGCTCGGACCGGCGTATCGCAGCGCTCGCGGCGGCTTCGATTCCCTTTAGTGGAATGCAGCTCGCTCTCAACACTTTCTTTGTCTCGCTCGGTGTACGCGAACTCGGGCTCGGCCATCTCGAAGCCGGAGCCGCGCTGGCCTGCGCGCAAGCGGGCGGCTTGTTCGGACGGCTCGGCTGGGGTTTCCTTGCGATGCGCATCAATTCCGCGCGCATAGTCCTGATCGGCCTGGGACTGGGAATGGCCGTTTGCGCAGCGGTGTTCGGGCTATGGGGCGGCATGCTTGGCAAAGCGGGACAGTATTCGCTCGCAGCAGCTTTCGGTCTGACGGCAAGCGGCTGGAATGGTATCTTTCTCGCGGAGGTCGCCCGGCTTGCGCCGCAAGACCGCATTGGCGAGACGACCGGAGCCGTGTTGACAGCTTCGTATGCGGGCTTGCTGGTGACGCCTGTTCTGATTTCGGCCATTGAAACCCTCGCCAGCCTTGCCGGCGCGTTCATCGGCCTCGCGATCCTTGCGTTTGGTGGGACGGTAGCGCTACTCCGGGGAGGCGCGCGATGAATGCGCACGACATCGTCGCCGCAGTTTCGAGCAGGCGCATGTCAGCCGTCGAAATCGTCCGCGGGGCGCTGGATCGCATCGGGGCCGCCACAGCGCTCAACGCCGTCGTGACTGTTGACGCCGAGCGGTCACTGTCGGACGCGGCCAACACTGACCGTCGCTTGCAGCTCGGTGAAAGCATGCTCCTTGCCGGCGTCCCCGTTGTGGTCAAGGACAATATCTGGGTCGGTGGCTGGCGGGTCACGCAGGGATCCCGGCTTTTTGCCGACTTTGTGGCGCCGTGCGACGCCATAGCCGTCGAGCGATTGAAGCAGGCGGGAGCTATTGTCGTCGGCATGGGCGCCACGTCTGAATTCGCCTGCAAGGGCGTGACGACGTCGCTGCTGTTCGGGCCGACACGACATCCGCTCAATCCGGAATTGACACCCGGTGGCTCCTCGGGCGGTCCGGCAACGGCCGTCGCAGCTGACCTTGTACCGCTGGCGATCGGCACCGACGCCGGCGGCTCAAGCCGGCGTCCTCCGGCCCATGTCGGTGTTGTCGGCTTCAAGCCATCATATGGTGCCATTCCATATGGCCCGGGGTTCGCCGAGCCGTTCTTCGACATATCCGTGATCGCACCGATCGCCCGCAACGTCGCGGACGCGGCTCTCGCCTTCGAGGCGATGGCAGGTCCAGATGCCCGTGATTCTGATTCCGCATTGGTTGAAAGCGGTGACGCAGGCTCCTCGGATTTGCGAATCGCATTCTCGCCGAATTTAGCGCTGGATATCCCTGTCGATCCCGTCATCGCCGAAAGGCTCGAGGCCGTCGTCGAGCATCTCGGCAAAAAGGGACTGCGAATTTTCCGTCGGGACCCGATCTGGCCGCAAAGTGCCACCGAGGAGGCGCTGATGCCTCTGCAGCATGCGGGACTTGCCAGGCTCTACGGCGCTGCCTTCCAAGAAGATCCAGGGCAATTCGACCCCGATGTGGCCAATCAGATCGAACGCGGTCTGTCGTTGCGCGGAGTGGAGGTAGCGGCCGCACTCGGCGCAAGTACCGCCATCAGAGCCGCGCTCGCCGACTTCTTTTGCGAGTTCGACCTTCTGCTGGCCCCGACCGTTCCCTGTACTGCTTGGCCCCTTGTACAACTGGGCCCCAAAATGATCGACGGCAAGGAAGTAAACCCTCGGGCTCACGCCGCCTTCACGCCATTCGTCAATCACGCGCGCCTGCCCGCGATTTCAATCCCCTGCGGCCGGAACGCTAGCGGCCTTCCATTCGGGATTCAGATCATCGCGCGAAGGGGCCAAGACCGGATGCTGTTGCGTACGGCAATGCGCATAGAGGATGAGATATGTTCATGCCCCCCGCGCGTCTCGCAGGGTGCGCGGCCGTTCCGTAACCACTGATTATGAAGTCCGAATTCATCGAACGCGCTGATGATAGGTCAGGCGTAGTGCAACGTCGGCATGGTTCAAGAAAACACCTCAATAGAACGTGAAGGATATGATGAACCTGGACCACGCCGCCAATCGACGGCGGGTTCCAGTCGGGGAGGCGCAGCGATCGAGACCGACGTTCGCAAATAGTTGCGATCCAAGCCGTGGCTTCCGCAAGCCTCGTCATGCGTCAATGACGAGATCGGAAAGTGGAACGGCCTGACAGGTCAGGCAATGCCCGTCATCCAACTCCGGGCAATCGACGAGATGGCGGACCTCGCCGGTTTTGATCGGCACGACGCAGCTCTCGCATTGTCCGACGCGGCAGCCGCTCGGAATCGCAATACCAGCGTTTTCCGCCACCGCGAGAATGCTGGCCAGCGGCGTCTGCGGCGACCATGTCAATGTGCGCGCAGAGCGGGCAAAATGGATTCGGCGCGACATCAGGCCATCGAGTGCGGGCGGCGCGGGAGAGCGGAAGCGTTCCTTGAAAATCTCGAAGACTGGTACACCGCGCGCCTGCAGGTCTGCGCCGACCTCGTCCATCATCTCATCCGACGCGCACATGTAGATCCGCGCGCGCTCGCGGAGCAATCCCGCGTCGATGTCCGACACGGTGAACCGGCCTAGCCGATCGAAGCAGTCGCCGCTCCGTGGGCAGCTCAGATGCGTGACGAGCGTCAGGTTCGGCAGCCTCTGCTGCAACGCTTCAAGCCGTTGATGGAACGGACGGCTTTCGCTATTCCGGCAGCCATAATGCAGCGTGACGCGTGGCTCGTCGGCGCCGCCCTCGAGCGTTTCGAGATAGGATAGGAACGGCGTGATGCCGATGCCGCCGGCAATCAAGACGATCGGAAACTCGTTGCGCAACGGCAGCACGAAGCCGCCCTTCGGTGACTGCAATTCGACGGTGTCGCCCGGTGCGAGATCGTGCCTGACCGCCGTCGAGACCTGCCCGCCTTCAATGTGCCTGACACCGATCCGATAGGCATCGGGCGCAGGGATCGCGGCCCCGGTGAGCGAGTACGAGCGGATCGCCTCGCCAATCCGAAGGCTAACAAATTGGCCTGGCCGGAAGGCCGGAATTGGGCCACCATCGACTGGCCGTAACGTCAGCCCCACCACATCGGCGCATTCCTCGCGGCGCTCCGCGACGACGAAGGAGCGCCAGCCCTGCCAAGCGGTGCTTTCGTCACGTTCGACATCGCCGGCAAAGGAGCGCAGCGCCAGCGATCCGCTCAGGGGATCGCGCCCGCGTTCCGAGATGACGGCGTTGAAGCTGGCGCCGACAAGCCGGGTCTCGTCCGGCAGATAGCCTGGCAGGCCGAGATCCGGCGCAGGCTGCCACCAGCCATAATCGCTCGCCACGACGTCCTGCGCGAGCGCTTCGTTGAAGGCCGCGCGCATCCGGATCGCGCCCATACGGCTGCGCACCAACATCCAGTCACCCTCCAGGATATTCTTGCGGCGGGCGAGTTCGGGATGGATCTCGGCGGTCGGCTCGGCGCGCTTGCGGCGCAGCGAATTGATGCCGCGATGTTGGCTGTGGCAGAAATAACCGCTATTGGCGGAAAACAGCGTCAGCGGAAACGCATCACTGCGCCTCTCGGCCGGCTCGACGAAGCGCGGCACCGCCGGATAACCGTGGCGATGCAGCAGTTCCGAATAGAGCTCGGCCTTGCCGGTCTGCGTGGCGAAGCCGGTCGTCTGGTATTTGCGATGGCCGTGCTTGAGCGGCACACGAATGCCTTCGGGCCTCGCCCGCAGTGCTTGCAGATCGAGGCCGAGCGGGGCGAGCAGATGCTCAAAGCCCCTCTCGACATCGCCATCAAAGAAAAGCTCGCCCATGCCGAGCCGCGTGGCGAGTTGAAACACGATCCACATATCCGAACGGGCTTCGCCCTGACGCGGAATCATTTGCGGGCGCAGCTGCACCAGTTCCTGCGCCTCGGGCGAGATCTCGAAGCCGAGGCGCAATGCCTCGTGCTCCCAGGGGCTCGACACCGGCAGCACGATATCAGCCATCTCGGCGGTGGGGTTCAGGAACAAATCGCAATGGACCTGGAAGTCGAGCGCCTTCAGTGCCTCACGTCCGCGCTCCGGCGCCGGATGCGAGACCAGCAAATTGGAGCCGAACGCGAACAACGCGCGCACGCGGTAAGGTTTCCCGGTCAGCGCCGCGTCGTAGAAATCGGTGGAGGTGATCCAGCCGTCGGCCGGCGGCCCGAGCGGCCGTTCCGACAGCCCGAGCGTACGTGCTCGCGCTTCTGGTGGAATCATCGCCATGGAATGCAGCGACGGCACCGGAAGGCTCGGCATCCTGACATTGCCGCCCGGCGCATCGAAATGGCCGGTCAAGGCATAGAGCGTTGCGACGGCGCGTTCGGTCTGCGAGGCATTGCTGTGCTGTCCAAGGCCGGTCCAGCCGTGATAGCAGACCGATGATGCCTTAGAGATCGTGGCCGCAAGTTCCTCAACTTGCGCCGCCGGGATGGCGGTGATGCGCTCGACCGCTGTGGGATCGTAGGGCTCCGCTGCCGCGACATAGTGATCGAAACCGGTGCGGCAGGCGATTGCGCCTTGAGGGCCGATGACATCGAAGCATCCTTCGAGCGCTGCGGTCGCGAGCCCGCCCTCGGCCGCCACCGCTTCGCCCGCGACCGCGTCCCAGACCAGAAAGCCGTCGCCTTCAAGCCCGATATCGCCGGCCCGCAGGAAGCAACCGTCGCTGTCGCGGATCAGGAAGGCAGCGTTGGTCCAATGCCGCACGAAGTCGGCGTCATAGGCCTGATTGACGATGAGCCAACGCGCGAGGCCGAGCGCCAGCGCCGCATCGGTGCCGGGGCGGATGCGCAGCCACAGATCCGCGTCGCGCGCCGAGCCGGTCCGGCGCGGGTCGATCACCGCGAGCTTTGCGCCCTTCGCCCGCGCGGCGCTGATCGCCTCCGCCTGAGCTAGCCAGACATTGGCAGGGTTGTGGCCCCAGAGCAGGATCAGTTCGGAATGGCGATAGTCTGGCGTCGGCAGGGCACAGCCAAAGGTGAAGGCGTGGGCGTGGTCCTTGTGCCAATTGCAGATCTCGGTCGAAAAGCAATTATTCGGGCTGCCGAAGCCGCGGATGAAGCGCTGGATCCAGTCAAGGCTGTCGGATGTCGAGGACGAGGAGCCGGAGGTCACCGCGAACGCGACCGATTCCGCCCCGGTCTCCTCACGGTAGCGCCCCAGCCGCTCGGCGATCTCGGTCAGCGCCTCGTCCCAGGAGATCGGCACGAAGCCGGGATCGGCGGCTCCCTTCGGCGCGGTGCGTCGTAATGGCGTCTTGAGGCGGCGGGCCGAATGCGCGATCTCCGGCGCGGCCCTGCCCTTTGGACATATTGCCTTGCCGGTTGGATGAACCGGGTTCGGCCGCACCGCGACGAGCCTGTCATCCTCGACGACGTTGATCGTGCCGCAGCGGGAGCGGCAGAGCGTGCAGAAGCCAGGCTTTTCCTGCGTAGACATCGTCAGGCCTTCGTTGCCGCGCATCCTCGCTCCGGAGGCCGCGCATATGAACTCGTTTTGGCCTTACTCACCAGCAAGCTCGCGGCCGCGAGATCCTCGATCGCCGCGCCCACCGACTTGAACAGGGTGATATCGTCACGGTCAAGGCGGCCTTGCTTGGCGCCCTTTGTCAGTTCATGGAGATCGCCACAGATCCTGTCGGCGTTCCAGTTTCCGGCGGCGATGGGTTGCAGCAGGTCGCCCGCTTCGGCGAGCGCGCCAGGATAGGTATCGATGAAGACGCGGCTGCGCGAAATAGCCGCGTCGTCGCTTTCGCGCATCTGCGGCGTAAAGGCGCCGACCAGATCGAGATGGGTTCCCGGCCGCAACCATGCGCCTTTGACCAGAGGTGCGGTCGACGTCGTGGCGCAGCTCACGATGTCGGCCTGCGGCACAGCCTGGGCAAGGTCAGCCACCGGAACTGCGTTCGCACCCTGCCGGGCAAGCGCGTCGGCCAGGGCCCGCGCGCGCTCCGGATTGCGTCCCCAGACCAACACCTTCTCGATCGGGCGTACGGCACGATGAGCGGCGGCGAGATGACTAGCGACATGGCCGGTTCCGACGACAAGCAGCGTGCGGCTATCCGCGCGCGACAGATAATCGGATGCGAGTGCTGACGCGGCGGCCGTGCGGCGGTTGGTCAGCGCCTCGCCGTCGATCGTCGCACGCGGCTGGCCGGTCGCACCGTCGAGCAGGAAATAAAGCGACGACACCGCGCCGAGACCGCGCTCGGCATTCTGCGGAAACACCGTGACGAGCTTGACGCCGAGGGCTTCGCCGCGAATCCAGGCCGGCATCGTCAGAAGACGCGCCGGCGTTCCATCGACGCCGACCTCATAGGCCTGCCGCAACGGCATCGGTTCGCCGTCGCGCTTGAAAGCCGCCCTCAGTGCCTCGATCAGCTCGGGATAGCCCAGCGCGGCATGGACTTCGGCAGCGGAATAGCTGCGCAGCATCACTATTGTTCCTGTCTTACAAAATCATGAGAGTGCGGTGATGCCGGTGCATATCCAGATGACCTCGGCATCCTCCTTGCTCAACGAGACAACGGCGTGGCCCATCTTGCTGTCGAAATAGGTGCTGTCACCGACCCCGAGCGTGACGGGGGCGTAGAATTCCGTGAAGACCTGGACGGAGCCGGACAAAACGCACAAGAACTCCTCGCCCTCATGACGCACCCAGCCGGGGAACTCGTCCAGGCGTCGCGCCCTGATCCGCGCCTTGAAAGGCAGGATATGTTTTTGCGAAAGGTCGGTCGCCAACACCTCGAAATCGTAGGTGCCGGTCCGATGCGGCTTGCCCTCACCGCTGCGCGTGACGCTGCGGCGGCCGACGGGCGCGTTCTGGCGGCGCTGATCGAACAGTTCGACGATGTCGAGATCGATACCGCGCGTGATCTTCTGTAGCACATCATAGGTCGGCGACATCTGGCCGTTCTCGATCTTCGACAGGGTCGAGCGCGCGACCCCGGTGCGCTCGCTCACCTCTTTCAGCGTCCACCCCTTGTCGGTCCGTACGCGCTTCAACCTGTGGCCGAGGTCGTCGTTTGCCTCGGCCGGCGCGGCGTCGGCCGAGAAGCGGGCCGGCACGACTTCGGTTGCCGCAGCCTCCCTCGGCGACGATCGCGTCGCAGTCTTCTTCATCGCAGGTCTCTCCCTTTTGTCGCGGAGGTATGGTCCCGGCGGCGGGCAGCGCCGGGACCTTGCCTCACTTCTTGACGTACGGGCATTCACTCTGGGCAAGAGACTGGAAGGCCTGCTCGCCGGGAACGGTCGCCAGGACATTATAGTAGTCCCATGGCTGCTTCGATTCGGAAGGTTTCTTGACCTCGACGAGCAGCATGTTGTGGACCATGCGGCCGTCCTCGCGCACCTTGCCGTCCTTGGCGAAGAAGTCGTTGACCGGCAGCTCGCGCATCTTGGCGGCCACGGCCTTGGCCTCGTCGGTACCCGCGGCCTGGATCGCCTTGAGATAGTGCGTGATCGAGGAATAGACGCCGGCATGCACCGACGTCGGCATCGTCTTGCGGGTCGCGAAGAAGCGTTTGGCGAAGGCGCGCGTCTCGTCGTTCTGGTCCCAGTAGAAACCCTCGACGAACGAGATGCCCTGCGCGGTCGGCAGGCCGAGGGAGTGGACGTCGGTAATAAACACGACCGGCGCGGCGATGGCTTGGCCGCCTGCGATGATGCCGAACTCATTGGCCTGCTTGATCGCCGTCGTCATATCCTTGCCGGCGGTAGCGAGCAGGATCACCTTCGCTTTCGATGCCTGCGCCGGCAGCAGGAAAGGTGAGAGATCGGCTGCGCCGAAGGGATGGCGGATGGTGCCCAGGACCTTGCCCCCGTTCGCCTTGATCGCTTCGCTCGCGATCTTCCCGAGCGAATGTCCGAAGGCGAAGTCCGCGGTAATGATGTAATAGGTGTCGTTGCCCTTGTCGATCAGGGCTTTCAGCGGTCCGACCGCGTTCGAATAATTGTCGTAGACCCAGTGAAAACCGGTGGGCGAGCACTGTTTGCCAGTCAGGTCCGTCGTGGCCGGCGACGAGAACAGCGCCACACGATTGCTCTCGCGCGTCAACTGCTGGATCGCGAGCGCGACGGCGCTGTTGGTGACATCCGAGATCGCATCCACCTTCTCGTTCTCGATCCAGCGCCGGGCGATGCCGACGCCGACGTCGGCCTTCTGAAGATGGTCGGCGCCGATGATCTCGATCGGCTTTCCGAGCACCTTGCCGCCGAAGTCCGCGGCCGCCATCTGCGCCGCCAGTAGCGAGCCCGGCCCGTTCAGATCGGAATACTGGCCGGACATGTCGGTCAGCACACCGATCTTGACGACATCGTCGCTGACCTGGGCCGTAGCCTGGCCGGCGACCACGAGCGAGCCGAGGCAGAGCGCGGTCGCGACCCCGCGCAGAAGTTTGGAAGGCATCTGTTGCATGATCTATCCCCCTGTTGTCAGCCCGCTCTTCCAAGCGGGGTCTGGTTCAATCCTGTCTACTTCCCCGGATGGCGAAGTTTCCTTGTCGAGATGTCTTGGTTCATTTTGGTTCATTCCTGCGGCGCGACCGCCACTTTGCGAAGCACTGCTGGTGTCGTCACTGGTGTTCGGCGCGGGCGGTGCCAGAGCTCGATCAGTTCACCGACGATTCCGCGCCGGAAGGCGAGCACGCAGACGATGAAGATCAGGCCGTGAATGACGGTGACCCATTGTCCGAAGGCTGTCAGATAGTTCTGCATGGCGACGACGATGAAAGCGCCGACGAGCGGACCGTAGAGCGTGCCGACGCCGCCGAGAAACGTCATCAGCAACACTTCGCCCGACATCGACCAGTGGACGTCGGTCAGGCTGGCGATCTGGCTGACGATTGCCTTGGTCGAGCCTGCGAGCCCCGCCAGCGCCGCCGAGAGCGTGAAGGCCACGAGCTTGTAGCGGCTTGTATCAAAGCCGAGCGACTGCGCGCGTGCGTCGTGATCACTGATCGCCTTCAGCACGCGTCCGAACGGCGAGCCGACCAGGCGCATGATCAGGAAGAAGCCACCGAGGAATATCGCCAGCACGAACGTGTAGAGATTCGCGGGCCGCGAAAGGTCGACCATGCCGAAAAGCGTGCCACGCGGAACCGCCTGCAGCCCGTCCTCGCCGCCGGTAAAGGGCGCCTGCAGCGCAACGAAATAGATCATCTGCGCGAAGGCCAGCGTCACCATCG
Organism: Bradyrhizobium nivariense; assembly: GCF_029846715.1. Taxonomy (GTDB): domain Bacteria; phylum Pseudomonadota; class Alphaproteobacteria; order Rhizobiales; family Xanthobacteraceae; genus Bradyrhizobium. Next base: position 110,356 of record NZ_JARVWW010000021.1, read on the forward strand.
CGAAGTAGATGCCGCTGCGGCGGATGGCGAGCCAGCCCGAGACAAAGCCAAGCATCGCCGCGGTCGCGGTTCCCGCCAGAATGGCAAGCTCGGGGTTCAGCCCCCAGATCTTCGCGGCATGACCGCAGACATAGCCGGCTGAGCCGAAGAACATGGCGTGGCCGAACGAGACCAGCCGGCCGTAGCCGGCGATCAGGTTGAAGGCGCAGGCGAACAGGGCGAAGATCATCCCCTTCATCATGAAGCCGGGATAAACCACGACCGGTGCGGCCGCGAGGCAGGCGGCGACCGTCAAGAAGATCATGGTTTGCGTACGCGCCGAAGGTGCCGGCGCCGACAGGCTGGAGTGCGGTTGCCCCTGCGCGGGCTCGGGCTTTGATCCGAACAGCCCCGCCGGCCGGATCAGCAGCACCACCGCCATCACCACGAAGACAACCGTCGTCGAGGCTTCGGGATAGAAGGCCTTTGTCAGGCCCTCGATGATGCCGACGAGGAAGCCGGTCAGGATCGAGCCCATGATTGACCCCATGCCACCGATCACGACCACCGCGAAGACGATAATCAACAGATCCGCTCCCATCGCCGGGCTGACCTGGTAGATCGGCGCGGCGAGAACGCCCGCCAGCGCAGCGAGCGCGACGCCGGCGCCGTAGGTCAGCGTGATCATGCGCGGAACGCGGATACCGAAAGCCTGAACCAGCATCGGGTTTTCGGTCGCGGCGCGCAGATAGGCGCCAAGCTTGGTCCGCTCGACAACGTACCAGGTGCCGAGGCAGACCACGACCGAGGCTGCGATCACCCAGGCCCGATAGTTCGGCAAGAACATGAACCCGAGATTGCGGCCCCCCATCAGCGCCTGCGGAATCGAATAGGGCTGACCCGAAGAGCCGAACCAGTCGCTGAACATGCCCTGCACCATTAGTGCGAGGCCGAAGGTGAGCAGCATGCCATAGAGATTGTCGAGCTTGTAAAGGCGTCGCAGCAGCAGCATCTCGATCACGATGCCGATCGCGCCGATGGCGAGCGGAGCCAGGATCAACGCCCACCAATAGCCGATGCCGAGATAGTTGAGCAGAAACCACGCGCCCATCGCGCCCATCATGTACTGCGCCCCATGGGCGAAGTTCACGATGTTCATCATGCCGAAGATCACCGCGAGCCCGAGGCTCAGCATGGCGTAGAAGGCGCCGTTGATCAGCCCGAGCAGGAGCTGGCCATAGAGGACCGCGGAAGGGACGCCAAGGATCGTGGTCATGATGCCCTTTTGGTCAGAGTCCGAGATAGTTTTTGAGCGAACCGAGCCTGCCTTCGAAGGCAGCGCCCGGAATTTCCTCGACGACGCGGCCGAGTTCGACGATGTAGTGCCGGTCGGCGAGGCCGGCGGCAAAGCCGACATTCTGCTCCACCAGCAGGATGGTGAAGCCGAGCGCCTTCAGTTCGGTGATGGTCCGGCCGATCTGGCGGATGATGACGGGAGCAAGGCCTTCAGTCGGCTCGTCGAGCAACAGGATGCGTGCGCCGGTACGCAGGATGCGCCCAAGCGCCAGCATCTGCTGCTCGCCGCCGGACAGCTTGGTTCCCTGGCTGTCGAGGCGTTCTTTCAGGTTCGGAAACAGGTTGAGGATCTGCTCGACCGTCATGCCGCCGGCGGCCACCTTCGGCGGCAGCAACAGGTTTTCGCGTACGCTCAGGCTAGCAAAGATGCCGCGCTCCTCCGGACAGAAAGCGATTCCTTTGCGAGCGATGTCATAGGGCGCGGCCCCGATGATCTCGAAGCCGTCGAGCGAGATCGAACCCGAACGCTTGTCGAGCAGGCCCATAATCGCCTTCAGCGTCGTGGTCTTGCCGGCCCCGTTGCGACCGAGCAGCGTTACCGCCTCCCCTGCCCGGACGCTGAAATCCATTCCGTGCAGAATCTTGGACTCGCCGTACCAGCCCTGGAGATTGCCAACGGTGAGGGTCTCAGCCATGTGCTTGCCCCGTATAGGCAGCCATCACGTCGGCGCGCGACGAGACCTCCGCATAGCTGCCTTCGGCCAGCACCTCGCCGCGCACCATCACGGTGATGGTGTCAGCGAGCTCGGCGACCACATTCATGTTGTGCTCGACCAGCAACACCGTGCGGTCCTTGCCGGCCTCGCGGATCAATTGCGTCACGCGCCCGATATCTTCATGGCCGAGTCCCGCCATCGGCTCGTCGAGCAGCAGCACCTTGGGTTCAAGCGCGAGCGTCGTCGCCAGTTCGAGCACGCGCTTGCGGCCATAGGAAAGGCTGCCGGCCATCGTCTCGGCATACTCCGACAGGTCAAAGCGCGCGAGCAGCGCGTCCGCACGATCCAGCACCGCGCGATGACGCGAAATCCGGCCGAGCAAATTCCAGGCGAGGCCATTCTCGGGCAGCAACGCGAGCTCGATGTTCTCGCGCACGGTCAGTCCGGCGAACACCGCCGAGATCTGGAACGAACGCACCACGCTGCGCTTGGCCATTGCCGGCATGCTGAGGCGGGTGACGTCATGACCATCGTGCAGGATGGTGCCGGCCGACGGCGGAAGGTATTTCGTCAGAAGGTTGAACAGGGTGGTCTTGCCGGCCCCGTTGGGACCGATGACAGCGTGCATGCTGTTACGGACAAGCCGGAAGTTGACGCCATTGACGGCGAAGAAGCCGCCGAACTCGCGGCTGAGGCCGCGGGTCTCCAGAGCGTAAACGGCACCGTCCGTCATGCCTCTACCCTGCACACGCCTGGATCCCGGATTGGAAAATCAGGCTTGGACCAGGCTGCGGGACCACTCAGTTTCCTATCGTCAACTAATTTCCGATACGATTTTCTGGTCAACATTGCGAAATCTTATGCGAGATCTATCGCCGCGCCTGGACCAGATGAAGGAGCTGCGCTCCGGCCTCGTAATAGGCCGCTTTGGCGCTGCGGAAGCTGGGCGTCGTCGGCGACGATGCCGGAAGCGGCAGATCTTTCTCGTCGAGTTGTCCGAGTGTGTGGAGGGCAAGCAGACGTCCGAACGTCGTGCCGGGCGCAATGCCGCGCCCGTTGTAGCCGCTGAAGCCGATCACGTTTTCTGCGAGCTTGTGGAATCGCGGAAGGTGATCGTCGGTCATCCCGATCAGGCCGTACCATTCGGCTTCGAATCTGATGTCGCCGATTTGCGGGAATAGTTTCTTGAGCGCCCGCTTTGCCCAAGATCGGTGGACCGCGGCACCAGTGCCTCGGAGCGCGCCGCAGCTTCCGAATACAAGGCGGCCGGCGCGGTCGAAGCGAAACGAACTCAGCACCTCATTGGTGTCCCAGGCCCCCTGCCGTTCGGGAAGAATGGACGCGCGGATGTTGTCCGACAGCGGCTGGGTGGCGAAGTTGAAATAGGGCAGATGGATCTGCTCCGTTTTGACTTCGGACCAGGGCCCCGTCGCATAGGCATCGGAGGCCACGATCACGCGGTCGGCGATGACGTGACCATCAGCGGTTTGCAGTTTCCATTTGCCGTCAATTCGCTCGGCCGAGATGACCGCGCTGCGGGTGAATATCCTCGCGCCGGCGTTCAGGGCGCCGCGGGCGAGGCCCCGCGCATAGGCCAGCGGCTGGATCGTACCCGCGCGCCGGTCCCACAGCGATCCGGCGTAAGCCGACGAACCAATTTTTGCCGCGGTGTCGGCGGCGTTCAACAACTCCACCGGTGCGCCACGGCGGCTCCACTGCGCGGCGCGCTGCTCGAGCTCCTTCAGTCCTTGGGGACCGACGGCGCAATGCAGCGTGCCGGCACGCTCGACCTCGCATTCAATACGATGACGGTCGATGAGATCGAACACCAGCTTCGGGGCGTCGCCCAGCAGCTCGAGCAAACGCTCGCCATAATCGCCACCGAGTACATCGGCGAGCACATCCGGCATCACCCACATGCCGGCATTGACCAGCCCGACATTGCGGCCGGCCCCGCCAAAGCCGATCTCCACCGCCTCCAGCAACGCGACGTTGGCCCCTGCCTCTGCGAGATGGAGCGCCGCCGAGAGTCCGGTATATCCGCCGCCGACGATGGCGGTGTCGACCTTGACCGATCCACCCAGCCCGGCGGTTTCGGGCGGCGGCGGCGCGGTCAATTCCCAGAGGCCGTGGGATCTGGCGTTGTCTAGCATCGTCTCCGACGTCCTCGTCTGTTGCCGCCCGCCAGGTCGCGTTTTCCGAAGGCGCGTTGACTGGTTCATTCCAATTCGGCAAGTTGAACGCCGACCGCTGAAGAGTTGCCGAAGCCCTGACGGCGAGGCCAGGCGGAAATCTAGCGTTGCCGGCAGCGGCGGGCCAAGCGATGTTTGGTCAAGACCTCATTCGGCTGGAGAATGATGTGCAGGGCCCTCGCCGCTTTTTGCCTTCGCTGCCTCTGCTGTCCGCCTTTGAAGCGGCGGCGCGGACTGGAAGCATCACGGCCGCCGCCAAAGAGCTGTCGCTGACGCAAGGCGCGGTGAGCCGCCAGGTCAAGGCGCTGGAAGAGCAGCTCGAGGTCGAGCTGTTTCATCGCGAACGGCAGACCATCCGCCTGACCGTGGGTGGCGACGCCTATGCCCGCGAGATCCGAGATGCGCTGCGCAAGATCAGCACCGCCTCGCTCAACCTGCGTGCCAATCCGTTCGGCGGCACGCTGACGCTCGCCATCCTACCGACCTTCGGCACCAGATGGCTGGCGCCGCGGCTTCCCAAATTCCTCGCGGGCAACCCGGGCATCACCATCAACCTGGTCACGCGGCTATCGAATTTCGACTTCAGGCTGGAGCCCGTCGACGCCGCGATCCATTTCGGGCGGCCGGAATGGCAAGGGGGAGAATTGGCGTTGCTGCGGTCGGAGACCGTGATCCCCGCATGCAGTGCCGAGCTACGAGAGCGCTATGGTTTCAAGCAAGCCAGCGATCTCCGGAAAGCTCCGCTGCTGCATCTGACGACACGGCCGGACGCCTGGGAACAATGGCTGACGCTGCACGGCGTGGATGCCCATGCCGTCCATGGCATGCTGCTGGATCAGTTCGCCACCGCGTCGCAGGCGGCAATTTCCGGGCTCGGCATCGCGCTGCTTCCCGAATTTCTCATCGAGGAGGAACTGAGCACCGGCAAGCTGGTGCGCGCGCTCGATCTGCCGATGAAAAGCGCCGAGGCCTACTACCTGGTGTGGCCGACCGATCGGGCGTCTCATCCGCCACTTGTTGCCTTCCGGGAATGGCTGCTTTCGGAAACGGCGCCAGACCGCTGAAGGAGCGTACCTGACGCGGTCAGGTCCGCGAGTTCGCCATCAACTCCCAGCCATTTTGGCGTTAGTCACCTATCATTCATCGATGGAATGACTTCTTGAACTTCTATCGTTTGAAAATGCCGGATTATTGTCCTTTCTACGGGCTGGGCAGACGCTGTTGAAGGCGCCCCCGTCCGCGATCACGAGGTCCGAATGTCCGCGCACGACCACATCCATCCCGACCAGACCCGCACGTTCTTCTCACGCGCCATGTCGGACATGTTCCGGACCGAGGTCCCGCAATACGGCACCCTCACCGAACTGGTCGGTCAGGTGAATGCCGACACGCTCGCAAACGATCCGGACCTGCGCGATCGCCTCGACCGCAATGGCGAGTTGGAGCGTCTGAACATCGAGCGCCACGGCGCTATCCGCCTCGGCACCGCTGACGAGCTCTTCACAATTCGCCGGGTGTTTGCGGTGATGGGAATGTACCCGGTCGGGTATTACGACTTGTCCGCCGCAGGCGTGCCGGTGCATTCGACGGCGTTTCGGCCGATTGAGGATAGCGCGCTTCGCCGCAATCCGTTTCGCGTCTTCACCTCCCAATTGCGCCTCGAACTGATCGAGGATGCGGCGCTGCGGGCCGAAGCGGCCCGCATTCTCGCCGCGCGCAGGATCTTTACGCCACGCACGCTTGAACTGATCGGCGTGTTCGAAGCAGAGGGTGGGCTGACCCGCACGCAGGCGGAGGAATTCGTGCGCGAAGCGCTGGAGACGTTCCGGTGGCACGGCAATTCGACCGTCAGCCTCGAGACCTACAAGAAGCTTCACGACGCCCATCGGCTGATCGCCGACGCCGTCAGCTTCAAGGGCCCCCACATCAATCACCTGACGCCGCGCACGCTCGACATCGACGCCGCCCAGGCCGCGATGCCAAGATACGGCATCATACCGAAGGCCGTGATCGAGGGGCCGCCGCGCCGCGATTGCGCAATCTTGCTGCGACAGACCAGTTTCAAGGCGCTGGAAGAAGCAATCCTGTTTGAGGACAGCACCGGCGGGCGCGCCGTCGGCACGCACACCGCACGCTTTGGCGAGATCGAGCAGCGCGGCGTGGCCCTCACGCTGAAGGGCCCAAAGCTTTACGACACCCTGCTGGCCTCTGTGCGTCGCGGCGTCGAGGTTGGTGACGCCGGGTCGAACGCGCGCGACTATGATGCGGAACTCGCCAAGCGGTTTGTCGCGTTCCCGGACGACTGGGCAACGCTTCGCTCCCGCGGGCTCGCGTTCTTCCGCTACTCCGCGACGCCAGAGGGCTTGGACGCCGCAAGCCGCCACAGGCTGCCGGCCACCATCGATGCCCTGGTCGAACAAGGATTTCTTCGCTTCGATCCGATCGTCTACGAGGATTTCCTTCCCGTCAGCGCCGCCGGTATATTCCAGTCGAATCTCGGCACCGACCAACAGCGCAACTATGGTGAGCATTCCAACCGGGCAGCTTTCGAACAAGGGCTCGGCGCAAAAGTTCACGACGAACTGGAGCTCTACGCTCGCGCGGAAAGCGCCTCCCTGGAGCAGTCGCTCATCCGGCTGGGATCGCCGCATATCCATTTCAAGGCGAGCGCCTGATGAAAGACGAGCGAGGAGTCTCCAGCCGACTGCTGACGGCAGCCCTCCTCTGAAATCAACTCGAGCCCTCGGAAAGAGTCCCTCATGTCAGACAATCAATCCGCCAAAGCCAAAATCCTCTCGCTCAAGGCGGAGGTCGACGCGCTTCTGGTTGAGCTCGGCGTCGAATCCGTCAGATATACCGGTGGCACGCTGGTCGCGAAAACCCCGATCACCGGCGAAACCGTGGCGCATGTCAGGGAGATCGACGCCGCCGGCGCAACCTCGGCCATCGAACTGGCTCACGCGGCTTTCCTGCAATGGCGTCTGGTCCCGGCTCCCAAGCGCGGTGAACTGGTGCGGCTGCTTGGCGAAGAGCTGCGCGCCAACAAGCGCGCCCTCGGAAGGCTGGTTTCCATCGAGGCCGGCAAGATCGAATCCGAAGGTCTCGGCGAAGTCCAGGAGATGATCGACATTTGCGACTACGCCGTGGGGCTTTCCCGCCAGCTCTATGGCTTGACGATCGCCACCGAGCGCCACGAGCACCGTATGGCGGAGACCTGGCATCCGCTCGGTGTCACCGGCATCATCTCAGCGTTCAATTTTCCGGTCGCGGTTTGGTCATGGAATGCCGCGCTGGCACTGGTCTGCGGCAACAGCATCGTCTGGAAGCCGTCGGAAAAGACCCCTCTCACCGCTTTGGCGACGGAAGCGCTGTTCGGGCGCGCAATGAGCCGTTTCAAGGCCGACGGTGGCGCAACGCCCGACGGATTGTCCGCCGTGCTGGTGGGAGGACGCGAGATCGGTGAGGCCCTCGTCGACAACACCAGGGTTCCCCTGGTCTCGGCGACCGGTTCGACCAAAATGGGACGCGCTGTCGCTCCGAAGCTCGCCCAACGCTTCGCCCGCGCGAACTCGGCGGCAACAACGCGGCGGTGGTGACGCCGACCGCCGATCTCGACCTGACGCTGCGCGGCGTCGCCTTTGCGGCAATGGGCACGGCGGGCCAGCGCTGCACCACGCTGCGCCGCCTCTTCGTACACGAGAGCGTCTATGAAAGCTTCGTGCCGCGTCTGAAGAAGGTCTATCGGTCCGTCTCCGTCGGCAATCCCCTCACCGGCAATCTGGTCGGCCCGCTCATTGACGGCCTTGCCTACGAATCGATGCAGCGCGCCATCGGCGAGGCCAAGGCCGCGGGTGCTGCCATTGTCGGCGGAGAGCGGGTCGCCATCGCAGGTGCGGATGCGGCGTTCTACGTCCGGCCGGCGTTGATCGAGATCGACGGACAGACCGCGACGGTCGAGCGCGAGACTTTTGCGCCGATCCTCTATGTCATCAAATACAGCGACTTCGATGCCGTGATCAAATTGCATAATGCCGTCCCACAGGGATTGTCGTCTTCGATCTTTACCAATGACCTGCGCGAGGCTGAAGCCTTCCTGTCGGCGCGCGGCTCCGATTGCGGAATCGCCAATGTGAACATCGGCCCTTCGGGCGCCGAGATCGGCGGCGCATTCGGCGGCGAGAAGGAAACCGGCGGCGGCCGTGAATCCGGGTCGGATGCCTGGAGGGCCTACATGCGCCGCGCCACCAACACGATCAATTTTGGCCGCACGCTGCCGCTCGCCCAGGGCGTCAAGTTCGACGTGGATTGAATGGAAATCGCCGTGAACGCACCGCTGCAGACGACATCGCATTTCCGTCCAGCCTCCCGCCTTTCGTCGATCGGGGTGTCGGAGATCCTGAAGATTACCGGCCTCGCCACCGATCTGAAGCGCCAAGGCAAGGATATCATCATCCTCGGCACAGGGGAGCCTGACTTCGATACGCCCGCTCACATCAAGGACGCGGCAGCGCGCGCCATGCACGCAGGCGCGACGAAATACACCGCGCTCGACGGAACGCCAGAACTCAAATCCGCTATCCGCACCAAGTTCCGGCGCGACAACGGCCTTGAATTCGCTCAGGACGAGATCACGGTTTCAAGCGGTGCAAAGCAGGTTCTCTACAACGCCATGATGGCCAGTCTCGATCCGGGCGACGAGGTCATCATCCCGGCGCCGTTTTGGGTGAGCTACGCCGACATCGTCCTCATTGCAGGCGGCAAGCCGGTTCTGGTGCCGTGTTCGGAAGCCAACGGCTTCCGGCTCACCGCCGGCGATCTCGAAGCAGCGATCACACCGCGCACGCGCTGGGTGATGCTGAATTCGCCATCGAATCCCACCGGAGCTGCCTATAGCGAAGCCGACTACCGGCCGCTGCTCGACGTGCTATCGCGACACCAGCATGTCTGGCTGATCGTTGACGACATCTATGAGCATATCGTCTACGACGATTTCCGCTTTGTCACACCGGCCGCCATCGAACCGAGGCTTCGCAACCGCATCCTGACGGTCAACGGTGTTTCCAAGGCCTATGCGATGACCGGCTGGCGCATTGGCTACGCGGCCGGGCCAAGCGCGCTGATTCGAGCCATGGCTATCGTGCAGAGCCAGTCGACGTCCTGCCCATCATCGATCAGCCAGGCCGCGGCTGTCGAGGCCCTCAACGGTCCTCAGGACATCGTGCGCGACCATTGCATGTCGTTCCAGTCGCGCCGCGATCTCGTCGTTTGCGCATTGAACGGGATCAGCGGTATCACCTGCCGCGTGCCCGAAGGGGCGTTCTACACCTTCGCCAGTTGTGCGGGCCTGATCGGCAAGAAGGCGCCTGACGGCGGTATCATCGCGAGCGATACGGCCTTTGCGGAATATTTGCTGCGGGCCGTTGGCGTCGCGGTCGTTCCCGGTTCGGCATTTGGCCTCGCGCCGTATTTCCGGATCTCCTACGCAACGTCGGCCGCAGAGCTCGAAGTGGCCTGCCGGCGCATTGCGGCGGCGTCCGGGCAACTGTCCTAGGACAACGGATTCTCTCAAGCTTTCCTGCTTGTATCGCAGCAACGGCGACAGCAAATATTCGATAGTGCGCCGCGTCCCGGTCTTGATCTCGGCCGTGACCGCATGCCCGGCGCAAGGTCGACCACGCGATCCACCTACATCCTGGTCTTGTCGAGCGAGATGCGCAACTCCTGTCCGGCCGGTTCGCGCGAATGCGCTGTCTGGCCTGACTGCCGCTATGCTTCCTCGTCAGCGTGGGACGACGGCCGTCGCTTCGATCTCGACGCGCGCGGAAGACTCGACAAGACGCACGACCTGGACGAGCGCCATGCTGGGGTAATGCGTACCGATCACGTCACGATAGACCTTACCGAGCGCCTTGAGATTGGACACGTATTCGTCCATGTCGACGACATACCAGGTCAGGCGCACGAGGTGGTCTGGCCGCGCGCCGCCCTCCGCCAGGATCGCCACGATGTTGTCGAGCGCCTGCCGGACCTGCGCGACGAATCCGTCGGCAAATCGGCCTGCAAGGTCCCAGCCGACGACACCCCCCGTCACGACAAGGCGTCCTTCGGCCATGACGCCGTTCGCATACCCCTTCGGCAGTGGCCAGCCGCTGGGCTGAAGCACTTGCAGACCGCTGATCGCGGCAGTCGCGACGGCTTCTGGCTTTCCCATCGTACTCATGCGGAATTCTCAATCCTCTCAGCGCGGCTTCAAGAGCTCGCGCGCGACAATCAATTTTTGGACCTCGGTCGCGCCTTCATAGATGCGCAGCGCGCGGATTTCGCGGTAGAGGCTTTCGACCACCTCTCCCTTGCGCACGCCGCGGCCGCCGAACATCTGGACGGCGCGGTCGATCACGCGCTGCGCGGTCTCCGTGGCCGTTAGCTTGGCCATCGCTGCCTCGCTGGTGGTCGGCAGCTTCTGGACGTCGCGGCGCCAGGCCGCGCGGTAGGTCAGGAGCGCGGCGGCATCGGTGTCGGTCGCCATATCGCCAAGCGCGGCCTGGGTCAGTTGGAGATCGCCGAGCGTCGCGCCGAACATGTGCCGGCCGCGCGCGTGCGACACTGCCTCATCGAGTGCGCGCCGCGCAAAGCCGAGGGCTGCGGCAGCGACCGATGCGCGGAAAATGTCGAGCGTCTGCATCGCGAGCTTGAAGCCGCCACCCGGCGCGCCAAGGCGACGGCTCGCCGGGATGCGGCAGTTCGTAAAGCGCAGCGTCGCTAGCGGATGCGGGGCAATGACGTCGATGCGGTCCGCAATACTGAATCCGGGATCATCCGGAAACACCACGAAAGCCGAGATGCCGCGGGCACCCGGCGCCTCCCCGGTTCGCGCAAACAGCGTATAGACGTCGGCGATGCCGCCGTTGGAGATCCAGGTCTTTTCGCCGTCGATGATATAGTCGTTCCCGTCGACGCGCGCGGTACAGGACATCGCAGCGACGTCCGACCCGGCCTCCTTCTCCGACAGCGCAAACGCCGAGAGCCATTCGCCCGACCGGACTTTTGGCAGCACGGCCTTGCGCAGGTCGGCCGAACCGCCGAGTGCGATCGCGCCGGAGCCGAGCCCCTGCATGGCGAAGGCGAAATCGGCGAGGCCATCGGCATAGGCGAGCGACTCGCGCGACAGGCAGATCGAGCGAGAATCGATTGAGGTCGCGTCGCCGTCGGGTGCCGCGACCGCGCATCCGAGCAGCCCCGCCTCGCCCATCGCGCGCACGAGCTTGCGGCAGGCGCCGTCGACATCGTTATGGTCGATCTTGTCGATCGCCCCCGACTGGACGAAACGGTCGAGTGCCTCGCCGATCGTCCGGTGACGCGGCTCGAAGAACGGCCAGTCCAGCCACTCACGCCGGATTACCTTTGCAACGGAGCTCATCTGATCCTTCCTCCGCTCACTGCGCGGCCGCCGCCGCGGCGCGTGCCAAGCCTTCACCGAATTTATTTTAAGCATAAAATATTTCGTAGACGCGTGCATTGTCAAGGTGGCTCTGGACCATGGAGACGCGCCTACCTCCATAGCGTCGATCTTGAGATACAATGCAAATTGGACACACTGCAGAGCCGATTCCGAGACGTTCGGGCTCAGCCTTGAATTTACTTTTGGCACGAACTATCTTGCCAACGTCCACGAGAGCTGCGCCAGCTTTCAACAAGCCACGAAGCCCGGGAGATTCGATTGGCACTCGCGAAGGAGCCCACGCCTGTTTCAGCCAAGAATGGAGCGGATCAGGAGGCTGAATACAGGGCTCAAACACGACTTTGGCTCCGGCTGCTCGCTTGCACGACCCTGATCGAGGGCGAACTGCGGCGCCGGTTTCGCGAAGAGTTTGATTTCACGATGCCTCGCTTCGATGTTCTGGCTCAGCTCGACCGCGAACCGAGCGGACTTGTGCTGGGTGAACTGCCCAAGCGCCTGATGGTCTCGGCCGGGAACCTGACGCCGATCGTCGACCGCCTGGTCGAGGATGGATACATCACCCGCACGCCGTCGAACCTCGACCGCCGCGTGCAGATCGTCTGCATGACGGTCGAAGGCCGCAAAACCTTCAGGCGGATGGCCAAGAGCCACGGCGCATGGCTTGCCGAGCTGCTGGCGGATTTCCCGACGGACCGGTTCGACGGACTGATCGGCGAGCTCGACGAACTCAAGAGTGCCGTCAGGGACGCGCTGCAAAAGCCCTGAGCGGACACGGCAGTCAGCGCCGCACCTTCACTCCGGCAGCCTCGCGATCCCAAATGTCCGTGGTGACGCCCGCTTCACGCAGCACGCCCTTCTTGATCTTGCCGTTTTCCGTCAACGGCATCTGGCTCAGAATGCGCACATAGCGCGGGATGGCGAAATAGGCGATCTGGCCTTCGCAATGCCTGACGATGTCGACGGGCTCCAGCGATTGGCCCGGCTCGAGCAGGATCGCAACCGCAACCTCGTCCTCTCCCAACTCCGACGGCAGCGGGTAGATCGCGCAGGCGGCGACCGCGGGATGGGACTGGATGGTCTGCTCGACCTCCCACGAAGATACGTTCTCGCCACGCCTGCGGATCGAATCCTTCATGCGGTCGATGAAACGATAATGTCCGTCAGCATCCCGAACGACCCGATCGCCCGAGTGGAACCACAGATTGCGCCAAGCCTCGACTGTCTTCTCCGGCATGCCGAAATAGCCGGTGGCGAAAGCAAAGGGTTCTCTGGCGCGAAGCAGGAGCTCCCCGGCCTGTCCGTCAGGAAGCGCGGAATCATTCTCGTCGACGATCTGCGCCTCGATCCCGTCGGCCAGATAACCCATCGTCCCTGGACGATCGGACGGGATTGCCCCTGCAAACACGAAATTGGTCTCAGTCGACCCGTAGCCGTCGACCAGCGGCACGCCAAACCGCTCGAGGAACGGACCGTGGATTTGCGGCGGCACGCCGCCGCCAAGCGCCACGCGAAGGCGATGCGTCGAATCGTTCGCAGTCTTCGGCTGCGCCAGAAGCATCGACGCCATGGCGCCGAGCAGATAACCGACCGTCGCATTGTGCCGTCGCGCGGCGGACCAAAAGCCGGAAGCGGAGAATTTCGACTCCAGCACGTAGGTGCATCCGTTCAGGACCGCCTGATAGAACGCATTCAGCGCGTTGGTGTGGAACAGGGGCAGTGTCGTGAACAGCACATCGCCCTCGCGGACGCCGAGCGCCCGCGCCGAATAGATGCCCCACCAGAACATCTGCGCCTGCGGACAGCACACACCCTTTGCAGGCCCCGTGGTGCCCGATGTGTAGAGGATCGCAACGGTGTCGCCGGGGCGGACGGCGCCCGCCGGGGCCGCGGCTCCGAGAGCCGGCAGCGGCACCCCGGAGATCCTGGCATCGACTGCCCCGGCGGCAGCTCCGATGATCCAGGTCCGAGGCGGCAGCTCGACACCCGCCTCGACACTATCGATCGCGACAACGAACTGAGCCTCGACGACAAGGAGCGCAGGCTCCGAGTTGCGGAAGATGTGGGAGAGCTGGAAGCCGCGTAGCGCGGTATTGATCGGGACTGCGACGGCCCCGAGCCACGCGCAGCCGAGATAGACCTGCAGGAACTCCGGACGGTTCGAACACATCAGCGCGACCCGATCGCCCGGCTTGATCCCCGCATCGACGAGCGCCTGGGCCGACGCGGCCGCGATTGCCGCAGTTTGCGCAAAGGTCCAGCGCGCCTCACCGGCGACAAGCAGGACGCGATCGCCATAGCGCTCGGCCTGCCGCGTGAGGATGGTGGAGAGGATGCGGTCGGACGGGGGAAACAGCTTGACCGCGTGCGTCCAGGCCTGCGTCACGCTCCCCTCCCCGACCACGCCGCCTTTTGCCTGCGCGTTGCTCTCCGTCACATCCGCCTCGCTCAGGGCAACAGCTTGTATTTGCCGTCCTCGATCTGGACCATGATGCGCGAGCGATCGTCGACGCCATGCCGATCCGCCGGCGTATAGGTGTAGACGCCCTGCGTCCCAACGACCTCCTTGGTCGTGAACAGGGCCTGACGAAGCGCGGTGCGGAATTCCGGCGAGCCGGGCTTGGCGCCAGTTGCCATCGCGCGCTTGGCGGCATCGGCGAACACCAGCCAGCCATCGAAGGAATAGGACGAGAATGAATCAGTCGGCGCCTCGCCGTTCGCTTTCTCGAAGGCCGCCCGGAAATCCAGGGCAACCTTCTGGATCGGGTTGCTGGCCGGAAGTTGCTCAGCGGCGGTCACCGGCCCGGTCGGGCAGATGATGCCGTTGGCGGCCTTGCCGGCAAGACGGAGGAAATCGGCGCTGATCAGCCCGTGATTGCCGTACAGCGGCCCTTTATACCCGCGCTCGGACAAGGCGATGACCGGCAGCGCGCCGGGCGTTCCAGTGCCGCCAAGCATGACGGCGTCGGGACGCGCGGCGAGTGCGCGCAGCACCTGGGCGGTCACCGAGGAATCCGACCTGGCGTAGCGTTCGTTGGCAATGACCTTGATGTCGGCCGTCTTCGCATTCTGCTCGAGCGAGTTGTACATGAGGTCGCCGAACGCATCGGAGAAGCCGACGAAGGCGACGGTCTTCAGGCCCCGCGCCTTCATGTGGTCGACGATGCCCTGCACCAGAAGCGGCGTCGGTTGCGGCGTCTGGACGACCCAAGGGCCGCCATCGCCTGATGGGACCGGCGCGATCGGGGACACCGCGATCATCGGAATCTTCATCTCGATCGCCGCTGTCGCCATCGCGAGCGTCTGGGGTGCGCCGGACGTGCCGATGAGGACATCGACTTTCTCCTGCTCGACGAGCTTGCGGGCGTTACGCGCCGACGCCGTCGGATCGGAGCCGTCATCAAGCTGGATGACCCGAATCTTCTCGCCGCCGATCTCGCCGATATAGGCCTGGCCCGCCGCGATCCCCTTCGCGTTCGGAATTCCGATCGACGACACCGGCCCGCTAAGGCCGGTGACGAATCCGACCAGGATTTCCGCCTGCGCAATATGCGGGACGGCAAAGAGCAACGCGGTGGAGGCCAGCAGGCTCTTGATCAAGTTCATGGCACCTGTCTTCCGTGAGGATTTCTTGTTCTGATGGGCAAGGGCCATGGGTACGCTTCAGGTTGACGACACCAGCGCGATGACGCGAAGCGGACTGCCGGAGCCGTTCTGTATCTTCAGTGGCGAGGCCACGATAACGGCCCCGGTGGCTGGAAGCTGATCCAGATTGCAAAGGCATTGCAGACCGTAGCGGCCGGCGCCGTGCAGGAAGTGGTGCGCCGGATAAGGCGGCTCGAAATGCCCGGCCTGCCCCGCATCGGTGCCGATGGTCTCGGTGCCGAACCCGATGACACCGCGTTCCTCGACCAACCACTTCATGACAGCCGGGTTCGGGCCCGGCGTATGCGCGCCGTCATCCCTGAGATTGGAATAGTCGCGCCAGCCCTTCTTCGACCAATCGGTCCGCAAGAGGACCCAGTTCCGCTCGGGAATCCGGCCCTGCTTCGCTTCCCAGGCTTCGACGAGTGGGACCGTCAGCAGGAAGTCGGGATCCTGCGCCGCCTGCGCGGAGCAGTCGATCACACAAGCCGGCGCGATCATGTCCTTGGCCGGCATCGTGTCGACGGCATTGTTGGGCAGGTTCTTGCCGGTGAACCAGTGAATCGGCGCATCGAAATGCGTGCCGGTGTGTTCGCCGAACGTGACATTATTCCAGTACCAGGCCGGGCCTCGCCCGTCATAGCGCGAGATTTCCTGGATACGGACCGGTGCCGCCTGGCCGAACTCCGGCGGCAGCACGATGACCGGAAAGTCCGGACTGAGGGTAAAGGTCAGATCGACAACGCGCACCGCGCCCGAGGAAATCGAACCCGCCAGTTCCAGGAGATTCTTGCTTTGCATTGTCACGTCCTCCGGCTTGGTTGAAATCTCGATTTCACCTGTCGAGCTCACGCTCGAGCGCTTTCGGATTGGCCGCGAGACGCTGCCGGATTTCCTCGGCGACATCTCCGACATACATTTCTTCGAGCCCACCTCTCAACCCCGACACGATCGCCTGCGCGATTGCGCGTGGCGCGACCTTCGGCGGCGGTACGGTCTGGAACCATTCGGTGTCGACGGGCCCTGTGAACAGATTCATCACCCTGACGCCGCCGGGCCTGAGCTCGGCGCGGAGGCAGTGCGAGAGCGACAGGCAGGCGGCTTGCGACGCCGAATAGGCGCCAAAGGCAGGCCAGTTCGCCAGCGCATAGACCGAGAGAATGTTGACCCACGCGACGCTGTTGTTGATGCCATCGGCACCACGCATCCGCATGCCCGGTCCGAACGCCTGCGCCAGATTGATGAAGCCGAGATAGGCTTGGTCGACCTCGTCCCGCGCGATGCTGGTGCCCCTGCGGTCGAGCAGGCCGCCCGGCCGCACATACTCCGTCGTATTGACGAGGATATCGACCTTGCCACCGATATCGGCCGCGAGATCGGCGGCCGACTTTTCATCGGCGGCATCAAGGGTCACGATCTCGATCCCGTCTTGCTCGCGCAACAGCTTCTCGCCGGCAAACGGCCGCCATGGTTCGGCAACGCCGACGAATACCGTCTTGGCGCCAGCGGCCTTCAATGCAGCAACGGCTTCCTGGCCGACGACGCTGCGGCCGTTGGTTACGAGCACGCGCCGGAATTTTGGGTCGGCCGTCATTTCCCGCCACTGCTTGTCGTCTGCCATGTTGGGAGTCTCCGCCTCGGGATGGGCAAAAGCCACCGCCTGACCGCTCTTGTCGAGCTGAAACGACATGCGGATGGGCGCACCCTCGACACAGTCGCCATGGAGGTGCGCCACAATCGTCGGACCGCAGTCCATCTTCACGAGACCAATGCGCCAAGGCGCACGCTCGCGGAAATAGACGTCGCTCGGCACGTGCGCCGTTGTCTCGGCGAGCAGCATGCCCCGGCGCGGCGCATCGACCAATGCAAGGCCGGCCGACAGGCAGGACGGGCAGGCCTCGCGCGCCGGGTAGGCAAAGGCGCCGCAAGCTTCGCAGCACTGGAGTACGAAGCGTCCTTCGGCAGCTGCGCGCGTGAACCCGTGCGATCTCCTGCTGCGCGACCGCGGCGGCGAGGCAGGCAGCCGCGTCCGCAACAGCGGGTTCTTGCGCCGGGGCGGCTCAATCGGATCGATCATCACGAAGGCCCTGCAAAGATCGCGGCGCCGGAGGCCAGGCCGCGGTCATAGTTGATCATGCCGAAGCCCGAAGCCAGTCCGAGGTTTGCATTCCTCACCTGCGTGGGACCTGCCGTTCCCAGGACTTGCCGCAGCCCTTCGACGAGACCGAGATAGGCGCCGGCGGCGCCGGCCTGGCCGGCCGAGAGTTGTCCGCCCGACGTATTGTGCGGAAAGTCGCCGTCGATGGTGAGATCATGCGCCCGCACGAACTCGGCGCCCTCGCCCTTCTTGCAGAAACCGAGATCCTCGAACTGCATCATCGTGATGACGGGATAGTCGTCATAGGTCTGGACGATATCGAGATCGTCGGGTTTCACGCCGGCCATGGCATAGAGCTCACCGATGTCCTTCGCCCAGCCGCCGCGGACCTGCATCGGATCGTCGGCAAAGGCATTGTGCCGCTCGATCGTCGACAGCAGCCGCGCCGCCGGCAAGCCCAGCGACGCGGCGGTCTCGTCGCGCATCACGAGGAAAGCTTCCGCACCGGCACAGGGCATCACGCAATCAAAGAGATGGATCGGATCGGAAATCGGCCGGGCCGCCAGATATTGCTCGAGCGTCAGCGGCGCCTTCATCAGCGCCTGCGGGTTGCGCAACGCGTTGGCGCGCTGGGCAACCGCGATCCTGCCGATATCTTCGCGCGTGACACCGAAGGTCCGCATATAATTGCGGGCGATCAGTGCGAAGCTCGCATTGGCGCCGCCGGCGCCGTAAGGATAGACGGCATCCTGGTTGAAGCGCGAGAAATTCTCGAGCGTCAGCCGGAAGGAATCGACATGGTTGGTGTCACCCGCCACACAGGCCACGATGTCCGCATCGCGTGCCTGGACTGCGCGCGCGGCCTTCCGCAGTGCTGCGATGGCGCTTGCGCCGCCGAGCGGGATCGTGTCCAGCCACCGGACGCAGAGACCGAAATGCTGCGTCAGCCCAATGCCGCTGTCGGTGCCCAAAGTGAAGCTCGATACGCAGAGGCCGTCGATGTCGGAGGCCTTGATGCCCGCCTGTGCGACGATCGCGCTCAGCGCACGGCCGATCCACCACTGCGCACTTTCGATGGAATAGCGCACATAGGGCACCGTGATGGGAGCCGCCATCACGATGCCGTCGTACGGTGTGCGAAGAGATGTCTTCACCGGTCGTCCGCCTCAGATCACCGTCAGCTTGACATCAATATTACCACGCGTCGCGTTCGAATAGGGACAACGCTCATGCGCGCCGGCGACGACGTCCTCTGCGACGGACTTCTCGACACCAGGCAGGTTGACCCTCAATTCAACGGCAAGCGCATACCCAACCGGAACTGGACCCATTGCGACCTTGGCGGTCACGGAAGGCTCGGCGGAGGGCACGACCTTCCGCGTCCGCGCAACAAGCTTGACCGCGCCAAGAAAGCAAGCAGCGTAGCCCGCTGCAAAGAGCTGCTCGGGATTGGTGCCCTCGCCGCCAGGACCGCCCATCGACTTTGGCAAGGACAGCGACACCGACAGCAGGCCATCGGCGCTTGCCGCCTTGCCGTCCCGGCCTCCGGTCGCGGTCACCTCGGTCTCATAGAGGATATTCTCGGGCGTCATCATGTCTCGCTCTCCAGAATGGTCATCGCACCCGGCCCTAACGATTGTTGCGGGCGAGCAGCGCGCGGAAATCGCTGCGCGCCAGCTCGCTGGCGCGCTTGAAACTCGGCCCGCGGCTGGGCTCGGTGCCGTTGAGCTGCCTGAGCTGAACCCACATCTCGGCATTCTTCAGCGCGACGGCTGCGCAATTGACCACGGGGGCGTGCCCGACTTTCAGGCCGTGCTCCCGTCCGATCAGAAGACCGGGCAAAACACCGGCAGGGATCACGACATCGGCGCCGTGCTCGACCAGCGGACGAGCGCAGGCGACAAAATCCTCGATCATGCGGGCTTGCGCGGCATGGTCTCCGGCGAATGCACTGGCGAAATCCTCTGGCTTGCAGCCAAGACCTGTCACGTGGACAACGCGATCTCCGAGGCCGTAGCGCTCGGCCTGCTCGTAGTGCCAGACTTCGAACACAGGATCGAGCGTCACAAGGCCTAATCGCCGACCGAGCTGCGAGGCCGCCAGCAACGTCGCCTCGCCGGTCCCGATCACGGGAATGTCGAGCGCCGAGCGCAGCTCGTAGAGTCCGGGATCCTGAAAATGCCCCATGACAAAGGCGTCGAACCCGCCCTCCTCAGCCGCGATGCCATTATCGATCGCCTGGACGGCGCAGCGCAATTCCGCAAGCCGTCCGAGCTCCCGGTCCGGCGGCGTAATGCCCTCGACTTGAACCGTCGTGCCTGATGCAGCGATGTTGTTGAGGTATTCCGACAGCAGCGCCATGTAGGGCGCGTTCACGCTCGCATCAACGAAGCTCTGCCAGAAGATGCGCATCGTCCTTCTCCTCAAGCGATGATCGGAGGATCGGTCGTCGGCTACCGATGAACATATTTCAATCATAAACTAATTCACGCGTCAAATGAGTCTGGCAGCGCCAACGGCGGGGGCCGTCTCGGCGATGCGGGCACGGCCTTTTGGTACGATCGAGTGGCAGGGAAACTGCCGCACTCCTGCGGAATTGTATGCAACAACATTTTTTTCTGACAGCGCCGTGACACGTGTTGACGGCCCCACCAACAATACTTTAGGCTTTAAGTAATTCCTCGCCGGTCAGGGGCCGGTGGCCATGACAATGACGTTGCAGGGCACCGATTTTGAGAGACTCGATCGTGTGGACAGTCGCCGTGCTCGAACAGCCGGCAGCGGCGGCATCGCCGGTCGCGCATCGCGGTCGCGTCAACGACCTTTCATCGCTTCAGGAAAAGCCCGCCCGCATTCGCCGATGGGCTCGTGGTTCGAGCGGCAAGCAACGCCATGGCTGCTGACGCCCGGCCGAGCAATCTCTCTTCGGTCGCGCCCGAAATCAGGCGCTGCAGCAATACGTTCAATCGGTTCGTTCGTCGCTCGGGCTCCCCGCGCGGCAGCTTCGAGGCATTCCTATCCAGCACCAAACGGAGGAGAACGCATATGCGCAAGACTCTGAGCCTACTCGTACTTGCAGCCGGCGCGTTCGCAGCGCCGGCTGCGCAGGCCGACATCACCATCGACTTCGTCACGTCGCTGAGTGGCAACGGCTCGTCGATCGGAATCCCCTATGGGCGCGGCATCAATGCCGCCTATGAATACAAGAAGACCATCAACGGCGAGACCATCCGCCTGATCCAGCTCGACGACGGCTCCGACCCGTCGGCCGCGACCCGCAACGCGCGCAAGCTCGTGGAAGAAGAGAAGGTTGACCTCCTGATCGGCACTGCGACGGCGCCGTCGACCATCGCCATGGCAGCGGTGGCGAGCGAGCTGAAGGTACCGATGATCGCCGTGTCGCCGATCGGCAAGCTTCCGGAATCGCCTGAGCAGTGGGTAGTGTCGGTGCCGCAGCCGGCCTCCCTCCTCGTCAAGATCGTCGCCGACCGCATGAAGCGCGACGGCGTGAAGAACATCGGCTATATCGGCTTCACCGACGCGTGGGGCGACCTCGTCTATAACGGCGCCAAGGCGGCTGAAGCCGCCGGTGACATCAAGATACAGACCAACGAGCGATATGCCCGCACCGACACTTCGGTGACCGCGCAAATCCTGAAGGTGCTTGCCGCACGGCCGGACGCCGTGCTGGACGGTGGCTCGGGTACGCAGGGCGCGCTGCCTCTCCTCAGCCTCGCCGACCGCGGTTTCAAGGGCAACACCTACGGCACCGTGGCGCTGGTCAATCCGGACTTCGTCAACGTCGGTGGCAAGGCGGCCGACGGCATTCAGGTCTCCGCCGGCCCCGTGATCGTGGCCGAGCAGCTTCCGGACGAGCACTTCGCCAAGAAGATCGCGCTGGACTTCCGCACGGTCTACCAGAAGACCCACAATATTCCGACGACCGACGGCTTCTCCGCCTATTCCTTCGACGCCTGGCTGATCTTCGCCAATGCCGCCGAGCGTGCACTCAAGACTGCGAAACCCGGAACGGCGGAATTCCGCACCGCGTTGCGCGACGCGATCCTCAGCACCAAGGAGCTGCCGGGCGTGCATGCCGTCTACAATTTCAAGCCCGGTGCGGTGACCGGCGTCGACGAGCGCTCGCTGGTCGTGGTGCGCCTGACCGGCGGCGCCTGGAAATACGCGCCGTAATCGGAAGGCGGCAGGCAGCCAGAACAAGGGAACGGCGTTTCAATGACGAGCGACATCGCAGCCATCCTTGGGATCGACGGGATCGCCACCGGCGCAGTCTATGCGCTGGTGGCGATCGGGACCGTCCTCATCTTCACGGTGACACGGGTCATCTTCATTCCCTTTGGCGACATCGCGGCGTTTACCGCGCTGACGCTGGCTGCCCTCGACGCGAAGCGCTTTCCGGGCACGGGGGCGCTGGTCGTCATCCTGGCCTGCCTTGCGACCCTGATCGAGATCATTTCACTCCTGCGCGTCGGCGAGCTGCGGCTCCTGCCGCGTGCGCTTCTCTTCTATCTCGTGCTTCCGTTGGCCGTGGTTGGCGCCGCCTGGCTGACCATGCGCATCGAGCCGCCCCTCGCCGTCAGGCTCGTGCTCGCACTGATGCTGATCACGCCGATTGCCCCGCTGCTGGATCGGATCGTCTTCCGCCCGATTGCTGACGGATCGGTGCTGCTGCTCCTGACAGTCTCGGTCGCGCTGCATTTCGCGCTGGTCGGCCTTGGCCTGCTCTTCTTTGGACCTGAAGGTGTCCGAACCGAGCCGTTGACATCATTCTCGGCGGAGTTCGCCGGCGTCCTGGTCTCGGGCCAGACCATGCTGATTGTGATCGCAGCCCTCGTCTTCAGCGGCCTGCTCTACCTCTTCTTCGACTTCACGCTGGTCGGCAAATCGCTGCGCGCCACCGCCGTGAACCGGACCGGCTCGCGGCTGATGGGGATCCGGCCCGCCCGCGCCGGCACGATCGCCTATCTCCTGGGGTCGCTGATGGCCGGCGTCTCGGGAATCCTGATCGCGCCTGTCAACACCGTGTTCTACGATTCCGGCTTCCTGATCGGCCTCAAGGCGTTCGTCGGCGCCATCGTCGGCGGCATGACCAGCTATCCCGGTGCCGCGATCGGCGCGGTCGGGGTCGGCATCCTCGAAAGCTTCGCATCCTTCGAGAGCAGTGCGCTGAAGGACGTCATCGTGTTCTCGCTGCTGATCCCGATCCTGATCTGGCGATCCCTCGCCTCGCTTCATTCTGAAGAGGAAATCGAGGAATGACGCGCTTCCATGTTCAGCTTGCCGCGATCGCCGCGGTGGTGTGCCTCGCGCTCGCGCCCTTCGTTCTGAGCCCGTTCAGCATCACGCTGATGAACTACATCGGCATCTACTCGCTCGTCGCCATCGGTCTCGCCCTCCTCACCGGCGTCGGCGGCATCGTGTCGTTCGGACAGGCGGCGTTCGTCGGCGTTGCGGCCTATGCGACGGCCTGGGTCTCCGCATTGAACGGATATTCGCCCTGGCTCGGCCTCCTGTTCGGCGTGGCACTGACCTGCAGCGTCGCGGCCATCCTCGGCGTCGTCACCTTGCGGCTTCAAGGCCATTTCCTCTCGCTCTCGACCGTCGCCTGGGGCCTCGCCATCGGCTTCCTGTTCGGCAATGTCGAGGGGCTCGGCCGCTTCAACGGCATTTCGTCGATCCCGCCGATCAGCATCGGATCATTCGCGCTGGTCTCAAGCTTGCAGATCTATTTCCTGATCTGGGGCATCGTCACCGCCGTCCTCTTCCTCGGTTACAACCTCCTGGACTCCCGGCTCGGTCGCGCCATGCGCGCGCTGCGTGGCGGCAACACGCTGGTCGAGAGCCTCGGTATCAACGCTTTCCAGATCAAGCTCATGACCTTCGTGCTCGCAGCCTTCCTGGCATCGCTTTCCGGCTGGCTCTACGCGCATATGAGCCGCTTCATCAGTCCGGGTCCGTTCGATGCCGGCATGGGCATCGAATACCTGATGATGTCGATGGTCGGCGGCGCCGGCAGCCTTCTCGGCGGCGTCGTCGGCGCCGCGGTGGTCACGCTGCTCAAGAACAGCGTGCAGGATTATCTGCCGCTGATCGCCAAGGGCGCGTCCGGACAGCTCGAGATCGTCGCCTTCTCCGCGCTGTTCATCCTGTTCCTGCAATGGGCTCGGCAGGGCATCGTGCCGTTCGTTGCCCGTTACCTGCCGAAGATGCAGCGTGAGCGGCCGCAGCCAGCACCGCCCCTGCCCCGCCGCGTGCAGCCGACGCCGGGCGAGCTTCTCCTGAAGGTGGATGGCGCCGAGCGCCGGTTCGGCGGCCTCGTCGCCGTCAACAATGTCAGCTTCGAGGTGCGGTCCGGAGAAATTCTCGCCGTCATCGGCCCGAACGGCGCCGGCAAGAGCACGATGTTCAACTGCCTGACCGGCGCGCTCCGGGTCAACAAGGGCGAGATCGTCTTTGCCGGGCGTCCGATCACACATGATGCGCAATCCCGCATCGCCAAGGCCGGGATCGCGAGGACCTTCCAGCATGTGAAGCTGAGGCCGCGCATCAGCGTCCTGGAAAACGTGATGCTCGGAACCTACGCACGCACGCGCACCGGCCTGTTCGCCGGCGCCTTCCGCCTCAACCAGCGCGAGGAGGCCGGTGCGCGGTACGAGGCCATGGTGCAGCTAGAGCGCGTCGGGCTCGGCGAAAAGCCGTACGAGCTCGCGGGCAATCTGCCGCTGGGCAATCAGCGCATCCTGGAGATCGCGCGTGCGCTCGCCGCGGACCCGACCCTGCTCGTGCTCGACGAGCCGGCGGCCGGTCTGCGCCGCCAGGAGAAGTTGCGGCTTGCGGAGCTGCTGCGGACGTTGCGCTCCGATCACCTGACCATCCTGATCGTCGAGCACGACATGGAGTTCGTGATGTCGCTGGTCGATCGCATCGTGGTGCTCGACTTCGGATCCAAGCTCTGCGAGGGCGCACCAGCTGCGATCCGCAGCGACGCGCGGGTTCAAGAGGCCTACCTTGGAGGCGTCGCGTGACCTCGATGTTTTCCATGACGGACGTGACCATCTGCTACGACAATGTCGAGGCTGTCCGCAACGTGTCGCTCTCGGTCGAGGAAGGCCAGATCGTCACCGTCATCGGCCCGAACGGCGCCGGCAAGACCACGCTTCTATTGGCCGCCATCGGGCTGCTCGCATCGCGAGGCCGTATGGTGTTTCAGGGCAATGACATCGGGAAGATTTCGGTCGAGGACCGCGTCGAGCGCCGGCTGTGCCTCGTCCCGGAAAAGCGCGAGCTGTTCTCCGATATGTCGGTCGCCGACAACCTTCTTCTCGGCTCCTACAGCCTGCGCGACCGCTCGGGCGTCCAGCAGACGCTTGACGAGGTCTATGACCGCTTCCCCCGGCTGAAGGAGCGGCAGCGCCAGACCGCCGGCACACTTTCGGGCGGCGAGCGCCAGATGCTGGCCCTGGGGCGCGCGCTGATGGCCAAGCCAAAACTTCTCATGCTGGATGAGCCGAGCCTTGGCCTCGCACCGCTGATCGTGCGCGAGATTTTTCGCACCATTGCGTCGCTGCGCGATCTCGGCGTGTCGATCCTGCTGGTCGAGCAAAACGCCCGCGCCGCGCTGGAGACGGCCGACTACGGTTACGTGCTCGAGACCGGCGAGATCGTGCAGTCAGGCCCCGCCAAGGATCTCATCCACGATCCCCGGCTGATCACGGCCTATCTCGGCGGGCACTGAAACCGGGTTTGGATCAAGGCCGGCGGGGCCTCGCAACAAAAACAGCGAAAACAACCCCATGCACAGTAGCCAGCGACAGCGATATCAATGGCTTAACGGTCGACAGCTACGGATTTTACGAAATCACCTTGATCCGTCGGGCAAAACAGTGGCACAATGCCATCATCGCCACGCATGGATAGCCGCGAGCCTCAACCGCTAGGGCGTCCCAAATTTCCGATATGAGCCGCCAACCTATCAGAGCCGTGATTGCCCTCGCCGCAGTCATGGTTGGGATGGTCTCGTTCGCGCTGGTTTGGATCAGGCTACCCGACGGCCTCGATTTGCCACCCGGATAGTCCACGGAGATCGGCATCGCCCACGACACTGAAAGCCTGCAATTGCCCCCTGTCGGACTTCCGGACACGAAAATGCTTTACCTCCATTCCGCGCGTCGCCGCTGCGCGATCAATCTTTTGAAGTCGCGAGTAAGATGTATCGATCCAACAAGTCCAGTTCAGGTGCAACCATGTTTTTGGATTGTCGGGACGAGTTGAAGACAACGACCATGTCAAGCGTTGGAATGATGAGGGTCTTTTGAGAATTGAAGCCCATCGCCGCGATCCATTGAACCGCGCGGTCTTTGTCCAGTGATTGTCCGAGCCACCACTGATAGCCATAAGCGCGTGGGCCTTCCGCCTCGATTTGCGCGACAGAGGGCGGGCCAGTCTTGATTTGCTCGGTCGTGGATTGAGTTACCCAAGAAGCCGAGACGATCTGCCTACCTTCCCAAACTCCATGATTGAGAACAAGCTGGCCGATTTTCGCCCAGTCGCGAGGTCGCAGGTCCAGCCCGCGAGCTGACGCCGGAAGACCGCTAGATGCGTCTTTATGCCATTCAAAATCATCGATGCCGAGCGGTGCAAAAATGCTTTCTTGAGCCAACTCTTCGACGTTTTTCCCAGTGACCTGACGTAGGACAGCCCCAATCAGCTCTGTCTCCCGACTGTCGTATTTGAAGGATACACCGGGAGATCTATCGGACCCCAATCCTGCCGACATCATCAGGAGATGACGCAGGGTGATACGATCCTTGTCGGGCCCGCGGAGATTGGCATCTTCCGGAAGATACGAAACGATCGGCGCGTCCAGATCCTTGATCAGGCCGCGATCCATGGCTATCCCGACCAGCAGCGAGACGACGCTTTTGGTCATGGAATAACCCCTGTGCCGCGTGGTCGCATCATTTTCGGGCAGCTGAGGGTAGTTGAAGTAGCGTTCGTAGACGAGCACGCCGTGGCGAACGACGACGATCGAGTCCACATTGGCAAGCGTGCCGCCAGTTATGCCGTCGGCCATCGTGCAAAGCGGCGTCGAGTTCAGCCCCTGCTTTTCCGGCGACGTAATCGCCCATCCGTCATGGATGTCTGAAGGAGTGCCGCAGTCGGACGCGGCTCCGAGCGCAATGTGGGCTCCGGTGGGACTGAGAGTGAAGGCAGAGAAGGCCACAATGAAAAACGACCATGCTCGCATATCAGGTTCTCCGCGACCATTCCCCACGACGGCCCGTCCGCATCTCGTGTTTTGCGTATGTCTATTTTACGGCATCGTGGGCTTTGAGAGGGCTTCGACCCGGCTGTTGGCCCCAGCCGAAGAGGCGCGGAAGGCGCCAAGGTTCGGTGGGATGGGTGAACCGGACTTGCGCCAGGTGATCATCGACACGCGCCTTTGACCCAGGCTGTGTAAAAACTCCGTCGATGCTATGATTCTCTTGCTGAATCGCGGGGGGAATTGATGCGGGGTTTCGTTCAAGGGGTGGATCGCCAGCAGACGACGTTGCTGCCGGAATGCCTTGA
>NZ_JARVWW010000022.1 GCF_029846715.1 Bradyrhizobium nivariense
AGCCTTGACGACCGCACCCCGGATCAAGCCTACTTCGATCTTCCTCCGCTCCGCGCGGCGGCCTAACACCGGCAGAGTCTCCACTTATCGACGCGGAATTTTTGTTCAGACAATCGGGACCGGCTCTGCTGTCGGTGGTACCGGCCAACGTCTACGGTTACGCTGCGCTTGTGGCGTACTCGCTGCACCAGCCATCCGCAGCGCCGGCCACCGGCCCATTGCAGAACCTGGTTTCGCCCTCCTTCGCCAACCCGCTGGTCTTGCTCATTGTCTCGATGGTGATCGGAGCCCTGTTCGGCTATGCCTCGGACCAGCTCGCGAAGGCGCTGCCCACAAGACTGCCGACCAGGGCGGCGCACACATAACCGAAGCACGGCGTTTTGTGCCCGGTCCCAATTCCGGCATCGACTCGGTCCCAAGGTCGATGGATAACCGATCGCGGCGTCCCGTCGATTTCCGGTACATGGCTAGCGCCCGCAAAGCGCCCCCTGATTGATATTGCAAGTGAGAAGCGATTTCCGCTTCAGCCTCGCGTTCCCATCTTGCAGCTTCGGCGAGCCATATGAAACGTTTGGCCGGATCGCACACTGCACCCGCGAAAGCCCCTCGTGAGGGCTTGGCTACCGCACGTCCGGTGGTATTCGCGGTGCCGCTTCTGGATCTCGCAAAGAGCGCCAGGGGGTGATCTCATGGTTTGAATTTATCGTTTTCCGCCGCGGTATCGTCGTCGGTAGCCTTTTCGGCGGCCACCAATTCCTGGGCAAGGCCGCGCCGAAAATCACGCTCCGCTGTTTCCATCAGCCCGGCCACCAAACCTTCCGGCACTCCGTCGATCGCAGCATCTTGATAGACTTCGGAGTCGACTGAATAAGTGAAGCCATTTGCCGGGATGCCCTCGACGAAAATGCGAACTTTCCAACCGTTTAACGTCCGGATCGCGCGAACTTCGTAGACCTTGCCGCCGTGTTCGAAGGTCGTAGCCTTTTGCATCGCACTCTCCAACTGCCATGGCGGGCACCGCGCAAACGCACAAAACTCCCCGGCGGGGAACAAATCAGCAAATCAGGCGGGCTTTTTGCCCAAGGGTCTAACCCCGTCAGTCTACGGCAAGCCCAATTTCTTGCGGAGATCAGAGAGCGCGCCCTTTCCAAAATTGATCAGTGTCTCGTCCGATATTTCGCGCACCTCGCCAACGGTTTTCAGGTCGGCTGCTCGGAGAGCGTTCTGGCTCATGGTGGAAAACAATACGCGTTCAATCGGCGTATCGTCAGGCAGTTCTGGAGCGGGAGCGAGCATCGGACCCTCGGTCGCCTCTCGAACCAGGCGTTCTTTGCGGAGGCGCTCCAGATTTTCATGGAATGCTGTTTGGGCTTCTTCATGGTCGGCGATCGCCTCTTGCGCCTCCCGCACTCTGAGAGCTTTTCGCTCAGCAGCAGACAATCCAGGATCGGTGCTTTTCTCGTCGTCGGGCATTTCCCCTTTGTCTTTGGCATTCACTCCAAGCCCGCGCGTAAGCGATAGGTAACTCAGCAGCCAACTCCTGACGGTTTGATATGGGTCTGCGCTGTCGTTAGAGAATTTGTATTTGTCTTTTATCTGCATCGCGAACGCTTCGGCCTGCTCGTCCGTTTGTCGCCGTTCCTTCGGAAGTGAGCGCCACTCCCGAATGATATCGTGTCTAGCACCGACCCGTTTCATCTCCCCTTCGCCTTCAGCCCTAACCCCTGATTACGCGACGTGGCCACCACTATCTTCAACCGGGCGGCGCGGTTGCGGACCTCTGCCATGCTGCGGTGCCATCGCGTGCACTTGGGACGCGCCTAGTCGTCGGGCGCGTCCCCTAGCCGCAACGCACTGTGACGGCGACACTTATGCCCGTCAACGCTAGCTTTCGAAGGCGCTCGTCTTCCTCCGGCGTGCATGGAGGGCTTCCGACCGCCGGGGGTCATTTCTTCGCCCGAGCGACTGCGAGGCCCCTTCATTTCGATGCCTGAGCAATCTTGTGCTCCAAGTGGTCCGTCTCGTGATCGCGGCGGAGTTGGCTTAGCGAAGTCTCATTGAGATGAAACATTACTTCACTCAGTTTCGCGGTTTCCGGATACCCGGCCGCAAAACCCTACCCGTAAACTTTTCGCAGCGTGCGCTGAGAAGCCGCGACAGCAATAGATAACGCGCTGCAACATCCCATCCTTGCCAGCTACCGGGCCTCAGGATTCCGTTTCTCGCGGTGGAAAGACGCACCAGCGGCGTTCCCGGAGTCAGCGCGAGGCATCGGCCTCAATAAGAGTGCGGATGCGCTCGCGATCAATCGCAATCCGCTGTAAGCCGTCATCGGTCAGAACGAGCCCACCCAAGACTTCCTTGGCATAGCCAATGTCCTTTAGCCGGGATTGGACGCGGTACGGAATGTGGCGCGTGGCTGGATGCACCGCGATTTGCCGCAAAGCCTCAAGTTCAGGGTCGGTTAGCTTCGGAGGAAGAATTTGATCCATCCTGCAAATATGCGCCTACGGCGCATCCGATCAAGCCGCATTCGCCGCCTTATTCAAACTGATCCGCTACCCAATCTCCCCCGAGATCGCGCAATGCTGGCTCGAGGGCATGTGCATCGTTGCGAAACCAGCACCAGCATCCCGCTTGATGCCATCCGCTGCTCGCGCGATACGCCGATCTGGACACTTGAGGGTTGTTCCGATGCCGATCCAGCGGAACACGACGTCGCTATAAGCCGCCGGTCCACATGATCAAGCTGACGACGGAGCGCGAAATCACGCCATAGGTCTGGGTTCATCCGGAGGATGACAGGTCACGCGTGGTCGCGTCCACGGCCAGCCCCGCACGACCATCGTCGAGGCGAAACTTCGCGTCTAGGGCTATGCATAGCAATGGTCACGGTAGGGACGGCCGTTGCCAGCCGCCCCCGTGCAGATCCCGGCGTGCGCTGCTAACGCACCGGGCTCCTCCCTCGGGTTCTTGCGTCGAAGCGGTGACAAGGCAGCGGGTGTTGGTTCTGATTGGCGGAAAGAAGCGGGCGACGAACTGGATGAACCTCTCCCAGCTGAGGCGTGCCGTTTGGCTGCGTCGCCTGAGCGATGCGAGCCAGAGCCGCTTCACCTTGTTGAAGAACCACCACAGGCTCGGGTGGTTAGCCACCCTTGCATTTGCCTCAGCCGGCTTGCTTCACCCGCATGTACCATTCGACGAGGCGGCGAACCTGACGCCCGGTATAGCCGCGTCCCACCATGCGCGCGACAAACTCGCCGTGCTTCTTTTCGGTATCGCCGTCCTTTTTCGAGCCAAACGAGATAACCGGA
Organism: Bradyrhizobium nivariense; assembly: GCF_029846715.1. Classification (GTDB taxonomy): domain Bacteria; phylum Pseudomonadota; class Alphaproteobacteria; order Rhizobiales; family Xanthobacteraceae; genus Bradyrhizobium. The sequence continues at coordinate 3,315 of NZ_JARVWW010000022.1, forward strand.
AGAAGGTCTTCGACCTGCGAAAATATCCGTTTCTCGATGACTTCTCGAATCTTTTCATAGCTGGTCCAGGACGGGTTTTTGCCGCTGTTCTGTGCCCTCGACCGCAGCGAGAACTTGACGACCTCGTTGCGGAAGTCCTTCGGGCTGGCGATGCCCGCAGGCTTCTCGATCTTGGTCAGTTCCTGGTCGAGAAGGTTGCGATTGAGCATCTGGCCGGTAACAGGGTCCTTGAAGTCCTGATCTTCGATCCAGGCATCGGCATAATCCACGTAGCGATCGAACAGGTTTTGACCGTAATCCGAATAGGATTCCAGATAGGCTTTCTGGATCTCATGGCCGATGAATTCCGCATAGCGCGGCACGAGCTCGGCCTTGATGAATTCGAGATAACGCTTTTCGACTTCCTCAGGAACCTGCTCACGGCGGATCGAATGCTCGAGCACATACATCAGATGGACGGGATCGGCGCCAAGTTCCGCGGTATCGTGGTTGTAGGTCGCGGCTAAGACCTTGAACGCAAAGCGCGTCGAGACGCCGGCCATGCCTTCGTCGACGCCGGCAGCATCCTTGTATTCCTGGACGCTGCGGGCCTTCGGATCGGATTCCTTGAGGCTTTCACCGTCATAGACCCGCATTTTCGCGAACAGGGTAGAGTTTTCGTGCTTGCGAAGACGTGACATCACCGAGAAGCGCGCGAGCGTTTCCAGGGTTGCCGGCGCACACGGCGCGGAAGCGAGTTCCGATCCCTGGATAAGTTTCTCATAGATCTTCTGCTCCTCGGTCACCCGCAAGCAGTACGGCACCTTGATCACGCAGATGCGATCGATGAAGGCTTCGTTCTTTTTGTTGGCCTTGAAGCTTTGCCATTCGGCCTCGTTCGAATGCGCGAGAATGACACCGGTGAATGGAATGGCCCCGATATTTTCGGTACCGATGTAGTTGCCTTCCTGGGTCGCCGTTAACAGCGGGTGCAGCGTCTTGATCGGCGCCTTGAACATCTCGACGAATTCGAGGACGCCCTGGTTGGAGCGATTCAAGCCGCCGGAATAGCTATAGGCATCAGGGTCGTTCTGGGCGAAGGTCTCCAGCTTGCGAATGTCGACCTTGCCGACCAGCGAGGAGATGTCCTGATTGTTCTCGTCGCCAGGCTCGGTTTTCGCGACCGCGATCTGCCGCAAGCGCGAGGGCTGGATTTTGGCGACCCGGAATCGTGAAATGTCGCCGCCGAATGCTTCCAGCCGTTTGTAGCACCACGGACTCATCAGTCCATGGAGGCGACGGCGCGGAATACCGTACTTTTCTTCAATCATCGGCCCCAGAGATTCCGGATCGAACAAACTCAGGGGGCTCTCGAACACTGGACTGAGTTCGTCGCCGGCCTTCAGCACGTAGATGGGATGGACTTCCATCAACGATTTCAGCCGCTCCGCCAGCGACGATTTTCCACCGCCCACCGGCCCCAGCAGATAGAGAATCTGCTTGCGCTCTTCCAGACCTTGAGCTGCGTGCCGGAAGAAGCCGACGATGCGCTCGATGGTTTCTTCCATGCCATAGAATCCGGCGAAGGCCGGATAGGCGCGCATGGTCCTGTTCAAAAAGATACGGCCAAGGCGGGCGTCCTTGGCCGTATCAATCATTTGAGGCTCACCGATCGCAGCTAGCAGGCGCTCGGCCGCATTGGCATATCGCATCGGATCGCCTCGACACGATTCCAGATAACCCGCCATCGACGTGTCGGTTTCGCTTCGAACCTCAAAGGACCGAGCGAAAGCATTGAACAGAGAATCGTTGTACATGATACCTCTCCTCATGAGGTAAACTGCTGGAACGCGCGGCAAAGTCCGACGGCCGACCGAACAGATCGTCCGACTGCCGGAATCAGTTAGGATCGCGCGGTATCAACTAGTCAACGACTTGCTGCTTGGCCGTGGACGCGCGAAAATCCCGGGGTGGTTATCTTATGGCCCGAGCAAATCTAATCGGCGTAGGCCGCCCTAGCCGCGAATTTTTTGGCCTTCGGGCGCTTCGACCCGTTCTCCGCGCGGGGCCGCGTGTTGCGGACGGCCTCGGTCATCATCTGGCGCAGCTCGGCCTTCGTCTTCGGCGGCTCGCGCGTAAAGCTAGATTTTTGCCATTGGGTTACGGTCACTATGTGGGGATGCCCGAGGGAGAAGTAAATGCCACTGGGGCCGCAAAATAAGGGGCAGCCGACATCAACTATTTTGAGGATAATCCACGTCCGCTCCGGAGCACTTAACGCACTCAAGCGAGACATCGCGCTAACTCCGAAATTGCCACGAAGCGACCCATGCACCGCAGCAATTACCGCTGCTATTCAATCACCTCGGCGCGGGCGGGCAGCGAAGGTGGGATCGTGAGGCCGAGCGCCTTCGGCCCAAATCGTTTTCCAGACGAGGACGTTCTCAGTTTGGTGGGGGAGCAACGACAAACTCCGAGGTGAGCGTGACCCTGGCGTTAATGGAATTTGCGATGAAGCAGTGGGCTTCGACGCCTTCCATGGTTTTGCGGGCAGGCTCGAGTTCGGCGTCGCTCTTGACGGTGACGCGGGGTCGGACGTGACTTCGGTGACGTGGTGCTTCCCCTCGACGTTCTCGAGCAAGCCTTCGGCTTCGCTTTCATATCCGACCGGGGTCAGGCCTCGGGCTTGAGCGAGCGTGAGGAATGTCAGCATCATGCACGTATTGAGCGAGCCGACGAGCAGCTCTTCGGGCGCCCAGACGTCCGGCTCACCTTCGAACTCCGGCGGGCTGCCGACGACGATGTTCGGTCTTCCCACTGCCGAAAGCATACCGTGCCGCGCCGAACTCCAGGTGGTTTCGGCCTTATAGCGAAAAAATTTGTACGCTCTCTTTTGCGCCACGAAAACCTCCGCGGCCTCCGGTCGCGGAGGGCGCTCGCAGTACCCTTCACTCCTTCGGCAATCTCTTACGCACGGGCCCTCTAGCCGTGTAGAGCCTAGCAGAAACTTCCGCTATCGAGCAGACCCGACTGACACTTCTGGGGGAATGGCCGGTCTGGGTCAGAGCCGGGAGTGCGGCCGTTTCCGCGCAATCCATCCAACAAGCAGACATTTATTGGACCGACTTACACTTCGCATCAGTGCCTGAAGTAGCCATCCAACCATTGGCATCCGAGCGGCTGAAATCGACCCGTTCCGGAAGTTCGACGAGCGAGCGCGCGATCCGCACTCTTGACCTTGAGCGGACATTGCGAGCCCGTTTCGGGCGCCCGTTACCAGACGCTCCAGGGAACCGGCGCTCGTGACCCATTCCGGGCGTGCAGCGCCCCTATAACACTTCAGCCCGTTCTCGCGCTTGCGAGATGGTGGGCTTCTCCATACCTAGGCTCGAAGGGAGCAATCCCGAGGGAAAGGGATCGGGCGCAAGGCCGACAGCGCGGTTGCTCGCCTCCGCCGAGGCTGGCCGACACGGGTAGAGCGGTCTGGGAGTCTGGCGAGCGACGCGAAGCAGGGGCGCCCTGACATCGATGCCAGGCTCCTCTGCCGACGCGGAGTTGGGGCCTCGTGCCGAGATCATGAAAAGGTCAGGCCATGGAGATCGAACGCACTACATTCGGCACCATTACGATTGACGGAAAGACCTATGAACACGACGTGATCATTCGTCTGTCCGGCGAAGTGGCAAGGCGGAAGAAAAAGCTGTCGAAGAAGTACTACGGCACCTCGCATGTCCTCTCGAAGGACGAAGCGAAGTTCGTCTTTGAGAACGGATGCGAGCAGCTAATTCTTGGCTCGGGTCAGATGGGCAACGTACATCTATCGCCGGAAGCTGAGGCGTATTTTGCGAAAAAGGGCTGCACGGTCCTGTTGCAGCCGACCCCCAAGGCGATTCTTACGTTCAACAACTCGCATGCGAAGAAGATCGGACTTTTTCACGTTACCTGCTGAATCGCGCCGGCCGCGACTCCGCTGCGGCGCATGAGCCCGACGATGTGTAGCGTAAAATCGCAAGCGGTCGCGGGCTCTCAGCGTCTAGCGTGCAGCAGGCTCCGGCATCATAGCGCCACGGCGAAGCAATATTGCCCGTCGTCGTCGACCTGGCGCGCGAATGCACTTGGTGATCCTGAGCGTAAGCTCGCCAACTTGGTCGCCCGCCTCGCCTTCCCCAGAAAATCGTAGCCCGCCCCGGTTAGACCGGGACGGTGAGTGAGTTATAATGAAAGTGGGTGCGGGGAGGCGCAACCATTGATACCGACACTCGGTTCAAGTCGCGATCTGATCCAGGTCACCCCGTGCGTCCCGAACGCAGTGGGTATCTTCTAAGTTATTGATGTTTCTTGTGTGGCGGTCGTTCCCATCCCGTTTTGTTCATGTTCGTTTCACCCATTTCGTTGCGATTTCGTTGCGGCGTTTTCCAATGAGAACGCCACTCGTTGAGGCATCGATCCTGGCGTGGCACGCTATCTGAGTAGGTTCAAAATCAACGCCCCTAGAAGTTCGAGCATCGAGCCCGCCATATGTCAGCCTCGGCTGTGGCCTCGCCAGCTGAGCCGGCATCTAACTAGCTCCCCCGGTTCCTCCACGCGCGACGGAACTCTTGGAAAAGCCTTAGGCCCCAGTATCTCACGCATCCATCCGCCTCGTATCACGGGCGAGCAGGCGCTTTTTGCCGGCGACGTGAAGCACTATCCGCGCCAGGTGTACGAACCCTCGCTCAATCCCTGCTTCTGCAAATTCCCGGAGGCAGCGTTACGCTCGCGCGACTTTCTCCGCGAGGATGCAGCTGAGCGCTGCGCGACCGTCTTCACCATTTCGCACAGTCGTCCGTCGGCCGTATCGAGCGTCGCGGCGATGGCTTCGCCTGGCATTTCCTCTGACGAGAGGAGAGCGACCATGATTACGGCCTGTCCTTCATGGATCATCTCGCCGGGCACAGGTACGACGTCTTTGTGCTCGACGTGCGCGGCTATGCGGATCGACGCGCCCGCCCCAGATGGACGCACCGCCGGAGGAGTCTGAACCGCTTGTGCGCACCGAGGTGGGCGTGCGTAACCTTGCCAGCGCAGTCCAATACATCCTTAAGCAGCGCAACATCCCGCGGCTGAATCTGGTTGCTATGTCCTGAGGCGGCTCGCTGCCCGTGAAGCTGCCGTCATGGGCCCCTGACGCCTCCACGTCGATGAGGAGGGGCCACGCTGCCAGGTTCAGTAGCGAGACTGGCTTTGCGCGTCAGCCGACGAAGGATTGTACCTTCGCTGATAAAACGAGGATCGTAGCGATGGCGCGAAGTGGCGTGCCTTCAACGCGGCGTCAGTCGACGCCCACATCGACGAACCCGACAACCAAGTCCCGTAGCCTCCCCACGAAAACCAGCGGATGAATGTCGAGTCGACAGCGGTTCACGGATACATCTAAGATGTAGAGGAAGTAAGTTCGCGGAAGCCGGGTACGGGTGGGGCGGTGAACTTCCAGGTGACGGTTCTCAAGTTACTAGTCAGCTATCCAGACGGGTTCGCCGCCATGGCGGACCTTAAGCGCGATATGGCGATTCTGGCGACCAGCGGCCGGGACTGGGCCGAACGCACGAAGCGATTGGCGGCCCGCGTGCCCGACCTGGATATCTTCTCCCAAGGTCTCATCGAGCGGTTGAACGGCGGCTGGCGCATTACCGACAAGGGACGCGCGGTTCTCGCGACGATGGAGGCACGGCCCACACCCGCCCAAGCAATGGAGCCAGCTCCCATCCGCACGGTCGAGGAGCCGACGCAGGCCCCGACTCTGTCACCATTGCCTTCGATGGCGCCAGTTCGGCGCAAGCGCGACCGAAAAGCGCCGCCAAACGGGACCCCGTACGGCGAAAACAGACAAGCGCGTCGTAACGAAGGTCGGTCGGGACCGGCAATCTAGGCGTTTTGAGCGGCGCGGTTCGTTTGACGATAGAAAACCTCCATTATGGAATATATTCCTATTCTCGTTGGCGAGGTGCGCGACCGGATCGGTGATTGCGCTGCAAGCTTCCGATCGTGGCTACAAAAAAAAGTCTCGCATCAGAACGGCAACAAAGCTTCGAGCGATCGGCAACAACGCTGCATCTGGAGCCAGCTGCGAGGGTCGGCACGAGTTCGACGCAGCAGTTCGTGCACTTGGTCGACCGACACCGCAAGTTCGTGTTTGAAGTCGCGGACCGTCCCCTTTGAAAGTTCAGTTTAGTCAGCAGATCGCGCGAAAGTGAAGAGACCCGGAACATCATTGCGGGCGCCCACCTTCAACCGACGGCGCAGCCCAGTCCGTTCCGACCTGCGCCGGCTGCGACATAGATCTATCCGGCGTTCCCGCGACGAGGATTCCGTAATGGCTCAGGGGCACCGATGCCGTGCACCCATAGCTTTCCGCTCGCAGGCGACCACACGGAGGTGTCGCGCGGATAGTTCGGTTCCGATAGCGGCACACGGGCCGACTTCTAGCCACTGAAGGCCTTGCCGCATTGAGTCTCAGGCGAGTTGCGAGTGAAACGGCTTGTTCAAAAACGGGTCATCTACTCGCTGTTAGGCAACAAGCACGGGTTGGCCAACGCGCTTTACTTGGAAGGGTTTGACAGACTTGGCCAAGCCCTCGCCCATATCGATGAAAGCTTGTCGCCGGTCGCATGCCTTGGGCAATTTCGCGTGTTTATAGGGACACGTAGATCCGCAACGCGCTGCTACGGAGTAATGTTCGGAGGAGCGATTCCGTTTTTTACACCATCAGCTAACAGTCGACGTCCCAGAGAGCATAGCGCAAGTTGTGGGCTAACAATCGTTGCCAATCACACGTCGAACGATCTGCTTTGCGAAGGCATCGGACACAGACTCCCGGGAAAACCAGCGGCGATAAAAGAGCGGGCCCGTGAGCAGCGCGATCAGCATGGCCGCATCTGTCTTCTTCGGCAATTCGCCCTTCCGCACCCCCCGTTTGATCACCGCTTCGAAGGGCGCCGAATAGCCCCGCTGAAGGATGCTGTACATCTCGGCAATAGCGGGATCGCGTTCGGCTGCATCGAGCACCGAAGGTAGCACCGAAGTCCATTTGGCTGTCCGCAGCAGATGCGCGAGATTTGTTGCCAGCGCCATCACGTCCATTTCGAAGCTTCCGGTGTCCGGGACGTCTAGAGGAGTGCCGATCTTGGAGCAAGCATCTCGTAGCAAGTCGGTCCGAGTTGGCCAGTGCCGATAAATCGTCGTCTTTGCGACACCCGAACGACGCGAAATTTCATCGACGCTAACGCCGCCAAAGCCCCGCTCGAAGAGCAGTTCTGCCGTCACGCCGAGAACCTTTGCTCGCGAGCGGCGGACTCGTTCGTCCAGGCCCCCGATTTCGGGTCCGGCAACAGCCGCGGGTGAGGTGAGCTTAGTTTTCATCATCAACCCTAATGAGGTAGACAGATAGCGATACGATACTGTATCGTAGCATAACGTCAATGGGCCGCGCCGCTTGATGGGCGATATGCGGTTTACGCGAAGGAGAGGTCTTATGAGGTTCGCTTCCACCCGACTCGTTGTTCGAGACATCAAGACCGTGGTCGACTTCTATGAGAGGGTCACTGGCCAAAAGGCGGAATGGCTCGCGCCGGTGTTTGCCGAAATAGTCACACCAGCAGCAACGCTCGCTGTCGGCGCCGCCGAAACGGTTGCCTTGTTCAAGGAGGGAAGCGCAGAGCCTGCCTCCAACCGTAGCGCGATCGTCGAATTCCAAGTGGACGACGTCGAAGCTGAATTCGCGAGACTGAAAAATGACGTGGAAGTGGTGCACGAACCCAAGATGATGCCTTGGGGCAACTGCGCCGCTCAGTTCCGCGATCCCGAAGGGACGCTTGTATCGATTTATACGCCCGTCACAGAAACAGCAAAGAAGCGGTTCGGCGGCCGCTAAGCGCGTCCCGAACTGTAATCGTTCGAAGTCCAATACCGAGAACGCGGCTCGGTGGTACCTGAAGCGAATGCGCGGAATTGTGAAATAAAGAACACGAAGACGCGCCGCGAGGCCCTGCTGGAGAAGGCGGTCAGGCAGATGACCCAGGGCCCCTGGCGGCGAGCGCAAGGCCAACGTTACCCGGCTGTTCCGGGAGGCCGCCGGCAAGCGGGCCGCGAAAGCCGAAGCGGCCGCGCCGATCGCCCCTCCGCTGGCGGCGCTCGGCCGACGGCTAGAGAGACCTCCTTCCGGCCACCCCGGCGCCTTCCAGGGCCCGCCACGCGCCTTCGCGGGCGGGCCTTTCGTCGTCCGGATCGCTGCCGACCGCGCCCCGGGGCCGGGCCGCCGGACGCGGGCCGCGAACGTGCCATCGCGACCGCGGTCGCCTCGGGGCGTTTCAATGTCGGCGGCGCGGCCGCGCCCGTCGCCGCGTTAGCTCCCGTTATTCCGAAATGACCAAAAAATGGATTCAGCGGCTTACCGGTCTTTCGGTCCTTGTAGGACCATATCTGCACGAACTGGAAGCGGAAATCGCGTCTTCGGGTCTCGGTGCACACGTCACGCAAAATCTCCTTGCGACGCGATCGCTGGCTGAGGCAACGCTCGGCTGGTCGTTCCCCCACTAAACTCCGGATCGGGCGAGGTTCGCTGGCGACGTCAAGGTGAGTCTCAATATGTGGGCATATGGCCCCCCGCACGCACTTTTTCGCGTATCATGAGCTGGATGGTCTCACCCATCGAAACTAGAATTGGGTCATGCCTGAGCCCGAGGTTGAGTGGTCTGCCGATCTGATCCACCCCAAGAGCGTCGCCGGAACGGCGCTTCTGGGCAAGGCTTGCGATATCCTCGAGCTGATCGGCAGATCTCCCGGATCGCTGGACCAAGCGCTTCTTGCCGACCAAACGGGCATCCCCAGAGCGACGCTCTACCGAATTCTGGGCGCACTGATCTCGCGCGGTCTGATCCGGGCCGATCCTCGCACTCAAACCTATACGCTCGGCTTCAACTTTCTCGATCTCGCTCAGAACGCTTGGTCGTCATCGGATCTGGCGTCAATCGCTTCCGCGGAACTGAGGCGATTGCGCGATCTGACGGGCGAGACTGCTTATCTCGCCGTGCAAGAGGGCAGCCACGTTCTGTCCCTTGGGCGCTTCGAAAGCGCCCATTCGGAACGCTCGAATGCCAGGCTCGGTGCACTGAAGCCAATGCACTGCACGAGCCAGGGCAAAGCCATACTTGCTCATCTCTCTGAGACTCAACTCAACCTTGCCCTGCGCGGCGAGCTGGCGCGGTTCACGGACAATACGATCTGCGACCCCTCACAATTGAGGGCCCATCTCTCGATCGTTCGCGCCCGCGGCTACGCCATCGACGACGAGGAGATCGTTCTTGGTACGCGCTGCGTCGGGACGGCTATTCTTGATCCCGGCGGGAAACCGCTCGCCGCCATCAGCGTGGCAGGCCCGACATTCCGCATCACCGCCCGGCGCGCGGAACAATTGGGACAGGAGCTCGTCGATGTCGCCAAGCGAATCTCCGACCTGCTCGCGCCGACGATCAAGAGCGCCCGGCACCACGATGCCGGCGGTTACAGGATATGGTCGACGGCCGCCGCGTTTGTCGGTGCGGCACCGCGTTGGGATGCGCGCACGCAAACCTTGGTCTGGGCGGATCTGCTGGCGCCGGCGATCCGGATGGAAGGCCAAAATCCGTGCACGATCGCACTCCACGAATTGTCCGAGAGCATCAACTCGCTGTGCCTCGTTGAGAACGGAGCCGTTTTCTCGGTCGGCAGCGACGTCGTCATCGACAACCTTTCCGGCCTGCGCGAGCGCATCGAGGGAAAGCCGGGTCTTTCGCTCAAGGTGCTGCGCGCCTCCCCGCAACACGAGATTTGGGCCGCGGCATTCGATGTGGAAGCCAATCTGAGCCGCATCGGCCCGTGGCGGAAGCAATCGGGTCTAGAGGCCGTCTTTGAATTGCAGGGCCACGTCACCGACATCGCGTTTGCCGGCGATGCCGGATTATTCGCCGCATTGCCTTCCCGTCAGTGCATTTATCTGCTGGAGCTGAAGACCGGTCGCAAACGAAGGTTCGCCGACATCCCCAGGGTCGCGGGCGCGCCCTGCGCACTCGCGGTCGACGAAAGTTTCGGTCCGTGGGTCGCGTTGTCCGACGGCTGGAGCGTCGTCAAGCTCAACGACAGCGGGGAGATCGAGCGAACCGTCGCACTGCCGGTCCCAAGCCCGACGGGGATCGGTTTCGGCGGGGCAAACCTGAGTGAACTGTTCATCACGAGCGCACGGGTCGGCCTGTCTCGCGAAAGCCTGGCGAAAGCTCCCCTGTCCGGTCAATTGCTGTCGATTGACATCGGTGAACGCGGCTTGGCGGACACCATCGCTAAACTCTAGAGGAAAATCATGCCAGCTCCAGACAACAGCAGCACCGCGCCGAAGATTGTCTCGCTCAAGACCTTTCCAGTGCGAATTCCGTTCGCCGACGGCGGGGCAGGAACAGGCGGAACGCCCTCGCGCTGGCATACGCTCGACATGGTTCTGATCCGGGTTGAGGATGAAGCCGGCATTGTCGGCTGGGGTGACGCTTTCGCCTATTTCTGTCTGGACGCAGTGAAAGCGGCGGTCGATCACATGATCGCACCGTTCGTCACAAACGCGAGCATTGACGATATCGCCGCATGGAATCTGGACGTCCAGAAAAGGCTGCATCTTTTTGGGCGCTACGGCATCACCCTGTTCGCCCTCTCCGGGGTCGATATCGCGTTGTGGGATTTGAAGGCTAAGCGATGCGGTCTGCCCCTGTGGCGCCTGTTGGGCGCTAATGCCCCGGCGCAGCGGCAGGCCTACGCTAGCCTAGTGCGATACGGCGACAGCCGCCTCGTCGCCGAGCAGTGCGAGCGCGCCCTCGAGCTCGGCTATCGCCACATCAAGCTGCATGAGATCGATCCGGTAGTCATCAAGCATGCGCGCGACGTCATCGGACCTGATGTCTCTCTCATGGTCGATGCCAATTGTGCCTGGTCGATGCAGGAGACAGCGGCGCTACGCGATACGTTCAGAAGCTGCGACGTTCTATGGGTGGAGGAACCGGTCTTCCCGCCTGACGACTATCGGAGCATGGCCGAGATCGAGAAGCTGGGACTTGCCGTGGGAACGGGAGAGAATGCCAGCACCGCCTTCGATTTCCGTCGGATCATCGACGCCATTACTTATCCACAACCAAGCATGACGAAAGCGGGAGGCGTTTCCGAGTTCTCGCAAATTCTCCAGGCCTGCAAGCGCGCCGACAAGATCGCGATGCCGCATACACCCTATTTCGGGCCCGGCTATTTCGCGACGCTGGCGATGTTGCCTCTCATGTCGCCGGGAACACTGATTGAATACCTGTTCGTCGAGCCGGAGGCGTGGGTTGCCACGACCCCGCAGCCGCTGAAAGGCCTCGTGGGCGCATCGAACGATCTCGGTATCGCGTTTGAACCCGACCTCAATGTCATCGCGCGGTATGCTGTCCGGGCATGATCTCACGATGTGAGACGCCTTCGTGCCCCGCTTCGCTCGCGGAGCTTTCTCCCATGGCGGTGAACGCTATGGTGCTGCCATCGAGGCCATGAGACGCGCAACAGCGCGTCGTTCCAAAGCAGACAAACTTCGGGGTGGAGACATGGAGATCTTTGTATCCGGCGCAACCGGCCGCGTGGGCGGCGTGCTGTCTGCCGCCTTGATGCAGCGCGGTCACAAGATTCGTACGATCGCGATTGCCGGCGATGCCAACCGGACCGCAACCGAAGCGGCAGGAATCAGGTGCCACACCGGAAGTCTCGCCAACTTCGAGGACGTGGCAAAGGTCGCCGACGGCGTCGATGCCGTCTTTCACATGGCCGCCGTCATATCGTTCCAGCCCACAGCGCGCGATCTTCTCTGGGACGTCAATGTTGTCGGGACCTACAATGTGCTGCGGGCTGCGGCGGCAGAGTCGCAGAAGCGCCAGGTGCGCATGGTCTTTGCATCCAGCGATCAGGTCTATCCGACGCGCTTCGCCCGCTACCGACCGACCGACGAGAACCACCCCCGGGAACCCTACACATTCTATGGATTGAGCAAGGTCCTCGGGGAGGACATGGTCAAGTTCTACCACCGCACCGAAAAGTCGCTCGACATCAGCACGGCTGTATTCTCCCACACCGAGGCCGCAAAAGAGCTCATCGATCCCAACGGCGAGTACGCCGGTCCTGCGTTTTACGTCAACAGTCGGGTCCGCAGCCTCAAGGCCAGCAGCACGCACCATGCCGGCGCCACTTCCAACAGCGAGCTTGCCCAGGTGCTTGCCGTGCTCGAGCCGCTGGTCAGTCCCGATGAACCATTGCTGCTGGCAATGGACGCGAACGGTATCCCGCATACGCAAGAGCTGGTCGACGTTCGCGACATCGTCCAGGGCCTGCTCCTGATCTTCGACAAGCCCGAGGCGATCGGCGAGACCTTCAACCTTGCCCCGATCAGCCCTGTAAGCCTCGGCGAGTTCATCCCGTATCTCGCGAAGAAAACCGGCCGCCGCGTCGTCGAGGCGACAATTCCGGTTGAACTCGGGCGGACCCACGGCAGCGGCGCGAAGGCACGCGCCCTCCTCGGCTATGCACCGCGCTATTCGATGTTCGACATGGTCGACGAGGCCGTCGCCGCCGCTTCCTGACGTTCCAAACGCAGACTGACCTGGAGAAAATCACGATGCCTCCGATTTCATTGCAAACGCTGGACAAGCTCAAGTCCTGCTCGACCGCGACGCTCACCACGCAGTTGTTCAAGCGTAACTTTCGCCAGCAGTTTCTCGTCGGCGTGACGCCACTCAATCCGAATGCCGGTTCGTTCGCCGGCGAAGCATTCACCCTGCGCTTCATCCCGTCGCGGGAGGACAAAGACTGGGATCTGTCCGACTTGCGCAAGCGCGGCGAGGACAACGTCCAGTGGGAGGCTGTCGAAGCGATCGGCGCAGGCCAGGTCCTGATGATTGACAGCCGCAACGATGCCCGCGCGGCGTCCGCCGGCAACATGCTAATGACGCGGATGATGCGCAAGCGCGTTGCCGCCGCAATCACGGACGGGGCATTCCGCGATGGAACTGAGATTGCCAAGATGCCATTCCCAGCCTACTGCACGGCCAATACGGCATCGACCCGGCCGGCCTATCACCGCGCCGCCGACATGCAGTTGCCAATCGGCTGCGCCGGCGTCGCCGTCTACCCCGGTGATATCATCGTCGGCGACAGTGATGGCGTCGTGGTGGTGCCGCGCGCGATCGCCGGGGAACTGGCCAACGACTCCCATGAACAGGAGCTCCGCGAGAAATTCCTCTTCACGAAGATCGATGCAGGTGCGCCGCTCTGGGGAACTTATCCTCCGAATGAAGCGACGATGCAGGAATACGCCGAATGGCGCGCCCGGCAAGCGGCGGAGTAACGCAATGACTATGCCGACCAAGGCACAGCGAGCCGAAGCGCTCATTCGACGCTATTTCCAGGCCTGCAACGACGCCGATCACGACGCCCTCCTCGATTGCTTTGCCGGCGACGCCGTTCACTACTTCCCTCCTGGCCTACCCGGCGCCCCCTGGCGCGGCGCCAAGGCAATCGCGGATGGCTGGGTGGGGTGCGTTAAGAACATGGGTTCCCGCTGGACCATCGAAAAGGTGCTCGCAAGCGAGAACGGTCGCGAGGCGGTGATCGAATGGACCCATTGGAAGACGGCCATCGGTGAAGTGCTGCGCGGCGACGAATGGTACATCTTCAATGAAGACATCACGCGCATCGCCGAAATCCGCGCCTACTACGCTTCCCCCGTCAACAAGGCCGAGGCCATCAACAAGCTGCACGACTTCGACTACGCGGCGAGAGGCTACGCCATGGCGCCGCCTTCGCCGCCACCCAAGATTTCCTGAGTCCATCGGGCGGCCAAACATCGTCGGCCGCCGACATCGCAGGATACATCCGGTGCATGCTCAGGCACCCCAACCCATTTGCGGATCTGAAAAATGCCTCTTACGGGAAAGACACGGGTTCATGCGCTGATCGGCTCGCCCATAGCGCAGGTTCTTGCCCCGGGTTGGCTGACCGAGCGGATGCAGAAGGCCGACTACGACGGCGTGCTGGTTCCCCTGCACATTGAAAAGGGCAATCTCGACTCGGCGCTCCCCGCCCTCAAGGCGATGCCTAATATCGACAGCATTCTCATCACCCTGCCGCACAAGTTCGGCGCAGTCATGCATTGCGACCACGTCTCGGACCGCGCGCGTGTGCTCGGGGCCATCAACGCCATGCGACGTGAAGAGGACGGCCGCTGGTTCGGTGACAATTTCGACGGCGCTGGTTTGACGGCCGGCTTGAAAAAGGCGGGACACGCCATCAAGGGCAAGAGCGTGTTCATGATCGGTGCCGGCGGCGCCGGCTCGTCGATCGGCGTCTCGATGCTCGAGGAAGGCGCACGTCATCTAACGTTCCACGACAGCAACGCGAACAGCCAGGCCGCGCTGCTGGACAAGCTCCGTAGAGCACATCCCGGCAGAGTCTCGGTAGCTACCACTGTCCCGCGGGATTGTGACATCGTCGTCAATGCGACCTCAGCAGGTTTGCAGGACAGCGATCCTCTGCCGGTCGATCCGAACCAACTCGCCCCGCGCATAGTCGTTGCGGACGTCATCACCGACCCGGTGCCGACGCGGCTCCTGGTCGAGGCCGCGAAGATTGGCTGCCCGACGAGGGACGGCACCCACATGCTGGATGGGCAAATCGATTTGCTATTCGGCTTTATACTCGGCAAACGCTGACCCGCCGGGGAGCTTATCGGCGTAGGCGCTGTCGCGCTGTCGCGTTGCGACAGCGCGGTGCGCCGTCATTTCTCGTTCGAGAAACCCGGCCAGCGTGATCGGCCGTCAGAGTCTCACAACGTGAGACGGTACCTTTCGCCAGGCGGTCGATCCGCTTCTCATCGCAACCGGTGCTCGGTAACGTCGCGCTTAACGAGAACAAGCCGTATTCCATGGGAGGACGAATTGGCCCGTTTCGTCGACATCATCACGCAGGTCGTTTCAAGTGCGATTGTCGCATGTCTCTGCCTGAGCACGACGCCGTGTAAGGCGGATTTGCTCGCCGACATCAAAGCGAAGGGCAAGATTCGTATCTCGATCGACCCTGCCGCGCCGCCCTATTCGATCGTCGACGAAAAAGGCGAGTATGTCGGCTCCGAGGTCGAGATCGCGAAGAAGCTGGCGAAAGACTGGGCCCTTCTACTGGAGCTGGTGCCAACCACGCCCGCAAACCGGATTCCCTTTCTCGTCTCGGGTCGCTCCGACGTCGTCATCTCGACGCTATCGGTAACGGACGAGCGTAAGAAGGTGGTTGACTTCTCCAAGCCGTACAGCGCCATCCAGATCGTGGTGGGCGCGCCGAAGGCGGATAATGTCTCAAAGCTTGAGGACCTCGTCGGCAAGCGCGTCGCCGTGACGCGAGGCAGCACCAATGACGCCGAGATCACGAAGGCGGCGCGACCCGGCACCGAGATCGTGCGGTTCGAGGACGATGCGACGTCGATCACGGCCCTTCTGAGCGGCCAGGCGAACTACTACGCGACGGCCCCCGCCCTGCTCACGACCGTCAACAAGAAGAATCCGGCCATCGCCCTTGAGCCGAAGATCGTCCTCAAGACAAATGTCACCGGGATTGGCTTGAGGAAGGGCGAGGCCGCGCTCGAGGCCGAGCTCAATCGATGGATCGACGCGGGCCTGCGCGACGGAAGCCTGAATGGCATTTACAGGAGCTATTTCGGCATCGACCTTCCGCCCGAGGTGACCGATGTTAAATGAGCCTCAAAAGGTTCATACCGCGCCTCATCGCTACGATACGGGGCGGCTCTACAGCCTCGTCGAGAAGCTTTTTCTCTCGACGGGCATGGGGAACGCCATGTCACGGGACGTGACCGAATGTCTGCTGACCGCAGACATGATCGGACACGCGACGCACGGCCTTGCGATCGCGCCATGGTATTTGGACGAAATTCGCGGCGGCGGGATGAAGCGCGAAGGTAGCTTCGAGCCTATCTCCGATCGCGGCGCTTGCGTCGCCTGGCGGGGGCATCGCCTACCCGGACCATGGCTCGTGAACCGTGCGATCGACTGCGCGCTTGAACGCATCGAGAGATTCGGTGTCGTGACGGTGACGATCGCTGAAGGCCACCACACCGGCGCGCTGGCGACCTATCTTCCACGCCTCACGGACAAGGGGTTGATGGCGGTTCTGGCGTGTTCCGGCCCAGCCTCTGCCGGAGTAGCGCCCTTCGGCGGCACGCGGCCGATCTTCACGCCGAACCCTCTCTCGGCCGGGATACCCACCCGGGGCGCGCCCATCCTCCTGGATGTCAGTTGCTCGATCACGACCATTAAGCGGTCCACGCAGCTTGCCAAGGCGGGACAGCGCTATCCCGGCGCGTGGGCACTCGATGCCGACGGCCATCCATCCGACGAACCTCAAGCGGTCATGAGCGGCGAAGGCTCGTTGATGCCTGTTGGCGGCCTCGACCATGGCCACAAGGGTTATGCGATGGCGCTCCTGGCCGAAGCGCTCACTCAAGGCCTTTGCGGCACAGGGCGCAAAGATGCCCTCTCGGGCATCGTCATGAACACTTTCCTGCAGGTCATCGATCCAGCCGCCTTTGGCGGATCCTCAAATTACCTCGACGAAATGACCTGGCTGACGGATGCCTGCCACGCCAACCCTCCGCGGCCGAACATCGACAAGGTTCGCATTCCCGGGGATCAGGCTCGTGCGCGCCTGAAGGACGCGCGGACGGCCGGCGTCCGGCTGGATCAAGCAATCGTCGATGCGCTCGAACCGTATCTTGCCGAAATCGGCGAAGCATTTCCGCCGGCACTTTGATCGATCACTATCAGGAGGGTTGAATGAGGCATTTCGGAAAGGCTCTGACCGCAGCCGTTATCTTGGTCGCCGCCTTGAGTCAGGCAGCATCGGCCGACACCTTGGACAAGATCAAGTCCGCGGGCGTCATTCGGATCGCGATCGACCTCAGCGTTCCACCGTGGTCTTTCAAGGACGAAAATCTGAACCCGACGGGCTCGGAAGTCGAGGCCGCGAAACTGCTGGCATCGGACCTTGGCGTCAAAATGGAGATCGTTTCGACGAACGGCGCCAATCGCATCCCTTTCCTCCTCTCCAACCGAACCGACGTCGTGATGTCGGCTCTGTCGATCACCGACGAGCGCAAGAAGTTGATCGCATTCTCGCTGCCCTATGCCGGCGCCACGACCTACGTCGCGGCGCCGAAGAGCATGGATATCAGGACCCTTGCCGATCTATCGGGAAAGCGCATCGCGGTGACGCGCGGCACGACCAACGATGCCGATTTGACCGCGGCGGCGCCACGCGACGCAGAGATCATCCGTTTCGAGGATGAAGCCACGACGATGACGTCCGTGGTGTCGAACCAGGTTGACCTCGTAGCGCAGGTGCCGACCCTGGTCGACCTCATCAACAAGAAGAATCCTGCCAAAAACCTTGAACCAAAACTTCCGCTTCGTACCGCGCTTATGGGCGTCGGCATGCGCAAGGAAGATGCCGAGCTGAAGCAATGGGTCGACGCGTGGGTGAAGACCAATATTGCCAATGGAAAGCTGCAGGAGGTCTTCAAGAAGTTCCAGGGCACCGACCTGCCCAAGGAGGTTGTGACGGCTTCCCAATGATTCCGCATCTTCACGGTGGAGCGAGCGATATTCCATGACATATCATTTCGACTTTGGCGCGGTGCTGGCCCATTGGCCACTCCTGCTCGAGGGCGTGTGGACGACGCTGCGCCTTACCTTGTTCTCCACTGTGTTTGGCATCCTGATTGGCGCCTTTTGCGCAGTGATCCGGACCGGTGGCCCCACCTGGGCGCGCGCCGTGGTCTCGCTCTATGTCGAGTTCATCCGCAACACGCCCCTGCTCGTCCAGTCGTATTTCCTGATCTTCGGGATCGCCAGCCTGGGTATCCGGCTGCCGATCCTGATCGGCGCGACCATCGCCCTCACCGTCAATATCGGGGCTTACACGACGGAGATCGTTCGGGCCGGCATCGAATCAATCCATCGCGGCCAGCTCGAGGCTGCGACCTGCCTCGGCCTGTCGCGTACGCAGACGTATCTGCACGTGATCATCCGACCGGCCCTCGAACGCGTCTATCCCGCGCTGGCGAGTCAGTACGTGCTCTTGATGCTCGCCTCGAGCATTGTCTCCTCCGTCGGCGTCGAAGAGCTGTTTGGCATGTCAAACCGCATCCAGAGCGAGACGTTCCGCAACTTCGAGATCTTCGTCGTGCTCGGCGTGATCTATCTGCTTCTTGCCGTGCTCGTTCGCACCGGTTTTGCATTGCTGGGACTCGCGATCTTTCCACGCCGCCGCAAGCTCGGTACGCCGCTTTGAGCGAAGGAGACGGCCAATGAATAGCGCCTATATGATCTCGTTGCTCAAGGGACTGTGGGGTACCGTCGTGCTCAGCGTCCTGACGTTCCTGTGGGGTGGCCTGATTGGATTCCTCGTCGCCCTCGCCCGCATCTCGCCGATCAGAATGATTTCGCGAGCAGCGGCAGTCTATATCGAGATCATGCAAGGGCTGCCGCTCCTCGTCCTGATGGGTCTGTGTTTCTACGGGCCAAGCATCTTCGGCTACGACGCGCTTTCTGCCCTCGCGGCTGCAACATTCGCACTTACGCTCTACGCCAGCGCCTATCTCGGAGAGATATGGCGCGGCTGCATTCAGGCGGTAGCCAAGCCTCAATGGGAAGCGGCCGAATGCCTCGGCCTCACCCGCTGGCAGCGCATGCGTTCCGTCGTCCTGCCGCAAGCCCTGAGGATCGCTATCCCGCCGACCGTCGGCTTCATGGTTCAGATTGTCAAGAACACGTCGATCGCTTCACTGGTCGTGGGTTACGCCGAACTCTCCTACAACGCCAAGATCATCAACAACGCGACATTTCAACCGTTCCTCTACTTCGGGATCGCCGCGCTGATGTACTTCGCCATCTGCTATCCGCTCTCGGTTCAGAGCCGGGCTCTCGAAAGGAAGCTCAATGTCGCCAATCGTTGAACTCAAGGACGTCAAGAAGAGTTTTGGCAATCTGGAGGTCCTCAAGGGCATCACGTTCGAGGTAAACAAGGGTGAGGTGGCCGCGATCATCGGACAGAGCGGATCGGGTAAGAGTACCGCGCTTCGTTGCATGGATCGCCTGGAGACGATCCAGGGCGGATCGATGCGCATCTGCGGTCATCAGCTACACGATGCTAATGTGGATCTGAGGGCACTGCGGCGCGACGTTGGGATCGTCTTTCAGAGCTACAATCTCTTTCCGCACCTGACAGTCGCGGAGAACATCATGCTGGCACCGCGCCTGGTCAAGGGCATGAAGCAGCGGGACGCCCAGGAAATTGCGAACACGGTGATAGCGAAGGTCGGACTGCGCGAGAAGATCGACTGCTATCCGGAGCAGCTCTCCGGCGGGCAGCAGCAGCGCGTGGCAATTGCACGCAGCCTCGCAATGGAGCCCAAGCTAATGCTATTCGACGAGGTCACGTCGGCGCTCGACCCCCAGCTCACCGGTGAGGTCCTGCGCGTCATGGAGCAGCTCGCTGCCGACGGGATGACCATGATCCTGGTAACGCATGAAATGGCGTTTGCCCGCAAGGTGGCGGATCGCGTGATCTATATGCGAGACGGCAAGGTCCACGAAATGGGGTCTTCTGACATCCTGCGCGCTCCCGCAACTCCCGAGCTGGCCGCGTTTGTTTCGGAATCAGCGGAACACTAGAGCCTTTTCGGTTCTCACTGAATCGGAAAACTCTTGAGTCTTACTTTGTTTGAGGAGCTTTGCATGAGCACGAGTCCTCAGTTGACGGCCGGTGCCGCCCGTCTTGGCTTCTCTGCGTCGGCGGGCGGCCGCGTAACCTTGCTCGAGCTGTGCAGCAGCAATCGGGACGAGTTGGCGAAAACTGTGTTGCGTCCGTTTCCGGATGGGGTCGGCCCGGCACGGTTACTGCACTGGCCCAAGGGCGGAATCTATCCGCTCATCCCGTACAGCAACCGCGTCAAGGACAGTACTCTTGATTTTCACGGCAGGCGGTACGGTCTGCCGTCACATCCCGACGCCTATCCGCATACGTTGCACGGACACGCCCACCGCATGATCTGGGAGATGACCTCGCTGACCAAATCGCACGTAACGATGCGATACGTCCATGCGGGAGGCACAGAGTGGCCGTGGCCATTCAGTGCGACGCTGGACATCGATCTCGAACCCACCCGCGCCCGCTTCTCCTTGTGTCTTCGGAACGATGGGCAAACACCCATGCCAGGAGGGATCGGCCTTCATCCCTATTTCCAGCACGACCCGAACGACCGCGTCGCGTTCGACGCCCCGATCGACTGGCCGGTGACGCCGGATTATTGCGCCAATCTCCCCCGAGATCGCGCTTCGCCGGCCGAGGCTGGTCCGTTACCACCCGGCGAGGTGACACTCTATCGCAGCGGTTGGCGCGGACTGTGCGTCATCGACCGCACGAACGGCGACCGGATCGAGATGCAAGCGGATCCGGCATTTTCCCACTTCGTCCTGCATCGACCGGCAAATGCGGAATATCTCTGCGCAGAACCAGTGAGCCACGTCGCCGACGGCTTCAACCTGTTCGCCAAGGGGTATCCCTGCACCGGAACTGTCGTTCTCAAGCCAAAAGAGGCGCTGAAAGGTTCGGTGACGATCTCGCTCGGCTTGGCAGGAGTCCCTTCGCTTGGATCGGATCGAACGCGCGGTCGTTGGCGGCCTGAAGGCGCAGATCGGCTCGAAGGAAGCGGTCGCTTACTACGTGCGCGTTTTTAACGAGGAATAGCGCGCTCAGTCTGCCGAGGCGAGTGCGAACCGCGCGAAGCTGGAGCTGAAATCGTCGGAAGCGGGCCTTGACTGCATGGTCGACACCATCGCCGCCGGCGTCATCATGACTCAAGAAGCTAGCCAGCGGTGCCGGCGCCGCGGGCCTCTCCGTCGAGAGCGCAAAGGCGGCGCTTGCCGTCTCCGAAGAGCCGCCGCAAGTCGTCACCCTGCATCCCAAGGTCGTCGACCAATTCTTCGCGATCTGGACCGGCTGGAACAGCTGATCGCAGGCGATCTGGTGGAGGGAGACGAAGGATTAGCGCAGGCCCTCCCGCGATCGTCGACCGGGTTTCGGTGATCCCAGCGCCGGCGCGACAGGCGCCGGAAATCCGGATCGAAGGGCATCTGGAAACCCTTCTGAAGCCATCGTTCGGCAACTGTTCTTTCCCGCGGATGAAAGTGATAGCGAGAGACCGCTACATGGCTAAATCCACTGGTGTGGAGGCGCTGTTGTCTTAACCGGTCTTGCCGGTGCCTGGTCGATAATGTTCTCCATACGAATGGGGAGGCTGCGAACTCTTTTGCCGGTCGCGTGATAAACCGCGTTCGCGATTGCAGCCTGGATACCCGCCGTGCCCAACATGCCGATTCCCTTGACGCCGCCCGGCAATTGCAGATCTTCTTCTTCAATCATCGCGATATCGAACCCTGGCATGTCAGCGTGGACCGGGATCAGGTAGTCGGCAAAGCCGTCGCCGACAATGTGGCCTGACGCGCGATCCGTCGCAGTTCTCTCATGCAGCGCCATGCCGATGCCGCCGATCAAGCCGCCGACATACTGGCTCTTCGCCAGCAACGGATTGAGGATGTGACCCGCGGCAAAAGCGCCGCATACCCGGCGCACCCTGATCTCGCCGAGCTGGGCATCGACACCCACTTCGACGAATACCGCGCCGTAGCCCATGCTGCTTGCGGCCAACGACTGGTGTTGTGTCGCCGCGCTTTCTCCCTCCGCTTCCAGGCCCTCAGCCGCTCCGCGCGCCAGCACGTCCGTCAGCAACTCGCCGACATTGCCGGTCCGGCTTCGGATCATTCCGTCCTGAAATTCCAATTCCTCTACCCGTTGGCCGGAGAGCGGCGACCGCTCGTCGGTCACGGCCAAATTCGCCAGCTCCATGCAGAGTCGGGTCATTGCCAGTTCGGTCGCGGGCGCAAGGCTCGCGGTCACCTGGGATCCTCCGGAAAACGGACCCTCCGGCAGCAACGTATCGCCGAGTTCGACCGTCACCTGCGAAGGGGGAACGCCGAGGGCAGAAGCCGCCATCTGGCCGAGCGCCGTGTAGGTGCCCGAGCCCATGTCCTGTGTGCCGCATTGAACGCACAACGAGGCGTCCGCCGCCAACTTGACGCGGACCCTGCAGGCCTGACGGATTGCCGGATAGAGCGTGCTTGCCATGTCCCAACCGACTCGCCAACGTCCGTCGATGGCAGCGCCTTGCGCGGGCCTCTGCGACCAGCCGAACCGTTCGGCGCCGACGCGATAGCATTCAAGCAGGCTGTTGCTGCTCCACGGGCGCCCCGCTTCCTGATCACGATCGGCAAAGTTACGCACGCGAAGTTCAACCGGGTCGATCCCCAGCCGTTCGGCAGCTTCATCGAAGGCGGATTCGAGCGCAAACGTTCCGGGCGCCGTCCCAGGCGCGCGCATTGGGACGGGTTGGGGCTCATTGGTGCGGACGAGTCGGTGCGTGGTCGTGACATTGGGGCACGCATACAGAAAGCGCGAATAGACCGCGGTGGAGTCAGAGTAATCGGCATGGGTTGAGGTTTGCGCGAGCACGTGATGCTCAATGCCCGTGAGACGGCCGTCGGCGCTAAACCCCAGCCCCAGATCCTGCACAGTCTCCTGGCGTCGCCCGACCAGGGTGAACAACTGCGCGCGCGTCAGTTCCAGCCGCACCGGACGGCCCGTTTTCCGGGAGGCCAGCATCGCCCAGAACATCCACGGCCACCAGAGCGGCCCCTTGCAGCCGAAGCCGCCGCCGAGGAAACGCGATATGACGCGGATGTCCGAGACTGGCATCCGAAAAGCATGCGCGATCATGGCGCGGGTGCCGAAGATGGCCTGGGTCGATGTGTGCACCACGGCCTTGCCGTCCTCCCACCAGCAGACAACGGCGTGCGGTTCCATGGGGTGATGATTGTTGACGGCGGTGTCGTATCGATGCCGGACGACGAGATCGGCCTCAGCCAGCGCCCTCGATGCGTCGCCACGATGCGTCTCGGCCGGAAAGCGTCCGACCATGGCCGGTGCGAACGACTTGTCGAGTGCCTGCGCCAGCGCCGTCACCGCCGGACGCGCCTCAAGGCCGACCCGGATCGCATGTGCGGCTTCTCTTGCCTCCTGCAGGTGGCTTGCTGCGACCAGCGCGACGGGCTGACCGGCGAAATGAACGGTGCGTTCGCGGATCAGGGCCGTAGCGGGAGAGGCCTGTAGCACCTCGGCATCCGCATGCGAGACCATCGCCGCGAAGCCCGGCAGGTCGATCGCCGGCGTCGCGTCGACCGACAACACGTCGCCGCAACTGATCGGCGCCTGCACGAGGGCCGCGTGCAACAGGCCGGCCGCAGGAACTTCGGCCTCGTATACGGCGCTGCCGGTAACCTTCAGCGCTGCCTCGTAGCGCAAGACAGAATGGGTGCTCATGGCCGGCTCCCTAGGGTTTGCAAGGCGCGGATGACAGCATTGCGCAGCAATGCGACCTTGAATCCGTTATCGGCGAGCGGCCGGGCATGCTCGACAGCTATGTCGCCGGCGGCGGCGATGGTTTGGGCGTCCAATGCGCGGCCGACCAACGCCGCTTCAGTCCGGTCGAGCCGCCACGGCAATGGCGCCACACCACCGGCGGCCAATCTCGCTCCGACGATCCAGCCGTTCTCGATCTGCAATGCCGCCGCCACCGATACGATGGCAAATTCAAATGACGCACGATCGCGAATCTTGAGATAAGTCGAGCGGCGCGCAAAGCGAGTTGCGTTCGGCACGTGAACGCCGGTGATGAGCTCACCCGGTGCCAGGTTTGTTTCATGCTCCGGCGTCTCACCGGGTAGCCTGTAGAGATCGCGCAACGGGAAGCGCCGCTCGCCCTCCGAGCCGAACACCTCGACCTCCGCGTCCAGTGCCGCCAGCGCAACGGCCAGGTCCGAGGCGTGCGTCGCGACGCATAACGGGCTTGTACCGAACAAAGCTGCCTGGCGGTTCTGGCCGGAAAGCGCGCCACATCCGCTACCGGGCTTTCGCTTGTTGCAGGCAAGCTGTTCGTTGCGAAAATACGGGCAACGCGTTCGCTGCAATAGATTGCCACCGACCGTCGCCATATTGCGTATCTGCCCGCTGGCGCTGGCCAGGATCGCCTCTGCGATCAACGGATGATATCGCGTCACATCGGGATGGGCCGCCACATCGCTCAGCCGCGCAAGCGCGCCCAGCAAGAGTCGTCCATCGATCAATCCCACATCATCCAACGGCAGGCGCGAGATGTCCACGATCGCCGCGGGCGTCATTGCGCCGGACTTCCACAGCTGGAGCAGGTCGGTGCCGCCGGCCAGGAACGCGGTACCCGGTTCAGACGCCTTAATCCGGGCTTCGTAAACGTTCGCCGCGCGGCCGTATTGAAACGAATGTCCGCTCATAGCCCAGCCACCTCGGCGATCGCCGCCACGATGTTTGGATAGGCGCCGCATCGGCAGAGATTGCCGCTCATGCCCTCGCGGATCGCTTCGAGATTCGCGGGCTTTTCTTCGAGCAGCGCCAACCCGGACATGATTTGCCCCGGCGTGCAATAGCCGCATTGCAATGCATCGTGTCGAATAAAGGCGGCTTGCAGCTGGTGTAACTTGTCCGCTCCGCCGACGCCCTCGATCGTGGTGATCGAGCAGCCGTCACAGGAAGCCGCAAGCGCCAGACAGGATTTTATCCGGCGGCCCTCCGACAGCACGGTGCAGGCACCGCATGCTCCCATGTCACAGCCTTTCTTGGTGCCGGTCATGCCGAGCTTGTCCCGGAGAACGTCCAGCAGCGTGTCACAGGCAGTTGCCGGCAGTTCGTGATCCCGGCCGTTGATCTTGAGCGAAATACGGATGGACGAACCAGGCGACATGCAGTTCCCCTGAATTGTCTTGCTGGAATGGAATCTCGTCGTCCCGCTGTGGGAAGTCCGACTGGACAGCCAGTGCGGGAGTCAGTTGAGTTGATGTGCGCTATGTCCTTATAGTCACGGATTGCATGTCGCAGAAGGGCTAGTACTATCCTAGGTCTGTGAGTACCTGCATTCGGGAAACAAGACCATGCCAGACCCCAGTCGAAGTGAGTTCGGTAACTTCCTTCGTTCGCGGCGGGCCAAACTCAACCCCAAATCGGTCGGCCTTCCCGACGGGCGAAGACGTCGCGCTCCCGGCCTTCGCCGCGAGGAAGTCGCCGAACTGGCCGGGATCGGCGTAGATTGGTACATCCGGCTGGAACAGGGGCGGGCAGTCAGTCCTTCGGTCACCACGATCGACGCACTGGCGCGTGCACTGCGCCTCAGTAAAATCGAGCACGCGCATTTGCGTGCGCTGGCATCGGGGACCAATCGGCGCGCCTTCGCCCGGGAAGTCGTTCCGGCAGCCCTTCGGAATTTGGTCGAGTCCCTCAATCAACCGGCTTACATCACCGGACGACGGTGGGATGTCCTGGCGTGGAACAAGGCTGCCGCCAACATCTTTGGCTTCGATCGCTTCCCGGAAGAAGATCGCAATATTCTCATCTGCGTATTGCTCTATCCGGGGACGCGCCGGCTGTTCGGATCAAGCTGGGCCGAGGAAGCCAAGCGTATCGTCGCACAGTTCCGTGCGACTCACGATCTCTGGGCCGGAGATCCGGCCTTCGTCGCGTTGCTGACCCGCCTTCGCGACGGCAGTCCGGAGTTTGCAGAATGGTGGGAAGCCCATGATATCCGGGGCGGCGCCGGCGGCGTCAAGCGCTTGCGACATCCCAAGAAGGGTTTGCTGCGGTTTGCGCATGCAAGTTTTCAGGCCAATGATGATCCTGACCTGAAGCTCATCATCTATTCGCCGGCCTGAATGGTATCGCGGCCGGCCACTCCGAGCATATCGCACCGCCGCACCTCGCCCGAAGCTTGCGTCTCATTTTGAGAGTCGCGATCATCCTGGGCCTCACGGCAGGTGCGGACTTGTAGATGCCTGCGAGCGGGGGGTTCGAGTCGGTGGTCCGCTAGCCCGGATTTCTCACGCCATTTGATCAAGCGCTGCGGCAAGTTGACGTTGGCGATACCACAGCCGGCGCCGGTCATTTGGGCATGACTTCTCGCCCGCTGCGGCGGGTCGGCCGGGTTGTTCGGGGATCACGAGACTTGGGTGTTCTCCTGTGGGCCGAGGGTTCAGAGAGCCGGGCCGGCGAGCGCGGCCCAGGCTGTTCGATAGACATCGGTGTAGGGAAAGGCCGATGCCATCGAGAACTTGATTCTGCGGACGCTGATGCGGACCTGGGCGCCGATTTTGAACAGCTTCAGGCGGATGGTGCCGCATGTAGCGTCGGCGAAGCGGGTCGTGGCCAGGGCGATGCGGCGCAGCGCGCTGATCAAGCCGGAATGAGCCAGCCGCGTTGATCGACACGGTCCTGACTGCTGGCAAAGCGCAGATCACTCAGCCATATCTCGCGATCGAAGGCCCGGCAAAACGCCTGCCATTGCTCCTCGCCCACGATGGTGACGAAGAGCTTCGAGCCGTCGACGGTATCGAACAGGTCGTAGACCGGCCATGGACTGTCCTTGACCGAATAGGGGATCGACGGCTGGCCCGTGACGGTTTCGCACATCATCGCCTGCGCCATCAGGAACACATTGTTCTCGTAAAGCGCGCTCTGGATGTAGCGACCGCGGCCGGTACGTTGTCTTTCCGCGAGTGCCGCCTGAATGGCGATCACCCCGAACATGCCGCCCATGATGTCGTTGACCGACGCGCCGGCGCGCATCGGTCGATCCGGCAAACCGGTCATGTAGGCGAGCCCACCCATCATCTGCACCACTTCGTCGAGCGCGAGGCGGCTTTCATATGGGCCCGGCAGGTAGCCCTTGAGCGAGCAATAGACGAGATGCGGGGCGAAGGCCGCCACCGAATCGTAGTCAAGGCCGGTACGCTTGAGCAGGCCCGGCCGAAAGTTTTCAATCAGCACGTCGCTGTTCTCGATCAGGCGGCGTGCGACCGCCTGCCCTTCCGACGAGCTAGTGTCGATCGCTACGCTGCGCTTGTTGCGGCAATAGGTTGCGCAGAAGCCGGCCGCAGGGCCTTTGAAGTACCGGGTGCGATCACCCTTCGGCGGCTCTACCTTCACCACATCAGCGCCGAGGTCGGCGAGGATGAGCCCGCAGGTCGGCCCCATCACCATCTGGCTGAACTCCACCACGCGCAGTCCCGCCAGCGGACGAATATCATCGGCGCGTCCGGCCGTGCGCTGCTGCATCATGGTCACGCGATCCTCCGCAGGGCCTTTGGAATGCCCGCCTCTTGCAGATGGCCGGTGAGATGCGTGGCTGGAATATGCGCGCTGAGAATGGCGCGCGTCGCCATCAGCCGGTCGAGGTCGATGCCGGTCGAGAGGCCCATTTCCTCCAGCATGAAGACGAGATCCTCGGTCACGATGTTGCCCCGCGCGCCAGGCGCGAAAGGGCATCCGCCGAGACCGGACACTGCCGCATCGAAGCGGCGGACGCCAGCTTCAAGCCCGGCGACGACGTTGGCGAGTCCCATACCGAGGGTGTCGTGCAGGTGTAGCCGCAAGCTCATTGCCGCGCCCAGGTCGCCGCGCACCCCCTGAACAATCTGTTTGATCAAGGGCGGCGTGGCGTATCCGACGGTGTCGGCCAATCCGATCTTGTCGGCGCCCGCCTCGGCATAGGCTGCAGCCAATCGGCGGACCGCCCCCTCACCGATGCGACCCTCCATTGAGCAGCCGAAGGCCGTCGAGATGGCGCCCATAAGGCTTGGGCGACTGTCGGCTGGTCTGGCATTTATCGCGGCCCTCACGTTGCAGAAACCCGACGGCGTTGACGCCGGCAGCGACGGCGCGCTCAGCGCCTTTGAAATTTGGCACCAGCGCACCCATGGTGATGGCTTTGTGCGCGAGCGCGTGCGCCATGACGATATCGACATCGGCAAATTGCGGAACGACCTTGGGCGGCACGAAGGAACCCGCGTCGACCTCGCGCACGCCCGCCGCGACGATAGCGTCGATCAGCGCGCATTTCGCGTCGGTGGGAACGAAGATATCGAGGTTCTGCAGACCGTCGCGCGGGCCAACCTCGCAAATATGGACGTCCGGCGCGTTCGGCATCAGCTTCGATCCTCAGGGGAAGATTGTTATTTATTGCCACAAAGAACAATGTGTGCGACGCTCTGTCAAGTCCAATCGCCACGGTGTGCTTGTGCCGACCCTCGACAATCCCCAAAAGCGCCCGGCCAGGAATGGCGGCGCGCGGGCAACATCAAGCCGTGCCGAGCTCACGGCACACCGAATTTTGGCCATCGCACGGCGGGAGGGAATGCAGCCGGGCGACCGGTTGATCGAGCAACGCCTGGCGGACGAACTCGATCTCTCGCGTGGACCAATCCGTTTGGGACTGAAGGCACTCGCGGCCGCCGGGGTGGCGAAAAACGAGCCCAATTGCGGCTTCGTCCTAGCCAAGGGCACGCACAGCGTGGCGGCCGAGGCCGCGCTGGCAACGTTCAGGCACGGCGACGAGGCATATACAGCGATCGCCGCCGATCGGCTCAGCGGCGACCTGCCGGCCAGCGTCACCGAATCCGAACTGATGCGTCGCTACGGACTGAGCCGGCCGGAGTTGCAGCGCCTGCTCGACCGCACGGCCGCGGAAGGCTGGATGGAGCGCACGCCCGGCTATGGCTGGCGTTTCGCCGAGACATTGTCGAGCCCTGAGGCCTATGAACAGAGTTTGGCTTTTCGCGCCGTCATCGAGCCCGCCGCGATAACGCAGCCAGGCTATCAACTTCCCAATGAAATCATCGAGCGGTTGCGCCAGCGCCAGCTCCGGATCCTCGGAGACGAACTTGCGCGAATGTCGCTCAGCGAAGTATTCCAGTCAGGTTGCGAATTTCACGAAGAGATTATGCGCGGCACCGACAATTCGTTCTTTGTGGAAGCGCTCAAGCGCGTGAACTCAATTCGCCGACTGTTCGCCTACCGCACGTTTGTCGATGGACCGGGAATGCGGCGCCACATCAAAGATCATCTGCGCCTGCTCGACCTGCTCGAAGCTGGACGCAACGTCGATGCCGCGAGCTTGATGGTGCGCCACCTGCGACGCTCTCCGCTCGCGAGCGGCGGGTGAGCGAACCGGCTAAATAGCACGGTTTGGGGGTGCCGTTCGAAAGAGTGGACGATATTTCTTCGCCCGACGGCAGCGGCTATTAGCTGGCGAACAACATCTTTCTCGCCTCTCTCGGAGAAGCCGGCCCGCAGCCGAGTTCAGATTCGCCAGCGTTTCCAGGCCCGTCGTGTCGTAGACGAAGCTCTTGGCCAAGCCATTACCGGACACGTCGGCAACGATCTGACCGACAGTCAGCCATCCTGTCGGGTCGTAGGTTATCGTCGTCACCGTCTTGCTGGCATCGGCGTTGGTGGTCGTGGTGACCGTCTGGGCGAATGCGATCGAACCGAACGATCCGGAGCCTGTCCGGGTTTCGGTGGTCGTATTGTCGGCATTCTTGACGAACGTATCGGTGACGGTGTTGTACTGGGTACCGTCATAGTCGCGGTAGGACTTTCCGAGATCGTCCGTCCGTCGAAGCTCGTCGAGACGATGTCCTGGCGTTCGATGAACGACGGCGTCGACGAGTTGAAATAGGTGATCGTATCGGTCTTCGTGCCGTCGAGCGCAGTGACCTTGGTCTCCTGGATCAGAGCCGCACTCTGTCCAGCGAGGGTCACTGTCGATGTGCTCGAAAGGCGGTTGGCCGAGGTGACGATCGTCTCCGTATCGCCGACCCCCTGATAACCGCTGGTCGTGACCGCCACCGTCTCAGTGATGTTGCCGAAATCATCGATCGCGACACCGTCGTTGGTTGCCGCCGTGGCGTTTTGTGCGAGCAGTTGGTGGACTGTCCGGCACATCGTATACAACGCTCTAAAGCGATGGATAACCTAGTCAAGACATCTCCTCGCAGCAGCAGCTGCTGGAAGATAATAGCCGCACCCTCGCGATCAATCTCACGGGAAAGGGCAAGCTCTTGCTTGGACGAACTGATGCCGATCGCCATCCATTTCGAGGAGGTCGCGATATCAAGCTATACGGAGGCCGAAATCTCGCGCCTCAAGATCGTATTCCGCGAAATTTATCAAAGCCTGGGATCGATCGAGCCCGAGATCGAACCGACGAAGGCCACCGCAAAGCCAAAACAGAAATGGCCGCCAGACCGCACGCGATCGAAAACCGCGCGAAGGAATAAGCGGAAGACCAAAGGCTTTCCTCTCTCCCGTGCGATGATTCGAAGGCCAGCAGCTACAGTATCAGGTCATGATGACTCGACGCCAACGACTGGTGAACAAAATCGAAGATCTGCTGGAAAGTATGTTGCGCATTGGTCTCCAGAGTGACGTCGTGACCGGCATTCTTGACGATGAGTTGCTGGAAGTCGGACGAACTGGCGTAGAACGCGCGCTCTGCCGCAAGGCTTGATGCATCGGTCTGAAACAGCAGATCGTGATCGCCGACGACTTCGAGCACCGGAGCCGTGATTCCGGCGGAGCGAGCAGGATCGAGCGCGAACGCAAAGTTCAGTTCGGCCGCGGTCGTCGTGCCGATGTGGGAAGCGTCCCAGGCCAGGACCTTGGGCGAGGTGTTGCCGACATCATAGAACAGATTTCTGTTCTCAAGGGTCAGATACCCGGCGGGCTGGCCGGCGGCCGGCTCAAAGCTGGATACGAGTTCTCCGGCGCCAGCCGGGTTGACCTCATGCCGGAAGCCCGTGAGCACCAGTGCATTGGCATCACCGTAGTCGCCGGCTTCGGTCTGCACGATGGCCGAGCCGAGGGAGTGACCGACGAGCACGATCTTGGAGAACCCATAGCTGCTCAGGTCGCCGCTCTTGAGAGACTGAATGATCTGATGCAGTTCATCGGCCTGGTCCTGTATGGTGGTCAGATCAGCCGACGGCTTGTCGCTCAACCCGAGGCCCAGCCGATCCAGGTTCAACGTCGCGTATCCGGCACGATTGGCCGCCTCAACGAACGAGTAGTGGCCGCCATCGACGGGTGAGTCCCAATAGGTGTGGTCGTAGGTGGAGCCGGACACCAGGATCATCAGCGTCCGCCCTTCGGTCGGTCCCGGCGAATCCAGCACCGCGTGCATGTTGAAGTCGCCGGACGTCGCCGTGGGTGCAACCTGAAGCGTCAGATCCTTGTGAACGGGGGAACGGTCTTCATGACCGCCGCGATCTCCCTGATGACTGCCGAGAGCCCATCCGAGATCACCGTCATTCCATCGGAAGTCATCGTCATTGGCTTGGCCACGAAGGCCAGGAGAAAAATTCCTTGAACTCGTCATGCGGTAACCCCTTTCGACCTGCTGCAACAATCTCAGCGTCGCGTCGCATCTGACGCTCAAGCATGCACCACCTGTTCATGGCCGCGTGCAGCATCATGGCGAGCCCGCAATCCTGTTGCTAACCAACCTGCAAACGCCTGCGTCAAGCACGGGTGATACATACGCATGCTTTTCCGTGATTGACGGAGCGCAGCCTATGTTCCATGCTGATTGTGTCTATCCCTGTTTGCTGGGATGTCCGGCAGATTGACGGAAATGCGACGCATATGGCACTCTCTGCACGAATGACCATTTCACTCTCTGCACGTGAACTCACGCTGCTGAAGCGGGTGAGCGAAGGCCTGCTGCAGCCGCTGCCTTCCGATTGGCTGTTGACCAGGCCCGATCTTGCGACAGACTTGTTGCGTCTGCTGTCGATGGATTTCGTCGGAACAACCAACTGGAATCGACGCGCCGGCCGCTATGAAAACGCCGCGTGCTCCGGGCGTGGATTGGACATGGCGCGCGCCTATGTCGAGGAATTCCAGCGCTGCGATCCGATTTCGCCTCGCCTGCGTCCACGCCGCGGTCCAACGCCGATCTATTCGGTCATCAATCGATCGGAGCTCGAGCGCACCCGGTATTACAATGAATTTCTGCGGGTCCACCAAACGACCGACGGCATTGATCTGCATCTCTACGACGGCAACACAAATGTCGGCGACTTTCGCTTCTGGCGTGCTCCTTGCTGTGTCCCGATCGGCTCCCGCGAAGTAGCGCTGCTCACGCTGCTACAGCCGATCCTGCTGCGTGCGACGAAGGACCTGTACCATCGAACCAATACGGCCGCCGCCGGCCATCCATTCCCGCAACTCACACCCAGGGAAAACCAGGTCGTCGCGCTGGTCGCCGACGGATTGAAGGACCGCACGATTGCGCAGAATCTCGGGATCGGGTATTGGACCGTTCGTTCTCATCTCGATCATATTTTTCAAAAGCTCGAGATATCCAATCGGGCGGGCCTCATCGCGCGCGTTCATCGCGAACGTCACTAGAGTGTTTTCGAGCGAGATGGACGGTTCGCGTTAAGAAAACGCTTCAAAACAAAAAGATAGAGCCCCGTTCCGATTCCATCGGAACGGAAAGGGCTCTAAACGCCCGGGTATCGCGAGTGCACTTGCCGTTTCAAGCCTTTGGCCGATCGCGGACCACCCTTCTAGCCGTTTCAACTGCCTACATTTGCGAGGGATGACGGGGCGGCGTATAGGGTCACTCGATCGAGGTCCCATGACGGCATTCACGTCCACTCTTCGAAGAATGGGAAGACGTCCAGACCGTTCGGTTAAGCCCCGCCACAATCGTCGCCAAGGCGCTCGCCCTCCACAG
The DNA here is from genome assembly GCF_029846715.1 of Bradyrhizobium nivariense. Lineage (GTDB taxonomy): Bacteria > Pseudomonadota > Alphaproteobacteria > Rhizobiales > Xanthobacteraceae > Bradyrhizobium. The sequence goes on from NZ_JARVWW010000022.1 coordinate 36,139, forward strand.
CGAGGGCTAGCAGGTGCATATTGCGGACGCCTATGGAAGGCGATTTGATTCCGCCGATTTCGACCAGGTGCTCGGCGGACGCGTTGAGGCTGTCACGTCTCCGGCGCGTGTGGCGCAGCGGGGGCGGCCGACTCTGTCCGTGCAGTGCGCCGCCGACCAGCCAGAATCACCGGGGCGTCAGGTCTCGCCAGGTTCGGAGAAGCGACCCACAGCGGGACGCGAGCTTTCCCCCTGCGGCTGATCGGCATCAAGGCGGCTGCTCGTTCGCAGCACGTTCCCACCGAGGCCCTAATGTCGGCCTGCCTCCTCAGCGCCCAGCCGCGCGGTTGGTAAACGGGGTCTTTAAGGCTCCTCATACTCGGCTGGTAGTAGCGCCGGCTACAGGAACGTTTCCGCCGGGAGCGGAACTGGAGCGTCTAGGTTTATCGTTAGGGAGGGGAGCCCTTCCATGCTATTTCCGGTATCTTGCCAACGCGCGTAGCTGAGGCGGCTTTGGACCGGATCCGATAACGTCGGAAAATCCCGTCCGACGAGTTGTGCCACCTCGAACGATACCGACGCGATAGCGTCCAGTTCCGGATGCCGGCCAAAGGTCTCGATGTCGCCGTCCTGTCTCATAGCGGCCCCGCTGTAGATCAGACTGCCGACGACCCGCTCGGCGGAAAGCAGGGCCTGCAGGTTGCCGGCGGATTCGCAGCCTATGCCTCATCAAGAAACCGGCTCCCGTACGCCGAGATACGCGTTGATCACGACGGAATTGGCGGCTACCTCGGCCGCCGGCCCTTCCAGCACGATCGCGCCCGACTCCATCACATAGGCGTAGTCGGCAATTCGGAGCGCCGCGCGGGCATTCTGTTCGACCAGCAGGCACGATACCCCGCGGTCGCGGAGCTCGGCGACCGATCTCAGGATGTCGCGGGTGATCAACGGCGCAAGTCCGAGGCTGGGCTCGTCGAGCATCAAGAGTCGCGGTTCTGACATCAAGGCGCGTCCCATCGCCAGCATCTGTCGCTCGCCGCCCGACAACGTGCTGGCCAACTGGCGGTGCCTTTCCTTCAGGCGCGGCAACAGGGCATAGACTTCGTCCAGCGTCGATGGATAGGTCCTGTCACCGCGGCGATGGCGCACGAAGGCGCCAAGCAGTAGATTGTCCTCGACACTCATCGAACCGAATAATTCGCGTGTCTCCGGAATCAGCGTGACGCCGCGCCCGACCAGCGTCTCGACGCTAGGCTGCTCGATTGCCGTTTCGCCGAAGAAGCTTAGCCGGCCGCGCACGGCAAGCCGACCCATCAGGCCGCTCAAAAGCGTGGTCTTGCCCGCCCCGTTGGGACCTATGATCGTCACGATCTGCCCCCGTCGGATCGAAAGGCTGATGTTACGGATGACGTCGACCCGACCATAGCCAACGCTGATGCCGTCCGCCGCAAGTAAGACATCCGCTCCCGCGGCCTCCGCCCCCGCCGTCATTCCACGCCCCCGAGATAGGCCTCAATGACTTTCGGATTGCACTGAATCTCCCTCGGGCAGCCTTCGGCAAGCTTCTCGCCGAACTGCATCACGACGACCCGGTCGGCGAGGTTCATCACGAAATCCATGTCATGCTCGACAATGATGATCGCTATTCCCTCAGCCCTGAGCTGCAACAGCAGCTCCGCCAATGCTTTCTTTTCGAGATGGCGTAGCCCGGCAGCGGGTTCGTCCAGCAGCAGCAGGCACGGCGCGGTGCTAAGCGCCCGCGCGATCTCCAGAACGCGCTGCTGCCCCAACGACAGACTGCCCGCGCTGCGGTCGGCCAGCGATGCGAGCCCGACACGGCTGAGCTGGGTCAGCGCTTCGCCCATCAGCTTTTGCTCCTCCGCACGGTCAAGCCGGAGGCCGGCCGCCAGCAGCCCGGTCCGACCGCGGGCATGCGCACCGAGTGCGACGTTCTCGAGGACACTCATGTCGGGGATCAGTCGAACGTGCTGGAAGGTGCGTCCCATCCCGCGGAGCGACAGGGCGCGCGTCGAATAGTCGCTCGGCTGCCCGAGAAATGTCACCGAGCCGGAGGTCGGCGGCTGCACGCCCGAGATCACGTCGAACAACGTGCTCTTGCCCGCGCCGTTCGGACCAATCAGCGCAAGGATTTCACCGGCGCTCAATTCGAGGCTGATGTCGCGATTGGCCCTGACCGCTCCGAACTCCTTGTGTACGGAGGAGACGGAGAGAATGCTGCCGCCACGCGGCGGCATCTCCCGCATTGGCAGACGGGCGGGCTTGACGTCCCGCGGACTGGCCGCATCGAGCCGCAACAGCCGCAGCACCATGGGCCAGACGCCTTCAGGCAGGAACTGCAACATCGCGACCGCGGCGACGCCGAACACAACGGTCTCGAAGTCGCCTTCGATGCCGATCAACGACGGCAGATGCGCCTGCAGCCATTGATTGCCCAGCACGACAATGCCGGCCCCGGCTACCGCACCGCCTATGCTGGCGGCGCCGCCGATCACGGCCATGAAAAGGTACTCGATGCCCTGGCCGAACGAGAATGGCGACGGATTGAGGAAGCGCTGGAAGTGGGCGTAGAGCCAGCCCGCGAGTGCGGCGGTCAGACATGCTAGTACGAAGCTTGCGATCTTGAAGGCCTGCGTGTCGACGCCGACGCTCTCGGCCATGATCGTGCCATGGCGTAGCGATCGGATCGCGCGCCCGGGCCGCGAGTCCAGCAGATTGCGCAAGCCAAGCATCAAGAGCAGCAACGCGACCCAGATGCCTATGTAGAAGGACTTGGGATCGCGGAGCTGATAGCCGGCGATCGAGATCGCAGGAATGTCCGTCATGCCGGCTTGTCCGCCGGTCCACGGCAGGCTACCGAACAGATAGTACGCGATGATGGCGATCGCGAGCGTGGCGAGCGGCAGATAATGCCCGGAGAGGCGAACCGTCAGCAGTGAGTTCAACAACGCCAGGACGAAGACAACGGCAAGCACGACGAACAATGTCAGCCACGGCGACAGGCCGTGCGCCGACGTTAAGTAACCGGTGACATAGGCGCCGATGCCGACATAGGCGGCCTGCGAGAAGGACGTCAGGCCGGCGACGCCGGTCAGCAGAACCAGGCCGAGCACCACGATGGCCGCAAGCCCGACATAGTCGAGCAGCGCAATGTCATAGTCCGATAAGACGACGGGCGCTGCGAGCACGGCCATGACGAAGCCGGCCTCGATTACGGTTCTGAATCGTCGCCGCCGTTGCAGGTCCTTCGGATCGACATCGTCAAAGGCGACCGCGTGAGACTCTTCGGCCGCCTCCTCCTTCTCGCGTCGCGTCATTCGCATCGAACGGATCAGCAGGATGGGAATTACAAGGCTGAAGACGATGACTTCCTTGTACGTGCTGGCAAAGAACGCGGAATAGCTCTCGAACAACCCGATCAGGATCGCGCCCAGCGCCGACAGCGGAAAGCTCACGAGGCCGCCGAGAATGGCAGCGACGAAGCCCTTCAACCCGAGCAGGAACCCCGTGTCGTAGAGAATGGTGGTCGTCGGTGCGAGAAGTACGCCGCACGCCGCGCCGATCGACGCCGCGAGCATGAACGACAGACGCCCGGCGAGCGCGGCCGAGATGCCCATCAACCTGGCGCCGGAGCGATTGATCGCTACCGCCAGCATCGCCTTGCCGTAGAGCGTGCGCCGCGAAGCATAATAGAGCGCAGCGATGGTCAGCAGCGTCACGGCAAGAATAAGGAACGTCTGGCCGGCGACCGGCACGCCCATCAGTGCCGTCGAGCCGTCCACCAGCGGCGCGGAGCGTTGGCCGCTCGGGCCGAACATATAGAGGCCGAAGCCCACCATGACGAAGTGCAACGCCATCGAGACGATCATTAGGACCAGCACCGAAGCCCCGGCAATCGGCTGATAGACCAGCCGGTAGAGCAACGGCCCCATGGCACCGACAATGGCGATCGAGATCAGCGCCTTGCACCACAGCGGCAGGTCGAACTTCGATCCGGCATAGGCAAAGACGACGATGCCGAGCGGTATCATGACCTTTCGGGCGGATTCCATCAACAGTGGCACGAGCAATCTTGTCCGGCACTGGCTGATGACGTCGACGACGACATGCAGGGCAAGCAGCGCGAGCAGGAAGGCAATCGTACCGGGCGTGCGGCCGTCCTGCAGCAACGTGAAGGTCAGCGCGGCGAAGGAAACGAACTCGCCCTGCGGGATGAAGATGATGCGGTTGACGCTGAACAAGAGCACGATGGACATCGCCAGTAGGGCGTAGACCAGCCCGTTGGCGATGCCGTCCTTCGCAAGGTATAGCGCGACGAACGCGTTCACGATTCCGGCTCCTGACGCCGTCGACCAGGCGGCTTCGTCATCTGCGGATAAGCGGGTTCGCGCGGCGCCATCGTGTGAAGATGAATGTTGCCGCTAAGTGACGCAGTGCTCACTTCACCAACGACCAGTTGCCGTTCTTGACGACGATCATGACGATGCTGCGCTGGTCGAAACCGCTGTGGTCCTGTGCGGTCATGTTGTAGACCCCCTGCGCTCCGACCAAATCCTTGGTGCCCTCGATGGCATCGCGCAGAGCGGCCCGAAACTCAGGTGTACCCGGCTTGGCCTGCCTTCCAGCCAGCGGAATGGCGCGCTCCAGCAGCAGCCCTGCGTCATAGATGTTGGCGCCGAAGGTCCCGGGCTCAATATTGTAGAGCTTACGATAGGCCTCGATATAGGCGCGCGCGATCTTCTGCGACGGCACGTCATCGCCGATCTCGGACATCACCAGCATCGGGCTCGCCGCTAGGAACGTCCCCTCCACTTTCTTGCCGCCGATCTTCAGGAATTCCGGCGTCGCTGCGCCATGGGTCTGATAGATCTTGCCGGGATAACCCTGGTCGACAAGGGCGGACTCGGGCAGCACAGTGGCCGCACCCGCGGTTCCAATCAGGACCGCATCCGGCGACGCGGCGCCGATCTTCAGGGTCTGGCCGGTCACCGACGTATCGGTGCGCGCAAAGCGCTCGTCCTCGACGAGCTTGATGCCGGCCGGCGCCAGCGCCGCCTTGAAGGCCTTGCCGAAGCTCTCGCCCAACGGATCGTTGGTGCCGATATAGGCGACGGTCCTGACGCCGTTCTTCTTCATGTGCGCGACGATCGCTTCCATGACCAGATTGTCGTTTTGCGTCGTCTTGAATACCCAGCGCTTCTTGTCGTCCATCGGGAGGATGACCGCGGTGGAACCGACCGGCGCCAGCATCGGGGTCTTCGCATCCGCGATGAACGGGAGCACCGCCACCGCGTTGGGCGAGCCGGACGGACCGATGATCGCGTCGACCTTGTCCTCGATCAGCATCTTCTGGACGTTCTTGGTCGACTGAGTCGGGTCGCTGCTGTCATCCATGTAGATGTATTCGACCGAGAGGGCTCCGATCTGTTTAGGCAGCAGCGCCGCCGTGTTCTTCTGCTGAACGCCGACCACGGAGACCGGACCGGTCGACGATGCGATGACCCCGATCTTGACCTGGGCGACCGCGGGAAGAGCGCTCGCGGCGAGCAGCGCCACAGTGGCAAGCAATCTCAACATAACCTATCCCCTCTTCTCTGATCCGCGCGATGTCGAGACTCTACGGCCGTGCCGCGCCGCTGACCGCAATCCGCGCGCGGTGCAACCCGCTTCCCGGCTTGACATCAAATTACTCGCTAATTCACTGGAATAGTCAAGCAATTAGTTTCGGCGTCCGCTGCCCTTTGTCGCGGCAGGCTGCATGATCAGCGATCAGCACGCGACGCAAACGCCGCGGCGCACGCGCGGAGCATCACCACGAAGACGATATTGATCGGGAGCCGGGATTAGCCTGAAGATCAGGCAGGTGCCGCGCGATCCGGCTAAGGCCTTAGCGCGACAAGTTCTCAAAGATGCGGGCCGAGAGCGAGTTCAGTACCTGGATATCCGCCTTGGACAAGCCGCGCATCGCTTCCTTGAAGAGGTAGCTCGTCTTGTCGCGCGTCTTCTCGAGCAAGGCACGCCCTTCTGCCGAGATCCTCACCTCGGTCGAGCGCGCATCGGAGTTCGACGTGCGCACAGTCACCAATCCTTCGCCCACCATTCGTGTGATGGTCTTCGCCATGGTAGAGATGTGCACCACGCACTCGTCGGCAATCTCCGAAACAGTGATGGGTTCGTGCTCGGCCAGAAGGCTTAACACGCGCCAGCGGGCCACATCGATGCCCATCGGCTTCAGTACCGTGTTCATCCGCGCGTAGTAGCGCGCCAGCATTTGGACTGTCTGATAGAATGGCGATCGGCTGACGATAAAGCGGCTGTCTTCAGTCTTGACGTGCAGCTTGGTCTTCTCGAAATCGTTCTTTCGCATGTCCTTGGCTCGGTTAAGTCCAGCCTGTCCTACATTATTATAGGACTCCTGACGGCCGCACGATGCACAAGCATCGGGTGCATCGCAACAGCCTATTAAAATAAGCCCCGTTCATTGCGATAGCTTCGATCGCCGCTGCCTAGGTCGGTTGGCCGCTGGCCAGCCGTGCCCAACGCTCGCTGCGATCCACGGTATTTGGACGCGCCTTCTGCGGCTTTCTCTGGTCGCGTGGCGGAAACGCGGGTGACGATGACAACTTTGTGCACCATCGCTAGATTTTTCACTGGAATATTCTAGTAATATTTGGTTTGATCGTCGTCAGGGCCGGCGAACCGTCCGACGGCGACGTGAGGTTAGATCCATGAATACCCCGTTGAAAACCATCTCCCATGAGGCAGGAATGGCGTCGCAGGACTTGCTGCCCGCGCTGCTGGCGGACATCCGGGCCCGCCGCCCGGAGTTCATTGCGGCGCAACAGATCCCGGCCGACATCATCGACGGCTTCAAACGACTCGGCGTCTATCGCGCCATGGTGGCCAAGCGCTTCGGCGGCGAAGAATGGACGCCTGTGGAGTTTTGCCGCCTGATCGAAGCGATTTCCGAAGCCGATGGTTCGGCCGGGTGGGTTGCAAGCTTCGGCAGCGCAGCCTGCTATCTCGCAGCCTTGCCCGAAGCGACGCTGCGCAAGGTCTATTCCAAAGGGCCCGACGTTGTGTTCGCCGGCGGGCTGTTTCCACTGCAGGAAGCCAGGCGCGTAGCCGACGGCTTCGTTCTCAACGGCATGTGGAAGTTCTGTAGCGGCTCGACCGGCGCAAGCCTGATCGGCGCCGGCATCTCGGTGAAGAACGATTCGACCGATGGAATGCCGCGGGTGGCCGTGATGGCGGCCGAGCAGGTGACGATCCGCCGCAACTGGGACGTCATTGGACTGCAGGGCACCGGCAGTCATGACATCATCGTCAAGGACGTCATAGTGCCTGAAGAGTGGACGCTGATCCGTGGCGCGCCTGCAACCATTGACGCCGCCATCTACCGCTATCCGTCGCTGTCCTTTGCAGCCCAGGTGCTGGCGATCGTCGGAGTCGGTGTCGCCCGTTCGGCACTCGACGACGTCATCGCGATGGCGGGCGGCCGCGCATCCATCACGGGCGCACCGGTCATGGCGGATCGGGGATACGTCCAGCTTGCGGTCGCGCGGGCGGAGGCGATGTTGCGCTCGGCGCGCAGCTTTTTCTACGAGGCGACAGAGGCCCTCTGGGCCGAGGTGCAATCCGGTGCGCCAAGCCAGAAGACAGTGACATTAATGCGCCTGGCATCGACTCACGCCGCGAATACTGGTGCCGATGTCGCTCGCATCGCCTGCAGCCTCGCCGGCACCACCGCGATCTACACCCAGCATAATCTGGCACGTACGATGTGCGACAGCCTGGTGGTCGCCCAACATGCCTTCCTCAGCGAAGGCACGCTGCAAAGCGCGGGACGCCTTCTGCTCGGCCTGCCGGCCCAGCCCGGCTTTCCATAGTGACCGCCCTCTCCCCCGTGATCCGCAACAAGGACGTTCCCATGAACATGATCGCGCCAAGCGCTCCCGACATCCGCCCGCTGGTTCAGCCGGACCGCGCCAAGACCACGCTCTACACCGACCCCGAAATCTTCACCGCGGAAATGCGCAAGATCTACGAGAACACCTGGGTCTGGGTCGCACACGCCAGCGAAATTCCCAACGCCGGCGACTTCAAGACCGGTCAGGTAGGCCAGCATCCGGTCGTGATCGTCCGCGATCGAAAGGGTACGGTGCACGTTCACGTCAACCGTTGCCGCCACCGCGCCGCCACCGTCTGCGAGGTCCCCAAGGGCAAGACCAACAGCTTTGTGTGCCCCTATCACGGTTGGAGCTACGCGCTCGACGGATCGCTGCGGGGCGTGCCCTACGAACAGGGCTATGCGGGCACGCTCGACAAACGCCAGTTCTCGCTGCGTTCGCTGCGAGTCGAAGAATACAACGGGATGATCTTTGCGACCTTCCGCAATGATATCGAACCGCTGACCGATTTCCTCGGAGCTGCAAAGAAGTGGATCGACCTGTTCATGAAGCAGGGCGCCGGTTATCCCGTCACGACGCTGGGCGAACATAAATTCCGCTTCCCTGGCAACTGGAAGATTCAGCTCGAGAATACCACGGACGCCTACCACTTCCCGCTGGTGCACAAGTCGTTCCTGATCGCGGCCGACAAGGAGACCCAGCAAAGCCTCGATATGCTCAACAAGGGCGGCTTCGTCGACGATCTCGGCAACGGCCACAGCGTCATGGTGATGATCCCCGAGTTGATCGATCTCGAACACGATCTCGACGCTCCGATCCCGGAAAAATTCAACGACCTCGCGAAGGAACTGGCAAAGGACCACAGCGACCTGGAGGTACGCCGGATCGTGCGCGCTGTCGGCGGGTCCGGGTTCAACCTAAATCTCTTTCCCAACGTCGCCTGCTCGATGGCGTTCTTCCGCGTGCTGCAGCCGATCTCGGTCGAGGAGACCGAAATTCGGCACATCGCGATCGGGATGCAGGGAGGTCCCGAGGCGGCAAACCGGGCGCGCCTCCGGATCCACGAATTCTTTCAGGGGCCGATGGGCTTTGGCAGCCCCGATGACGCCGAGATCTGGGACCGCGTGCAGCATGGCGCCCAGGGCGATCACGATCTCTGGGTGATGCTTAACCGCGGCCTTGTCGGCGAAGCCTCTCCGGACGGCTCCCGCCGCGGTGACGTCAGCGCCGAGACCGGCATGCGCGCAGCCTACGCGCAGTGGTCGCGGATGATGTCGGCCTGAGACGGAGATGCTGCTATGACGAACCAAGCGATCACCCTTGACGAAGCGATGGCCTTCAGCTGGTACGAGGCCGACCTGCTCGACAGCGCGCAATACGCCGAATGGCTTTCGCTATGGACCGACGATGCCCATTACGTGGTGCCGATCGAACCCGGCGCGACCGACTTCGAGAATTCCCTGAACTATGCCTATGACGATCACGCGATGCGGGAAAAGCGGGTGTCGCGGCTGATCAACGGCCAGTCGATCTCCGCCTCGCCGGTCGCGCGTACGGTGCGCCTGCAATCGCGCTTCCGTTTGTTGAAGGTGGCCGAGACCGCCTGCGAGCTGCGCTGCGCCCAGATCCTGACCGAGTTCCGGCGCGGCCGCGAGCGCAATTACACGGCCGATGTCGAGTTCCGCCTGGTCCGCGACGGTGACAAGTTGAAGATCGCGCAGAAGATCGTGCGGCTGATCAACTCGACCGATTCACTGACCGGCATCGGATACATCCTGTGAGTGGCGGCACAGAACAGGCGCGCGGCGCGGTCGTCACCGGCGGGGGGAACGGAGTCGGTGCAGCGATCGCGAAAGCCATGCATGACGGCGGCTATCGCGTCATGATCGCCGACATCGATCAGGGAGCGGCGCAACGTGTCGCCGACTGCCTCGATCCGTCGGGCGCAACCGCATTCGCGCAGCCGCTTGATGTCCGCGGCAAATCGCAATTCGAGGCCGCGCTCAAGGTCGCGACCGCGCGCTGGGGAAGCGTGCAGGCGCTGGTGAACAACGCCGCGATGACGGTGGCCCGGCCCGTAATGGAAATTTCTCCCGAGGAGTTCGACGCCGTGATTGCCGTCAATCTCCGCGGCACCTTTCTTGGCTGCCAGGTGTTCGGCAGTTATTTCCGAGACCGCGGCCACGGACGGATCATCAATATGGCGTCCCTCGCCGGCCAAAACGGCGGCACGGCGACCGGCGCCCACTATGCCGCATCGAAGGGCGGCATCGTCACGCTGACGAAGGTATTCGCGCGCGATCTCGGCCCATCCGGCGTCACCGTGAATGCGATTGCGCCAGGTCCGATCGATTCCCCCATGGTCCATCGCACCCTGACGCCGGAGCGGCTGGCCGGGCTGAAGGCGACGATTCCGGTCGGTGAGATCGGCGACCCCGCTTTCATCGGCCAGTTGGTGCTGCAGCTTGCCTCGCCGGCGGCGGCGTTCGCCAACGGCGCGACTTGGGACGTCAACGGCGGACTTTATCTGCGGTAGCCAGACGCAACGGACGGGCGTGATGATGAATGAGGAAACAATCGATGTCGTTGTCGCGCGACGCAGTGACGCGGCCGAAGGCATCGTCGTGCTCGACCTCGTCGCGGACGCTGGCGCAGTTTTGCCTAGCTTCGAGGCGGGCGCGCATGTCGACATACACCTTGGTCCTGGTCTAATCAGGCAATACTCGCTCTGCGGCGATCCATCGGATCGTTCACGCTATCGACTCGGAATCCTGTTGAATAATGCTTCGCGCGGCGGCTCAGCGGCATTGCACCGCTCGGTCCATGCCGGCGACCGGTTGCGGATCGGGCTGCCACGGAACCATTTTCCGTTTACAGCGGCAGCGCAGCGCTCGATCCTGATCGGCGGCGGCATCGGCATCACACCCCTGCTCGCTATGGCGCGGCACTGCATCCGCGAGGGCAAACCTTTCCTCCTGCACTATTGCGCGCGCAGCCGTGATCGCGCGGCGTTTCTCGAGGAGCTGGCGGAGGAGCCGCTGTCGACCAAGACCCACCTGCATTTCGACGACGGCGAGGCAGCACAGCGCTTCGATCCCGATCGCGATCTGCCGAGGCCGTCCAGCGGCACTCACCTCTACGTCTGCGGTCCTTCCGGCTTTATGGACTGGGCGATCGTGAAGGCGCGGGGCCTTGGATATCACGAAGAGCAGATCCATCGCGAATACTTCGAGGCCGAAGTTGATATGTCCGGCGACGGCTTCGAAGTCACGCTGGCGAAGTCGGGACTCACCGTGGCGGTGCCGGCCGGGGTCAGCATCGTCAAGGCGCTGGCCGACGCTGGGGTGACGATCAATGTGTCTTGCGAACAGGGTGTGTGCGGCACGTGCACGTGCAACGTAATCGAGGGCATTCCCGACCATCGCGACAGCTATCTCAACGACGACGAAAAGGCGGCGAACGACCAGATCCTGCCGTGCTGCTCGCGGTCCCACACGCCGGTTCTCGTGCTCGATCTTTAACCAGGGTGACGTCATGACCACCATCATCGACCGAAGCGAGTTTCGTAACGCGATGAGCCGCCTAGGCGCGGCGGTCAACGTGATCACTACTGATGGTCCCGCCGGGCGACAAGGCCTCACCGCGTCCGCCGTCTGCAGCGTGACCGATACGCCTCCGACAGTGTTGGTCTGCATCAACCGCTCGGCTGGAGCTCACCCGCACCTGACCGCCAACGGCGTACTCTGCGTCAACGTGTTGAGCGGTCGGCACCAGGATCTGTCCGGCGCCTTCGGCAGGCATGGCCTCGACGTGGCGGCGCGGTTTGCCGCGGCGTCCTGGCGGGTGGTCGCCACCGGATCACCGGCCCTGACGGATGCTTCTGTCAGCCTCGACTGTCGCATTGTCCGGACCGAGGCGATTGGCACCCACAGCGTGTTCTTCTGTGAAGTGGTCGGGCTCGCCATGGGACCGGATCCCGAAGGACTGATCTATTTCAATCGCGCCTATCATCCCCTGGCCGACGTGCCTACTTGAATAGCAGAAAAACGGAGAGAGCTCATGACCCTGGACGATATTTCGGCAAGGCTAGGCGCGTTGCAGCGGCAGGTCGAGGAACTCCGCGCGGAAGCCGATATCCGCCGGGTGCAGGCGCGTTACATGTTCCTGTGCGACACACCCTGTCCCGAAGCCGGGGTCGAAGACGATGCCGAACGCATTAACCGTATCCTCGATCTCTACACCGAGGACGCGGTCTGGGAAGGAGTCGGTAGTTACTACGACAACCAGTTCGGCCGCTGCGTCGGCAAGGCCGCGATCAGGACGCATTTCGAGGGCTTCTGGGGTACGAAGCGCGATCCAGAGCTGATGCTGAACGTGCACTACCTCACCTCGGAACAGATTCATGTGCGCGGCGACCAAGCCGAAGGCCAATGGGTGCATTGCCAGCCCTGGATCTTCTCCGACGGCTCGTCATTGCTGCGCTCCAGCCGGCTCAATAACGCATTCCGCAAGGTCGGCGGCGTCTGGAAGGTGTCGTGCACGCGCACCGAGAATGTCTTCGTTGCACCGCTCAGGGCTGGCTGGGCCGAGAGCATTCCGCAACGCTCCGTCCTGATGCGCGCCTGACTCGTTCGATCACGCTTTGACCCAAGGAGACTACATGTCCTTCTCTCCATCTGCCTTCGCCGACAACGCCGCGCACGAGATCGATGCGCTGCATCGCCTGCTGCAGGCCTGGTTCCGCGCCGAAGGCCCCAGCGATCCGGCTGCAATTCTGGCGCGTTTGGACGAAGGCTTCATCATGATGAGCCCGGCTGGCAAGTTCATGACGTATCAGCACTTCAGCGGCGGCTTGTCTGGCATGCGCGGCAGCCGTCCCTCCCTGATCATGGAGATCGGCGAGGTTGTGGTCCGCTACGTCAGCGACACGGCCGCGCTCGTGACCTATCACGAACGGCAGATTCAGGACTCCGGTGCCAACCTCCGCGCCTCGACGGCGCTGCTGCTCAACCGCTCCGATCGGCCGACGCCAGTCTGGCGGCATCTGCAGGAAACCTGGATCAGCTAAACCACACGGACGGAGCACGCGCGATGACGACGAAAGCCGAGATGTGGAAGCTGTACGATTTTCGTGGCCATCGCGTGCGCGTGATCCAGCAATGGCAGGATCCCTTCGGTGTCCCCTTCGTGCGCATCGAAAGCATCGACGACGCCGCGATCGCGGATGGCATGCGTGAGGCCGAGTTTTTAGGCTTCGCCGCGATCGAGGAAGCGGGGTCCGGCAAATAGCCGGTCACCGCAAGACAAGAGAAAGGCGGACGCGGAATACCCGCGGCCGCCTTTTGGTTTGATGCCGATCAGGCCGCGGCCGCGTGCTCGCGATGCACGACGGTGGCCGGCGCGTCCGCCGCGTCCGCCGCCTCGGCAGTGACCCTGAGGTCGAAGCCGATGTGCACGAAGGGCTTATTGAGCCCCACCTTATGGATCTCCGCAGCTTCCGTCACGCGCTCGACCGGTGGGATCAAATCTTCGCGGATGCCGAAGGCAAAATCGTCGTGCAGATACTTGTCCCCGTCGATGTTGATTTGGGTGATGAGCTGCCGATAGCCGGGCGCGGCGACGAAGAAATGAATATGCGCCGGCCGCTGGCCGTTTCCCGTCCCATCCTCGCCAGCAGCGTCTCGGTGTTCGAGCCTGGCGGGCAGCCATAGCCCGACGGCATGAGGGAGCGGAAGCGGTAATGGCCGTCGCGGTCGGTCTCGATCCGGCGGCGCAGATTGTAGGAGGAGGACTGCTCAGGACCGAAGAACGATAGAAGCCGAACGAGTTGGCGTGCCAGACGTCGACGATCGCGCCGGGAATCGCCTTGCCATCGGTGTCGAGCACCTGGCCATCCATGAACAGGATCTCGCCATCGTCGGTGCCGTCGTCGAGCCGGGCTTCGCCCTTCGAGATCGGCGCGCCAGCGACGTAGAGCGGGTCTTCAATCGTGCGGGTCGTGCCGCCGTCAAGCCCGGCAAGGCGCTCGGCTTCGTCGAGCCGCAGATCGAGGAAATGCTCGAGTGCAAGGCCCGGCACGACAAGGCCCACCCGTTCGCCTTGGCGGCCTCGCCGACAAAGCCGACGCCGGCCCAAAATTCCTCCATAGAGATATCGAGTTCATCGATCGCGACCATCAGGTCGGCGAGGAGCCGGTTGACGACTTCCTTCAGGCGAACTTTGCCCCCGCTATTGTCGAGTCCGGCCGCCTTGGCGGCGAGTTCCTTGATAACAGTCTTGCTGATCAGGTTCGTTGGCATGTCGTTTCCTCCTTTTTGAGTGTGTTTCAGATGATCGAAGACGGTTGACCGATCGTCGCCCTGGACGGACGACGGGTGCCGGCAGAGCGACATCACCGCGATCTACCGATTTCATCCGCAAGGCCATCGGGTCGTCACACGACAGAACAATCCTGTGACTGGATTTCTTTGAGCTATTCCCCGCATGGGACGTCATGCTGCTGAGGAACGGCGGCGACGCGCGCTCAGGTCGGCTTGCGCCTTGCGGCGCTCTCCTTGGCGTAACGGCGCGCGACCTCGAGAAAGCCACGCAAGTGCGGCGAGTGATTGTCCCGGCGGTAATTCACAGAGAGATCGGTGCTCGGATTGGGGCCTTCATACTTTCGATAGCTCACACCTGCTCGCGGGCTGGTGGAGACGGACTCCGGCACGATCGACACGCCGACGCCGACGGAGACTAAGCTGATCGCCGTCTGATAATCCATCGCCATAACGGACTTGGGATCGGCGATACCTGCATCGCGACAGATGCCAAGGATGTGGTCCGCGAAGCTGGGGCGAGGATTGGCCGGATATAAGATGAAGGACTCTTGGTGCAGGTCCGCGAGCCGTGGCATCGTTTGGCTGTTGGCCTTCGCATTGTCAGGGAGAGCGAGGATGAGCGGCTCCCGGTGAAGGAACTCAGACTTGACCTCCTTGTCGTCGATGGAAGGTCTGGCGATAGCCACGTCGATTTCTCTTTGAATCAGCGCAAGCGTCAAGCTGGCATTGTTCATGGCCGAGAGCCCAAGATCGACGTTTGGAAATTGAGCACGGTAGGACTTGATGAGTGACGGCAGTACACCGTGGGTCGAAGAGCCTACGAAGGCGATACGCAGTATGCCTTGGCTGCCGCTTCCTATGCGGCGCACCTCGTCGAGGGCACGGTCGAGTTGCGCGAACAAATTCCGCGCTCCCTCGAGCAGCTTCTCGCCGGCCTGTGTCAAACGTATCTGGCTATGGGATCGATCAAAGAGGAGAGTGCCAACTTCCTTTTCGAGCTGAGCGATGTGACGACTCAGAGGTGGCTGCGCAATGTCGAGCCGGTCGGCCGCTCGACGAAAGTTCTGCTCCTCCGCGACCGCGACGAAGTATCTCAGTCGTTGCAGTTCCACCAACCGTCTAGCCCCTGGTTGCAGATCTAGATTGGCCCCCGTTCAAACAATTGCGAAAAGGAGTCCGAAATGGGTGGGAGGCTAGACTACTTGCCAGGTATTGCACATGATTGTTCTCGAACCGATCGACGCCAACCGTAAGCCCAACCATCGTAAATGCCATCTTAGGGGCACGGCAAGGACATCGCTCCCACCCGAAGCTTCGCCTTCGGTTCAAGTAAGCGCTCCTCATAGGCGCGTAGAATGGCTTTTATGGGCGCTGCGCTCTCAATCAACCCAGCGATGGAAATGCGGCGGCAGCGCTTGCACGCTGCCGCCGTATCGGGCGCTTAGGCCGCGGCTCGGGGGCGCTCGACGACCTGGTTGTCCTTGCCATGGACCAGCTCGGTCAAGGCGAAGTTGAACTCGATGTCCTTGTACGCATTCTGCTCGAAACCCACAAATCTCCCGTCGTTCTTGTCCAAAACATGCGGAATCAGTCCATCGCGGGTAGCAAAGGCGAAGTCGTCCCAGATCAGCGCATCGCCTTCGATGTTAAGTTGCGTTGTCAGTTTACGATACTTGTCCGTGGTGACGAAGAAATGCACGTGCGCCGGACGATTACCATGGCGGTCGAGCTGATTCAGCAACGCCTGCGTCGGCCCCGACGGCGGACAGCCATAGCCGACCGGCATCCTCGTAAGTGCTTCGTATTTGCCGTCGGCACCGGTCTTGATCGCACCGCGCAGATTGAATTCGCCCTGCTTGCCGGTCGGGTCGAAGTGCGAATAGAAACCCTTAGAATTTGCGTGCCAGAGCTCAACAAGCGCTCCAGCAACCGGCGAGCCGTCCGGCCCCCTCACGGTGCCGTGGATGCGCAACGGACTGGCATCCGGGTCAGGATCTTTGTCGAGGCGCGCTTTGCCGTCTATTACAGGCGCGCCGGCCACATACAGCGGTCCTTCGATGGTGCGCGGCGTGCCGCCAGCGATGCCCAGCGTTTTGTCCTCGGCGTCCAGGCGCAGATCGATGTAGTGCTCCAAACCGAGTCCCGCCGCCAACAACGCCGCCTCGTTGTCGGTACCGAGTTTATTCAAGTAATTTATGCCCGCCCAGATTTCATCCGGGGCCAGGTCAAATTCCTCGATGGTCTTGAACAGATCCGACAGGATGCGATGCACTACTATCTTCACGCGCTCGTTGCCTCCACCGCCATCCAGATTGGCAATGGTGCGCAGGAACGTCTGCACTTCCTTACCGTCGTGGATCTTCACGCTCATCTTTGCTTCCTCCATTTTGGTCCATGTAACGGCTCTCAAGGAGCCTTCACATCATGGTACTTCAAGTGTCGTCGTCACGGATGGACGAGGGGTGACGACACAGCGGCGTCACTGAAATCCTCATGTACGGAAACAGCGGCAGGCCGATCAGCAGCTCGTGCAGCTCGGCGTTATCCTTTGCATCGAAGATACTGTAGTTGGCGTACTCACCGGTAATACGCCAGATGTGTCGCCACTTGCCGCTGCGCTGCAGTTCCTGTGAATAGGCTTTCTCGCGCACTCTGATCTCGTTAGCAGCGTCGGCCGGCATGTCCGTCGGCATGTTCACGTCCATCCGCACCTGGAACATCATCTCGTTATCCCTCCTGCCTACTTGGTGATCTTGATTAGGCCGTCGCGGGTGAAACGCTTGACCTTTTGGTCATCCAGTTCGATACCAAGGCCAGGGCCATCGGGTACGGCCAGCTCGAAATCGCTGTAGTCCAACGGCGCCTTCAAAATCTCCTCGGTGATTAGCAGCGGCCCAAATAGTTCCGTGCCCCACTGCAAATTCGCGAAGGTGGAAAACAGATGCGCCGAGGCAGCTGTGCTGAACGCGCCTTCGAGCATCGTTCCGCCATACAATTCGATGCCGGCGGAGTCAGCGATCGCGGCCACGCGCTGTGCAGCGAACAAGCCGCCGCTCTGTTCAATCTTGATCGCGAAGACGTCGGCGCCATTGTTCTTTGCGATTTCGAACGCGCTTTCGGGCCCTTGCAGAATTTCATCGGCCATCAGCGCGACGGGGAATCGGCGCATCAACCGCGCCAACGCGGCGGCCGAAGCCACCGGCTGCTCGACCAACTCGCACCCTGCATCGGCCAACGCAGGGATCGCCCACGAAGCCTGAACTTCGCTCCAGGCCATGTTGACGTCCACGCGCACTGCAGCACGGTCTCCGACTGCCTTCTTGATGTCGGCCACGTGGTTGATGTCGGCGTGGATGTCCTTGGCGCCAATCTTAAGCTTGAATATTTTGTGTCGACGCAGCTCGAGCATCTCCTCGGCTTCAGCCATATCCTTCGCCGTGTTACCTGAGGCCAAAGTCCACGCAATCGGGAGACGCTCGCGGCGGCGACCACCGAGCAGTTCGCTCACCGGCACGCCCAACCGTTTGCCCTGAGCGTCGAGCAGGGCGCTTTCCAGCGCGCTTTTGGAAAAATGATTGACTTTGATCAGCTTACCCAAATGCGCCATCAACTCTTGAATGCGAGTGGCGTCCTTGCAAATAATCGCCGGTGCGAAATAGGTATCGATCGCCAACTTCATCGCTTCGGGGCTTTCTGGACCATAGGCCATGCCGGCGATCGTCGTGCCCTCCCCGATACCAACAATACCGTCGCTGCAATAAATCCTCACCAGCATCAGGGTCTGTCCGTGCATAGTGGCGACCGAGAGCCTGTGCGGTCGAATCGTCGGCAAATCGACGAGACAAGTTTCGACACGCTCTATCGTGGCTGAGTTCATGGTGGAGGATGCACAAACGAAATTCATAACGATGTCCTCTGCGCCAACAACGCGAGCGCACCGACGACGGGCGTGGAACTGCCTTCGATGGTGTTGGCGCTCACTGCTTGCTCCAACCTTGGCGTATTGGCAGCACTTTCAATAGAATAATCCAAGGTTCAATGCCTTCGGCGATATCGCTTGATACCTGGGCGGACGCTTTGGCGGTCTTCCTTGAGGCGACGCAGTCAGCAATCTATCGGCGTAACGGCGCAGCTTCAGAGGGCATCCTTTACCGGTGGTAGCGAGAGCCTACGATGGGGAGCTACCATCGCAGTGACGAGGTAGCCAAACTGGCGCTTCAATTGATCGACGCCACCGACTCCGCGCACGTTCGGCGAACGGTGGATCGAGTTCAGCATTCCGATGATGGCGTCGGTGGTCATCGCGGCGTCGCCGATGTCGAAGTCGCCGACCTCGGCTCCGCGGATCAATAAGGCACGCAGCTTGCTTTCCACGTCGCGCTTGCGCTGGTTGATCCGGGAGAGACGCTCTGCGCGCGCGAATGTCTCGTGAGAGTGAAAGTCGCGCAGGATCTCAATCGCATCTGTGCTCAGATCGACGAAGGCATCGCTGAATTGGTGCAGTTGCGCGCGCGGACACCCAGGGCTTGCAATCGCGGCGTCAAGTACGTCGGCAATACCTTCCACGATCTGCTCGTAAGCTTTGAACTCGATATTCGTGGTACGCACAAGGCTCGCCCAAGCCCCGTCCATGTAGAGAAGGGGAGTCTTGACGGGGGCTGTCTGGACGGCCTCGACACGACCGACCATGAGATCATGCGTCGCGAACTGAACAATTTGCTCAATGCTGCAATCGAAGCTTGTGACGCTGTCCAGGAGGATTGGCGCTCCCGTCTGAAGACGCCCCCATGATCCGGATGCGAAGCGGTCCTCTCCACGCACGCCTGTGGTGCCGGCGAACGTAGTAGCAAGATCGAGTTGGTCATGTGGCAGCACGTTGACGGCGAAGACGCCGCTTCTTGAGAATGTCGCGTAAGACGCGTTGGAGCGATTGACCGCGACACCGAGCAAGGGCGGCTCAGCCGTCAACGACATCACAGCGGTAGCCGTCATGCCGGCGCGATGGCCTTCATGTTCGGTGGTAATAACGTTCACCGCCGCTGCTAGTTGCCGCATGGCAGCACGGAAGTCCGTCACAGACACAGCCATCGTTATCACTCCCTCGCGAATGCAGGATGGCGGGTTGCCGTCGCCTGCCGAACCACTGAAATGCTCGCGTCCATGGGGCTCTCTGTCGTCTTGTGCTTAGGCCGCCAGTTGTTCACTTGCTTATGGCTGCCGGTTCGGCTTTTCGGGGTCTCAACTTGGTTTCGGGAATCCCTGTGTGCTCGTAATCGCATCCACCAGCAGCACCGCGACCCCGCAGACGAGAGCGTCCGCACCGCGCCGGCCCACTAGCTGAATACTTGCGATTGTGCGGTCGCCCGGGATAGGCATGGACAGGGCCGGATGGCCGGACAGGTTGAACGGGCGCACTAATGCCGTGAGGTTGACGGATGACCGATTCGCGCGGGCTTCGCTGAGCAGCGGCGGCTCGACCGGAAGTGTGGGGAGCACGAGGACATCACACTGCTCAAGTGCGGCATCGACTTCATCTTGGAACCTTGCGCGCACGACTTCGGCGTCCACGACTTGATCCGCAGTCGTTGTCGAAGCTGACCTTAGGCGCTGAGCAACGTCCTCACCTACCAAACCGGTGGTAATGAGGGGTCCGAAAGCAGCCCAGGTCTCAGCATTGATGATAGCGAGCCCGGCGGAAAAGGCCTCCTTCATTCCGGGAAGGACGACGGTACGCAACGACAAGCACGAAGCCGCTAATGTCCGGGCGACGACGGTCGCGATGTCGGGGATGACGTCAACCGTTACAACACCAAGAACGGGAGTTCGCGGGCTTTCGATCGAGAAGTGCGGGTCGAGGATCTCCATGGCACGGGAAAGCCAGTGGACCGATGCAGCGAGCGGACCGACACAGTCGAGAGTTGTAGCCGCAGGGGCAACACCGGCCCGGCTGATCCGGCCAAAGGTTGGCTTCAATCCGTAGACACCACAGCACGCGGCAGGAACCCGGATGGATCCGCCCGTGTCCGTGCCGAGCGCGAAATCCGCTTCTCCAGCAGCAACAGCGGCGGCCGAACCGCTCGACGATCCACCGGGGACGCGATCGGGATAGTGCGGATTGAGCGGCGTCCCCGTCCAGTCGTTGATGCCGGTGGCACCAAATGCCAGCTCGTGTAGATTGGTTTTGCCGACGATCACGCAGCCGGATTCGAGCAGCCGATGCACCACAAGCGCATGGCGTGTGGCTGGTTTGGCGTCGGCGAGAGCGCGCGAGCCGGCGGCCGTCGGTAGCCCGGCGAAGTCGATCGTATCCTTTACTGCCACACGCGCACCCGCACGCCCGGGGTCGAGTCGTTTGATGAAGATATTCACGGCAGTCTCCGCACTCCAAATGAGCGAATGGCGGGGTTTGATCGAGAAAATCTCGCAGGCGGATCCTTCGACCGGCTGGGTGGCAAGCTTCGGCGCGGCTGCGACCAATGTCGCGGCGATTCCCGAGCCGACGTTAGTTCACAGAACTCGGCCGGGCTGCGCTCATCGCCCCCGAACGTCCGCGAAACCATGGCTCGGTAGACACCCAACTCTTGGAAGCGAGCGATGATGTCGGAAGGGACGTGGCGCTGGGCAGCAAACTCAACGCGTCGCCAGCGAATATCGGCCAGGAGCGCAGCCAAGGCGCCATGGTCGCCGAGCGGACTGGCAGAGCACAGAGGGATGGGTCGGTGGATCTGATTCATGCTCCCTCACCTAAGTTATTGTCGGCCAGCTCGAGGTTCGCGGCCTTACGAGCTGCGCACTATGGACAGACTTCATGGCTCCTCCGCTTCTTTCGGCATCACACCCGACAGAGGCTGCGTATCCCGAGAGTTAAATGGATAACACAATTAGTAGAACTTTCCAGCGAATAATATAGTAGTCGGGCAGACGCTGGCATCCATCCTGAAGTGCTTTTAGCACCGGGTAGATGGTGGATATGGCCATGCGGTCCGCACGCATTAGTCATCGCAGACGAACTGCGACGGGCCGGCCCCCTCAATTTGCGTAGATGAGAGATCGCAGCGCGACTCGTTGAGTGGCGACCGCTAACCGCCATCCAGCGTCCGCTGCTGCGGCCTGCGGTCGCAAGCGCGCATCCTGCGCCGACGATCATGGTTTCGGTTCGCTCCGCACGAAATGGGGCATCAGATTGCGTTGCCGCAGCATGGCAACAAAATCGGCAAGGCGCCTCGTGCGATAAGCCGCAACATCGACACCGGCATAGTTATAGAAGCCCGCTCCGTCGCGCAGACCTCGCTTCTTTTCCACCATGTTGCGCCCGATGATTGGCGGCGCCGCAAAGCGATCGGCACCGACATGCTCGGCCAGGAAAGCGCTAGCATAGTGCAGAATGTCACCCCCACCCCAGTCTATGAACTCCAGAAGCCCGAGGACCGCAAAGCGCAAACCGAAGCCGACGCGGATGGCGGTATCGATATCCTCGGCAGAGGCAACGCCCTCCTCGACCATGCGCGCGGCCTCGTTCATCGCTAGTGCCTGGATGCGTGGTATAATGTAGCCTGGGCCCTTGCAGACGACTGGCACCTTACCGATCGTGCACAGGATAGCTCGTAGCCGTGCTACCGTCTCGTCCGCTGTCTCGGCAGCAGGCGACAGTTCTACCAGCGGCATGAGATGCGCAGGATTCAGCCAGTGGGCGTTGAGGAAACGCTGCGGCTTTGAGACCATAGGGGACAGAATATCCGGCGAGATAGTCGATGTGGTCGATGCAATGATGCAATCGGAGGGAACATGCTCCGACAGAAAGGCCAAGCATTCACGTTTCGCGTCCAACGTCTCCGGCACCCCTTCGAATAGCAGGACGGCCCTAGCGAGGACGCTAGGCGCCGTCTCGCGTCGAGCGACAAAAATGCGCGCCATGGCCGCTTCGACTGACGAGGCGTCGAGCACGTCGACGCTGGTGAGAAAGTCGAGGTCGCGCCGAATCTCCGCGCGGGCTTCGGCCTCCAGCGCGGAGAACGCATCTGCCCCACGCGGCTTCAGGTCGAAGAGGGTGACGGGATGGCCCGCTGCCGCGAAGGCCAGCGCGATGCCCCGCCCCATGCGTCCGGCACCTATGGCGCCAACGGGATTGAGATCAGTATCCATTGTGGAGGAAGTCCTTCATCGCCGCACGGTCGAGGCCCGCAAGGCCCAGATTCTCGAGAGTCCGGCCACGCGCATACAGATCCTCGCCGACGATGGCGGAGGCGATGGCGAGGAGACCGGAGCCAACCGGCGTGGGCTGCCCCGCCCAGCGCCCGATTGACACGATCATGCTGAGGCCGAGTGCGGTGTCTTCCCGCATGTAACGGTGCGTCTTGAGGTCGATCGTTTCTCGCCAGTCGCCACTATCAGTCAGCTTCTCATGCGCGGCGTTGCCGTACATCCACTCCTCGCCATCTTTAGAATAATGGTCGGCGAGCGGGAAGTGCGGCGCGCGATAGGACAACGCCTCGCGCACCGCGATACGCTCGTTGTCGAGTGCGGTGGTGACGGCACGGATAGAAGGCTGCGTACCCTCATTGTGTATGTCCCAGGCCGGGAAGTGCTCCAGAGGCCCGGCGTTCATCATGATGAGCGGCGGGTGAATGATCGGCCCTGCGTTCATTAGGCCGCCCGACAGCGCATCATCGATACGCTCGATCGCTGGATAGACCTGCTCCAGCACCGAAAAGGCATGCTCTGCATTCTTCGACGGGAATACGCCGGTCGGCAGACGGGTGGCGTAGACGCTAACAACGATCTCTGCAGGACCATGCTTGCGGACGAGATAGGGCAGCGTCCCCGTCTCGGCGAAGCTGACATCTGCCGAATTGCCTAAGTCCCGCGCCTGCTTGGCGAAGAGGATGGAGCCTAGTGTTCCGGGAGGCAGGAACACTACTTGCCCGTCTCGCCAGTAGGGCGCGGTTGCAACCGCCAGCCCCCCATGTGCGAGAGCCGGAAGCGGTATTACGATCGCCTCGGTCGACGTGACGGCCTCCGCTAGCGACGAGGTCGGATGCGCGATGGCAACGTCGCGGCTGCCTTTGAAATCGCGTACGCGGATCGTGCGGCTCTTGATGACGGGGGCAAAATCTTCGAGATCCCGGCGCCAGAACCACACCTCGTGGCCATTCTCACTTAGTTCCGCTGCTGCCGCGTAACAGCCATGTCCGCCACCTAAAACTGCGACACGCATGATGATCGTCTCCTGTTAATCTGAAGTGTTAGAAAGAGCCTGAGGCAGGGCGCCGGCACCAGTTGTCTGTTTTAGGAGCCCCGCGCGCTATCCGAGGCAAATGCCGTCAGTTGGGAAAGGCGGCGAAGGGCTTACGCCCTAAGACAAGGATGAGGATAGCGAGCACCGAGGCGCCACTCGCCACTACGCCGATCGACGCCGCAACGCCCGCCGTCTTGCCGAACACATTATCGTTGAGAAGCCCTACCAGCAGGGACCCAACGGTCAGACCGATAAGTGAATTGCTGCACAGGAAGATGGCCGAGACGCGCGAGCGCATCTGCGGCGGCGCGGCGATCTGCATGACGGCGGTCGAGGGGGGCATCGGGAAGGATGCGAAGAACAGCGCTACTGTCACCAGCGCCACGCCCACCGGCAGACTCGACGCCAGAGGCAGTACGGCGGCGGGCAGAACCGTGCCGGCAGCACCGATCATGCCGGTCAGGAACGGCGCGTCGCGGCGCCCCGCACGGGTCAGATAGTCCATCAGCCAGCCGCTCGTCAGGACGCCGCCGCCGCCAGCGAAAATCGCTACGAAGCCGAGCCACAGGCCGCTCGATCCCGGCGTGAGGCCGAAGCTGCGCATCAGATAGGCAGGCGTCCATCCCAGAATCGCGAACAGCGCCATCGCCGTAAAGGTGAACCCGAAAATATGGGGCAGGAAGATCGCGCGCCGCTCCCAGATTAGCCGGAGCACAGCACCGAAGCTCGGCATTCCGTCTTTTCCGCGCCGGTCAGCAGGGACTGGCTCTTTCACGGTCAGCCAGACGAGCGCCGCGAGGAGTAGGCCCGGCGCGCCCACGATCAGGAAGACGAGCTGCCAAGGACGGAAGGCCATGCCCAATAGTAGCGTTTCTTGCTTGTAGCTCACCAGCGCAATAACGGTGCCACCGACCAGAAAGGCAGTACCAGCTCCGAGGAAGGAACCGATCGAATAGTCGCGCGGAAACAGGTCGCCGATCAGGGAATACGTGGCGGGAGTCAGAGCGGCCTCCCCTCCCCCCACCAGGACACGTGCTAAGAAGAGCGCAAGGAAGCCGGCGGCCATGCCGCAGGCAGCTGTGGCAATGCTCCACAAGCCGATCCCAACGGCGATGACGAGCGGCCGTGATACCCGATCGGAAAGGCTGGCGATCGGTATCCCCATCGTCGCGTAGAAGATGGAGAACGCCAAGCCACTCAGGAGACCGAACTGGGTATCATTGATATGTAAGTCTGCCTGGATGGGGCTGATAAGCAACGACAGGATCTGCCGGTCGATGAACGACATAATATAGGCGAACATACAGACGATGACGACGTACCAGGCGCGCCCTTCGGACGCGCTATCGCTCGCTGTGAGCGGTTGGGGCATCGAGCCCTCCCGCCTGTTGTTCAGCGAAAACGGCAGTCGCCCACGCCCTAGCTGCGCGACCGGCCAGTTCAACACTTTCAGGGCCGCACGACGGGGAATTCCAATTGTTGAAGTCGCCTCGTTATCTTTCCGCATCAGCCATTTCTTCCTATTTCTATTTTTTGAATGCGTCGTGGCGCCCAGCTTCGAACTGTCGTGCGCCCGGGTATTTTTTATCGTGGTCCATGCTGCGCCTCCGAAGGAGCCCTGGCGTTCGAGATGGCTCGAATAGCTAGGACGTCCCCAACTGCACGAGTGGCGAGACATCGTGCAAGAGAAGCATGAAGTACGTTTCAATCGAAAAATCGCGCGAAAATTATAATAAGTCAAGAGAGCTTTCTTGGCGACCGCCCCGGCCAGAGGCGCGTCGCTAGTCGCAAGCCGGGAAGCTGCTCAGGCCCTACGATTCTCGCTCTGATATCTGCCTTGCTGCCTGCAACAGACGATGTGGTGCCGGATTGTTATTGTCAGGGCACCATACCGCACTGAACGGAAGGCGGTCGGCAAACAAGCGGTCGATAAATCGTCAGCGTGATCCCCCGCTCCATTGCCGCTATCGCAACAACGTATCGCGGCGGACGGCATGTCGCTCCACCGACGGATGATGGCCGAGTTCTGGGAGATGTTTCACGACATAGTCTTGGATTTCAGGCCCTGGCGCTGCCTCGCTGAGGATAAAGGTCTCATCGCGGAGATCTGCCCATCGAATCTCGTCGCGTCGCGAAGTTCATGCGATAACGGCAATACGACAAGACGCGCTCGCGCCAAAGCCTCTCGGCTTTGCATCGCTGCAGCGCCGGCTGACCTGTAACAAAATCCTACATCACTAAGATGGCGCCGCACTGCGGCGATTTTCTTCGCCGGCGGGGCTTCAACGAAGTCCAGATGAATTCCCGAGTTTGCAGCTGCAAAGCCTTTGAACAGGTCGGCTAGAAACACCGGGGCGAGCGAAGTGGAAAGACCCACTCGGACGGCACCATCGCCGCCTTTCGCTATAGCGCTGGCATCCGTTGCTGCGTACCCGACATTGTCGACCGCCCGCTGCACACGATTGTCGAACTTTCGGCCGGCGCGGGTGAGTTTGACACCGTGGTGTCTCGAATGAATAGCGACGTACCGAGTTAAGCCTCTAATTAAGTCGGCAACGCGCCTGCTGATCGCCGATTCGGCACATGTAACATGTGCCGCCCTTCTGAAGCTTCCGTGTTCCGCCGCAGCGACAACATAGCGAAGGTGGCGCAGTTCTATGTGCACGACCTTTCTCCCGCGCAGAGTGGTTCTCGCGAAACAATACGCAACTTACTGTACTTTTCAATCCACTATTCGAATATTTCAGATAATCGGATCGAACCCAGATCGGCGACGGTTGCCGAAATAGCACTCGTCGATTCAGTGCGACCTGGCAGCTTCATAGTTGAGAAAGCAGGTGCGCTAGGTATACACCATGAGTCCGTGGCAACCCGCCGCGGAAATATAAATCTTCGATGCTTCGGGGCATCGAGGCAATTGGGATGTCACGAGTCTCGATCAAGGGTGAGCACCGAATATGCGGCAAAAGGCAAAAAGTCGAATTAGGCTCGATCCTTCCGATGCCAAGCACGACTACCACGAATCGCCATTTTATGACATGGCTCGCATGATTGGGCTCTATCACCAGAAGCTCGATGCGGCCCTGAAGCCGATCGGGATCGATGCGCCACGTTGGCGTGTTCTTTGCATTCTACAAAAATACCAGTCAGCGACGGTAACTAAAATCTCGGTAGAGGCGGTCACTAAGATGTCGACCATGGCGAAAATTGTTCAGCGCATGACCCTGCAGGGCCTTGTCGTCACGCGCGCGTCGGCAGAGGACGCGCGCTCCACAGAAGTACGCCTCACGGAGAAGGGACTTCGGATGCTGGAGGTGTCATCGAAGAAGGTCAGCATAATCAACAGGCAGGTGTTTTCAGGCGTTTCCGATCGCGATGTCGACCTTATCACCTTGATCAGCCGCAAAGCCTACGCAAATCTCGCTCCGTGACGAGATGCGCGAGAGCCTGCCTTGTACGCCTGCTTCCTTCGACAGGCCCCACCATCCTGCGCGATACTTTTCCCGTGCTATTGGATGGAAGAGCAGCCCTACTAATCCGGCCATCTTGGAGAGCAGCCGCGACTCGAGGTGGGACCGGCCTTCTTCGCCGCACGCAGTACTTGATTGATGAAGCTCTTCGGCTTTGGCGCTCGCGTGTCGCGAATGCGGCCAGGCCGGATGCGTAAATCGCTCTCGCCCGCGCTCATGGCAAAGGCTCCGCGAGCGTGAAATCGCGGACCGTGCCGAAAACACAACTGACATCTTTCAGGTACATGTCGCGCTCAGCGTGCTCGGTATCCGACCAATCCTGACCTGACCGAGTGAGGCAGAGACTCTCGTTCGGAAGTACTCGGATACGAAGCCCATCGCGGATATGACGCACTGCCCCAACCGGCGACATCTCGCTCGTCTACATACTCGCCCGTCTGGGAGTCGAAGCCGTAGGCGTACGACTTGTTTCTCGAGGACCTTGCCGACGATCACCGAGCCGTCTTCACCGGCGTTGATCGCGATCTGGCGAGCGGGCGCGGAGAGCGTCTTGCGCACGATCTCGACACCGGTCTTCTGGTCGTCGTTCTTGGTGCGCAGGCCCTTGAGCTGCTCGGAGGCACGGAGCAGGGCGCCGCCGCCGCCGGGACGATGCCTTTCTCGACGGCCGCACGGGTCGCATGCATCGCGTCATCAACCCGATCCTTGCGCTCCTTCACCTCGACCTCGGTCGCGCCGCCGACGCGGATCACCGCGACGCCGCCTGCGAGCTTGGCAAGGCCCTCCTGGAGCTTCTCACGGTCGTAGCCCGAGGTGGTCTCCTCGATCTGCGCCTTGATCTGGGCCACGTGCGCCTCGATGTCGGCCTTCTTACCGGCGCCGTTGATGATCGTGGTGTTCTCCTTGTCGATCATCGTCCTGGAGCATGGCCTTTGCGGCGATCGCCGAAGCCCGGAGCCTTGACGGCCGCGACCTTGGGGCCGCCACGGAGGCGGTTGACGACGAGGGTGGCAAGGGCTTCGCCCTCGACGTCCTCGGCGACGATCACCCGCGGCTTGCCGGTCTGCACCACGGCCTCGAGCAGCGGCAGCAGCTCATTCAGCGAGGAGAGCTTCTTCTCGTTGATCGTCGATGCAGGCATGGGATACCGGTTCACCCGAGCTGGTCAGCACGCGTCCGTGACATAGAGCAGCTGGGCCTACGCTTCGCTGGCGCTGCCACCCAGACGTGCGAGATCAGCCGCTAGGTCAGGCCGCTCCGACACGGGATAGAACGGCCGATGATCTGGGTGGCGTGAGTCCGTTCGGCTGATGAGGTCCGCGATGGAAATGACGAGGAGCGGGAGGCCGAGAGGCCATGCTTACCATTCGGGCGTAGATCGTCTTTCTGGTGGTTTCATCATCTAGCACCAGATGAGTACGTACCCTGATCTTGGCTTGAATGACTCCTGACACGGCCGCGGTACCGCCGTGATCTCCGATCGAAGGACTCGCATTTAGGCTGGCATCGGGCAGAACATGGTAGCTTCAGGCTATGGTTCGCGGCACCGATCGTCATCTTCCATCCCTTTGTTGTCTTGACCCGATCTATATCCTTTGCCACGGTCCTCTCAGAGCCGGGAGGAATTTGCGTGGCGATGACGATTTCAAACGATCCGAAGCGGCCGGAGCCGCAGGCGCTTGCAGCCGCGATTGAGGCGCTGGCGGCGCGGTTCGGCAACCGGCTGATCACCTCGCAGGCGGTGCGTGAACAGCATGCCCATACCACCACCCCGCTGCCGACCCAGCCCCCCGACGCGGTGGTGATGGCGCAGGAAACCGCCGACATCCAGGACGTGGTGCGGATCTGCGCTAAACACGCCGTTCCCGTGATCGCCTTCGGCACCGGGACCTCGCTGGAGGGCCAGGTCAACGCGCCCGCCGGCGGCGTCTGCATCGACCTGCGCGACATGAACAAGGTGCTGGAAGTGCATGCCGACGACCTCGACTGCGTGATCCAGCCCGGTGTGACCCGCAAGGCGCTGAACGAACATTTGCGCGACCAGGGCGTGTTCTTTCCGATCGACCCCGGCGCCGACGCTTCGCTCGGCGGCATGGCGTCGACCCGCGCCTCCGGCACCAATGCGGTGCGCTACGGCACCATGCGCGATAACGTGCTGGCGCTCAAAGTGGTGCGCGGCGACGGCGAGATCATCACGACCGGGACGCGGGCAAAGAAATCCTCCGCCGGTTACGACCTGACGCATCTGTTCGTCGGCGCCGAAGGCACGCTCGGCATCATCTCCGAACTCACGGTCAAGCTGCGCGGCATTCCCGACACGATCGCGGCCGCCGCGTGTTCGTTCGAGACCGTGCGCGGCGCCTGCCAGGCGACGATTTTGGCGATCCAGACCGGGATTCCCGTCGCGCGGATCGAGCTGCTCAATGCCGAGCAGGTGCGCGCCTGCAATTCCTATTCGAAACTGACGCTGCCGGAGACGCCGCTGCTGCTGCTCGAATTTCATGGCAGCGCCAACGATGTCGCCGAGCAATCGAAGAACTTCAAGGAAATCGCCGGTGAATGCGGCGGCGGTGATTTCACCTGGGCCACCAAACCGGAGGATCGCACCAAGCTTTGGCAGGCGCGGCACGACGCCTATTGGTCGGTGAAGGCGCTGCGTCCCGGCGCCGGCGTGGTTGCGACCGATGTCTGCGTGCCGATCTCGCGGCTGGCGGATTGCGTCACCGAGACCGAGGACGACCTGAAGCGGCTCGGTCTTTTGTCGCCGATCGTCGGCCATGTGGGTGACGGCAATTTTCACTGCTCGCTGGTCTGCGACGTCGACAATGCCGACGAGATGGCCCGCGGCGAGGAGTTCATGCATCGCCTGGTCGAGCGCGCGCAGTCGATGGGCGGCACCTGCACCGGCGAGCATGGCATTGGGCAGGGCAAGCAGAAATACCTCAAGGCCGAACTCGGCGCCGAGGCGATCGACGCCATGCGCGCGCTAAAGCACGCGCTCGATCCGCAGAACATATTTAATCCGGGCAAGATCGTGCCGGCCGCCTGAGGCGTTGTCAGGCTTCGCCTTGCTCCGCGCGGCGGCCGTCGGGCCGGGGAACTTTTCCATTCTCCCTGCTTTTTTTGAGCCGTGTTGTAAGGCGGCGCGGCGCAAGGAGAGAGCCATGGCTAGGCGGTTAACTGGAATTGCCGCCCTTGGCTATCGCGATGGTGCTCTCGGGCGGCGGCGCGATAGCCAAGGGCGGCAGGGGTTATGGCGGCGGAGGAGATGGCATGGCGGGGCCGCCGGAAACGGCTGGTGGCAGCATGCCGGCGGCGATATGGGTGGATCGGCCCGCTGTTCTGGCCCTTCGCCTACAACGACATCTAGACTACGCCATCTGTGCGACGACGTTGGGTTCTGGGGCTACGGCTACCGGGACGTCTATGCCGGCATATTCGGACCTTATGGCTATGACGACCTCAGGGGCTATCTGCCCCGAACGCAGGCCGGGGCGCCGATATCGCGATGGCGGGCGGATCGAGCAGATGTGCGGCAATGACAGCCGTTCGGTTGCCGGCCTTCCGGTCGATCTGATCGCAGACGCCGTGCAGCCGACCGAGGCGCAGGGCGCCGCGCTCGACGAACTCGGGAACGCCTCGATCGTTGCCGCCCAGACCATTCGGGCGGCTTGTCCTACGCAGGTGGTGTTGACCGCACCGAACCGCCTCGCGGATGGCCGGCGTGAGTCCTTCGGCAAAACCCTTCACGCCCACGCAGGGGCAATATTTGACTTTTATCCACCTCTACACGCGGCTCCACCGCACACCTCCGGCCGAAACCGACATGC
Source organism: Bradyrhizobium nivariense (assembly GCF_029846715.1). GTDB lineage: Bacteria > Pseudomonadota > Alphaproteobacteria > Rhizobiales > Xanthobacteraceae > Bradyrhizobium. Next base: position 66,901 of record NZ_JARVWW010000022.1, read on the forward strand.
AGGAATATTTCCGCGTCAGCCCGCCTTCGGTTCATCAGATGGTGCTGACGCTGGAACGAGCCGGCCTCATCAGGAGGCAGCCAAGAACTCCTCGCAGCATCGAGGTCCTCGTTGATCCGAAACTCCTGCCGGAGCTAATCTGATCGCCGGACGCAACCTGTCATAATCACTGTGCAGAGCCACTAGAGCGATTCGACGTGTGCCCTTAGCAGGTCAACCGTCTCGATCAGTCCCGCTGCCTCCATCACGAGCAATAGCTCCGCTGGCGTCATTTCTGGTTTTTTGAAGCGTTCCCGCATACGTCGAATGGCTGCAACGGCGCGAGCTTCGTCGAGTGCGATGGTATCCGCAATGAAAGCGTCGGCGGATTTCGCCTGCATGTTCAGGTCAGAAAGAACTGCCGCCGGAAAGTCCTTAAGGTTTTCCGTTACGATCATTGCGGCTTGCGTCTTGGCCGCCGCAGCAACCACGTGGTGATCGCCTGGATCGGGCAGACCCGCCGCAACTGGCAAGAAGTTGTCAAAATCCGTAACCATAGCGTCTTCAAAGGCAGCTTCCATGCTGGCTCGCGCCCGCTCGGCGCGCGCCGTCGCATCCTCAAAGCCCTTGCCGCTCAAAATTTCTTCAATAGCTGCTTCGGTCTCATCTAGGACGCGGCTCGACCAGCGGAGGCGGAAAAATTCCGCCTCCGCCAAGGAGAGCAGCAAGTTCCTTTTGAGCGCGCTTGCAAGCGAGCACGCATCGACGAATGCGGTGAAACGGTTTGCAAACAAGCTTACAGATGCTCCGCGTCCAGCTCAGCGAGAGTCCCAAGCGCGTTACCTCGCTTCTCATCACGCGTGCGCTTATACGCGAATAGGTCCTCTGCCCTAATCCTGCGATGACGCCCCACTGTCACGTGCTGAATTTCGTTCTTCTCGAGGAGCGAGACCAGAAACGGACGTGAGACATTCAGGATGTCGGCAGCTTGCTGCGTGGTCAACATCTCATGCACAGGCACGAGCGTCACCGCATCGCCGCGACCGATATGCCGCAGCAATTCCATCAAGAGGCTCGACAGGGCCGGCGACAATGTTATCTCAGCTGCCTTTTGCGCATCATCGAGCACGCGCAGTTTGGCGTCTCCCGTCGCATGCGACGCGAGTATCTGACGAAGCTGGTTGGCTGCAGCCTTCTCGCTCGCGGAAGGCAGGCGAGTACCCCCCAGCTCTTCGGCGTAGGCTGGCATGGTCATCGTATCTTCTCCCCTGTACTGCTTTGTATGTACGCCATATTCGAAATAAACGCAACAAGTGAAATAAACGAAACGCACTAAAGTTCCTAGTCAGCCGGGTTCCCTCGACTTGGGGCAGCAGGCGGCCCAACGCGATGGTTCATCCGACGGTCCGGGCGCGGTTCGATCTCTCCCGGTGCACACGCCACCTGTTAAGCACTTGAAAAACTTGAGCTCTTCAATCCATGAGGGGGGCCGTGGCGAATTTTCGTTCTAAGCCATTCATTTCGTTGAGATATTGTTGCTCCCACTGGAACCGGAAATCGCGTCTTCGGATCTCGGTGCACACATCACGCAAAACCTCCTCCGACGCGATCGCTGGCTGAGGCAACGCTCGGCTGGTCGTTTCCCCACTAAACTCCGGGTCGGGCGAGGTTTCGCTGGCGACGTCAAGAGTGAGTCTCAATATGTGGGCATGTGGATCCGCTGGACGCACTTCTGCGCGTATCGTGACCTGTACAAGACCTGATAGGCGCGCCGCACCGGCGGAGTTCTTCGAGCGACAGGCTCATTGGATTTCTGCCATGGATGGCGCGCCGCTATTTTGCCAGCCGGAAGTTCCCCCTCGACCTTAATCAGAAACGCCGAGCGTTCGTCGGGCCATTGTGGTCGACCCTGCTCATATTTGACAGCCCGTTGTTGAGATAAATGTTCTGTCCGCGCTTGAGTTCGTCCCGCAGAGCCGCGCGAAATTCGGGCATGCCCGGCTTTCGACTCTTCGCCTTGAGGCGATCGGGCGCAATGGCTGGTTTTCTGCCAGCGCATGCCAGCGACGACTAAGAGCGCTGCGCTCGCAAGGCATTATCGAGGCCGATATCTCGATCGATATGCCGAGGGAGGTGGAAGACCTATCCAGATGCTCGTGCTGGTGACCCTGGAGCGAGATCGTTCCGATACTGAGCGCGCTGCAGCTTCTGCAAGCAAAACGTCGCGCGAACGGCGGGCATTTTCGTCTTCCAGTCGATGACGTCGACCTCGCCGACGTAGATGTCACGCTTGGAATCGAGCGCGATGCCGTGCGGCGCGAGGAATTTTCCGGCTTCGACGCCGGGGCCGTGCTCGCCGCCTGAGCGGGCGATGCGGTTGCCCTTGGCATCGACGATGGAGAGGCGCGGCGGCGGGGGAACGCCACTGCCTCTCCCACACCAGCCAAACCTAGGATATCTTGTCCAATCCTTCGCATAAAGGCAGGTCCATAGGCGCTGAGCACAACTCCGCCTTGCCAGGCCGGACCAATTCCACGCGCGCGCTTACGCCCTCACCGTGCTAGAAGTTCATTCGCCATGCGCTCACCGGCGTCCTCTTCCGCGTTGGCCGCCGCGCAGATGAGCCAATTGGCCGCTCGCTCGCGGCGAGCGCCGCCAAACTGCTTCAGGGACTTGCCGGTTTCGAGGAGTATGGGCGATGTCATGATTTGCTCAGGTTCGCGCAGCGCCACCGCCATGCTTTTTGAAGCGGGTGGTCCGGAAAGACATCGTGCCGGGTTGGCGCATGGGCTTTGAGGCCACCGCCCGCTTTGCCCTGTCCTTTTCCTAGTCGGTCATCGAATCATTATAGGCCCTCTACAATGGCAGCGGAATAATAGCGCGCCCGATGGGAACGGCCGTCGTAAACCAAGCCGCATAGCGTCGCCGCAATCTGGCAAATCCGCTTTTGCCGGAAACGCCTCGTCCGGCGTTACGATAAACCCTGCACCAGCGGCCGCTGCAGATGTTTGGCCATCAACTCGGCCGCTTCGATATATCGTTGCGCCTCCAGGATATCGAGCAAGCGCAAATGTTCGCGTATGTGCCGCCGCATACCGTCACGATCGGTGAAACTGCGATAGGCAAAGAGGCGCCTGATCGAGTTTACGCGCTTGAGCGCTTCCACAAAAAAGGGATTGCCTGCCCCGCGGATGATCTCTTCATGGAACTCGCAGCCGGAGTGATAGATCTCGCCGATCGTCATCTTCTCAAACTCGCCATCCAGGACGCGCTGTTGCCGCTCCCGCAATCTCGCGATCACTTCCTGCGTTAGCTCATAACCGGGTTGCGCCATGGCTGCCGGCTCAATCACCACGCGGAATGCCGTGGCCTGCGCCTGCGCGGCGGGGCTCGATACGCTCTCCGCAAAGCGCCAGCCATAGCCGGGTAGGCGAGCGATCCAGCCTCCGCTGCAATGCGGTCGAGCAACCGCTGCAGCTCGGCCCGGCTTAGATCATAGCGGCGCATCAGCTCCGCCTCGGTGACGTCGGCCGGCAGCCGGCTCGCGAGCACGTCGCCCGCAATCGTCGCATAGACCTGTTCGCTGCGCCTGACTGCTGCGAGTGCGGGTCGGGCGGCGCCGCTGGTCGGATTCTTCGCCAGCACGAAACCGCGATGCGGCTCACCACGCGCCAGCCCTGCCGCCTCCAGAGCCTTGAGGCCAAGCCGGATCGGCGCGCGTGAAAGGTCCAGCGCATCCGCAAGCCGTTGTTCGATCAGGCGATCACCGGCCTTCATGCCTTCGCGTCGGGCGAGCGACATGATCAGGCCGGCGAGGTGTTCGGCGCGCTCAGAACCACTGTTTCTGGCGGCACGCTGTCGGGAACTGTCGGACGCGGTCATTGCAGTGCACGCAGATTTGAGAGCTTGACATACTGTCCCACAGATTGTTCTTTAAGGCAACAATATACAATCAAGCAGGGAGAGCCCCGATGGCGCGCGCACCGGATGTCCATATTTGCGAGGCCGCTCCCCGCGATGGCCTGCAGAACCTGGACATCTTCGTTCCCACCGAAGCCAAATGCGCGCTGATCGACATGATAGCCGCCGCCGGCGTGCGCGAGATCGATGCCGGATCCTTCGTGCCGCCAAAGGTCGTGCCGCAATTCGCCGACGTCGATGCGGTGATGGCGCATGCGCTTACGCACAAGGCGGCGACCATCGGTGCGCTGGTGCCGAACCTGAAGGGAGCCGAGCGCGCCATCGCCGCCGGCGTCAACGCCATCTATTTCGTCATCTCGGCAAGTGAGACGCACAACCGCGCCAATGTGCGCCGCTCGATCGAAGAACAGCTCGACGGATTTCGCGCCGTTCGCGCCGCGATCGACGCCCGGCCGGCGGACGAGAGGCCGCATCTGATGGGTGCAATCTCCACCTCCTTCGGCTGCTCGCTGGAAGGCGAGATCAGCGAGACGGCCGTGTGCAGTGTCGCGCACGCCTTTGCGGAAGCCGGTGCGGACGAGATCGGGCTCGCCGACACCGTCGGCTATGCAACCCCGAAACTGATCGGGCAGATCGTCGGAGCCGTCAGACGCGAGGTCGGAACGCAGATGACGCTGCGGCTGCATCTGCACGACACGCTCGGCGCGGGCCTTGCCAATGCCGTCGCCGGCCTCGAAGCCGGCATCCGCCGTTTCGATGCGGCGGTGTCCGGGCTCGGCGGCTGCCCCTTTGCCCCGGGTGCGCGCGGCAACATCGTCACCGAGGATCTCGTATTCATGCTGGAGCGCATGGGGCTTTCCACCGGCATCGACCTTGATCGCCTGATGCAAACGCGCGAGATTCTCGCTCACCATATCCCGGCAAAGCATCTGACGGGGCATCTGCACGAGGCGGGCATTCCCAAGGTGCTGCGGAGGGCGGCATGACGGCGGCCGCGCCCGAGACGGCATCGGAGCCGCGTCCGCTGGCCGGCCTTCGTGTCATCGAGTTCAGCCAGATGGTGATGGGGCCGAGTTGCGGCCTGATCCTCGCTGATCTCGGCGCCGACGTGATCAAGGTCGAGCCGCCCAAGGGTGACCGCACCCGCTATTTCAAGGGTCCCGCTGCCGGCTTCTTCGCAACCTACAGCCGGAACAAGCGCAGTATCGCGCTGGATACGTCGACCGCGGAAGGCCTGGACATCGCGCGCAGGCTGATCGAGAACAGCGACGTTCTGATCGAGAATTTCAGGCCGGGCTTGTTGAAGCGGATCGGTCTCGATTACGACACCATCACCGCCTTCGCGCCGCGCCTGATCTATTGCTCGCTCAAGGGCTATTTGCCTGGGCCTTACGAGAACCGCCTCGCGCTGGACGAGGTCGTGCAGATGATGGGCGGCCTTGCCTACATGACCGGCTTGCCGGACCGGCCGATGCGCGCCGGCGCCTCGGTCAACGATGTCATGGGCGGCATGTTCGGTGTGATCGCGATCCAAGCCGCTCTCGCCGAGCGGCAGCGGACCGGCCGAGGTCGCTATATCCAGAGTGCGCTCTACGAGAACAACGTCTTCCTGATGGCGCAGGCCATGATGTGCGAGGTGGTCAGCGGTCAGCCCTCGATCCCCTATTCGATCAAGGACAGCCCGTGGCCGGTTTACGATCTCTTCGACACTCGGGACGGCTCGAAGTTGTTCGTCACCATTGTCGGCGAAGAGCAATGGGAGGCGTTCTGCCGCTCCTTTGATCGTGAAGCCTGGCTCATTGATCCGCGCTTTGCGACGAGCAACGACCGTGTCGATCAGCGCGGTTGGCTGATCCCCGAAATCGCGAAGATCTTCAAGCAATGGGACAAGGCCGATCTCGCCGCACGCCTCGAGCAGCTTGACCTGCCCTACGCACCGGTGAACAAGCCCGGTGATCTCTTCGATGATCCGCATCTCAACCAGTCGGGCGGCCTGACCGACATTCGGCTGCCCGACGGCCGAAAGGCAAAGACGCCGCTATTGCCGATTTCCATGGACGGCCGACGCCTGACCAACCGCTACGATCCACCACAGATCGGCGAGCATAGCGGCGAGATCCTGAGCGAGATCGGGATTTCCGTGAACGAGATCGAAACGCTGCGGCAAGCAGGGACGATCAAGGTCGCGCCGTCCTGAGCGGTCGGCGCAATCGAACAAAAACAAGGGAGGAGGAGCACATGAGCATTACCAGGCGCCAGGCGCTGATCGCGGGCTCCGCACTAGCCGGCGCATCGCTGCTGCCGGGACGGTTGCACGCGGAGGGTAGGCAGGTCTCGCTTGCGTTCGGACCGGTGTCGCCGGTCTACGCCATCGGCATGATCGCGGAGCTAAAGGGGTACTTTAAGGACGAAGGGCTCGATCCGAAGCTCGTCACCGGAAATGCGGGCACGTTTGGCCGCCAGACGCTGGCGGCGGGGCAGGCCCTGTTCGCGCATGGTGACGCCAGCCATCCGCTCCAGCTCAGCGCGCGCGGCAAGCCGTGCAAGATCCTGCTCGCCACCGAGATGGTGTGCTCCTACGCCAATATCATGGTCCGGCAAGACCTTCACGACAGCGGCATCAATTCGGTCGAGAAGCTCGCGGAGCACAAACGGCCTGACGGCGCCAAGCCGATCGTCGCGGCCACCGCGATCGGGTCGGGAACCTGGGTGTTCGGCACCTATGTGTTCGAGGTGCGCGGTCTCGGCGACAAGGTGAACTGGGTCGCCGGCGGCGGTCCCAACACGATGTTCCCATCGCTCCAGACCAAGCAGTTCGACGCCATCATGGCGCCGCCGAGCTGGATCGTCGAAGTCGAGAAAAAGGGTTTTGGCAGGACCGTCTACGACACCTCCAAGCCCGGCGTGTTCGACAAGGATTTCGGCGGCACGCTGCCCGTGCTCGTGATCTACACGCTCCAGGACACGGTCGAGCAGGACAAGGCGATGGTGCAGGCCTATGTCAACGCGATCTACCGCGCGATGGCCTTCGTGAAGGCGACGCCGCTCGCGGACGTGCAGGCGCTAGTCACGCCGAAATATTTCTCCGGCATCGACCCAGATGCGATCAGCGCCGAACTCGGCTTCGACAAGTCGACCTGGGCCTATGACGGCAGCATCGACAAGTCCTCGTTCGAACGCGGCGCCAGGCCCTGGTACCGCAAGGGCACGGATATTCCCGTGACCAGATACGAGGATATCGTCGACATGAGCTTCCTTGAGGCAGCCAGGGCGAGATACAAATGACGGCCGCACCCAGTCCGGGCCTCGCGCTTGCACGGGGCGACAATGAAGCGGCAGCGGCGCGAGCGCGCATCGCCGTGAAAGGTCTCGCCAAACGCTTCAGCGCATCCGGCCGCGAGTTCGTCGCGGTCGATGATGTGTCCTTCGAGGTCAGACAGGGCGAATTCGTCGCGCTGCTTGGTCCGTCGGGCTGCGGCAAGAGCACGATCCTCAACATGGTCGCGGGGCTATTGCCGCGCTCGGGCGGACACATCCAGATCGATGACGACACCGTCGAGACCGGCAAGGTCAACCCCAGGGTCGGCTATGTCTTCCAGCGCGATACGCTGTTTCCGTGGCGAACCGTGGAGCAGAACATCGGCTACGGGCTGGAGATCGCGGGACTGCCGAAGACCGAGCGCACCAAGCGCGTCACTTCGGCCGTCGAGAAGGCCGGGCTTACTGGTTTTGCGCAAAGCTTCCCGCGCATGCTGTCAGGCGGCATGCGCCAGCGCGTCGCCTTGATGCGCACGCTGATTCTGGAGCCCGAGATCCTGCTGATGGACGAACCGTTCGGCGCGCTCGACACCCACACCAAGCTGGAGATGCACAAGACGCTGCTGGAGATCTGGGAGCGCGAGCGACAGACCGTGCTGTTCGTGACGCACGATCTTGGCGAGGCATTGACGCTGGCGAGCCGCATCATCCTGCTCTCGGCGCGGCCCGGAAGGCTCAAGGAAGACTTTGACGTCGCCATCCCGCGGCCCCGCGATCCCGTAGCCATACGCGAGACCGCCGAATTCGGCCGCCTCTACTCCCACATCTGGCATTCCCTCGGCGAAGAATTCCGCCGCACCAGGGCCGAATGATCATGTCCAAGAGCCGCATCGTCATCCTGTTCTGGCAACTGGCCATTCTCGCAGCGGTGCTCGTCATCTGGCAGTGGGGCTTTGAATGGAGCAAGGCGCTGCTGCCGAAGGCCTATGTGCCAAAAATCCTCGATCCTTATTTCGTCGCCAAGCCGTCGCTGATCTGGCAGAGCTTTTTGCGGCTTGGCTGCTTCTCTGACGCCGCCGGATTTGCCGCTTGCACCAAGGGCAACGACAATAATCTGTGGCTTGCAACGCTGGTCACGCTGAAGAACACCTGGTGGGGTTTCCTGTTCGGATCGGCGAGCGGAATCGCGGCCGGCCTGATCCTCGGCCGCTCCGATTTCCTTGCCCGCGTGTTCGGGCCCTACGTCGTAGCGCTCAACTCCATCCCGCGCATCGCGCTGGTGCCGCTCGTCATCCTGATCTTCGGCCTCGGCGATCTCTCCAAGATCGCCACCGCCTGGCTGGTCGTGTTCTTCGTGGTGTTCTTCAACACCTTCGAAGGCGCCCGCGCCGTCGACCGCGACCAGATTGCAGCGGCCCGCTTGATGGGCGCCAGCGAATTCACCGTATTGCGGACTGTGGTGATTCCTTCCGCGCTCGCATGGGTGTTCGCCTCCCTCCTGCCGGCGGTCTCCTTCGCACTGATCGGCGTCATCGTCGGCGAGTTCATCGGCGCCGAACGCGGGCTCGGCAAGCTCATCATCGAAGCGGAGGCGCGCGCCAATGCCAGCGAGATGATGGTCGCTATCTTCATCATGATGTTCGTCGGAATCCTGCTCGCGGTCGCCGTGCGCTCGCTCCAGTCGTATCTGCTGCGCTGGCAGCCGCAGTTCGATCGTTCAACCTAGCGCTCGCATACGATTCGCAGCGGAAGGGGAGCGCTCGGGAGATCGTCACGCGCCGTCGGACGCAACCCCGTCGGCCTGTCCGCCGAGACGATCATCGATATAGCGCCGAAGCGCAGCCGCCGCATTCAACATGTGGGCGCGCATTCTGCGCGCTGCGGTATCGCCGTCGCCTTCCGCGATCGCCTGCATGATGGCGTCATGCTCGTCGCGGGACTTGCGAATGCGATCGCCCTGCCGCAATTGAGTGCGGCGGAAGGCACTGAGACGCGCACGGACCTCTTGCGCCTGCTCGGCCATGAACGCGTTGTGCGTTGCGCTATAGATGCCTTCGTGGAACAAACGGTTGAAGGCATCATAGGCATCGACGTCGTTGGCCTCGACCATTGCCAGCGAGCCGTCGTGGAGCTCGATCAGATCGCTGCGTTCCAGCGGGGTCATGCGATAGGTCGCAAGCCTGACGCACATCGCCTCCACCTCGGCGCTGGTCTCGAACATGTCCATGATCCGCTCAGGCGTCATCCGCGCCACCACGACCCCGCGACGGCCACGGACCTCGACCAGCCCGCTGACGGCGAGCTGTCGCAGAGCTTCCCGCACCGGAGTGCGGGAAGCTCCAAAGCGATCGGCAAGCTGCTGCTCTTCCAAAGCCGAGCCGGCAACGAGCGCACCGGACGCAATCTCGTCCGTGAGCGCATTGCGGATGCGATCGGAGAGAAGGCCGCTATCTTCTTCTGCCTCAGTCGCAACTTTGAACAGACCTGCCATTCAGCTTCCTATGATTGCGCGCACCGTGAAGTAGAGGATGGACGGTGCGACCAGGCATCCGAGGCCCGTGTGAAACGTCGCGGTCAACGCGCCGTAGGGCACCAGACGCCGGTCGGTCGCCGCAAGCCCTCCGGAAACGCCGCTGACCGTTCCCATCAAGCCGCCAAATACCATTGCGCTGCGCGGATTGTTGAGGCCGATCATCTTCGCGACGAACGGCGTGCCGATCATCACGATCACTGCCTTGAATACACCCGTCGCGATCGAGAGCGCAATAACCGGCGATGACGCGCCGATCGCCGCCCCTGTGACCGGTCCCACGATGTAGGTGACCGCGCCAGCGCCGATCGTCGTCAACGATTCGGCGTCAGTGTAGCCAAACGCGGCGGCGACCAGAACACCAAGAACAAACGGAACGATCGTCCCCAATCCGAGCGCGACCGCACCGATCAGCCCGGCCTTGCGCGCATGAACGACGTCGACCTCGAAGGCGGTGGCGACGATGGCAAAGTCCCGCAGCATCGCGCCTCCCATCAGGCCGATCCCGGCCAGCGCCGGCAGGTCGGCGACGCCCTTTTCGCCGCCGGTGGCAACGCCGCCGAAAAAGGCCAGCACGAGACCCAGCATGATCGCGATCGCCGAGCCGTGGATGCGCCCGAAGGTGAGATATTTCGAGATCGCTCCGGATATCCACATCAGGATGCCTACGGCGGCGAACGCGGTGATCAGCGAACTGGCGGCGAGAACGTGAGATATCATGGTCATCCGATCCTCCCGGACTTGAAGTGGGGCACAGCCGCCTCGAGCGCCTCTCGTGCCTCGATCTCGTCCATGGTTTCGACCCGACTGCTGAGCCGGCCGATCAGGGCCACCATCGCGAAACACACCGCGACCGAGCCGATCCCCGCAATGACGACGATCGGACCGCCTTTTGCCGCAGCGACGACGTTCTGCTGCGCGGCCATGGCGACCACGATGGGAATGTAGAAGCTGCCCCAGAACTCGACGCCAATCTTGAGCCCGTGGCTGAGTAGACCGTGCCGCACCAGCCAGAGCCGGGCCGCGATCAAGAACATCATCGCAATGCCGACGCCGCCGACATTGGCCTTCACACCGAGGACGACGCCGAGCAGGTCCCCGAGCAGGACCCCGAGCAGCGTGCAGATCGCGAGCAGAGCCACGCCGGAAATGGTCATGGGCGCCTCCCCTGTTCGTGCGAGGCGCCAGCTCTTGGGCTGGGAGCATCTGTATGCATTCGCATCGTAAATTCCCTCCTGTGTATGCGAATATCTGTCGCTTATGCGCTAACGTATACATTAATTGACATTTGAAGGCAATACGAATACATTAAGCGCCATCGAAACGAATTGCGCATGCCAGGGAGCCGAGATGAGCGATTGGGGTATGCAAAAGACCGCCTTGGGCGAGCGCCTCGCGGCCGGCCGACGGCACGCGAAAGACAAGATGGTTCCGCTCCCGAGCCTGCCCGCGTTTCTGAAGGCCGTGGTCAGGTCAGGCGACCGGGTGTGCCTGGAGGGCGATAATCAGAAGCAGGCCGACATCCTCGCTTCGGCGCTCGCGAACCTCGACCCCGCGGACGTTCATGACTTGCACATGGTCCAGTCCGGCGTGGTGCTGCCTGCCCATCTCGACATCTTCGAGAAGGGCATCGCGCGGCGGCTCGACTTCTCCTATTCGGGCCCGCAGTCGGCGCGCATCGCGCGCATGCTGTTCGGTGGCAAGATCGAGCTCGGGGCGGTCCATACCTATCTCGAACTGTTCGCGCGCTACTTCATCGACCTCACGCCGAACGTCGCATTGATCGCGGCGGTGAGCGCCGACAAGGACGGCAACCTCTATACGGGGCCGAACACCGAGGACACGCCGACGGTGGTCGAGGCGACCAGCTACAAGAACGGCCTCGTCGTGGCGCAGGTCACCGAGATCGTCGACAAGGTGCCGCGCGTCGACATTCCTGGCGACCTCGTACATTTCGTGGTCGAGGCGGGCCGGCCCTTCTATGTCGAGCCGCTCTTCACCCGCGATCCCGCCGCCATCACCGAGACCCAGATCCTGACGGCGATGCTCGCCATCAAGGGCATCTACGCGCCCTACGGCGTGCGCCGGCTCAACCACGGCATCGGCTTCAACACTGCCGCGATCGAGCTGCTCTTGCCAACCTATGGCGAGAAGCTCGGCCTCAAGGGCAAGGTCTGCACCCATTTCGCGCTCAATCCGCATCCGACGATGATTCCGGCGATCGAATCCGGCTGGGTCGAGCAGATCCATTGCTTCGGCTCGGAAGTCGGCATGGAGGACTATGTCGCGGCGCGCTCCGATATCTTCTTCACGGGGCCCGATGGTTCGCTGCGCTCCAACCGCGCCTTCTGCCAGACGGCGGGCCTCTATGCCTGCGACATGTTCATCGGATCGACGCTGCAGATCGACCTCGAAGGCCACAGCTCGACGGTGACGACCAGCCGCATCGCCGGCTTCGGCGGCGCGCCCAACATGGGCTCCGATCCGCGCGGCCGCCGCCACCCGAGCGAACCCTGGCTCAAGGCCGGCGCCGAGGCAGCGCCCGACTCTGCACCTGCGCTGCGCCGCGGCCGCAAGCTCGTGGTGCAGATCGGCGAGACCTTTGGTGACCGCAACGCCCCGCTATTCGTCGAACAGCTCGATGCCCTCGATCTGGCGCGCGAGCTCAAGCTCGATCTGGCGCCGGTGATGGTCTACTCCGACGACGTCACCCACATCGTCACCGAGGAAGGCATCGCCAACCTGCTGATGTGCCGCACCAGGGACGAGCGCGAACAAGCGATCCGCGGCGTTGCCGGCTACACCGAGATCGGCCGCGCGCGCGATGCGAAGCTGGTCGAGCAACTGCGGCAGCGCGGCGTGATCCGGCGCCCCGAAGACCTCGGCATCGATCCGCTCGATGCCGACCGGCGCCTGCTCGCTGCTCGCTCAATCAAAGACCTCATGCTGGCCTCCGGCGGTCTCTACCGCCCGCCCAGCCGCTTCCGCAACTGGTGAGGAGTTCTGCATGGAAAAACTCAGCTTCAGGCTGACTGCAACCAGATCCGCCGGCGGCACCCGCGCGCAGGCGATCGTCGGCGTCGTCGCCTCCGGCAATCTCGAAGTGCTGCTGGAACGGGCCTCGCCAGCCGACACCTGCACGATCGACATCGCGACCGCGGCCCACGGCTTCGGCGCGGTATGGGATGCCGTCGTCCGCGACTTCGTCGCCCGCCGCTCCGCCGGGGGCCTGCGCATCTCCATCAATGATGGCGGCGCCCGGCCCGACACCGTCGCGCTGCGCCTCGCCCAGGGCATCCGCAAGATCGAGGAGCCGGAACGATGACAGCACTCGCCGCCAATGATGTCTCGCTGAGCTGGTACGAGGCGAGCGCCCGGCAGCGCATCGACGCGCTGGTCGATGCCGGCAGCTTCGCCGAATTCATCGGCCCGGAGATGCGCGAGATCAGCCCGCATCTGGCGATCTTCGACCTGCCGGAGCAATTCGACGACGGCATCGTCATCGGCCGCGGCCGGCTGGATGGCTCGCCTGTCCTCGTCGCCGCGCAGGAAGGCCGTTTCATGGGCGGCGCCTTCGGCGAAGTCCACGGTGCCAAGCTCACCGGGATCCTGCGCGCCGCGCGCGCGCTCAAGCAGGACATGGTGATCCTGTTCGACACCGGTGGCGTGCGGCTTCAGGAGGCCAACGCCGGCGAACTTGCGATCGCGGAGATCATGCGTGCGGTGGTCGAGGCGCGGCGCGCCGGGGTCAATGTCGTTGGCCTGATCGGCGGGCGTGCCGGCTGTTATGGCGGCGGCAGCCTGATCGCAGGCACGTGCTCGCGCCTGATCATCTCTGAACAGGGACGGCTTAGCGTCAGCGGCCCCGAAGTGATCGAAACCAACAAGGGCATCGAGGAGTTCGATTCGCGCGACCGCGCGCTGGTCTGGCGCACCATGGGCGGCAAGCACCGCTACCTCTTCGGCGGCGCCGACATCTTCGTCGACGACGAGGTGCTGGCGTTCCGCCAGGCGGCGATCGACGCGCTCAAGGTCAGGCGACGGTGGGACCCAGCGGTTCTCAAGGCGGAGCAGAAGCGCCTCGAGCGGCGGCTACAGCGTTTCGGTGAGGCCAAGGATGCCGTCGAGATCTGGCAGACGCTGGGCCTCGACGCGCCGACCGAAATCCCCGCACTTCCGACGGACGCGTTCCTTCGCGCGGCAGGCAAGAGAGAGAACGCAGATGACGCGCGATGAGATTCTGGCCAGCCTGTTCCCGAACAGCAGCGAGATCGACGTCACCGGCGCGATGATCGCCGGACAGGCGACCCTGCCTGATGGCAAGCCGATCCACGTGCTCGGCATCACGCAAGGACAGAACCTCGGCGTGGACGAAGCGATCGTGCTCGCAGGGCATGTGATCGAGATCATCAAATCGGAAGACACTTCTCCGATCCTGGTCCTGGTGGATTCCGCCAGCCAGCGCATGAGCCGGCGCGACGAGCTGCTCGGCCTCAGCGAGTACCTGTCCCATCTCGCCAAGGCCCTGCTGCTGGCGGAGGCAGAAGGTCACCGCACCGTCGGCCTGCTCTATGGCGGCAGCGCAGCCGGCGCGTTCATTGCCACCGCGCTCGCCACCGGCACGCTGGTGGCGCTTCCCGACGCGCATCCCGCCGTGATGGATCTGCCGTCGATGGCGCGGGTCACCAAGCTTCCGATCGAGGTCCTCAAGGCCAAGGCGGAAGCAACGCCGGTGTTCGCGCCCGGGCTCGACAACATGGTCCGCACCGGCGGCATTCACATTGTCTGGGACGAGACTGCGCCCCTGGCGTCGCAGCTTGCGGCCGTGCTGGCGCGGCCGGCAGGACAGGATGATCGCGCCCGGCTTGGCGCCGAACGAGGTGGACGTCTCAAGGCAGCCGAGATCGCCGATCGGGTCGTTGCACTCGCTACGGCCTCACATCAGGGGGCGCAACATGGCTGATCCTCTCGAACGCCATACGATGGTGAAGACTTCCGCGGCAGCCTGGACCGCGGTGATGGCACGGCATCCGGAGTTCGCCGAGCACGCGATCGTCGAAGGCTGGGCGCGTGACGGCCGTCCGCTCATCGTGCGGCGGCCAGGCTGCAGCGATCCCGCGGGAAAGATTCCGCTCGGCCTGCCGCTGCCGCCGTCTCACGGCAAGCGGCGCATCGCGGTCGCGCTCGACGCCGGCGAGATCATCGAACGGAAGCCACCTCCGCTGCTGGCCGACGCGGCCGCGTCAGCCCCTGCGGCGTGGCAGGACACGATCGGCCGGCTTGTCCGCCTGTGTCCGGAGACCCGGACGTTCGGCAGCCTGGCCTGGCAACATCTCACCGGCCTACCCTATCTTTCGGATCACTCGGACCTCGACCTGCTGTGGCCGGCGCGAGCAACCGAGCAGGCGAGCACCCTGCCCCTCGAGATCGCCGGCATCGCGCGCCAAGCGCCCATGCGGCTCGACGGAGAGATCATCTGTGCCGCAGGCGGCGTGCAATGGCGTGAACTGACAGGCACGGACGCGGACGAAGTTCTCGTGAAGCGACAAAGCGGTGTCCACAGCACGACCAGAGCCGCTTTTCTCGCAGGCGGAACGTCATGACCATTGCGCTGAGATGGCAATCGCTGCCGGGCCGCGCGCTCCATACGGAGCAGATCGGTCATCTCGCGTCGCTTTGTCTCAAGCTCGAAGTTGAGACCCATCCGAAACCGGGCCTCGTCAGCCACGTCGACAACGGCGCGCACAGCGACATGGACGCCGAGCTGCTGTGCCGAAGTGCCGATACCCTCACTCCCTTCTTCCGTGATCTGGCGGTCGCGGGCGCCGAGGGCGCCGGCATGAGCCGGCTGCGCGCGATCGGGATCGCCGCCGAGCGCGCCATGCTCGCGGCAACGGCAGGTGTGAACACGCACCGGGGCGCGATCTTCGGGCTGGGCCTGCTCTGCGCCGCGGCCGGTTTTCGCAGCGCGCTCGGCCTTCGCAGATCGCTCGGTGGGTTGGTGTCGCAACGTTGGGGCGACGACATCCTGTCCGGCCTCGTATCGCTCCGCAGCCATGGCGCCATGGCCGCGCGGCGCTACGGCGCCGGCGGCGCCAGGGCGGAAGCGGCCGATGGCTTTCCGTCGGTCTATGACATCGCGCTGCCCGCGTTGCGTGCCGCGCGGACGCGCGCACCTGATGATGAGGAAGCGGTGCGCATTCAGACATGCATGACGCTCATCGCCAATGTTGCCGACACCAATCTGCTGCACCGGGGCGGGCCGGAGGGATTGCACTTCGCCCAAGCCAGTGCATCGGCGTTCCTCGCCGCTGGAGGCGTCGGGTCTGCCGGGTGGCGCACGCGCGCCGTCGACATTCATCAGGCGTTCGTGTCGCGCAATCTCAGTCCGGGCGGCTCGGCGGATCTGCTCGCCCTGGCCCTGTTCGTCGATCGGCTGGAGCGCTGATGCTTGCACTGCTCTGCGGCGGACAAGGTACGCTTTCGGACAAGATCTTCGATCTGGTCGCCGATCAACCTGCCGCAAGGCCGGTCTTTGCTACGGCAACCGCCTGTCTCGGCGAAGATCCGCGGCAGCTTGTCAGGACGCGAGGCACGGACGAGTTGTCCGCCAACCATGTCAGCCAGATTCTGACCGTCACATCGGCGCTGGCGATCCACGGCTGCATTTCCGACCTGCTGACCGAGCAGACTGCGGTTACAGGCTACAGCGTCGGCGAGATGGCGGCCTGGAGCATTGCCGGAATATGGACGGCCGAGGAAGCGTTGCGGTTGACGGATGTTCGCGCGCAGCTGATGGACAGTGCGGCCGGACCGGATGGTCGTCTCGGCTATGTCCGCGGCCTCGATCAGACCACGCTCGAACCCCTGCTCGAATCATACCGCTGCGAGATCGCGATCAGGAATCCCGATCGTCTTGTCGTGATCGGAGGCTCTGAGCAGGACGTGATCGACCTCTGCGAGACGGCAATCCGACAGGGCGCCGCGCGCAGCGGTCTTCTCGCAGTGAAGATCGCATCGCACACGTCACGGCTCGCGCGCGCCTGCAAACCGTTGCAACAGGCGCTCGACGCCAGCAGGCGCGTGCCGATCGCAAGCGAGCGAATCCTGCTCGCCGGAGGCGACGGCGAGCGCATCTTCTCCGCAAGCGATGCAACAGTGAAGCTCGCCTGCCAGGTCGCGCGCCCCATCGACTGGTCGGCGACGCTGGAGGCCCTGGCAGAGCTGGGGATCAGCCGGGTGCTGGACCTCGGTCCGGGACATGCGCTCGCCGACATGATGCAGGCCTTCCTTCCCGATATCCGCTGCTACGCGGCCGATGGATTTCGCACCATCGAGGGGCTCCGAAACTGGATCGCCTCTCAATAGCAAAGATGCCAGCCCCTCACCTCAGCCAGGCTGATCTTGCACTGCCTCGGCGGATACCGTTACAACCGGATCCTAGGTAAGCTTCGCTTTCAAGGCATCCATAGAATGCCGATGTTGGCTTTGCTCCGACCGGACGTCACATCTGCTGGTTCGGAGCCCGATCTTCACGTTCAATGACGGCAAGGTCTCGGATCTGTAGGTTCTCGGTGAATCCAGGGCCTGATCGCGCAATTCGACCCGGACTCGGTGTGTTCATTGGTACATTCTTCCTCGGTTTCATCCCGGACAAGCTCGGACGGCGTTTCGTATTCACTTGGGCGCTCGTAATCTACACGATCGCCACGGTTATTATGGCCTTTCAAACCACCACGGAAGGCCTCCTCGCCTGGCGTTTGTTCGCGGGCATCTGACTTGGGGTCGAGGCGATCACAATCGACGTCTATATCACCGAGCTTGTGCCGCGTCGCATGCGCGGACGCGCTTTCGCGCTCAACCAGACGATCATGTTCCTTGCTCAGCCCACGGTCGCGCTGATGGCGTGGTGGCTAGTGCCGCAATCACCGCTTGGGTTCGACGGTTGGCGCTGGGTCATCTGTATCGCCTCATTTGGCGCAGTCATCGTCTGGTTCATTCGTCGCGCCGTTCCCGAAAGCCCTTTTTGGCTGTCGCAACAGGGGCGGACCGCAGAGGCAGACGAGATTCTCTCCGCGATCGAGGCACGCGTGGAAAAGCAAATCGGCAGAAAGGTCTCGGTCGCGAAGCCGATCTTCATTCCTCGGTCATTGACCAAGGCCGCCTTGCCCGACCTCTGGCGAACGCACTACCTAGGAATTGTCATCACCCTGGTGGCATTCAATATTTGCCAGGCGTTCGCATACTACGGGTTTTCCAGCTGGGCCCCCACCCTCCTGATCGAGAAGGGCATCACCGTCACGAAAAGCCTCCAATACTCCTTCATCATCGCCTTCGCCGCACCCTTGGCGGCGCTCATCGCTATGAGCTATGCGGACAAGGTGGAACGCAAGTGGATCATCGTGACGACCGCTTTCGTCATCGCCTGCGCCGGATATGGCTTTGCCGAATTCGCGCTCCCGTCGGCGGTCATAGCCTGCGGTCTCGCGATTACGTTCGCAAACACGACGCTTTCTTTCGCATACCATGCGTATCAGACCGAAGTATTCCCGGCCCGCATCCGCGCGCAGGCCGCCGGCATCGTTTACTCCGCAAGCAGGGTCGGCGCGATGTTCTCAGGATTTGTCGTGGCGTTCGTGCTACGCAATTCCGGCGTCTCCGGCGCGTTCACGACGATCACGACCGCCATGGTTATTGTCATGCTGGTCATTGCGATTTTCGGGCCCAAGACTCGGGAGCAGGTGGCGGCGTGACTGAAAGGCACCCGTTTATCGGCGCCGTCGACGTAGATCATGTGCTCAAGGGGTGGGCTCTTAAAACCGTCGATCCTCTCAGACAGGAGGCGGCCGTTACTACCTCTCCTCAAATTTCGCGCCAGCGGCTTCGTTCAATCCCTTCCGAATCTGCCAAGTTGAAAAATGCTCTAGGTGCCGAGCAGTGGCTTTCTCGCGTCCTCCGGGGAATCCGGCCTAAGTTTAACGTCGCAACATCCAGGCTGCAGATTTCTAGGCCATATTTGCGGAGAACGTCCCTGACCAGCGACAAAAAGCGGGCCACTACCGGGAAATCCCGAAGTGGCCCAGCAAGTCGAGGGAGGAATGGCAGACATCCGGTCTGCCAGCGGATTCCAGAAGTCAGCGAGATGCGGCCGGATCGATGCCATGCAAGCCGTCGAGCGCGTCAGGACGAGGCGACGAGCTCTTCGGCGTGAACCGTCCGCCTGAGCTCCCGCCTTTTCACGACTGCCATCAGGCGTGGCTTCCCGCTTTTCTTCGCTGGCAACCCCAAAGATTATGACCCATTGGAGCTCGTCCCGTGAGATTTCATGTTCAGAAGGCCGGTGATCAAGGGCACCACACCCGAACGCAGGATTTTTCTGTTGCCTCAGGCTCGAAGGCGAAACGCCCGGCACCCCAATTCTGCGGTTTTCTAGTGGATGGCAACGGTGGCCTATATCCTCTCGAATATCGCGGCGATGCCCTGCCCACCACCAATGCACATTGTAACCAGTGCATAGCGACCCCGGATTCGGTGAAGCTCGTGGATAGCTTTGACGGTGATTATCGCCCCTGTTGCGCCTACGGGGTGCCCCAGCGAGATTCCAGACCCATTCGGGTTCACCTTTGCCTGATCCAAGTCCAATTCTCGAATCACGGCGCATGCTTGCGCGGCGAACGCTTCATTGGATTCGATCACATCGAGATCGCTGGCTTTTAGTCCCGTCCGCCT
Organism: Bradyrhizobium nivariense; assembly: GCF_029846715.1. GTDB lineage: Bacteria > Pseudomonadota > Alphaproteobacteria > Rhizobiales > Xanthobacteraceae > Bradyrhizobium. The sequence goes on from NZ_JARVWW010000022.1 coordinate 86,318, forward strand.
CAGTAGCGCCCGAGTCGCCGGCACCGGACCAATCCCCATGTAGGCCGGATCAACTCCTGCATGGGAGTAACCGACCAACCGCGCAACGGGCTTTAGTCCTCCCACCTCGGCTGCCTTCCTATTTGCCAGGACCAGCGCGGCAGCGCCGTCATTCAGCCCGGATGAGTTGCCTGCTGTAACGGTCCCATCCTTCTGGAAGACTGGTGTCATTGCCGCCAACACCTCGGCAGTTACGCCATCCCGTACATGCTCGTCGAGCTTGAATTCGATCGTCTTCTTGCGCGAAGTGATTTCTACGGGAACGATCTGATCGGCGAACCTGCCTTCGGCGATCGCCTGTGAAGCGCGGCGCTGGCTTTCTGCCGCCAGTTCGTCTTGAGAGCTTCGGCTGATCCCAAATTGTTTGGCCACGTTCTCGGCCGTGACCCCCATGTGAAACTTCTGCCAAGGATCGTGCAAAATGCCATTCACATAGTCGAGGAGGCCGGTATCGCCCAAACGAACTCCCCACCGCGCGCCGGTGGCGAGATATGGACCGCGGCTCATCGACTCGGCGCCACCCGCGACCGCAAAATCAGTGTCGGAAAGCATGATCGCCTGGGACGCGGATACGATCGCTTGCAGACCCGAGCCGCACAATCTGTTGACGTTGAATGCGGGGGTTTCAAGCGGAAGCCCAGCATCCACGGCTGCAACGCGACTGAGGTAAGCGTCTTTCGGCTCCGTCGGAACGACATTACCCATCACCACGTGGCCAATCTTTTCAACCGGCACGCCAGAGCGATCGAGGGCGGCCTTGACCGCAACGGTCGCCAATCGGGTCATTGGCACGTCCTTCAGGCTACCGCCGAATGTCCCGATCGCGGTACGCATCGCGCCTAGGACAACAACGTCTCTTTCCATATCAAAGACACCCATTGTCTGGCGAAAAACTCGGGAGAAATCTTGGCCGAGGGTTCTGTGTCGTCAGTAGCTGCGCATCAGCTCGTGGTGGTGCTCCTCGAGCCAACTCCGCAGGATAAGCGGCTTACGACCCAGGACACGTTCAACAAAGTCATTTCGTGCCCAAACGACTTCGTTTTCCCGTTCGTACTGGAAGAAATCCCAAAGATAGCTCAAGCGAACCTCTCCGAGGTCCGCGTAGGCGCGGAAAAAGCTATCTTTCTGTCCGTCATGAACTATCTTTGTCTGAAAGGAATCGCTCATGAGGTCGGCAACTTCCGCGAACCTCAGAATGTCGTGTCCGTTATTCAATGTGTGGAATTGGCCGATGTGCCGATGATCTGTCGACAGGAAAAGACGACCAGCCACCTCGGCAACTTCACGGGGATCGATATACGGAATGAGTCGCTCCGGCCAGATAAGCTTGCGCTCGCGTCGCAATCCTTCCTTCATCCAACAGAAATTATCCATGAAGGTCGCCCCGATGTTGAGATAGGTGACAGGCAAGTCGCTCTCGTCGAGTATCTGTTTCGCAATCGGGTGTTGAATCGGAAGACCCAAACCATGACGGCGCAGCGACTGCGGAATCCGTCTGCGATTTGCTTCCGGTTGGACGCCGAGAAGTCGCAAGATGTGGACGGCTCTGTTGGCTCTTTTTAGGAACACAACGAGATTCGTCATCGACTCCTTCTCGTCCGTACCACTTTTCGTCAGAACGAAGATGCCTTCCATTCCGTCGACAGCTTTCTCGAGCGATGGAAGATCGAAATAGCTGGCCATTGCGATTTGCGCATAGGGGTGCTCACGGCGAAGAACCTCGCACTTGGCAGGATTGCTCGTTGCGAGACGCAGCTGAATTTGAGGCGCCTCGCGGTGGAGGAAACGTGCAAGGGGACCGCCAATATGCGCAGCTGCACCAAAGATCAGGATCTTGTTTGGGATGCGCTTTCGACCTTGAGACATTTCTACCCTGCCACGCGGAGTGCGAAGGACCGCTCGGGGGAGCCGTTCACCGATCTGTTCCAAGCAGCGGGCGCGTGCTCAACTTCGGGTCACGGCTGACTTTTTGGCCCGGCGGAAGGCCAGCAAAATCCATGGCCGGGAGACCCATCGCCTCGACGAATTGCTGCCGAACGTCCTCCGGCTGACCAGCCTGGAAGATGTATGAAGTTGACATCAGACGTTTGCGAGGATCTGCGAGGATCTCGGCCGTGGAATAGCCGTTGATCAGGGCGTCTCGCTCCATGACGGGAAGCTCTATGCACTGATTTTGAGCGGGATCTCGAATGATGCCCTTTGCTTCGCCGCCTGCGGCAATCCGGTCCATTTCTTCAAAAAAGCGGCGCCGGATCATGACGATGCCCTTGTCGCTGGTTCCCAGATGCTCCTGAGTTCGGTCGGCTATCGTGCCCTGCCCGACCCAGGCCAGGAAGTCCTGATTCATGACATGGTCCGTGATCCAGCGCCCGTTCTCGTCGTAGATCGGTCCTCGCCAGGTAGGGATCGTTTTCTGGACGTATGGCTCTTGCTCGCGCGGCACGCGCGTGTACTTCCACGTGATACTCAACGTGTTGGCATCATCGATTGGAACCCGCCATTCGAAGTGCTCGCCAAGGAAGAAGCCGTTGGGCCAAAGACAAACGCGCCCTACTTTCCATTGGGGATGAGTTTCGTCGCTGTCTTCCTTGATCCTCTTGTAAACGAACCCGTACTCGAATTCCTCAAACTCGAGCTTGAGATGGGCCGCTGCGTAGGGAGCCTCTATGCCGCGAAGCCGCTGGCCCCAATTCTCGTGCATCCATTCGAAATGCACAGGATCGATTGAATTCTCCTGACACTGAAACCAGTTGCACGGAATTTCGGATATGACGATCTGGGAGAAGCCATTTTTCCAGGAAAAGGGCTCCCAGTTCGGCAGGAGCGGGACGGGTTGGGGTCCCATATACGCCCAGACCAGTCCACCAAGTATCTGCACGGGATACGCCTTGATGCGAATTTTTTCCCGCATCCGAAATTGCGGGTTCGCGAGGTCTTCGAATGGCTGAGAAACGCATGCGCCCGACTGGTCGAATTGCCATCCGTGATAGCTGCAGCGCAGACCGCAGTCTTCGGTCATACCGAACGCCATGTCCGCCCGGCGATGAGGGCAATGCCTGTCGATCAGACCAAACGTGCCGCTCCTGTCCTTGTAAAGGACCAGGTCCTCCCCCAACAATCGAACCGGCTTGCTCTCGATCGTGTCGAATTCGGAGACGCCCGCGACGGGCATCCAGTATCGGCGAAGGAGCTCGCCCATCGACGTGCCGGGCCCCACCTCAGTCAGCTGCCGGTTCTTTTCTGCGCTCAGCATTCTTAGATCCTTGCGGTCACTCAACAGCCTCCTCTGCCCCCTCGTCCAGGGCCCGAGTAGATCACCCATTCGCGTCTCGACGAGTACGATTGTTCAGCGCGCAACGAACTTCAGGACCAACTCGCGAAAGCTATACCGGTGCCTGTTCCTCCGGGAGTCCGATATCCTGGATAGTATTCGGACCAATCATTGGTGAGGGCCTCCGATATCCCCGCGACCATGAGCCAGTTCAATATCTCGGAGGAGCCAGAATTAAGTTCGCCCCTCGTCAGCGAGATCAGCGACTCCCGGTCCTTGCTCTTGAGCGCAGCGAGGATCCTTCGGTCGAGCTTTTCATCCACCACAAAATGGCTCAATCCGCCGCTGGCGATCACGGCGACCCTTAGATCCGTGTTGGAGGCCTCGATGACCCCGGCGATCTTCCGACCGACATCGTAGGCGCGGCGTGCGGTAGGAGCATTCGGCGGAAAGTAAGTATTGAGGAGCACCGGGACCACGGGAATCGATCGACCCTTGAACAGGCGCTCGATAATGAACCCATAGGCGTGGCCGAAGCCGGCTTTAAGCGGGTCGTCGACCTTGGCTGCCGCCCCGATATCGACGTCGCTCTCGACCAATCCGTGAATAACTTCGAGCGCAAACTTCGGATGCCCGGGAAACGAATGGACTGCGTCCATCGCGTATCCCTTCATGACGGGAGTGACCCAACCCGGCGTTTGCGGCGTGATGTGACGTTCGTGAGTTAGAATCTCCTCACCGTAGAAGATCGAGATCGCCGGCATGTTCGACAATGAGAAAAGTTCCGCCTGATCGTCTCCGACGATGATCACCACATCTGGCGCCGCTGTCTCGAGCCGATCCGCCATACGGTCGAGAGCCTTTTGTGATGCAGCCTCGATCTCCAGAAACTTCTTCTCGTTTGCCACAGCCGCGTACGGAGCCCCATTCTCCTGCACGAGTTGGTCATAGGACACGAACCTGCCGTCCGAAAGGTTCAGTGCATTGTTCCTCAGATCTTCGGCGGCTCGTTCGGCCCATCGCTTACCCTCGAGTGTAAGCATCGGAGTGTGCGACGCAGCAAGGCTGAGCACGATCTTGGCCATACCGGCCCTCCCTAAGTTATCTTGTCCATCTGGACTATATTTGCATGATCAGTTGGTGGATGCAAATTGAAAAACCAATTGCTCTTCGGATTTCTATCTATACCATATGGACTGTTTAATTTGGACGCGTGACGGCGATCCGTCCGCAGCACCCGAACGATACCGAAGCGCGGCAGCTTTCGCGTTTGAAAAATGAAAGAACCTAGAGGAGACGACCCACGTGATCATCGACGCCCACGCACATCTCGTCGCGCCGCCGAGCTTTTATGCTCATCGAGGAAACCTCTTCGTTGCACGAGGCCAATACGGAAAATATGCCGCAAAGATTGCCGATGCTGATCTGGAAAAATCAGCCGCCCAGAACGTCTCTGTCATGGACGGCGTCGGCACAGATCTACAGGTTCTGTCGCCGCGTCCTTTCATGCTTGTTCACGGCGAAACTCGATGGGAAGACATCGTCACCTGGATCGAAGACAACAACAATCTCATCGCGCGTACAGTTAAGATGCACCCCAAGCGATTTCGCGGAGTTGGAGGGTTGCCGCAGGCCACGGGCGCGCCGGTCGAGACAATGTTCGACGAAATCAAGCGCTGCATGAATGACCTTGGCTTCCTCGGCGTACTGTTAAATCCAGATCCGTCCGAAGGCGCCGGAAAGACCCCTCCCCTTGGCGACTCCTACTGGTATCCGCTGTACGATTTTCTCTGCAAGCATGACATTCCCGCGCACATCCACAGTTGCGCCTGTTGTGGACGGGAGACCTACGACGAGCACTTCATTACGGAAGAAAGTCTTGCGATCACGTCCATCGCGCGATCCGACGTCTTCACGCGTTTTCCAACTCTGAAGCTGCTGGTCAGCCATGGCGGCGGCTCGATTCCGTACCAAGTCGGACGCTGGAGATCGAATCGTCAGATGTTCGCGGCGGCGGCGGCCGACGGCAAGAAGACCGAAACATTCGATCAGACGCTGAAACGATTCTGGTTCGATACCGTCCTGCATCACAAGAAATCTCTCGAGCTTCTGTTTGAAGTCGTCGGGGCGGATCGCTGCGTGTTCGGAACCGAAAGGCCCGGCAGCGGCGGGGGCATCGATCCGGTCAGCGGACGCCCCTATGACGATCTGAAGCCTGTCATCGAGTCAATCACGGAAATCAGCGACGACGACAAGAAGGGCATCTTCGAAAACAACGTCCGCAGGCTGTTTGCCCGGCTAGACGTATAACCAGTGAAGGAAAGGACCGCAAATGCGATCACGCCGAAGCATTGAAGTCGAAGGGTTCAGCCATGGCGCCCAACCCATTCCCGCCGCGTCTCGCGTCGGCAATATCGTGATGACTGGGGGTGTCTACGGCCTTGATCCGAAGACAGGCAAGATACCGGACGATCTCGACAAACAAGCGGAGTTGATGTTCTTCAATCTGGCCCGCATCATGGAAGCGGCCGGAACGTCAATCGATCGGATCGTCAAGATTACTGTGTTTGTGAAAACCCCGGAGGGCCGCCAAGCGGTCAACAAGCACTGGCAAATCGCGTTTCCTGATCCTGCCGCGCGCCCGGCGCGTCAAACGATCCACAATGAACATTTGGCTGCCAACATGTTGGTGCAGTGCGAAGCGACTGCTGTCGTGGAATAGCCGTCACATGACGGTGAGCCGCTTCAGCTTCGCGCCTGTCGGGGCGTCGAGGGGCCTGCACAGATGACTGAGCAGGCCCCTCGATCGATCAGGACCCTCTTTCGACGAGCACCGGTCCGAGAGGATGAGTCCCGGTGATTCTTTCGACCGGGAAGACAATCGCCGCCCCGTTCATCGCCGGATCGTGCGTCTGCTCCACCTCCGGGACGAGCTCATAGATGCGCTGACGCGCTGCCGGATCATCCTCAATCCGGGCAGTCGCTTCGACGACAAGCGTCGTGCGCGTGGTGCTGTCTCGATAGAGAAGGCTGACAGGACCCGCGGCCCGGGCAATTCGCGCCAATCCGCCGTTCGGATCTCGAATCCAGGCGCAAAGCTCCATGTCGCCGAGCACTTGAACGCTTCCGCGCAAGGATAGGGACGGCTTGCCCTGGTCGGTCACGTAGGCGACAGCGACGGGGCGACTGTCGGCGAGAGCAGAGTTGAGTATCGAGCGGATATAGGGAGGGATCCGGCTCTGGCGCTCCGGCTGCGCCGGAAACGAGAAGCTTTCCTCCACACCACTGACGAGGTTTCGATCGTCGTACTCAAATTGGAGTTTGTACTCCCGAGGCGCAGCGCCGAGGGCCCTGAAATCCGCGGCAATCCTGACCTGGTCTCCTGCTCGCTCGGCCGGCGACCAGATGCCCTTTGCCAGAACCGGCGAGAACGGCGAAATCGTGGTCAGCTCGGCGACGACAGCCTCTCTGCCGATCACGTCACGCCCGCGGCGCCGAAACACCACCTGCGGTGAAAGATGCCTTGCCGCGGTGCGTGCAGCCGAAGCTTCGCCGCAGCGCAAGGATCGCGCAAACAAGTCTGCCGCAAAGAGACGTTCACCTGTCATCGTCAGCTCCCAATCCTCTTTCAACGAAAGCCCGGTGCACGGGCGGCGAAATCGCTTCTGATTGAACGATCAGATGTCGAGCACGAGCTTCTCGGTCTTGCTACCGGAGCAGCAGATCATGATCGCCTTGTTACTTGCACGCTCCGCATCGCTGAGCACCGAGTCCCTGTGGTCCGGAATTCCCTCGAGGACCGCGGTCTGACATTCGCCACAGATCCCGACTTCGCACGACGACGTCGCGGTAACCTCGGCCTCCTGGAGGACCTGCAGAATCGTTTTTCCTGCGGGCACGTCCAAAGTGCGACCGCTGCGCGCGAGCTCTATGGTGAAGCCGCCCTGGAGCTGAAGATCCGCTGTCGGCTTGAAGTCCTCGAGGTGAACTTGGGCGCATGGCAAGTCGGCGGCATGAGCGGCATCTTGAAAGGCCGTCAGCATGGGCTTGGGGCCGCAACAATAGAAGTGCGCGCCCGGCATGACCTTCATTTGCGCTTCGATATCGAGGAATCCATCGCTCTCATCGTCATACCGAATCGTGACCTGATCTCCATAGGCCTCGAGGTCATCCCGAAACGCGGCGAGCGGACGGCTTCGACAGCAATAGTAGAGCCGCCAGCTCCTTCCCAACGAAGACAATCGATTGGCCATCGACAGGAGCGGCGTAACGCCGATCCCGCCGCCTATCAGCACTGACTTGGCGGCACCTTCGTCCAGCGAAAACAGGTTCCTTGGACTGGAGATCAGCAATTCGTCGCCAATGGAGATCTTCTCATGGAAGTAGCGCGACCCGCCCCGGCTGCTCGGCTCGAGATACACCCCGACAACATACCGGTCGCGGTCCTCTTGTGAGTTCAGCAGCGAATAGCTGCGCGTTATGCCGGTCGGCAATTGAATGTCGATGTGCGCCCCTGCTGTGAACGCCGGAAGATCGTCACCGGCCGGCCGCAGCTCGATCCGCCGCGTAACCTCGGTCTCTTGCCGAATTTCGCTGACCCGTACGGGAATGCCCTTCATGGCCTATTCGTCTCCACCCGCTCCCAATCGACTTTTTATTGGCATCGTGCCTTGGCGGTGATATATACGCGATACAAATACGAAATGAAATTCCATTTTTGGAGGAGGAAACATGCTATCCAGGGAGAACAACGACCTGATCTGCCGCGTTGGACGAGGCACCCCGATGGGTGAATTGATGCGGCAATATTGGATTCCGGCACTGCCATCATCCGAGTTTCCGGCGCCTGACTGTCCGCCCAAGCGCATGATGCTGCTCGGCGAAAAGATGGTGATGTTCCGCGACAGCGAAGGGCGGATGGGCGCTCTCGAGGAATTCTGCCCGCATCGCGGCGCGAGCCTCTACTTCGGGCGCAATGAGGAAGGCGGGTTGCGTTGCGCATACCACGGCTGGAAGTTCGATATCACCGGTAAGTGCCTGGATACGCCGACCGAGCAGCCTGAACGACGTGAGAAATTCTGCGCCAACATCAAGGCGCGCGCTTACCCCTGTCATGAGGTCAATCACATGGTGTGGGTCTATATGGGTTCGCGAAAGGAGCCGCCTCCGTTCCCCAAGTTCGAGATCAACGCATTGGCGGAAGATCAGGTCTATCCGCCCGTCATCATGATGGAGGAGGCGAACTGGCTCCAAAACCTGGAGGGAGATCTCGATTCCGCGCACCTCGATTGGGTCCACCGCCGTCTGCACGAGGATAGCCCGAAGCCCGAGAAGGGTCTGCGCGGCTTTTGGAATCCAACCGGTCGACCGCCCATCCTTGATGTGGAGACAACGCCTTATGGCGCTTACTACAGCGCCAAGCGCATTTTGCAGAACGGCGAGGAGTGGCACCGGATCAATCAATTCATCTTTCCGTTCCATACCATGATCACCTTGGGCGATGGCAGCGTGGGGCTTCGTTCGCACGTGCCGGTGGACGACCACCATTCGATGCTTATTCATCACCAGGGCTTCCCAAAAGGACCGATGCCAAACGAGACGAAGGCCTGGCTTGCCAACATGTTTGAAGAGGTTGGCGGATACATCGATCGCACGAACGATCCTCGCACCTACTTCATGACGAAGCTCAACAAGGCCAACGACTATGGCCGCGACCTCAAGGTGCAGCAGGACCTGATGTTCGTCGGCATTCCGTTCGCGGGAAATCTTCAGGACCGCGCCATGACCGAATTGATGACCAACGATCAGGACGAACCGATCTACGACCGCACAAAGGAGCACCTCAGCATATCTGACGCGATGATCGTGACCGTGCGCCGCCAACTCATCAATGCGGCAACAAAGCTCCGCGACGAAGGACGGGCCCCCGATAATGTCGATCGCGTCGAGCTGGATATGGTTCGGTCAGGTTCGATACGGACTCCGGCAGGCGCCGACTGGAAGAACCTTAGCGAAAGCGCGCGCAGGATCCGGCCGGGAGAGCTCTCCGCCAATGATGTTGGTCTGATCATCTAGACTATCGCCCTCGCTCAATTGGAAGTCTGTCCCGCCACGCCGGGACAGACTTGCTCTCTTCGATCGGGACTTCTATCGAACTTCTTCTTAACTGCACGCGCGGAGTTGCTTCTTAGCGACGGCCGCTGGCTTCAGCCGTACGTCAGTGTGACCACGCCAGAGAAAGCCGATAGAAGCCGCGAACCATCATATGCTTGACGCGCTCTGAACGGCTCAAGTCGATGTCATACTCGCCGATCGCAGGAAGCAGCGTCAGCAGAATGGTCTTGAGCATGCTACGGGCCGTATTGGCGCCGAGACAGATGTGCGGACCATAGCCAAAGCCAAAATGCCGCACGCGAGGACGGTCGATATCGAAGCGATCAGGGTCATGAATAGCCCGTTCGTCCCGGCTGGCTGCCCCATAGCATACAACAACGCGGCTGTCGGCAGGTATGATCGAGTCTCGGATACGAACATCGCCCAGTGTTTGCCGGCCAAATGCCTGGGTCGAAGTGTCCCAGCGCACACACTCCTCGATTGTCGCATCCACTTTCGAGAGGTCGGCATTCAAATTTCGACGCTGATCCGGATTGCGCCAGAGCGCATACATGACATTCGAGAAAAAATGTCCAACGGAGGCATTGCCAGCGAGGAGAACCGTCGACATGTTGCCGAGGATCTCGTCGTCGGTCATGCCTGACCCATTGTCTTGAGCGTCCAGAAGTTGTGAGAAGAGGTCATCCGACCGACGCTGCTTTCGGCGATCCAGCTGCTCGCGCAGAAGGTCGAACACTCCTTTCATCAGATCAGGCGGGAGTGCGAGGCCGAGAGCACCACCCCCCGCATGAAACAACTCGCGGCTTAGTTCGGCTGCTCGATCGGCGAGTGGTCCTTCGAGCCCAAGCATGCGCCCCAGAGCCCCGTAGAGGATCGGCCGACTAACCTCAGACATGAACTCGCACTCACCGCGGTCCTTGACTTCGGCGAGTACGCGCTTGACGTGCGCCTCGATCGCCGGCTGTCGTTCCTGGATTCGTGCGGGCGTAAAACCCTTCATTACGACGCGGCGGAGTTCATCGTGCCGCGGCGGATCAGTCGATCCAAGCGTCTTCCCAACCCGCAGCGGTGAATCCGTTATCGCGTTTCCGCGCGACGATGAGAAGGTGGAATAGTCCTGTAGGATGGCGGCAACATCCTCATAGCGGGTGACGAAATAGAAGCCGCTCTCCTTGTGACAATAGACTGGAAATTCGTCGCGGAGCACCTTGTAGATTGGATAGGGGTCGTTGATGAAAGCAGGGTCATCCGGGTCGAAGTGAAATTCCATCGGGCGCTCCCTGAATTTGCCGTCATTTTCCTTATATATACCAATCGGACGATATAGTTTGCAAGAGCCTATGTCTCCTTCGCGCGGCCGATTGGGAAAGGACGCGGCTTCAGCCGGCTTTTCGGCTGGTCGACTTCCGCATTCCGACATGGAGCTCAAGCGCATCGCGGTCCGCCGCGATCTGCGCACTCGTTCCGCTGCGTACCACCCTGCCGCGTTCGATGATCAAGGCCTCGTGTGCGAGTTCGAGAGCGAAGCCCGCGTGCTGCTCCACGAGGATGGCCGACATTCCCTCTTTCTCCACCACCTCGGTGATGCAGCACGCCACGTCCTGCGCGACCACCGGCGCCAGACCTTCCAGCGGCTCATCAAGAAGCAAGATCGCCGGGTTTGTCACCAGCGCCCGCGCGATCGCCAGCATTTGCTGCTCGCCTCCGGATAGTTGGCCCGCATAGTTTTGGCGTCGTTCCAGCAAGCGTGGAAAGAGGTCATGGACGCGGCGCATGGTCCACGGACCCTTCCTCGCCGCAATCAGCAAGTTCTCCTCGACTGTGAGGGGAGCAAATACATCCCGCCCCTGCGGTACCCAGCCTATGCCGCGTCGGCACCTTTGAAACGGCGGGACCCGGTTCAGCGACTGGCCGCTCAGCAGGATGTGGCCAGATCTGGGGGCCAAGTGCCCCGCGATCGCCAGCATCAAGGTGCTCTTGCCGACTCCATTGCGCCCAAGTACGGCCAAGGACCTTCCCCTCTCGAGGGACAGAGACATATCGCTCAAAACAATACCGTCACCGTAGCCGACCGTAAGCCCTTGCACCTCGAGCAGGAGGTCAGCCATGAGCCTTGGCTCCCAGGTAGACCCGCTGAACGTCGGGATCTCGCGCTATCTCATCCGGAGGTCCCTCACACAGGATGGAACCGGCGACCAGGACTGTGATACGTTCGGCAAATCGAAATACCAGCTCCATGTCGTGCTCGATGAACAGGATGGACACGTCATTGGGGAGCGCTTCGATGGCCTCCATGACCTCATAGCTTTCGGAGGCGGGCACGCCCGCCGCCGGCTCATCAAGCAACAGCACGGAGGGCTTCCCGGAAAGCGCGAGCGCGATCTCCAGCAGGCGCTGCCGCCCATAGGGGAGCTCGCGGGTTGGCTTCAGACAGACATCTGCAAGCCCCGTCCTTGTCGCGATCTCGTGAGCCTCGTCCACGACATGCGAGCACCGGGACAACGCTCTCAGGGGCTGTCCGAGCAGCCCCGACCGGCGGCACACTGCGAGCACAAGTGATTCAAGCGGTGTGAGGCGGGGAAACAGGGCATTGACCTGGAAAGTCCGTCCCAGTCCAAGAGCAATCCGGTTCTCGGTCGGAAGTTGGTCGATTCTCGCGCCGTTGAGGAATATCTGACCGCCGCTCGGTCGAAGAAAGCCGGTGAGCAGATGAACGAGCGAGCTTTTCCCAGCCCCATTCGGGCCGATCAAGGCGTGCCTGGCGCCGCGGCCCAAGCTGAAATTCACGCAGTTGGTGACGGTCAGGCCACCGAACGACTTGCACAGATCGGCCGTATGGAGAGCCGGCCCGTTCATGTTGCGGTCCCGGTCATGGCTCGTATTCGCCTGGACAGTATGGCTACTGCCCCGACGAGCCCACCTCGTGCGGATAGCATCATACCTATCAGGATCAAACCGAGCCAGAACATCCAGTAGACCGGATTGAGGGCCGACAGGATATCGCGCAACCACACAAAGAGCGCGGCTCCCAGGAATCCACCGATCAGCGAACCCAAACCACCCACCACCAGCATGATCAACGTGGAAACGGAGCGGTCGAAGCTGAGCGTCTCCAACGCCACGATCTGCGTGGTCTGGGCAAGGAGCGCACCAGCAAGGCCCGCGACGGTAGCCGAAAGCGTGAAGGCGATCATCTTGCGTTTCGCAGAGGAAATGGCGAGGGAGGCAATTCGGACCGGATTCTCGCGCATACCTTCCAAAGCGAGGCCCTCCGGGGAGCCGACGTACAGCCGGGCCGCGAGATACAGCGCAAAGGCGATGGCATAGGCGTACCAGAACGCCGTTTTTCCGAATAAATCGAACTCGAAGCGTCCAAGCACAGGCCACATATCGATTCCCTGAAGACCGGTATCGCCGCCGGTCAGCCAAGGCATGCGGCTGGCGGCCTCGTAGACCAGCAGACCTACGCACATCGTGACCATCAGCATCGCAGCGCCGTGGACGCGAGCAATGACGATGCTGAAGAGCAAGCCTGTTGCGCCCGCGACGGCGCCCCCGACGAGCAGCCCAGACAGCGGCTCGCCCCAGCCGTGCGCCGCCAGTAGACCTGCCGCGTAGGCGCCCAGGCCAAAAAAAGCGGCGTGGCCGAAGGAGGGAATGCCTCCGTAGCCGAGCAACAGGTCGAGAGACATCGCAAACAAGCCGCTGATGATGATTTGAGTCAGCAGCACAAGATGGGTGGGAAAAACGAAGTAGCTGCACGCAGCGGCGACCCAAAACGCGATCTCAAGAGAGCGCCATCGCGCCCTCTCCCTGATCGCCTGTCGCGCAAGGGCAATGTCCACGACGGTCATTGTCGTCGGCCCGCCAGCCCTTGCGGTCGAACTGTCAGAACGATGAGGGCCGTCGCATAGAGGATGAAGCCTCCGGCCTCAGGCAAGAGATACTTCCCCACCACATCCACCGCGCCAAACAGAACCGCCGCAAGGAACGTCCCGCCGAGAGACCCCAGGCCGCCGACGCTGACGACGATGAGCAAATCCGTGAGAAACTTGATTGGAAAATACGGATCAAGCCCGACCAGCTTGACGCTCAAGGCTCCGCCAAGACCCGCAAGGGCCGAGCCGAGCGCAAATGCCGCCGCGTAAAGCCGGTCGACGTCAACGCCGCAGGAAGCGGTCATTCGCCGATTGGCGACAGCCGCACGAATCTTCGCGCCAAAGGTCGTATGCTCGATGAGGCCAACGACTCCCGCCAGAAGCGCGAGGCCGACCAGTATCAAGAAGGCGCGATAGCTATTGATCTCGACGACGCCAAGTCGAATATTGCCTTCGAGCCAGGCCGGTACGGATATCGCAATCTGCTCAGGACCGACCAAATAGGTTGCTGCAGCAATCGCGACATAGACTACTCCAATCGTCATCAGAACCTGCTCAAGCTCTGGCGCTCGGTAGAAGCGATGGAAGAGGACACGCTCGAACGACGCGCCCACGAGAGCGGCGATGACAGCAGCCGCAATCACGGCCGGGATGAAGGGAACGCCCACTTTGGCTATCAGAAGCGCGGCCGCATATCCTCCGACCATCGCGAATGCCGCGTGGGCCATGTTCGCGAAATTCATGAGCCCAAGCGTGATCGACAATCCTCCCGCCATAAGGAACAAAACGAACCCATAAGCAATGCCTGCTACCAGGATGTTGACAAATCCGAGCATCAGCGTGCGTCAGCGTGCGGACCCGGGATCCTTGACCCCGGGCACCGATGCGAACTCGACATTTACGAGTTTGCCATCACGCTTCTCGACTTTCCGAAAATAGATTGTCTGCACGATATCGCGCGTGGCCGGGTCGATCTCGATTGGACCGCGCGGGCTCTCGAATTTCAAGTGCTTGATGATCTCCATCGTCTTGTCGGGGTCTAGCTCACCCTTCTGTTGCTCTATCGCCGAGTAGATCGCATGCAGCACGTCATAGCTCGTTGCCGCCATGAAATTCAGCGACTTGTCAGGGGCAACGCTGGAGTAGACGGCGGCAAACTCCCGATTCACAGCGGAGTCGTGGGTTGGCGTATAGTGGAATGCTGTGATCACGCCGAGGGCGGCATCGCCGGCCGTCGGCAAATTGGGTTCGTCGACGATATCTCCGGTGCCGATGATCTTGGTCGCCTGGTCTAGGCCAGCTTCTTTGCACTGCCGCAGAAAGATCGAGGGGAGCTCGCCTGCCGCCATGAAGACAAACACTGCATCCGGCTTCGCATCCTTGATCCGCTGAATGTAGGGAGAATAGTCGGTCGTCTTCATGGGTGCTCGCACCGATCCGACGATGGTACCACCGACGGCTTTGAACTCGCGAATGAACATTGCCTCGGCGTCCAAGCCGGGCTCAAACTCGTGAACGAACGTATAGACGTTCTTGAGCCCCTGCTTTGCAGTGTAAATCGCGATCTCTTTCGCCACCGAAGTGGTCGTGAATCCAAAGCGCACCGCGTATGGGTGTTTGGCAAGTATTCCTGACGTGGCCGAATTGACGATCAGGAGGGGTACTTTGGCGGAGGTCGATAACGGGGCCACGGCCATCGTGTTCGCCGTGTAATCCATCCCGGCCAGGAAATCGACTTTCTCGCCGACGATCAGCTCTTGTGCGATGCGGCGAGCGACGTCGGGGGCCGGCCCCGTCGTGTCCCGCCGGATAATCTGCACTTTGCGTCCAGCGACGACGGTACCATTCTGCTTTTGAAAGGCTGCAATCGCGGCATCGGTGATCGCGCCAGCGCTCGCGCCAGGCCCGGTGTAACTCATGATCCATCCGATTTTCACCGGGCGATCGTCGGCGCGGGCGATCGTCACCATGCCGAGCATTGCGCATGCGACCATGATCGTTCTGAACATGGCACCCTCCCCTCATCGTTCTTATTCGAATAATATAGACCACCCGGACAGTTTTATCAACTGCGCAAGAGACATCGATCAGCCAAGAGCAGAGCCCGTATGGCGAGCCCGCCCGCTTTGGTCCAACACAACCCTGCGTCTTGATTGTACGGATCACCTGCCGTCACGATCAACGGAGCCCCGGAGCAAGGTAGCTAGGGACTAGGTTTTCTTCCGGAGACGAACGAGGGTGTCGATTCGCGTGATCTCGTAACCATCGGGTATTTGCGATATTGGAGCGACGGACAGTTCTGAGTGATCAATGTCAACCAGCTCATGGGTGTGTTCGATGTAGAAATGCTGATGAGCTGTTGTATTCGTATCGAAGTAGGTCTTCGTGCCATCGACACTCAGGGAACGCAGCAGGCCCGCTTGTGTCAGATGATTCAGCGTATTGTATACGGTCGCAAGCGAGACCGCGATACGCGCCTTCGTCGCCTGTTCGAAAACCATTTCGGCGGTCACGTGTTGCTCTGCGTTCCGAAACAACAAGTCGGCGAGCGCCAAGCGCTGGCGAGTCGGGCGCAAGTTGGCGGATAGGAGGACTTCTTCGATCTTTCGCGATGCGTCGGACGCGCCTTGTGCCGGCCTCTCGCGCACCTGCGCGGCCCATCCCATTGTCGTGTCATCGCTGGCCATGTTCATTCGTATCCAGGAGCCGGTTGCGCCCCTCATGTTCCGAACTTGTTCTGGATCGCTTTGTCCAGCGTCTCGCCGCCGACGAAGCG
This sequence comes from Bradyrhizobium nivariense, assembly GCF_029846715.1. Lineage (GTDB taxonomy): Bacteria > Pseudomonadota > Alphaproteobacteria > Rhizobiales > Xanthobacteraceae > Bradyrhizobium. The sequence continues at coordinate 102,396 of NZ_JARVWW010000022.1, forward strand.
CTGTCGGAGTTCGCGCTTCAACAGCTTCCCGGATGGGTTCTTCGGCAGACTGTCGACGAATACGACGCGCTTCGGCACCTTGAAATGCGCCATCGATCCGGCGCAGTGCTTGACAACTGCATCCTCATCGAGCGTCTCGCCGGTCTTGACCACGACGATGGCGGTGACCGCCTCGATCCAGCGCGGATCTGGTAGGCCCACGACAGCGACCTCGGAGACCGCTGGGATCTTGTAGATCATCTCTTCCACCTCGCGGCTTGCGACATTCTCGCCACCGGTCTTGATCATGTCCTTGACGCGGTCGACCACGGTGATGTGGCCCTCGGCATCGACGGTGGCGAGATCGCCGGAGTGAAACCAGCCGCCGGAAAACGCCGCCGCGGTCTTCACCGGATCGTTGTAATAGCCGGACAACAGATGCGGCGACCGGTGCACGATTTCGCCGACTTCGCCGACCTTGACGTCCTCCATCGCGATATTGACCACACGCGTCTCGACGTTGAGCACGGGCTTGCCGGCCGAGCCGGCCTTGCGGAGCTGGTCTGCAGGGCCCAGCACGGTTGCGAGCGGCGCAATCTCGGTCTGGCCGTAGAAGTTCCAGAATTTGACATTGGGCAGGCGGCGCTGGAGCTCGAGCAGCACTTCGACCGGCATGATCGAGGCGCCGTAGTAGCCCTTCTGCAATGTCGACAGATCGGCCTTGTCGAAATTCGGCGAGCGCAGCATCGCGATCCAGATCGTCGGCGGCGCGAAGAACGACGTGATCTTGTGCGCCTGGATCAGCGCCAGGATGTTCTCGGCGGCCGGCTTGCCCGTGATCACGCCGGAAGCGCCGAGATAGATCTGCGGCCCCAGGAAGACATCGAGCTGGGCGCAGTGATAGAGCGGCAACGCGTGGAGGAATTTGTCGTCCACGCTCATGCCGCCATCGATGATGCAGCTGACATATTGCCACATCACGGCTTCATGGGTCAGCATCGCGCCCTTCGGCAGGGACTCCGTGCCGCTGGTGTAGACGATCTGCGCGAGATCGCGGCTGTCGACGGAGGCTTCTAGGAACGAGCCGTCGGTATCCAGGAGATCGTCAAACGTGGTGAGGCCCGCCGGCGCCGTGGCGGGATCCTCGCCCGGCAGCCAGATCAGTTTTTCGACCGCGCTATCCTTGGCGCTTGCCGCGCGCGCGGGCTCGACGAAATCAGGACCGGCCGCCAGCAGCTTCGCGCCGGAGCTTTTCAAGATAAAATTGACCTCGTCCGGATTGAGCATGAAGTTGATCGGCACCAGCACCGCGCCGATCCGCGCCACGGCGAAGCGCAAGGCCGCAAACGCGTGCGAATTGCGCGACAGCACGGCGAGCCGGTCCCCCTTCTTCACGCCGAGAGCGAGCAGGCCACGTGCCAGCCGATTGCAGATCGCGTCCAGCTCCGAGAAAGTCCAGCGCACCGAACCGCAGGCCAGGGCGGGCTTGTTCGGCTCGCGAGCCGCCGACCGGCGCAAGAGATCGCCGATGGAATGCTCGCGGGCCTTCGCCATGGTGCTTGTCAGGTCGCCTGTCATATTCGCTCCGCTGGAAATTGGTCAATCATCGGCTCCGTCCTACTCCGCCTTAAATCGGGAGTAGAGACGCGTGCAATTGCATTCGAATATGTTGGCGCGGTCTTCCTTTGACAGGATCGAAAGCTCTTCGATGACCGGCTTCAGATCGTCGTAGTCGCGGCCCGTCTTCGGGTCTTTCGCGCTTCCGGTTCCTGGCTTTTCTGTCGCGAACAGCACCCGGTCAGCGCCCACCGTTTTGACGAGCAGCTCAATCGCGTTCTTGTCATATGTGCACGTATCGAAGTGGAATTGCCTCAGCTTTTCGTCGAAAGTGGCTCCTCCGCGTCGAACGGCCCAGGCGCGGAAGCGTCCCATGTGATACGGAATCGCGCCTCCTCCGTGCGGAACGATGAGCTTCAACGTCGGAAATCTTTCGAACACGCGAGACTCGAGCACCGAGATGATCGCGATGCTTTCCTCGTTGATGAACTTCAGGGTGTAGGACTCGCGCGGATGGCAACTGCTTGCAGAGTGCACCAGCATCGGGACCTCAAGCGCGCACGCCTTTTCATAAAGAGGATACCAGAATTCGTCACCCAATCCGGGCGGCGGAAGTCCGTCGCCCTCGGTCGGATCCGGATTGAGAAGGCAGCCAATAAACCCCTGGTCCTTGACCCGAAATTCCAACTCTGAAAGGCAGTTGGCCGGGCTCGTATCGCGATATTGCGGGAGGCCGGCGACAGCCCGAAATCTCTCCGGAAACAGCTGAACGGTTCGATGGATCACATCGTTCATGTGCCGGGTCCAGAGCTCGCTGACCTTCGCCGGCTTGATGGAATGCATCTGCATGTAGGGGCGCGGCGAAAGAAACTGAATGTCGGTGCCGACGCGGTCCATGATATCGATGATCGTCTGCGCAGCCTCTCGGATGCTTTCGTCCGGCACCTTTGCGCTCGCGGCCGGATTGCCGCGGTTCGACACCAATTCAGCCATGAACTTGTAGCTTTCGGGCGCCAGGACGACATGTGCGTGTGAGTCGATGATCAGCGGCATGGGTAAGTCCTCTTCGGTCTGTCTATCTGTCTCAGAAACTGTAGATATCGAGTGTGCGTTCACCCTGCCCTAGGCGTTTCAGGATCGACGCTTCTTTCGCTTCCCGAGCCACGGACTTCTCGACGACGTCCGCCACCAAAGTCCGCGGGATCGCGACCACTCCGTCGTAGTCACCGACAATGAGGTCTCCCGGGCGAACCACAACATCCTCGATCAGAGTGGGGTAGTTGATCCAGCCGCGCGCGCCATAGTCCTTTCCCGTTCCCCGCATGCACAGACCCCTCGCAAAGACCGGAAAATCGGAGCTCGCCAATGTCGCTCCATCGCGAACGCAACCATTGATCACGAGGCCGGCGAGGCCACGCTGACGCGCGGCGCACGACATGATCTCACCCCAATAACCGAACTCATAACCGCCTTCGACGTCGACCACGAGAACGTCGCCGGGTTGAGCCAGGTAGATCGCGCGATGAAGCCACAGATTGTCACCCGCCGGCGAATGGACCGTAACTGCCGGTCCACAAACGCGAAAATGCGCATCGAGTGGCTTAATTGCCGCGGGTAGTGCGCCGATGCGACCGGCGGCTTCATGAATAGTCGATGTCGGCAGCTCACTCGCGAAGCGGAGCAGCGCCGCAGCCAGTCGTTCGAAGTCGGTCCTCACGGTCGCCAAGGCTCGAGACGCGTCGGAGCCGGTCATCATCGTTCCTCCGCTCGCGTTTGCAATTGATGATAGCGGTGAGTCTCGCGAGCTTTGCGGAGGCTCAAACCGCCCCTTACAGCGGCGCGAATTGCATCTTCCGCTTTTTGGATCTCTTCGGCGGATGCGAGAACTCTCTCCTCATGCTCCCTTGGGATCACGACAACGCCATCCGCGTCGCCTCGCATGAGATCGCCTGGACACACCCGCGCCCGGCCGATCGTAACGGGGATCTGTGTCGCCTCGACCTGCACGCGATCTTTGCCCGTCCGCATCCAGGCCTCTCGGCTGTAGATCGGGTAATTTAATTCCAGGCAGAGCGCGACGTCGCGATTGATCCCGTCGATGACTGTCCCCGCGATACCTTTGCGATGAGCCACCTCGGTCAGGATATCGCCCCAGACCGTAACGTCGTCCCGCCCGCTATTGGCGAGGACGATCACCTCGCCGGCTTTGACATCGTCGATGTAGTCGCCGACCGTCCCAGGAGGTGAGCCGGCCACGCCGTACAGCAAGGTCCAAGCGCGGCCTGTCATCCGAAAGCCATACGACCGCGGCTTGATTTGATAGCATTGCCCGATGATCCCGTGCCGATCTAGTGCGTCACTTAGTGTAGCCGTATCCAGCCGCGCAGCGCGCTCTACATTAACGTCCACCATCTCTCTCCCCGTCTCAGCGTAGCATGTGTTCGTAGTTGGCACCCATCACGTCGGTGACCTTGGTACCGTCGAGCAGCGCTTTCGCCATGGCCGCCTCTCGGCCAGCGATCATCTCGGCGGCAGAAAGCACAGAGTCGATCTCAGTAGGGGGAATGAACGCAACTCCACTGGAGTCCGCCAGAACATAGTCACCAGCGTTCACGACTAGCTCGCCTATTGTAACCGGGCCGTTGACTTCGGCTTCGACCACCCGCCCGCGAGCCGTTTTCGCCGTGAGCGACCTGCAGTAGATCGGAAACTTGTAAGTGCGGGCTTCATCGATATCGCGGACCGGACCATCCGCGACCACGCCGCCGATGCCTCTCAGCTTCGCTGCGAGACTCAAGATGCCGCCCCAGCTTCCGGCGTCAATTCCCGTGCGCTGTTCCACCACGATCACATCGCCAGGATCGGCCAGCTCGATTGCGGTCGTTCCGAGATGCTTGGGCGGGCCTTGGTGGGCCTTGGCCTCACCGCAAGCGACAAGCCTGTAGGTGACGACTTTCCCGGCGATCTTCGCAGGAACGGATTCAGCGCGAAGTCCGCTGACGACGCGGCCTTTGATCCCCAATTTGTCGAGCGCATCTGACACGGCACAGCAATCAAGTCGCTTAAGCCGCGTGACGGAATCCTCCATGCTAATTTCCTCCTGCATTCCGATTGACTGGCAGCTGGCGCATAACGGATCGGATGCCACTCTGCCTCCAAAGAAAGGGCAGCCCGATGCGCTCGTTGCATCGGGCCGAGTTGCGCGACTCGGGAGGTCGCAAGCTCGCCACCCCTGGTGTAAGCCTTGCCTAGCATCCGATTTCGCAACTCACGCGCTGACGACAGGTCATTCGTGGCTGCACAATCACGCCAAGCGGAGACGGCATTATCCACCCTGTACTCCATCACCGATCGGTGTCCATCGACCGGACTCGAAGCGCTGAATCCAAAATCTATTGATGGTACTGTAGTCATCTGGCGTTGTGGTCACTGTGATCCCCGGCAAGAGCAAGGGCACCTTCATGTCTTTGAGACGCGTCGCTATGTCGAGCAGATTGTCACGCGTCAGCTTCGGACCAGCCTGTCGCAGAACGTGCGCCATGAGGTACGAGGCTTGGTAACCCGTTATGTAGCCGGCGTCCGATGGGTTCTTCCCGGGAAGATTATCGCGCATCCATGCATTGTATTCCTTGATATCATCATCATTCTGCCACCGTGGATCGGACGGATCTTTCGCGTAGCCGGTTGAGATGATGCCTTCTGCCCGATCCAGGCCCGCCGGTTTAAGAACCGTCTCCACCCCCGAGGCGATGCTGCAGACCAGATTGAGCGGCTTCCAGCCGATTTCATGCCGGACTCGGATCTGCATCGCGCCGAATTTCTGAGTCCCCGCGAAATAGAAGACGTTCGCTCCCGATGCCTTGGCCGTGACCAACTGGCTTTCGATGGTGGGACTGGTCACCTCGAAACTCTGCTCGCTGACGATCAGACGTTTCGCGTTCTCTCCCAGGCCTGACTTGAAGCCAGCGACGAAGTCCCTACCAAGGTCATCGTTCTGATAGAGAATGGCGATCTTGGGGTCCTGGACGCTCGAGAGGACGTATCGCGCCGTTGCCCGGGCTTCGGCCGCGTACCCTGGCAGCATCGGTATGGTCCACCGAAATGCTGTTGGATCGGCAAATCTGCTCGCGCCAGTCGCGATGAAGAGCTGTGGCACCTTCTTGCCGTTGAGATATTTCTGGACCGCCGCGTTGGTTGGCGTTCCCACCGAACCGTAGATGGCGAACACCTCATCGCCTTCAACCAGCTTGCGCGTAAGCTCGACGGTCTTTGGTGGGCTATATCCATCGTCGAGCGAAATAAGCGTGACCTTGCGTCCGTTGATCCCACCCTCCTTGTTGATTGCCTCAAAGTACGCCGTCGAAGCGAACCCGGTAGTGGCCGCCGCTGATACCGGTCCTCCATACGGCTGAGTTTGACCCAGTTTGATCTCTGAATCGGAGGCGCCTGAATCATACTCTTGAGCAAACGACGGAGATGCGAGACACATCAGCAATAGAGCAGACTTCCCAACTGTACCCAGCATTCCATCCTCCTCCTTTTTGTCCGCCTCTTGGTGCGGTCTACCTGGTTCAACCCAGTCTGAAGATTGGCGGCCCAGCTTGTGGCACCACTCAGATGCCCAGAGGATCGGGCCGGCGCGGCTTTGGCGCTTCAGTCACCCCCTGATCGAAAGAGCAGCGTCGTCGCGTGCGGTCAGATGATGAGGCTAACTTCCGCCGCAGCAGGTTCACCCGGAATCGTGGTACGCGCGGTTTCGCTCTGCCTCTTCCAGTCGGATCCCGCCGGATAGCGTAGCGAGGCCGAACGCACGCGATCGAGGTCCACATCGTCGACGTTTGCCGGGATATTCCCTTCGTCGCGCAGCTTAGTCGCCGCATTGACGAGTTGGCGCCTCACGGTGACGATCATCGCGTCGGACGAACTAAGATGCTCTTTCGTTCGATCATAAATCGGCTCATCCTGATCGTTGGTCATCAACTCCGTCATGGCGCGATCCTGCAGATTACCGGAGAAGGGAATGCCGCAGAACATCGTTTGGCTCTGAACGCCAAGATCGCGACCGTAATCGTTACGCTTGTTGGCCTTGGTCAGGAAATACCTTCGCGGATCGTTGGTCCGCTCGACAAAGCCACCGACCTCGTCGAACGTGTCGGCGTGCGATGCCCGCTCTTCCTCCGACAGCGACTTTGTCGGATGTCCGCGGTGGGAGATCAGCATGGCATGATTGTCATCGAGCGGCACGAAGGAGCGGAGATTGATGCTGCCGTCCCCGATTGTAATCATCGTATGGAATGGGAAGATGAATTGGTTGACTCGATGCCACTCGCTTCCGTCGTCGAACTTGCGCATCGCGGAATAAAAGGCGCCGTAGTTCGTGGTGACGACATCGAGCACCGGCGGAAGACCGGTCGGATTCCAGAAGCCGCGAATACCCTTCTCCGGCTTTGGGCTATCTTCATGAAGACGCCGACGCACCCAATCGAGGTGAGCAGAATCGAGGTCTCCCTCCAGGTTCTGTAGCCAATTCGCTTCCTCCATCATGATGGAAGGAAGATAAACGCGATCCTCGGGAAGAAGGTTGATCTCGAAGCGGGGAAAGGGAGGTGGCTCCTTGCGCGAACCGAGATAGACCCAAACCATGTGGTTCACCTCGTGACAGGGATAAGCTCGCGCCCTGATGTTGGCGCAGAATTTCTCACGTCGTTCGGGCTGCTCAGTCGGAGTATCCAGGCACTTGCCGGTGATGTCGAACTTCCAGCCGTGGTATGCGCAGCGCAAACCGCCGTCCTCATTGCGACCGAAATAAAGGCTGGCGCCGCGATGCGGACAGAACTCCTCGAGAGCACCCATCCGGCCTTCACTGTCCCGGAACATCACGAGCTTTTCGCCCAGAAGCATCATGCGCTTTGGGGCGCAGTCCGGCGACGGGAACTCGGATGAGGGCAGTGCCGGGATCCAATATTGCCGCATCAGTTCTCCCATCGGAGTGCCACGGCCGACGCGACAGATCAGCTGGTTGTTCTCGTTGGATAGCATGTATCACTCCCTGGCTTTCCCGACGGTGAACCCGCCTTGATGATGGAATTCTTTTTCGTATTTGATTATCGCGAAAGATAGCATCTTGGAAGCCGGAGGCAATGCTAAATTTTACATGTGGTCCATTGTAAAAACGACGGCGGGCCCGGGGATCACGGCGCCCCAAGCGTCGCGAAGACGGCTCGGTCGAACCGACATGACGATAGCTTCGCCCAGCCCCCGGCCCTGAACCGAGACCGCGAGGCTCAAGCTTCGTCGCAACCCGAAGCCGCGGCACGTCAGTCGGAAAGGCCTTTTCGTTGTTGGACCGACTGTATTGCTGCGGGGCCTCGAAACCTCGGGCAATGTTTCAAAGCCCCGCGCGCTGCAGATCGAACTCGTGCAATTTTTCGAGTTCCGAGATCACGTGCTCCAGCATATCCGCCATGCCCTTACCGACGACATATCTCGGCTTTGGATTTGCGATTGTCGCCGCCGCTATTGCGGCCTCCACCACGGGCGTCAGATCGGTCAGCACATCTCCGGCTCTCTTTTCTCGAGCCTTTGCCATATCGGCCGCCATCTTCTGATAGGCAGGGCCGACCGTGCTCAACAATCGCTTATCCGCGATTGCCGTTTTGAACTGCCCAGGCAGGATCGATACGACCCTTACTCCGAAAGGTCTTGCGTCGATGTCGGCTCCAGCAGATATCGAATCCATCGCATGCTTTGACGAACAATACGCGTCATATAGCGGCGTCGAAAAGATCGCGCCTATGGCCGTCACGTTGATGATCCGGCCCGCCTTCTGGTCGCGCATGATTGGCAGCACGAGCCGCATCATCTCGTGGGGACCGAAAAAGTTCGTTTCGAACACCGCTCTCAGCAATTCCAGGGGGGTGTCCTCGAGTGAGCCAGAGCACGCGACTCCCGCATTGTTGACAAGCACGTCCAGTCTCCCGAACAGATCGACCGTTCTGCCGACGGCGCGTTGACGCGATTGGGCGTCAGTAATGTCCAGCTGGAAAATGTCGAGCTTGGCGCCGTACTCGCGCGCAGCGGCTTGCAGCTTCGCCGGCGGCTGCTGCGGGCGACGCATCGTCGCGACGACCGAGTCGCCGCGCTGCAAAAAGCCAAGTGCAATGGCTTCACCGAATCCAGAGCTACAACCCGTAACAAGCACGACCGCCATGTCTCTCTCCTCAATTTTGAATGCAATTATGAATGCAAAACCGCAGGGGGTCAACTCGGGCAGAGGGGTGGTCGGGCAGAGGGGTGGTCAAGGCATCTGAGCTCCATTTGCGGGCTCGCAACGCGCTTGCGCCGCTTGTTGGTAAGCGCGCACGCATGTGCGGCCGCGGACGCTGCAGGAGCGCAGGGTGGGTGCATAGGCGCCAGGGCTTCTGTGCGCGATCTGTTGTTCCCGCTGGATCTGTTCGGCGGCTTTACACCCAAGTGCGAGCCTCCTGTGCGTGGAGGTTCTCTCAGGCGGGCCGTGGAAGCTCGGTCGCCAGACGAAAAAGGCCATCCGCGTCGTCGCCAGCCTTTCAACAAGTCATTGGGGCAAGCCAGCCTCGAGTTTCTATGATTCTACCGTGATTTCGGCTACTTACGAGGCAATAAGCAGTTGGGGGACGGATCGAGAATGAGCAGGGTCAGCCATTTCCGCCTGGCATCCCAGTCGATATATTGCGACCGCGAGAGTGCGGGGGAGAAGGCCTTGGGACGTAAACGATTAGGCGAGGAGCGAGGAGCTGGCGCCAAGCCGGTCAAGAAAGCGCCCAGAGCCAGGGCGCAACAGAAGAAGGACGCCAATCGCGCAGCGCGGGTGCTGGAGATTATGGCCGCCTTCAATGTTGAAGATCGCTATCTCGGCAACGCCGAGATAGCCGAGCGGACCGGAATTCCTCGCCCTACGGTCTCGCGGATAACCGCGACGCTGGTCGATGAGGGTTATCTCAACTATCAAAGCCGCATTGGAAAGTATGAGGTTGGTCCGCGTGTCCTGGCGTTGAGCTACTCATTGATGGCCCGACTTCAGATCTACACCAGGGCGCGCCCCTTCATGGAAGATCTTGCCAGGGAGGCGAGAGCCATCGTCGGACTTGGAATCCTGGATGGCCTGAACGTCGTCTTCATTGAATGCGCCATGGGTGATCAGCTGTATTCGCAGCGGGTCATGGTGGGATTTCGGGTGCCTGTCGCATTTACCTCCATAGGCTGGTCGTGCCTGTCAGCCATGAACTCGCCGCAGCGCGCGGAAGCGCTTCAAAGGTTGGAGGCGCTCTATCCCACCAGGAGTTCCGAGATCGCCTCGAATGTGAAAAGGGCGATAGCCGATGTCTGGGAACGCGGCTTCTGTATTTCCGAGGGCGCCTTCGAAGCGGGCGCCAACGCAGTGAGCGTCCCCTTCCTCGACAAGGATGGTCAGCAAATTCTGGCATTCAATATGATTGGATCAGACGCTATCCTCACGCGCCGCGCGATCGAATCAAAGTGGGGTCCGCGGCTGGTCAAGATGGTGGAACAGTTTCGCGCGGCGGGCGAGCGCGCGCGCGAAACCGGTTCCACCTCACGTGCTCGATCGCGGCGCATCGGCTAAGAATGGCAGCTCTCCTACACAAAGCACGCAGCCGCCTTCGCCTACTAAAAGATGTTTGTTTGCTACATTCGTTCGGTGCTGACGGGAATTTAGACAATGAAACGGCGCGCCGAACAACTTGAAACGGGCAGTGTTGAGCGGGTCCAACGTGGATTGCGCATGCTCATTTCGCAGGGCGTGCTGCTGCCGGGAGAACAGATCCGTCAAGAGGAAATGGCAGAAGAGTTCGGCGTAAGTCGGGTACCGCTTCGGGAAGCGCTGACCATTCTGGCCGATCAGGGAATGCTCGATCATCATCTCAACAGGGGCTACTTCGTCGCGAAGCGAGTGCCGGAGGAACTGCATCAACTTTATCGCATGCTAAGCTTACTGGAAGACGAACTCCTCGAAGCAATGGATTGGCCGACGAAAGACGAAATCACCCAGCTAAAGCTCCTCAATCGCAAGATGGCCGAGGTAGCGGAAGGAACCGACTGGGCAGACATGATATCGCTGAACCATCAGTTTCATATCAAGATCTTTAGCCTCAGCCGTTACAAGCTCATCTTCAGAGAGATCGAGCGGTTGTGGACGATGAACGATGTCTACATCGCGGGCAAGCTGGCGCTTCCCGAAGCCCGCCTGAGAACCGTCCAAGAACACGACAAAATCATCTGGGCATTGGCCAGAAAAGATCAAAATGCTTTGAAGCGCTCGTTTGAAGCTCATCGATCGAATGCTACCGCCGATCTTGCGCCTCGATCATATGGTCGAGCTAAAGCAAAGCTGGGCAGCAGACCGGCCACGAGGAAATTGCCGCTCCGGCGCAGGACTGGCGTATGAGGTCCCGTTGCAAGCCAGTCGCAGCGCAGCTGTTTCCAAAACTGAGATGATCGCCCTCGATGCGGACCGACATCAGTTCAACATCGAGAGCGTTGGTGGCGGAAGTTGAAAGTCCCTAGATACGCGAACTCAGGAGAGTAACACGCTTTGGCAGAGAGCCTATTCAAAGAGCAAAGCTCAAAATTCGTCAAGAAACGTCGCCGGCAACAACGCTCGATCGATACGCGAGAGCGCATCCTCAAGATCGCCTATTCCGAGTTTGCTGAAATGGGTTTTGAAGGGACTTCAACGCGCGTCATCGCCGCGAAGGCAGGCGTTCATCACCCATTGGTCACTTACCATTTCAAGAACAAGGAGAACCTTTGGAAGGCGGTCATGACCGCCGTCGCCGCAGATTTCACGGCGACATGGCAAGCTCGGATGGCCGGATTGAAAGACGTCGATGACGTAACCAAGCTTCGGCTGATCCAGGAGGATTTTGTGAGATTTGCGGCTGCTAATCCTGGTTTCCACTGGTTGATGGCAAACGAAGGTGATCGATCGACCAACAGGCTTCGGTGGGTCGTCGAAAATAGAACCAAGCCATTCTTTGCGGCCGTCACCGGCCTGATAAAATCGGCGCAGAAGGCCGGTCGGTATGTTGAGGGCGACCCTTATCACCTCCTCTATCTCTTCATCGGCGCCGTAACCCGGATATTCATGCAAGCTGCAGAGGCCGAAGCGGTGACTGGTCAGTCCCCGTTCTCGCCAGCATTCGTCGAAAAGCACGTTGCGACCTGTTGTGCGCTTTTCTTTCGGGATCCGCCGATCTCGGCGCGCTCCCGAAGCAGTCGACCGAAAACCATCAAGCGGCCTCCGCGGTCAAACGGTTCCAAGGCTGAATAGGGTCAGAGCTGCGACCAAACCAGAGCCGAAAGTCGAGCGGTCAAGCGAAGCGGGCGCGCCCGCTTCCGACCATTCGCGGAGCCAAGACGGTCTTTCTTGCTGATGTTTCAAGTCCCTACGAAAGGCCAAATTTTTTCTGAACCTCCGCGCGACGCTCACTCATCGCTGCGGACACCTCAGAGAAGACCTTCTGCAGCACGGCGTTTTGTGAGAAGCGGTTGACGAGGCCGGCCAAGGCAGGGTGAGCGTCGATCAAGCCTTGCTGTCCCAAATAGTCTTCGGCGGCGCGCACAAACGGAATGAAGGATGCAATCGTGGTGTCCGCGGTACTCAGCTCGCTGCCGACGGCGTGCGGCCCCTCCTTCGACAGGAAATGCTCGAGATCGTCGAGGGACTTTATCAATTGCGGGGCATGGATCGAGATTCGTTTTTCATCACGTGCAACGGGAGCCTGGTGCAGGGAAATTGGCATCATGGGCTGGAGTCCGACTATTGCGCCCATAACATACAGTTCGACTATCCTGCTCAACATTCGCGCCCTGGCCCGAAGGAGTGGATTCGCTAGCCGGAGCGCGGGATGCGGGTGAAGGTCTTCCAGAAACTCAACAATCGAGTCGGACTCCGTGATCGTGAAACCATCATCAAGGACGAGGACGGGGATCTTGCCGATCGGTGTAATTGCCCTGAATGCGGACGACGTCATCCCGCCAAGGCTCGACGGCTTGATCATCTCGGCCTGGAGACCCTTGTAATAGAGTGACGCGCGAACGCGAGCCGAGTACGGTGACAAGGGTGATGTGTAGAGCTTCAAGACTGCCTCCCTAGATTGGCCATTAGACAATTCAGCCGCTACCGTCGGCGCGCTGTGCCAGTCGCGAAGTTTCCTGCTGCGCGAGGGCAAACGGCTTCATCGTAGACAACAACAACTTGTCACCCGGCGGGCCATCGCAATCACCGCTGCTCGGCCGCTCTCGCGGCTGCTTCAACCGATCGCAAGCACAACGTTTCCGGTCACCGCACCGCTCGCGACGCTGTTGTGAGCCTTGGTAATCTCCGACAGCGGGTAGCATTCAGCGATGAGGTGGCGAACCTGATCATTGCGCAACCAGAACTGCAGGAGGCGAATTGCGCTGTCGCGCGCCGTCGGCGCGAGGCGGTAAACCGAAAAGAAGCGGGCGAGAACGGCGCGGTCAATCAAAGGCAGAAAAGGCAGTGTGAACTCACGCTCACGACTACCGTAGACAACCCAGGTTCCGCCCTCGGCTAGCGCCTTGAGATTGGATTGGGCGTTGGAAGCTACATCGACCTCGATCACGCGATCCACGCCCTCGCCTCGCGTCGCTTCGAGAACCGCGTCCGCGACAGGGTCCGTGCGGTAGTTGATGCAGTGCGTGGCACCGGCATCACGTGCAAGCGCTCCCTTCTCCGCGCTACTGACGCTCGCTATCACATCGACAGCACCGAGCAAGCGAGCGAACTGGATCGCGTAGTATCCCACCGCACCCGCTCCACCCGCCACCAGCACCCGCTGGCCCGCAATGCCGCCGTCCGTCAGAAGAGCATGTAATGCTGTGAGCGCGGGGATTCCCAAGCACGCTCCTGCGTCATCCGAGACGCAGTCAGGTAGTTCAACAGCCTGCCCTTGCGGTAACGTCACGTACTGCGCGGCCGTCCCATTTGGCCGCTTATAGGCCGCATTCCAGGTCCAAACGCGCTGTCCGATGCGCTTCGCGTCGACCCCTGTGCCGACGGCATCTATCACGCCTGCTCCGTCGCTGTGTGGGACGATACGTGGAAAGGGCATCGTTGAGACGCCGCGGCCGGCGCGCTGCTTGACGTCCGAAGGATTGACGCCCGATCGATGGAGCTGAATTCTTACCTCGCCAGGACTAGGTTCGGGATCAGGTAGCTCGCCATATCGCAGCACCTCGCCAGCTTCGCCTGTGCGCTCGTAGAATGCAGCACGCATCTGTTTCTTCCTTCGTTGTCGGTCGCAAAACCGGGCGCTTTGAAGACTCAGCGATCGACGTCACGCGACCTGTGCAGTATCAGTGGCCTTAGTATCGCCATCACGACCAGTCGGCGCAGCGGCACTTATCCCCGCAACTTTGGACAATTCGAATGATGAAGTCTGCTGGCCATCGGCCGCGGTCTGCTTGTCGAGCATCTGGATTGAGATTCCTTTAGACCTGCGCCATCTCACTCTTCGTGCCGCGCTCGACTGCCCCAAGCAATCAGGGCCTGAGTCGCCGTGGAATCGAGATGAGCCGCAGTGAAAGCTTCCCACCCAATGCGCACTGTTTTCCTTTGGCTGCGTTTGATGCGGCCCTACCATTAAGTTGTCCATCAGGCAAGTATAAATCTTGATTGTATGAAAAGCGCCGGTTCGATAAGGGAAATGCCCCACCTAAGGATTCAGGGGACATCGCACTCTCGTGGCATCCGGGTCGATGTCACCAGGAGGGAAGCGGCTCTCGACGCGGCCGAGCTTGAGGCGCTGTCCCGAGTCGATCGCTCCCTTCGAGCGCCGACGGGTATCCCTTTTCGGCAATGCCACCAAAGAAAAAAGTACGGCTAGGTGCTGAAAGCCAGGGCGCACAAGTTGGACTCGAATGGCGGAGGAAACCAGGACATGCTGAAGCACCATTGCGCATTGGTAACAGCAGCTTCACAAGGAGTTGGCCGGGCGGTCGCGGACCGTCTTGCTCGCGCCGGGGCAGCAGTCGTACTGCACCGGATCGAGCCGCTTGAGCTCGGTCAACGGATCGCCGAAGATGTCTCGCAGCAAGCCGGTACAAGGACGGCCTACATAAGGGCTCATCTTGCTGACGCCGCAGCTGCAGTCGACCTCGTAAGCGAAGCGTCCGCCCTGCTCGCAGCCCCGGATATCCTCGTCGACAAATGCCGGTATTCAGCTCACCATTGCATCGGTTCACGGCTTAGTCGCCTCCCTCAACAAGACGGCCTATCTTGCAGCGAAGCACGGCCTGGTCGGCATATCAAAGGGAGTCGCGCTCGAGCGCAGGGGATTACGGTCAACAGCTCTAAGGGGGTGACTGACACCGCAATCATTTAGCCCCAGATCGAAGCGCGTGCCGCTCAGTTCGGCGGCGACCATGACCCCGGCATTCGCGATTTGCTGAAGCAAAAACAACCCGACCTGATGCTGTTGCCGCCGGAGCGGATAGGTGATGTTGCCGTATTCCTCTGTTCGGACGCAGCCGCAGGGATCACCGGCATACCGCGGCCTGTCGACGGCGGCTAAACTGGTCGGTAACCCAATTCCGGCAAGGCGCGAGGACTCTGAGGTACATGCCAAAAAGCTCAGTGGTTGCGAAACATACCGTCGGGATCTTTGCCCAACACCGGAGTTTTGATCACAATGGGACGCGTCGCCGAACAAGTGGTTCATGGACCATAACTTGGCAAGCTCAAGAACAAGGCTGGCACTGTCGAAGTTGTGTCGCGCTCATTCGAGGTATTGCGTTGTTTTGACGGCCTCGCGGCTTGTCTTGGCAATGGAGATCTGTCGGCGCGCTGCGGCTTGCCCCGATCCACGGTGTCGCGCTTAACGCAGACGCTAACTAGACGAGCGATTCCATGAATCCGGACGTATTGGATAGATCCTGATCTTGGAACCGAATGCATGTTGGTGGATTCCTCGCTTGTGATTGACGAGACGAGGAGTTGCATGATGGCAGGATGGCGGCGTGCGGTCGAGCTGGCGATGAACGACGAGGAGATTGCGAAGCTGACAAGTGTATCGCGTTCGCGCACGGAGCCTGCGAGCCGGGTGGAGCGAGCGCGGATGCTTCTCGCTTACCGTGAGAACCCATCGTTTTTGGCAGTGGCGCAAAGTCTTGGGGCGCATCATCAGACCGTGCAGCGCTGTGTCGAGCGAGCGATGGCTTATGGTCCGCTGGCAGCGCTGGATGACCGGCCGCGCCCAGGCAAAGAGCCGACGATCACGCCGGAGGCCAAGGCCTGGCTGGTATCTCTGGCGTGCGACAAGGCCAAGGAGCACGGCTACCCGCACGAGTTGTGGACGACGCGGCTGCTGGCGCGCCACGCGCGCGAACATGGGCCAGCGGCGGGGCACGGATGCTTGGCCAGACTGGTGCAAGGCACGGTTTGCAAGATTCTTGGCCAAGAGGAAATCAAGCCGCACAAGGTGCGCTACTACCTGGAACGCCGCGACGCTGAATTCGAGCAGAAGATGGCAGAGGTTCTGTGCGTCTATCGCCAGGTCCAGGTTCTGAAAAAGGCCGCGGCTAAATCCAGGAAGCCGCGCAGGCGGACAGCAATCCTCTCTTATGACGAAAAGCCGGGAATCCAGGCCATCGCGACGACGGGGCGGGATTTGCCGCCCGAGCCGGGTGTCCACGCCTGCTTCGCGCGTGACCACGAATACAGACGCCACGGCACGCTCAGTCTCCTGGCTGGAATTGATCTGCTCAGCGGCCAAGTCCATGCCCTGGTCAGAGATCGTCACCGCAGCCGCGAGTTCATCGAGTTCCTCAAACTTCTCGATGCCGCCTATCCGGCCAGCACTGCGATCAAGCTGATTCTTGACAATCATTCGGCGCACATCTCCCGAGAGACCAAAGCTTGGATCGCAACCCGACCAGCCGGCCGCTTCGAGTTCACCTTCACGCCCAAGCATGGCTCCTGGCTCAACCTCGTCGAGGGCTTCTTCTCCAAATTTGCCCGCTCCGTCCTGCGTCATATCCGGGTCGCATCGAAGCTGGAGCTCAAGGAGCGCATCATGGCCGGCATCGAGGACATCAATCGTCATCCCGTCATTCACACTTGGTCCTATAAACTCGCGGAGGCCGCCTGATATGATTCAAACCAAGAAAACGATGACCTAGGATGGGTTTGCTCGTATATGTCCGCGAGGAACAGAAGTATCGGATCGGACCAGGCGCCGTGGGCATGTCTCTTGCAATGACAAGAAGTCCGGCACGTGACGGACAAATCCGTTCAATCCTGAACCGCATTACGGATAGAGTGCCCGGCGTGATCGCCCTGGGCATTCCCGACCGTCTCGACATAACCTTCATCGAGGTGGCCACGGCCGCTACTCAATCTAGCTCCCGAGCCGGAAGAGGCAATCGAGTTCCCATGACGAGAACGGTCGCAGGTCACGCCTACGCTGCGGTCATTGATGCTTCCGAGGCCGATGATCTCCTGCTCTTGATTGATCGATGCGCTCCCAAGGAGGCCGAACGACTGCGATCGAGGCTCCAGCGAAACCGGCTTGCGCTGAGGGAGCGAGGGTACGTCATCGGCTGCGGTCTCTTTAGAGCCCATTTGAACGCAATCGCGGTTCCTTTCTGGTCGTCTTTGTACAACAGCTTTCTCGTTCTCACGATGACCGTGCTCGCAAAAGACTACGCTGAGCAACGTATGCGAGACGAAATCGCACCGTTGATGGTTGAATCAGCTGCAGAAATGGAACGCTTACTTAACTCCTTCGACGTTTCCACGAACTGCGCCCTCAAAGCGGCTCCTGACATCCAGCTCTGACAACAGGCGCCTCCAATGACGCGCTAGCCCCCAGAGATTTGGCTTCCACGCCGGGTTCGGCAGTCCGCCGGCCGTCGCGACCTCAGGCCGCTGGATGCCAACGCTTTTTCCTGTCGAAGTGCCGGATGGTCTGTATCCCCTTTGGGCTCGCCGAGAGCCTGCTTCCGACGGTCGAAGCCAAGAGGTGGGAGATTTTGCGCGATATCCGGTCGGGCAAAGGCTGGAACAGGAACTGGATCGACGAGACGCACAAAGAGCTCGGCTGCGAATTCTGAGCGGCGCCGGTAGATGTACACGGCCGAGGGTAACCGACGGCTGCGGCTATCGCTGCGTGGTGGTCACCGGTCCTCGCGGCACGCCCGGTTTGCGTGTAGCCTTTGCGTGGCCCGATGTGTAAAGAACTCGGGATTCCCAGGTCAAAGGCTACGAATGACCGACCGCGCCCGAACCATCTACCTGATAAAACTGCTGGAGACAGAGACTCGCCTCATGATGGATTCGATCCTCCGGATCCACGGTTTCACGACGACCCAATATACGGCTATGAGCATCATCGAAAACGCTCGGACTCCGCATTCTTCGGCAAGCCTGGCTCGGCGCTTGAGAATTACACCGCAATCGGCAAACGAGACCGTGGCGTCCTTGTATGGCAGGAAGCTGATCCTGAAAAAGCCGGATCCAGATATGCCACGGGCCAAGTTGATCATGCTCTCGGCCAAGGGCCGGGCAGCGCTGGCGGAGTTGGATCGAGAGGTCGACAAGGCGGAGGCGAAAATGCTTGCAGTGTTGTCAGATGACGAGCTCAAGAGTTTCCGGCAGCAGTTGCGCTGTATCGTAAGCGGCAGTCGAGCAGTTGCAGCCGAGGACCGTGAGCCCTCAGATACGGCGAGCGGCAATATCGCCTAGGATCAGACCGACGCCGGAATTCTGGAGCTCGAAATCCGCCAAACTCGTCAAGTCTCTATACGCTCACGATGTGCCGCCTATTCGCTGACCACACCCTCGGACAGGTCCCAATCGTTGCCATTGAATGTCTGGACATACAGCGTGCGGATGGGCGAATAGTCAGTCGGGGTCATCCCGAAGGCAACGCCCGGCAGAAAGGCTGGAGCTACGACCCCCTTCAGGCTCGTTGCCTGCTTGAGCAGATTTTCGCGCGTCAGCTCGTCGCCGCAGTTCTCCAGAATGCGCCGAAGGACCACGGCCTGTGACCATGCGGCGAAAGCATAGAAATTGTCGGCAGCAACATTCGGGAGGTACTTTGCACGGAACTCCTGAAACTCCTTCACGGCCGGGTCATCGGACCATCTCGGAGCACTGAGATCCTTCGAATACACGGCCGCAACGATCCCCTTCGACGCTTCGGTACCGGCGGCCTGCAGAACCGGCAACGACGCCGAAACGCTGGCGAGAACATGGAGCGGCTTCCATCCAAGCTCTGCAGCTTTTTTGATCGCCTGCGAGGTCGCTTTGCCCAGAGAAACATCCAGAAACGTGTCTGCGCCCGACTGCGAAAGTCTCACAATCTGTGCATCGATGGACGGCTCGGTCAGATCGTAGGACAGCTCTGCAACGACGCTTGCCCCGCTTTGACTCGCCAGCAGCACGTCCTTGAAAGATTTTGTGAAGTCCCGGCCAAAGTCATCATTTTGATAGAGGATTGCAACCTTCGCACTGGGCTTCATCTGGAGAACGTATTTTGCGTCGATGCGCGATTCCGTCGTGTAGAGAGGAAGCCCAGGCGTGGTCCAGGGGAACTCCTTCGGATTATTCCACCTGCTCGCTCCGGTGTTCAGCAAGATCTGCGGGATGTGCTTCGCGTTCAGGTACTTTTGGACTGCGAGCTGGGTCGCGGTGCCGAGAGACCCTGCAAAACCGAGCACCTCTTCCTGCTCCACGAGTCTTCGCGTCGCCTCCACGGTTTTCGGCGGGCTGAACGCATCATCCTCGGAGAAGAAGCTGACCTTCCGGCCGTTGATGCCTCCCTTCTCGTTCACCATGCGAAAGTAGGCTTCGTAGGTCCGGCCAATGATGCCGTTGATCGAGGCGGGACCGGAATGTGGCATCGTCTGACCGATCTTGATCTCGGTGTCGCTCGCACCGGGGTCGTACGTCTTCGGGCCAGCTATTGCGCACGAGCTCCCCGCTCCGATCGCGATGAATAAGGCAAGCCATGTCCGTTTGCTCATTGATCTCTCCCTCCCCGTTTTTTTGCCTTTGAACATGGATAAGCGTGCTCCGCCCTTCGCCCATCGAGCCTGGTCTCAGGTGCCGGGCCTGTGATCGAGGAGGTGCCCGCCACTGGAAGCGAGCCGCTTCAAGAGGCCCGCAGGCCTGAAAGCTTCACCGCACTCATTGTGAAGGGCGCCAAGCCGGTCGTAGATGAACGCCGGTCCAACGCGGTCGGCCCAGTACACCGGTCCGCCCCTCCAGGTCGGCCAGCCGTAGCCGTTCTGCCAGACAACATCGATGTCGCTGGGGCGAATGACCACGCCTTCTTCGATCAACTTCGCGGCTTCATTGATCATCGGGAGAATGAGACGATCTCTCAGCTGCGCGTCTGAAAAGGTTCGTCGCTCGATTCCGTGGTGCCTTGATGCGGCTTTGAAGACCTCGATGCCTTCCTGGTCGAGCCGCGGTGCTCTGCTCGACGGATCATACGAGTAATAGCCCTTGCCCGTTTTCTGGCCCAGCCTTCCAAGCTCGAACAAGCGGTCGATGATGAAGTCCCTACCGCCAGTTGCCAGACGGAACCGGTAATTGAGTTCAATGCCGCCGGCCATGTCCTGAAGCTCAAAGGTGCCCATCGGAAGCCCAAACTCGCGGAGCACCCGGTCGATCTGATCGGGAAGCGCGCCGTGCAGCAGCAATTCGCCGGCCTGCCGCTCCCGGGCGATCATCAGACGGTTGCCGACGAACCCGTCGCAGATTCCGACCAGTACCGGTACTTTTCCGAGCCGCTTACCCAAGGCCATCGCGCGCATGATCGTGCGGCCGCCCGTTCTTGGGCCTCTGACGACCTCGAGCAGCTTCATCACGTGGGCCGGGCTGAAGAAATGCAGACCGATCACGTCGCCCGGCCGTTTCGTGGACCCGGCGATTTCGTCGACATTGAGGGTCGAGGTATTCGTCGCTAGCGTTGCGCCCGGCGCACAGTAGCGATCGAGTTCGCCGAAGATCCGCTTCTTGAGAGCCATTTGTTCGTAGACGGCTTCGATGACCAAATCCGCGGCACCGACGGCGCTGATCTGCGTCTCGCATCTCAGCGCGGCCATGCACCCAGAGACTTGCTCTCGGGTCATGCGACCGCGCGACACGGACGTCTGGAACACCTTGGCGATCTGGGCGCTGGCTTTCTCCAGGGCGCCCGCATTCGCATCGATGAGCAGGACTGAGATCCCGGCCTGCAGCAATGCAATGGAAATGCCGCTGCCCATGGTGCCGGCTCCGATGACGGCCGCGCGCTGGACCTCCGGAGTGGCTTCGTCCGACGGCAACCCGGGAACGATCGAGGACTCTCCCAAAGCAGCCCGCGCGTATCTCCGGGCCGCTTGGGCAGCTTCGGTGGTAAACGTCAAAGCCGCAGTCCCGTCCGCTTGCTGGAAGAAAACCTCGACCGGATCTCCGATCTTGAGGTCGAAGACGTCGCAGTCGAGCAGCGCCGTCGGAACGCGCGGACCTTCTTCCAATTCCACGATCGCAGCCGCCGTCGAGCGCTTTGCGTTGCGAACGATGGAGAACGAATAGATTCGGCCTCGGCCGCTCGCGACCTTCAGCTCAGTCGATGCGCTGCCGCACAACGGGCAGAGCGGCCGGGGATAGAAGTAAGCCTTGCCGCAGGAGCGGCATCTGCCGACAGCCAACTTGCCCTCTGAAGCCGCCTGCCAGTAAGGGTCCAACCCGTCCAGAACGGGAGCGATCATCTGCGACACTTGCTCACTCCGCTGCGAGAATTGCGGTCCCAGCGACATGCTGGCCGGCCATTGCGCCGCCCGTGCCATGCGCAAGTACCCAGTCGTGATTCTTGACCTGAACGGCGGGATGCGCCTCACCGCGGCACTGGCGCACGGCCTCCAGCAGCTTGGTCATTCCGCCCTTGTTGCCGGGATGATTGCTGCAGAGGCCCCCGCCGTCGGTATTGAAGGGCAGCCGCCCGACGCCGGAGATCAGATTGCCATCGGCAACGAATTTTCCGCCCTCGCCTTTCCTGCAAAACCCCAGGTCTTCCAGTTGCACGACGACCGTTATCGTGAAGCTGTCGTAGAGGGACGCATAGCCGATATCTGCGGGCGACACGCCGGCTTGTTCGAAAGACGCCCTGCCCGACTCCACGCCCGCCGAGGAGACGATGTCAAACCAACCGCCATTAGTATGCTTCAAGGACTCGCTGGCGCCGGCCACGCGCACGCGTGGTCTCTTCAGCGACTCGGCTATTTCCTTGCGAGCCACCACGATCGCACCGCCGCCGTCGGTCACGACACAGCAATCCATCCGGTGTAAGGGATCTGCGACCATGGGCGAGTTCAGCACGTCCTCCACGGTCACAACCTTCCGCAGCAGCGCATGCTCGTTGTGTTGGGCATGATGGGAGGCGGCAACCTTCACCCAGGCAAGCTGCTCAGAGGTCGTGCCGAATTCATGCATGTGCCGCCTGGCAACCATCGCGTAGCCGTACATAGGCGGAATCGGTACCGGCGGTAAGAATGGCAACGCTGGCATCGACTTGAAATCCACACCTGCCAAGCCTGTCCCGCTGGCGGCCGCCAGCGGGCGATCGGCGAGGGTTATCAGGGCTACGTTGCATCGCCCCTGCGCGATTGCCTGCATCGCGTGGTGAAGGTGCAGAATGTATGACGAGCCTCCCGTTTCCGTGCTGTCGAGATATCGGAGTTTTCTGAGGCCAATATATTCGGCGACCGACATGGGCCCGAGGCCGGGGGCATCGGCGCCGCAGAAGTACCCGTCGACGTCATCGAGGGACAGTCCAGCATCGGCAAGCGCGCCCAAAGCGACATCGGCGTGCAGCTTCGCTGAGGAAATGCCGTCTGCGCGGCGAGTGGGATGTTCATAAGCGCCAACGATGTAGCAGGCGTGCTGACCGCTCATGACTTACCAAGCCCTTGCAATGCCGGTTCGGCTGCACCCGTCGCATTCGGCTCACGCTTTCTGTCAAGAAACTCGCGTATCCGGTCGCGGCTCTTCAGCGCAGAGCCGGTCATCAGGGCTGTCATCGTCTCAGCGAAAAGTCCCTCCGCGGCAGACATCTCGCCGATGCGGGCGATTCCGTTGATGATGGCATAGTTGGAGGTGGGCAGATTGGCCGCCACGATCTTGGCTAGCTCGAGCGCACAGTCCAGCCCCCTGCCGGCGGGAGCGGTTCGGTGGCCAAGGCCAAGTCGAATCCCCTCGTCCGCGTCGAAACGTCGGCCGGTCAGCATCATTTCCACGACACGCCCTGTCCCGATAATCCGGGGAATACGAACCGAGCCGCCGCCGCCGAGGAAGATGCCGCGTTGCCCTTCCGGCAGTTGGAAGAAGGTGGAAGGCTCGCAGATACGAATATGAGTGGCCGCCGCGAGCTCCAGTCCGCCTCCGATCACTCCGCCCTTGAGGCAACTGATGACGGGAATGTCGCCATATTGAATGAGGTCGAACGTGCGGTGCCAACCACGCGAGTGGCGGATGACTTGTTCAGGCGTGCGGTTCTTGCTGATCAGCTCCGCGAGATCGAGCCCGGCGCAGAAGTGCTCGCCTGCGCCCTGCAGGATCACCACGGCGGCGTGCTCCGGCGGCGAGGCAAAGAAATCTGACAGCGCGTCAATCGTCTGGTCGTTGAGGGCGTTGCGCTTGTCGGGACGATTCAGCGTCAGAATTGCGATGTTATCGCGATACTCGATTTCAAGGGGATTCATAGATGATAACATTGGCTGTCCTAGTCGACTCGGATGACGCTCTCGTTGGGATGATCGGAATACAGGCGGACTATAGCGGCGGCGCGGTTCGAATGGACCGCTTTCGCGTTGATGTTACCTTTGGCCGTGACCTCCCCACGATCGAAGGACGGCGGCTCGGCCAGAAGGAGAGCTCGCCTGACATGCATGCTGGTCGCGCCATGTGTCTTGTTGAACGCAATGAGCGCGTCTCGAATTGCGGATTGCATGACGGGCGACTGGATGATTTCCTCTGCCGAGACTTCCGGCCGCTCAATAAACTGGCGACACGACGCCACATTTGGCCAGGCAAGGAGGCCAACGAACGCTTGGTCGGCGCCTGTGATCACAAGTTCGCAGACGAGCGGCGACAGAGCTTCGAGCAAGCCAGCGCGAAGCTTTTCCGTGTGCACGAATATTCCGCTCAAAAGCTTAAAGTCTTCGGTCAGACGACCCGCAAACAGAAAGCCAGCCTTGGGATCGCCTTCGTCCACAAAAGTGGCCGCATCCCCCATTTTGTAAAAGCCTTCGTCATCGAAAGCGGCTCGGGTCGCTTCTTCGTTTCCGAGATAGCCCGGCGTCACGGCGATGCTGCGCGTGCGCACTTCATAACGGCCATCGCCTGCAGGTACGAGCTTGAGCTCGACGCCGGGATGCGGCAGACCGATCAACCCGACGCGATCCGTCGGCCAGTAGACATAAGTCGTGGCTGCGGCCGTTTCCGTCGCCCCATAGCCCGATGTGAACGGGATCTTGCGTCCCGTGTGCCGCACTGCCAGGCGCTGCATACGCGTGTATAATTCGTCCGGCAAACGCGCTCCCGCATAACCAAACAGGGTCATTCGAGAGAAAAATTTGGAAGCGAGATCCGGATCGTCCTCCAGCGCTTCCGCTAGCATCGCGTAGCCGATCGGAACGTTGCTGAAGACCGTGGGCGCAATTTCGCGAAGGTTACGGATCGTTTCCTTGAACTCAGTCGGCGTTGGCCGACCGTCGTCAATGTAGAGCGATCCTCCAGCCGCGATGACGAGATTGAACTGGGCACTTCCGCCCATGACGTGGCTCCAGGGCAGCCAGTCGAGCACCAGCTGGCGCTGGCGGCCCTGATCGTTGACCAGTTGCGTGAACATCGAGATCGCTGCGCACATCATCTGCTGCGTCGTAATGACCGCCTTCGGCGACCCCGTTGAACCGGACGTAAAAAGGTACTTTGCGTGTGTTTCGGGGGTTATTGCGCCGATCTCCAGCTCCATCCGCACGCGAACAGGCGTGCGCAGGAAGTCGTCCAGCAGGTAGTGGGTCTCGTGGTTCGGCTCGCCAGCCGTCAGCACCCGCGCATCGAATCCCGGCATGCTGCGCAGGGCGCGCAGCGCACGTTCGAACCGCTCCCCACTTTGGACGAAGATCAAGCCGGGCTTTAGCACC
This sequence comes from Bradyrhizobium nivariense, assembly GCF_029846715.1. Lineage (GTDB taxonomy): Bacteria > Pseudomonadota > Alphaproteobacteria > Rhizobiales > Xanthobacteraceae > Bradyrhizobium. The sequence continues at coordinate 127,143 of NZ_JARVWW010000022.1, forward strand.
CGGGCCATCTCCTTGAGTTTCCCGTGGTCTTGGCTCGCCAAAGAGTAAGCCGGCGTGATCGGTGCAATCGGCATACGGGCCTGCATCGCGGCCAATGAGAGGGCGGCGAGCTCCAGCGAGTTGCCGCTCAAGGCCATGATCGTGCGACCTCTCATATCCAGGTCGATCAGCGCCTGCGTGAGCGCGTCGATCTGCTTCAATCCTTCTCCGTACGTGACGACTTTCCAGCCACGATCGACGCCGCGGCGTTGAGCCAACCATACCTTGTCTAGGTAGCGGCTCGCGGTCTCCCTGAACATGGCCGGCACGCTGTTTGGAATCGGCCCAAGAGGCGTCAGATTTCTTACGATGAGCGCGCCGTCGTCTCCTTGGACCAGATCGACCTCGCGCGGCAGAAATGGCACGGCGAGGAATTCATCGTCGCCCATCATCGGAGGACGATCCGGTGGACGCCGGCAGATCCCTGCTCGCGATATGTCGAATAGACAGAGAGACAGGGGGCGGAGTCCACATGTTTCGCTTGAGAAAGCGATCTCATTCCGACTCCTCCCGTTATCTTCGTTTATCAGGTAGCCTGAGATACGTATCGCAGGCGTCCTGCGATTGTCAAGATGGGGACGCTGACTGGACTGCGGTCTCGCTATGACCGGAATACAGCCGTCGCCGCCGGTTTACCGAACAACTCACAAGCTGGAGCTGAGCTGGCGACACGAGGGAGGGTGCTGCGATTAACGGTGGCCAGCTTCCTTGCGCCGAACGGCAGTTGATCGCTTAAACAAGCGATTCGGTCGAGCGGGTTCGGCGGCGCTTGCGAAACCGGCAGTATGTGGTCGTGAATCAGTGCCCACGGGCTGGGCATCTCTCCGACCGGCACGACGATGAGAGCCGGTCCTCCTCTCGCCTTCGCAGCGATAAGCTCCTGGCCCAAGACTTCCGGACTATCCGCCCTCGCGGCTGCAACAGCTTCGATTAGCCGTTGTCGCTTGTGAGTACGGAAGCTTTCGACGACTCGCGCTGTCGAATTGCTCAGTGCCAAAGATTGGCGCCATTATATTACCCGGCACAAGCTTCTTGAGGACCATCTACGCAGCCAGCAGCAGGCGATTAGTCGCGTGCTGTTTGCGGCCATAGGGCCGTCGCTTACCGGCGTTCGAGCACTGCAAGATTGGCTGGGACGCGGTGCATGCCGACGAGCGACTCAGGATGTCGCGATGAGGCTGGTCAATCTCGATGCGGAACAACGGATTCGGCAGGCCGCCTAGCATTCTTGCCCTCCGAAGGCAGAGGTCACACGTTCGAACCGTATCGGACGCACGATGACCTGATGCCCTTTCCACCGGAAATGGGCAAAGCGGAGAAGCGAGTATTTACGCGATGGCTATTTCCAGCTCGATGCACCGCGGCCGGGCCGAACTCTTCGATCAGGCTATCGGATGGCGCGCGTTGTTGGTCAGCAAGAAATCAGATGGTTCGGTTGTATGTGCTGCTGGACATTACGGACGGCCAAAGCCCGCCTGAAACGTCATCCAGCGAGCTGTCGCCGAGCGCATCCTTATGCGAGTTTGACGAGATCTTTTGCTCGCTCGCTTGCTGCCGAGTCGGAGATCAAATGCTCCTTTGCTTGGTGCGCTTGAGGGGGAAAGGTACCGTTGGATTCGTTTGCGAGCGATGCGGCAGATGTCGGACTTCGTCGTCGGTAAGCGGTAGATTCCGAAAGGCCCTGCCTCGCCTCAGGATTTGGCGCCCTTCATCGCGACCTGCTCGACAAACTTGAGCAGACGGTCAAATCGCTCGCCTGCCACCGACACCTGATCGAGGACGCCAGGATCAAGCTCATCCTTCAGGCGTATCGCTTCGTCACCCAGTCCATGGTCCTGCTCGCCGTAGGCCATCCTGCGCTCGGTGGCCCGCAGGCGATCCGACAGTAGGATTGCGAGAGCGCGATAAAATCGGCTGGCGAACGCGTGGTCTCCCGCGAGCTTCCGGAGCAGGATTTTCTTGTCGAGAAAAAGGGCGACGGAATCGATCTTCGCAGCAACCGTGGCCGAGGGCGGCACCGAATCGACCAGCGACATCTCGCCAATGAAGTCACCGGCCTCGAGCTGGGCGATCTCACCGGCGCCGGACACGCTCACGCCCATCCTCCCCTGCAACAGCAGGACCATCGCCTCGATCGGCACGCCCTCCCGGATCAAGACTTCCTGTCGTCCAATTCCGCGGCGGAAGCCGGTTGAACCGCCCCGGGTTTGCCGGAGGCTCCAACTCCTGAGAGGATGGAGCCATGACGAGCAAGACGACGAACAAGTTTTCACCCGAGGTCCGGACCCGCGCGGTTCGGATGGTTCTGGATCACGCCGG
>NZ_JARVWW010000023.1 GCF_029846715.1 Bradyrhizobium nivariense
TAGCCACCCCGCGCCGGGGTAACCCGGCGCCAAGCCGAACACGACATCCAACCTCCAGCGCTCCGCCCCGACAGCGACCGAACAAAGACAAGAAAACTCTCGACTTCATAGTTTTTCAGCAGACTGCCTAGAGCGTTTTCGAGCGAAGTGGATACCGGTTCGCGTGAAGAAAACGCGTCAAAACAAGAATCTAGAGCTTCGGTTCTGATTCAATCAGAACCGATAATGCTCTAGCGCAAGGTGGGCAAGCGAAGCGTACCCATCACTTTGGCGGCCATAAAATAAAAAAGGTGGGCATAGCGCGTCGCGCCTTTGCCCACCTTACGATCGTGCCGGCGTAGATGAATTAATCGAACAGGCTCGACACCGACTCTTCCGCCGCAGTGCGCGCGATCGCGTCGGAGATCAGGCTGGCGATCGGCAGCGTGCGGATGTTCGGCGCCTTGGTCACCGCATCCGTCGGCAGGATCGAGTCGGTGATCACGAGCTCCTTCAGCTTCGAGCCCGCGATGCGCGCGGCAGCGCCGCCGGAGAGCACGCCGTGGGTGATGTAGGCGTAGACGTCCTTGGCGCCCTTGGCGATCAGCGCGTCGGCCGCGTTCACCAGCGTGCCGCCGGAGTCCACGATGTCGTCGATCAGGATGCAGGTGTAGCCGGCGACGTCGCCGATCACGTTCATGACCTCGGATTCGCCCGCCCGTTCGCGCCGCTTGTCGACGATCGCGAGCGGGGTGTTGATGCGCTTGGCGAGGCCGCGAGCGCGGGCCACGCCGCCGACGTCAGGCGAGATCACCATCGTCTTGGAGAGATCGAACTTGTCCTTGATGTCGCGCACCATCAGCGGCGCCGCGTAGAGATTGTCGGTCGGGATGTCGAAGAAGCCCTGGATCTGGCCGGCATGCAGGTCGAGCGTCATGACGCGGTCGACGCCGGCCTGCGTGATCAAATTGGCGACGAGCTTGGCCGAGATCGGCGTGCGCGAACCCGATTTGCGGTCCTGCCGGGCGTAGCCGAAATAGGGCAGCACCGCGGTGATGCGGCGCGCCGAGGAACGGCGCAACGCGTCGGTGATGATCAGCAATTCCATCAGATGGTCGTTGGCCGGGAACGAGGTCGACTGGATGATGAAGGCATCCGAGCCGCGGACGTTCTCCTGGATCTCGACGAAGATCTCCATGTCGGCGAAGCGCCGTACCACCGCCTTGGTCAGGGGCAGGTCGAGACCTTGCGCGATGGCCTGGGCGAGAGCCGGATTGGAGTTGCCGGCGACGAGCTTGATGGAGCCGTTCTTGGCCGACATGGACGCTTCCTCCCGCGCTTTGCTGGACACGATGTTCAACATCTCGAATACCCACGGAGCACGGTTACGACGGGCGAGGAAATATCAGGCCGAGGGCTGCAATGGCAACCCGGGATGCTACGTTTTCCTGCGAAATCCCGAGTCTGGCCAACGGTTTGGCGGCAATTTGGGGCCGTGGTTTAGCGGGGGTTATCGCTCGGCATAGCCGAGCGCCGAGGCCGGCATCTCGGCCGCCGGAGCCTCCGGGATCACGCTCGCCACCGCTGGTCCGCGCAAGCCGGGAGTCGAGCTCGGCGCATCCGGCGTGCCGCTGATCATGTTGGAAAGTCCGCTGAATCCGGCCTGGGCGATCTTCCGCAGCACGAGGTCGTCGGCAGCTCCCCAAGGATCCCGGGCAGCATCGCGGCCGCCCTTGGCCGCAGTCGGTTCCTCGCCGGAAAGGCGCAGCGCCCGCTGCTGGTTGGCGTCGTAGACGTCCCAGACCCAGGCGATCACGGTCTTGCCGCGCACGATCTGGGCGGAGAGGTAGCTGCGCACGCGGTAGGCGGCCGTCCCCTCGCGGGAGACCACGGACAGGCTGCGCAGCTTGGATTCGCTGTCGAGCACGCCGACCATGCGGTCGAACACTTGCGGCGGCGGCCCGTCGATGGATTCGAACGCGACCGTCGCCCCAGAGCCGGCGCTCGGCGCCATCGCATAGGAGTTCGCGGCACCACCGCCACCGGCACAGCCGCCAAGCGCGGTCGCAGCCGCCAGCAGCATGACCGCCAGCACACGCGAACCTGCGCGGCGCAAGATGAATGACGCGTCCCTCATTATGGAGGGCAGCGATATCGTTAAAACGCATTAACGTCTAGGGCGGGAGCGCCAAAACGCACCGTCATTCCCAGGCGCGCCACTTGGCGCGAGCCCGGAATCCATTTCACCGCGTCAGTTGCTGTGCGATGGATTCCGGGTTCTCGCTTCGCGAGCCCCGGAATGACGGCGTGTTGCCCTTGTGTTCACGCTTCGAGCGCGATGGCGTGAACGTGGCGGCCGTAATCCGGCTCCTTGCGATGCACCGAGCGGCGGTAGCTGAAGAATCGCTCGTCGGCGTAGGTATCGAGGCCCAGATCGTCGATCATCAGGATGCCCGCGGCCTCCAGGCGTTTCCGGATGAAGCCGGCCAGGTCGAACATCGCGTGGCCTTCGCGCACCGACGGGATGAAGAACATCGCGTTGTCCGCATCCGCCTCGATGAAGCGCGCCACGAACTCGTTGCCGACCTCATAGCTGTCCTGGCGGATCAACGGGCCGATCGCGGCGATGATGCCGCCGCGCGAGGCTCCGAGCTTTTCCATCGCCGAGATCGTCGCCTCCAGCACGCCTGTGAGCGCGCCCTTCCAGCCGGCATGTGCGCCGCCGATCACGCGCGCGTCGGGATCGACGAACAGCACCGGCCCGCAATCGGCGGTGGAGACGCCGAGCGCGATGCCCGGCACTTTCGTCACCAGCGCATCGCCCTTCGGCCGCGGCCTGCCCGGCCACGGGGTGTCGGCGACGAGGACGTCGGGCGAATGGATCTGGTGCAGGCTGAGAAAGCGTTCCGGCGCGACGCCGACATGCTCGGCCATGCGGCGGCGGTTCTCCGCGACAAGGGCCTGATCATCGTTGGAGCCGAGCCCGCCGTTCAGCGCGGAATAGATGCCGCCTGAGACGCCGCCTTCGCGGGTGAAGAAGGCATGGCGCAGGCCGGGCACGGCCGACAGCAGCGACGAAGCAAGCGTCATGAGGCGCCTCCGGCCCGTTCGAGATCGCTGAGGCCCGCAACGCTGGTCAACCGCGGCTCGGAGATGCCGAGCACCTTGAACATCGAGCCCATGCCGCTGCGTCCGGTATCGGTCAGGCGTTTGAGCGCGATCGAAATATCGGTGGCGACGTCAGGCGTCGCCTTCTGCATCAGCGCCGCGGCGCGGGTGTCGATGCCGACGCGCTTGAGGAAATCGCCCTGCGTCACCGGGCCGTGCACGCGGACGCCGACATCCTCGGCCGCGCGCGCGAGCGCCTGGAAGTCGACATGGGCGGTGACGTCGGCCTGGCCCGGCGCCTTCAGGGGATCGGTGAAGGTGTGGCGCGCGATCGCCTGGAAGGTGTCGCCGGCATCGCTGCGCAGATGGCCGTAATCGATGATCAGCGCCGCGCCGTCCTGGTCGCGCACGCGCGTCGCGAGCTTCATGATCTCCGCATCGGGCCGCCATTCGAACACGGCCCCGACGGGCGCGGCGCGCACCAGAGGCGGCAGCAGCACCTCGAACCGCGGCGTCGGCTCGGAAGCCGCGCCGAACTGAAGTTTTCCGTTGGCGTCGATCTCGATCACGCGCTCGTGCCAGCCGTTCTCGTGACGGACCATCTGGTGGATCGGCAGTACGTCGAAATATTCATTGGCGAGGATGATGCTCGGCCCCTCAGGCACGTCGTCGATGCTGTCGTGCCAGGCGATGTTGCGCACGCCCGACAGCGTCGCATCCTGCCGCTCGCGCAGGACCGGATTGACCTCGACCATGTGGATGTGAAGCGCCTGGTACAGCGGGGGCAGCACGCGGAGTGCGCGGAGCGCATCCGCCATCATGGTGCCGCGGCCGGGGCCGAGCTCGATCAGCCGCAGCAATTGCGGCGAGCCCATCTGCTTCCACATCGAGGCGGTCCACAATCCCAGCAGCTCGCCGAACATCTGGCTGACCTCGGGCGCGGTGGTGAAATCGCCTTCTCGTCCCAAGGGATCGCGCGAGACGTAATAGCCATAGCGCGGATGCATCAGGCACAGTTCCATGTACCGCCAGACCGGCATGGGGCCCGAGGATTTGATCAGCGCCTTGATCTCGTTGAGTAGCGGCTGTTCGGTCACGGTCTATCTTCTCAAGAGGAATTAACGAATGGCCTTTGCGGACTTCGGCGCTCCACGCTTCACTGCCAATACAATAAGTATGAGGCCTACAATAAGCATCGGGATCGACAACAGCATGCCCATGGTTAACCAGTCGCCCCAGAGGAATTTGAGTTGCTGGTCCGGCTCACGGAAATGTTCGCCGGCGATCCGGGTCAGGCCATAGACCAGCGTGAAGCTGCCGAGGATCATGCCGGGCCGCTTCAGCGCGCCGAAGCGGATCATGATCGCGAGCACCGCGAACAGCAGGATGCCCTCCATGCCGGCTTCATAGAGCTGGCTCGGATGGCGCGGCAGCTGGGCGGGATCGTTGGGGAAGATCATCGCCCAGGGCAGCTCCGGGTCGGTGGCGCGGCCCCACAATTCGCCATTGATGAAATTGGCGATGCGCCCGAGCAGCAGCCCGACCGGGGCGACGGCAGTGGTGATGTCGCCGAGCGACAGGATCGGGATGCCGTTGCGATAAGCAAACCACATCACCGCGACGACGCAGCCGAGGAAGCCGCCGTGGAAGGACATGCCGCCCTCCCACAATTTGAAGATCGCGGCGGGATGGTCGATGAAGAAGGGCAGATTGTAGAACAGCACGTAGCCGGTGCGGCCGCCGAGGATGATGCCGAGTGTGACCCACAGAATGAAGTCGTCGATCTGCACCAGCGACATCGGCGCCGGGCCGCCCCACAGGCGCTCTTTCTTCAGGAGCGAGCGCGCATAGAGCCAGCCGAACACGATGCCGCAGATATAGGCCAGCGCATACCAGCGGATCGCGAACGGACCGATCTCGATCGCGATCGGCTTGAAGGCGGGAAAGTCGATGAGCAGAAAGGGCATCAGGCCTTCTTAGTGGTGAATCTCGTTCCGCGGCCACGCCGGAAATGCGCTCCCTCCCCCGCCTGCGGGGGAGGGGTGGGGAGAGGGTGCTTCCGCAGGCGAGAACCCCCAAGAGGAGAGAACCCCCACCCGGCGCTTCGCGCCGACCTCCCCCACAAGCGGGAGAGGTGCACCGAGTTCGCGGATAGACCGATCCATCCCGTTCTACACGAGATTGCGGCGATAGAGCGCCAGCAGACGCTCCCAATGCCGCTCGGCGGCGTCGCGGTCATAGACCGGACGCTTGGGGAAGGCGAAGCCGTGATGGGTGCCGGGATAGATCTCGACCTCGGCCTTGGTGCCGTTCTTGGCGCCGCCCATGCCCTGCTTGACCTTCTCGATGATCTCGGCGGGCGCGTAGATGTCGGTCTCGGCGCAGGCGAAGTAGAGCTCGGCTTTGGTCTTGCCGGCGGCGAGATGCGGGCTGTCGTCTTGATCCGTCGCGAGCTGCGTGCCGTAGACCGAGGCGGCGGCCTTGACGCGATCGGGGAAATGCGTGGCGGCGTTGACGGCGTAGCGGCCGCTCATGCAGTAGCCGACAGTGCCGATCAGCCCGGTGTTCGCGGCCGCCTGGCCCTCGGCATAGGTCAGCAGCGCGCGCGTGTCGTCCATGATCATGGGGATCGTGAGCGAACCCATCAGCGCGAACATGCGCTTGCGCTCCGGCGCATTCGGATCGGCCGGCAGCGCGCCGAGCTCCATCACGCCGGAGCGGTAATAGAGGTTCGGCAGCATCACGTAATAGCCCGATGTCGCGAGCCGGCGCGCCATGTCGCGCAGCTCTTCCCGGATCGCCGGCGCGTCCATGTAGAACAGGATGACCGGAAACGGCCCGCCGCGTTCGGGATGGGTGATGAAGGTTGCGGTGTGACCGTCCTTGGTGGGGATCGCGATCTGCTGGTCGATCATCTCGAGCGCCTTTGTGATTCTTCTTATGCAGGGACGTTGAATACGATTGCAAGGAAACCGGGGCATGACAAGGATACCGCCGATCGGCTCTTGAACCGGCCCAATCGGATTGCCATTGTCTCCTTGCGAGTTCGCGCAGAGTTCATCGAAGGCCGCCAGGAGACCGACATGACCCAGACCAACAACCGGTTTTTCGACGAGATCGGCCGCCTGATGAACGACGCCGCCGGTGCCGCGCAGGGCGTCAAGCGCGAGTTCGACACGGTGATGCGCACCCAGGCCGAAAAATTCCTGCGCGACATGGACCTGGTCAAGCGCGAGGAGTTCGAGGCGGTCAAGGACATGGCGCGCCTGGCGCGTGAGGAGAACGAGGCCCTGAAAGCACGCATCGCGGCGCTGGAGGTCAAGCTCGGCGGGTAACTCCGGCGGCTCCATCCGGACATCGGGTTCCGCCCGGCGGCCCATTCTCCTTGTCATTTCCGCGTCTTCCGGGTAAAAGCCCGCCACGTCCGCGGCCCCCGCACCCCTGGAGGCTTGCTGCGGCGTATGCCATGGGCCGCCTTGCGGCCCATTAACTTTTGCAAAAACAAGGACTTAACGTTATGGCGACCGTCAAGGAATTGAAGGCGACCGCACGTCCGAAGAGCGGCAAGGGGGCCGCCCGGGCAGAGCGTCGCGCCGGGAGAGTGCCCGGAGTGATCTATGGCAACAACCAGCCCCCGCTCCCGATCTCGGTTGACGATCGCGAACTGCGCACGCGCATCCTCGCCGGCCGGTTCCTGACCACGCTGGTCGACATCGACCTCGAGGGCAATAAGCACCGCGTGATTCCGCGCGACTACCACCTCGATCCGGTCAAGGACTTCCCGATCCACGTCGATTTCATGCGGCTCGGCGAAGGCGCCACCATCCGCATCAGCGTTCCCTTGCACGTGGTGAAGGCCGAAGGTTCGCCCGGCGTGAAGCGCGGCGGCGCCGTGAACATCGTTGCGCACGCGATCGAGCTCGAGTGCGGTGTCGAGAACATTCCGCAGTTCATCGAGGCTGATGTCGGTTCGCTCGAAATCGGCCACTCGCTGCATCTCTCCGACATCAAGCTGCCGGCCGGCGTGAAGGCGCTGACCTCCGAGGACGCGACCCTCGTCACCATCGTGCCGCCGTCCGGCTACGCCGAAGAGCAGAAGGCCGCGGCTGCTGCTCCGGCTGCGGGTGCCGCTGCTCCGGCGGCCGGTGCTGCCGCTCCTGCTGCGGGTGCTGCTGCTCCGGCGGCGGTTGCCAAGGCTCCCGCTGCCAAGGCTCCCGCTGCCAAGGCTCCCGCCGGCGGCGACAAGAAGAAGTAATCTCTCAAAGCCGGCGCGCGGTCCCTGACCGCGTGCCGAGCGAGGGGCGCGCCGCGTCATGCGACTCTTTGTTGGGCTCGGCAATCCCGGCGCGAAATTCGCACGTAACCGACACAATGTCGGCTTCATGGCCGTCGACGAGATCGCGCGGCGTCATGGTTTCGCACCCTGGCGCCGCAGGTTTCAGGGCGAGACCTCGGAAGGCGCGCTCGGCACTGAGCGCGTGATCCTGCTCAAGCCGACGACCTACATGAACGAATCCGGCCGCAGCGTTCAGGAAGCGGCAAGCTTCTTCAAGATCGCGCCAGGCGACGTCACCGTGTTCCATGACGAGCTCGAACTGCCGCCGGGCAAGGTGCGGGTGAAGATCGGCGGCGGCATCGCCGGCCACAATGGTCTGCGCTCGATCTCGGCGCATATCGGCAACGAGTACCGCCGGGTGCGGCTCGGCATCGGTCATCCCGGCGTCAAGGAACTGGTGCACGGCCACGTGCTGTCGGACTTCGCCAAGGCCGACAATGACTGGGTGGCGACGCTGTGCGAGGCGGTGGCCGAGCACGCGGCATTGGTTGCCAAAGGCACGGACGCGACCTTCGCCAACAGGGTGCATCTCGCCATGCAGGCCAAGGGATTTTTGACCAAGGACGAGAACGGCAAGGAATAACGCTCGTGGGATTTAAATGCGGGATCGTCGGGTTGCCCAATGTCGGCAAATCGACCTTGTTCAATGCGCTGACCGAGACGGCCGCGGCGCAGGCGGCGAACTATCCGTTCTGCACCATCGAGCCGAATGTCGGCGAGGTCGCGGTGCCGGATCCGCGGCTCGACAAGCTGTCGGCGATCTCCAAGTCGGCGCAGATCATCCCGACCCGGCTGACCTTCGTCGACATCGCCGGCCTCGTGCGCGGCGCTTCCAAGGGTGAAGGCCTCGGCAATCAGTTTCTCGCCAACATCCGCGAGGTCGACGCCATCGCGCATGTCGTGCGCTGCTTCGAGGACTCCGACATCACCCATGTCGAGGGCAAGATCGCCCCGCTCGCCGACATCGAGACCATCGAGACCGAGCTGATGCTCGCCGATCTCGACAGCCTCGAGAAGCGCGTCGACAACCTCTCCAAGAAGGCCAAGGGCAACGACAAGGACGCCAAGGAGCAGCTCGACCTCGTCAATCGCACGCTGGTGCTGCTGCGCGAGGGCCAGCCCGCGCGCCTCGTCGAGCGCAAAGCGGAGGAGGAGCGCGCCTTCGGGATGCTCGGCCTGCTGTCGTCCAAGCCTGTGCTCTACGTCTGCAACGTCGAGGAAGGCTCGGCCGCGACTGGCAATTCGTTCTCGAAGGCGGTGCAGGACCAGGCTGCCAAGGAAGGCGCCATTGCCGTCGTCATCTCGGCAAAAATCGAATCCGAGATCGCCACCATCTCGCGTGACGAACGCGCCGACTTCCTGGAGACGCTGGGTCTCGAAGAGGCCGGCCTCGATCGCCTGATCCGCGCCGGCTATACGCTGCTCGATCTCATCACCTATTTCACGGTGGGCCCGAAGGAAGCGCGCGCCTGGACCATCTATCGCGGCACCAAGGCGCCGGGCGCGGCCGGTGTGATCCACACCGACTTCGAGAAGGGTTTTATCCGCGCCGAGACCATCGCGTATGACGACTACGTCGCGCTGAACGGTGAAGCCGGCGCCCGCGATGCCGGCAAGCTCCGCCTCGAAGGCAAGGAATACGTCGTCGCCGACGGCGACGTGATGCATTTCAGGTTTAATACGTAAGATATCGACGGCCTCGTAGGGTGGGTTAGCGCAGCGTAACCCACCATGCTTTCGCGTCTGCCGAACGAAGCCGGTGGGTTACGCCTTCGGCTAACCCACCCTACAGCAACGCCTCACCGCAACCCGCCGCCCTGATCCCTGATAGCGCCGAGATGCTCGTTGATGCGGAAGATGATCAGGATCAGCTCCGCGACGATGCGCGAGAACACGACCCCGACGACGACGCTCGCGATCGACGACAGCAGCATCAGGAAGCCGCCGAACGGGCTGATCGCCATCATCGCGAGGCCGGAGAAGATGCCGGAGAGGCCGAACAGGCAGATCAGCGCGATCACCAGCCAGTAGAAGGTCTTGATGATCGTCGGCGTGATGAAGCGGTCCCATTGAAACAGGTCGCTGAATGAAAACATTGCTCTCCCCAGGGCAATTCAGGTGTTGTCAAATCGGGCCTTGCAAGTGGATCCTGGCCCTCGGTTGATCCGACTCAGAGTCCAACGCCGGCGCGTCGAATGTAGCACGAGCCATGCGGGCCGGCGGGTTGAGATTGCCGCAAAGTGCGGCCACAATCTGTCATTCCCTCAAACCCTTCCCAAGATGACCCTGACCTTCGAAGATTTCCCGCCCGGCCGGTTCGGAACATTCGGCCCGCGCCATGTCACCCGCGACGAGATTTTGGCCTTTGCCGCCGAGTTCGATCCGCAACCGATGCACCTCGACGAGGAAGCCGCCGGCAAAAGCATGCTGCGCGGCCTGTCCGGCTCGGGCTGGCATCTTTGTTCGCTGATGATGCGGATGATGGCCGACGGTTTCATCACCCGCGCCGCCTCGCTGGGATCTCCCGGCGTCGAGGAGGTGCGCTGGCTGTCGCCGCTTAGACCTGGCGACGACCTCATGCTCGACGTCGACGTACTGGAAGCGCGCACCTCGAAGAGTCGCCCGGAGCTCGGCATCGTCAAGTTCAAATGCACCGTGCGTAACGCGGCGGGGCAGGCGCTGTGCGAGATGACCTCGCCGATCCTGATCAAGCGGCGCGAGGGGGCGGTCTGATGCGGTTCTTCGAGGACATCGAGATCGGCCATCGTCGCGAGATCGGCGCCTACGTTTTCACGGCGGACTCCATCAAGGCGTTCGCCACGAAGTTCGACCCGCAGCGTTTTCACCTCGACGAGGAGGAGGGCAAGAATTCGCTGTTCGGCGGGCTCGCGGCCTCGGGCTGGCATGTCGGCTCGGCCTGCATGAGCCTGCTTGTCGCCGACGGCCAGCGTCTGGCGCGGGAAGCCGCGTCGCGCGGCGAGGAGGTCGCGGTGTGGGGCCCGTCGCCGGGCTTTCGCGACCTGCGCTGGATCAGGCCCGTGCTCGCCGGCGACACTGTCGCTTACGCCAACGTCGTCATCGACAAGCGCAGCTCCGCCTCGCGTCCCGGCTGGGGCATCTTGACCGCCCGTACCACCGGCACCAACCAGCGCGGCGAGGACGTCTACGCCATCACCGCCAGTGCCTTCGTGCCGATGCGTGCGAAGGGCGGGTAGACTCGAGCGAGCGCTTCTTAACCTCTCCCCGCTTGCGGGGAGAGGTCGGATCGCCTCGGCGATGCGAAGCATCGTCCGGTGCGATCCGGGTGAGGGGGTACAGGTCTCTCGATGATGTCATGTGAGGAGAGAGCCCCTCACCCCACCCTCTCCCCGTAAGAACGGGGCGAGGGAGAAGAGAAATCGCGGAACTGTTGCCCCCGCGCTATGGACGCGATTCCGGGCGGCTGCCATAAGCCTGCGCAACATGGTTTTCCCGCGAAGCAGTTGGCGGAACCATCGAGTTGCTAACCAATTATGAACCTGTCGCTGTCTATTTGAACGATCTGGGCAGAGTACAGGGGACGAGGACCATGGCAGACCGCGGCGCACTCAAGCTGGTCGGATTCATCTTTGCTACCGCGACGCTGGCCGTGATGCTGGTCGCCGGCATGGTGGTGAAGGGCTATGCCGATGGCGCCTACACCCTGGAAGCCTCGACTGTGGAAGCCGCCCGGTAAGATTTCGTTAACTCTCCGGGACCGGCATCAGGGCCCGCCTCAGCGGCTATAGACGATCGCCAATATGGTGATCGCAACCGCCAGCAATCCGACAAAACGCAGCATGATCGTGCCGAACTGGTTCGGCGCGGGCCGCATCGGTATCGGGTCCGTATTATCGGGCCGAATGCTTTCCATGAAATGTCCCCCGGCCCGGCCGCTGCGGGCGCATGGCATTGGTCGGCGCTGGGGCCCGGAGGGTTCAAGCACCTTCCGCTGTCATGCCCCGCGACCCGGCTACGCCAAGGCTTCGCCGGGGTTCAGGTCCAGGGGCGCCGAAGCTTTAGCGAAGGCGGCAGGCGGGGCATCCAGTACGCCGCGGCCTCTCCGTGTCCCGCACCTTCTCGGAGTACTGGATCACCCGCTTTCGCGGGTGATGACACTTTCAGTGGGGGGCGCGTGCGCACCCCATCACACACCCACGAATCAAAACCGCCGCGCCCCTTTCGGAGCGCGGCGGCTGATGACGCGTGATGCCAGCGATCAGCTGTTGCGCAGGCCGTCGGCGGCGCGCTTCCACTGCGAGACGTTGTCCGCGATCATGCGGGTGGACTTCATCGCGGCCTGGCTGAGCTGGGCGTAGCCGGAGATCTCGCGCTGGACGCGCTGGCCTTCGGCGTGGAGCAGGTCGCGCAGGCTCTCGAGCTCGGAGATCAAATTCTCGATCTCGGCGAGCGAGGTGCCGGCCACGCGCTGGATCAGCGAGTTGACGTTGGTGACGGTGGCTTCGGCGCTCGGATCGAGTGGCGGCGCGTCGGTGGTCGTCGACGCCGGGCGGCGCAGATAGGCGATGTCGTTGCGGACGAAGTCACGGATGCCGGCTTCGACTTCCGTCACTGCGGCGAGGTTGGTGTCGACCGTCTCGGTCTCGGTGGTTTCGGTCTTTTCCGGACGCATGGCGTTCATCGTTGTTCCCCTGTTCGCGTTGAGCGCAGCGCGAGTGTCCCCCGCACGACGACGTCAGTCAGGGACTAGGGCGCCGGATTTTGGCCGCAACTTGGCCGAGGTGCGGCAAGGGCGGTCCATTCGGGGGTTTTGCCGTGGCGTATGGTTACGGAAGTCTGAACGCCGGCCGCCGCGTCGAAGTGAATGCGCGGCCCGGTCGGTGCTCGACTCCCTCGCCCCGCTTGCGGGGAGAGGGTGGGGTGAGGGGGAGTCTCCGGGGGGACGGTGCGAATTGGACTCGCGGAGGCTCCGCCTCACCCGACGCGCTTCGCGCGTCGACCTCTCCCCGCAAGCGGGGAGAGGCGAAAACACGCTACCAGCTCTTCTTGAAACCCGCCGTCAGGCTCTTGTTGATCGCCCCTTGCGAGGTCTCGCCGACCGAGCCGGAGACGGTGACGTTGTCGAACAGTTTTTGCTCGGCGCCGACCTTGCGCAGCCATTTGTCGTCGGTGGTCGACAGCGACTGGCCCGCGGTGATGCTGGTGCCGGTGTCGGTGAGGGTGACCTTGGCCGACTGCTCGGTCCCGTAATTGCGCGTGATGCGGCCGCCGACGCCGGGGAGCGCCGTGGTGCCCTGCTGGTTGACGCTGTAGCCGTTCTGGAGCGTCAGCGACGTGTCGTTCGACAGCGGCACCGACTTGGTCAGCGACGCCCCGAGCTTGCTCTGCTCGGCGCCGGGATCGACGCGCGCCTCCACCGCGGTCTTGTCCCAGATCGCGCCCGCGCCCGGCGCGGTCGCGGCCGCCCAGGCGCTGCCGGACGACTGAGGCACGCTGCCGCCATTGGTGGCCTTCTGTGCCAACAGCTCGGACATCGTCCGCGGCTCGCTCGTCACCGTCATGTCGGCGCCGATGCGGGCGTCCCAGAACGAGGATACCGACTGCTTCACCGTCACCGCCGAGGAGCCGTTGGCGTTGGCGGTCGTCGCCCAGTTCAGCCCGTCCTTGGCGGCGGCCTGCGCGCGCTTCTTGGCGGCGATGATGTCGTTGAGCGTGCTGGCGTCGATCGCGAGCTGGCCCCAGTCGAGCTTGTCGACGTCGATACCCCTGAGCACGTCGGGGTCGTTGACGTCGGGGGCCTCCGCCGCTTCGGCGTCCTCGTCGGGCATTGCGGCCGTGGGCGGAATGATCTGCGCCGAAACCGTCAGCACCGATCCCAAGATGAACACGGCCGCCAGCACCGGCAGCCTGGTCCAGCCAAAACCTGTCGAGAATTCCATCGTCCTGCCCGTCAGCCCAGTTCGCGCCCAGGATGCGGAACCATCGTTGCGAAATTGTGGCGGTCCCATCAGACGCGAACCAACGGGCCGCGCGAAAGACGCGCGCCCGATGACGAGCTTCTCCACGACGGCATCCGGCGGGGCTGGCGGCCAGGACGCATCGCGGGGAGCATCAGCCACCGGTCCCGAACAGCGGGGCCCGTTGGTGTTCCTTTCAGCCGACGCTGGTCATCTTCGGCAGATGAATGGCGCGGCCGAGTGCCTGCTCGACCAGATCAAACGTGTCGATCAGCACGCGCATGCTGGTGAGCTTGCCCGCCCTGAACTGGGCGAACTGCGCGACCCGCAAGCTGATCGGCTTGTTGGAATCCAGCGCGGTCAGCGAATAGCGCAGCATCGAGGCGGCGGAATCGACGCCGAGCATGATGCTCTCGCGGTCGAAGCGGCGGACCTGGAAATTGTCGGCGAGCTGGCGGATGACGTCGAGCACGGCGTCCTTGCCCTGGCGCGCGCCGAGGAACGGAAACATGTCGATCGGGCCGTACAGTGCCCACTCGACGTCCTCGTCGATCAGGGCCTCGATGTCCTCGAAATGCCGGTCGTTGATCGCGCGGTGCAACGCACGCGAGAAACGCCAGAGGCTGTGCTCTGTCATTTTGGGCAGTCCTGAAGCTGGCTTGCGAAAAAGCAAAAAACAACCCCAAGCGCACAGCAAAGGTGCCGCGGGGTCGCTCAACTCATTTGTATACGAACAAGATACGCCATTTCGGCCAAAACGCAATTCACGTTTTCGCAAGGCACAATTGATCGCGGCTTGTGAGATTTACAATAGAATCCGGTATTTTACCGGTCCGGGGCGCGAACCTCCGATGTCGTCCTGGCGAAGGCCAGGACCCATTACCCCAGGCCGGAGTTTGGCGAAGAGACGTAGCCCGGGACTGCTACCACGCGCGATCGAAAGATTCCGCGGTATGGGTCCTGGCTTTCGCCAGGACGACGGCGGAGCTAGCCCCCGTCCACCCGCTCGCCCACGATTAATGGCCCGATCTCACGTTCCAGCACCTGCTGCACCAGATCGTAGGAATCGATGATCTCGCGGATCTGCGCCACCTGGCCGTTGCGGAAAGTGTAGAACACGGCCATGTCGACCTGAATGATGCGGTCGTTGCTGCGCTTCCTGAAGAACACGCGCAGGTAAGCCGCGACCGTGTCACCCTCGGCGACGATCTGCGGGACCTCGTAGCGGATCTCGGCGTAGCGCTCCTGCACGGTGCGCCAGAACTCGCCAAGCTCCTTCTTGCCGTGGCAGGGACCCATGTGCGGCAGCACGTCGATCGGGGCGTGGGTGAGGAAGTCGACGTCGTCGGTGCAGCACGACAGCGCAGCCTGGAGATCGCTGCGCGCGATGGCATCGAGCAGATGCAGCACGCGAATTCATGCCGCATTCGGCTGGACGGCATCGGCGGTCGGCTCCCTCGCCCCGTTCTTACGGGGAGAGGGTGGGGTGAGGGGAGTCTCGCCGGGGACGATGAGAGTTGGACACGCGGAGAGTCCCCCTCACCCGATCGCTTTGCGATCGACCTCACCCCGCAAGCGGGGCGAGGTGAACAGCCGCGTGACACACCTCACATCACGCGTTCCCCATCGCGGCTAGCTTCATCCGCATGTCATCAGGGAGACGTGCCATGGCCGCCATCGCCGCCGCGAGAAAGTCCCGCCTGCACAACGTGGTCGAAGGCCTCGCGCTGACCGCGACCCTCCAGAGCTTCCCGACCTTCGCCGCCGCCGCCTTCCTGCTCAAGCTATGCGGCAACCACGACCTCGTCGGCGACCCCGGCGTCGCCATCTTCGTCGCCATCGCCTCGCTCGCCCACGCGATGCTGGCAGTGACCCTCGGCCCGAGCTTCCCGGCCTTGTTCAAGACCGTCTACGAACCAAAGTTCTTCGAGGCCCATCTGTCGCTCACTGAGAAGATCACCGCTTGGCGCACCCAGCCGGTCGCCTCGCTGCAACTGGTGACCATCGTGCTGCTGCTGTCGGTGATGGCCGTGGTGACGGCGAGCGTGGGGTGAGGAAGATCCGCGGTACTCAATATCCGTTGGGTGTCCTACCTCTTCTTCCACCCGCCGTCCCGTCGACGGGGGCGCGGCGGCGAGCATCCGCGGGCCCAATCTGCTACCGATCGTCCAAAAACTTTCCCACGCGGGATACAAAGCTGGCAACTCTAGGTGGGTTGGCAGCTAGAGCCGCAGTTTGTTTCAGATTCGTGGCGAGGGTCCCCAACGTCCGTTTGGCACGGCGGAGCTTCGCCTCGATCCGGCGCTTCGGATTGTCTGTGCTTATCGCGATCCACTTCAGAGGATGCTCGGCGTTGGCCAAATGGGATTTGTGCCCAGCATGGCCGCATATAAAATCATAGCCGCGCTCCCCGCGTGCAATGCTGTCGTCAATAGCCAGCACATGACTGACAAGCCCAGGCTTCAGCCGGGCATCGCATTCATAGAGAAAGCCGCTTTGGTAGTTTAGAACGCGGCCGTCATGCACGAAATTGTACAAGACCCCAATCGTTTGGTCCCCGGCCAACGTCCGTGAGACGCGGATGGCGCCCGTGGGGACCCCGTGCGCAATGAGTTCCTGGTGAAACAGGCGGAAGCTCGGATTGGCGAAGGATCCTCTGCTTCCCCATCGGGACTGATGAAGCTCGACCAGCAAATCGAACGCGGCGAGGGCCTCCGATGTCGTTTCCATGATCCTCAGCCCAACAGGGCCGCGTTGGGCGTACAACCGCATGGCACGGCTCAGGGCTTGGCGAGTACAGCGGCCCAATCTGGCGCGGTAGTTTCCGCCATTCTGGCGGACTTTGGCAAAATCAATCCACCGCGCCGCATCGGCCTCTTTCACCGCCGTAACCAGCCCGACTCGGGTCGCGGCGCGACCAGCGGCCGATTCAAGGTCCGGACCGATTCCGGAGAGCACGAGCTGATCAGACGGATGCAAGTGGTGCATCAGGGCTTGGAGAGATGCCACCGTAACGGCCTCGGCCGAAGATCGATCTGCAAGAATGTGGTTGTATTCGATGAACAATCGGTCGAAGCGCGCATCGCCGGTTTCATGGAGCAGCCAACGCGCCCGCGGATGTGGCCCGAAACTCCATGACGTCCGCCGGCAAACAATCGCCAGACCAACGATTTTGCCCGACATCCGCGCGACCAGAACGTGTGGTTGTGCGCCGTGCGGGAGATGACGCAGCCAAGTCCCTATCCAGAGCCAAGACAGGTAAAATGAGTGAGCCGCCCGCATTTCGAGTTCTTTCCACAAGGTCTCAAGTCGGTCGATGCTCTGCAAGGTTTCCACGCTGACGTCGACGACCGGATCGGGGTGCATTGCTTGCTCCAGTCACGCGAAACCAGATAGGCCGAAGTGACGGACCGTGGGGTTGTTCGGCGATGATTCCGACATCGAGTGAGCCCAATGCATCTTCCCAATACTCTCCGCGCTGCCTCGCCGTGCGCCCCTACCCGCCTGCACTTGAGGCTTGCATGGTTTCGGGAATTTTCCTGTCGCGAGGGCAGGATGTGAAGATGCTATTCCTTACTACTCACAGTGGAAGCGGAACGCCGGCTCGCTCCACAAGAGGGGCGGCAGTCGTTGCTCATGCACGCCTCAAGTGGGTAACCGCCGCGATCACCCATGCTGGTAGTTGGCGCTTGTTACTTCTTGAGAGGTACCCACGGGTGCAAGTCGACCACCAAAGATGGGAGGCGCGCATCGACGAGGCGCGGGCGTTGCAACGCCCACCCCCGAGCAAATGGTTAAGATCGGACCTTGCGCTAATGAGGTCGAGGCAGCGCCATGAAGCTCAGCACCGGGACGTTCAGTCAGATTGTGAGTCTGACAGGATCAATACTTCGCGACCACCGGAGCGCCGAACCGATAGTTGATGCCCACCTTGGCGGTGTGAACGCCAGGATCGGTGTGAACATTACTGACCGGAGCCCCGTTAGCGATGCCACTGACGGTGTACGATTCGTGGGTCGCCAGGTACAGGTATTCGCCCTTAACGCTCCAGTTGGGGGTGAACGCGTATTCCACGCCACCACCGGCCGCCCAGGTAACCTGTGTTTGGCTCCGCGCGAGATTTGCGATTCCTGGTCCGCAGCCGCCGACCGCACAATTGTCGGCAAAACTGTAGCTCTTTCCAACGAATGCTACTCCGCCCTTTCCGTAGAAAAGCACTCGGTCAACGACCAGGCCAAGGCGGCCAGCGATCACGCCGTACCAGTCACCGATCCGCGTGGTGTCGAGGCTGTCGGGATACGCGAGGCCGGCATTGATTGCGTTGATATCCTGCACGGTCCGAGCCAGATGGATGTAGCCTGCCTCTCCTTCAAGACCGAACAACCAGTTTGAGCCCACAGGCTGATAATTCCATCCAACGGTGCCGCCCGCGATGACACTGCTCGAAAGGTTGTAGCTGTTCGGGAATGTAGCGAAATTGTACGGGAACCCGCCCGAAAAAGTGGGTTCAGTCGACAGAGCATTTCCATCACCAAACGCTCCTCCGACAAAGCCGCCGACGTAAAAACCGGTCCAGTTGAATACAGAGGCAACCGGGGCGGGAGCTTTCGTATACGGCCGAGCTGCCAGATCGGCTGCGTGAGCGCTTGCAGAGGTCAGGAGCACTGCAAGTCCGGAAATGAAAAACTTCCTCATCGGATGTCCCGCTAAGTAGAATTGGACATCAAGTTTAAGCTGAAAATCTCACACATTGATGTAGCGCGCGTGCAACAACAGCGTGCGGAATCCGCGGACAACCACTGTTTACCATTCGATGGAACCCGGTAGTGGATGCGGCAAGGCCCTTTTTCTGCAACGCACTGAAGCCAATGGCTGGAGCGTTGTCCTTCGATTTCACGGATTAATCCCCGTCCCCACGTTGTGACCGCGCCTGCAGGTACCGGGCCGCCTTGATGCCGAACGTAGTAATCCTTCGGCGCGGTTGCTCTCGACGGCATGCGATAGTCACGTAGAGAGATGAATATTGGCTGGCAACGGACAAAGACCGAGGCAATCTCAGTAAGCATTTGTCCACCAGGCCCTGAGCTCGCCCGACTCTGGGACGATCTTGCTGCGCGGGTCGATCCGAACGGATTCATGCATCCCGCGGCATTGCTTGCGGCGGCCGAGACCGGCTTCGCCAAGATTCACGTCCTGCTGGCGTGGGACGAGGAGTCGCAGCCGCGCCGTCCGGTCGGCTTTTGGGCGCTTCAGGAGCGGCGCGATTTGCCGCTGACACCCGCCTTTCTGCAAGCGCTTCCCTACAATTACGCTTTCACCTCGAATGCCCTCGTCGACGGCGCCTGCGCCGACGGCGTCGTGGCTGCATTCTTCGAAGCGCTCAGGCGCGACCTCCGCCTGCCCAAAATCATCAGTTTGAGGTCGTTCGAAGCCGATTCAATTGTCTATCCGGCGATGCTCAGGCACCTGGCGGGCACGGGCCGGCATCGGGAGCTGCATCGCTTCGAACGGCCTTTTGCGGATCGATCCTCCGGGACCAAGAAGTCGAGGTCGGCCTGCAAGAAGCTGCGCAGTGTATGGAACCGGATCTCGGCGGCGGGGTCGGTGGAGATTGTCAACGACCGCAGGCCGGCCGAAGCGGAGGCCGCGTTCGAGACTTTTCTGGTGCTCGAAGCAGCGAGCTGGAAGGGTGCGGAGGGTACCGCGCTGCTGAGCGACGCCGACGATGCACGCTTCGCCCGCCGGCTCTTTCACAACCTTGCCGCGCAGGATCTGGCTTCCGTCGCATTGCTGAGCGTCGACGACCAGGCGATTGCGGCCCAGGTCTTGTTCTACAGCGGCCGGCAAGCCTACACATGGAAGACAGCTTTCAATTCGGCCTTTGCTCAGTTCTCGCCGGGGGCTCTATTGATCGACAAAGTTACCGAGAGCCTGCTCGAATCCGGGCGGATCGTCACGATCGATTCCTGCTCGTATGCGGACGGATTCATGGCGCGGTTGTTCACTGGCCGAAGAACCATGGTCGATGCCCTGATCGATGTTCGCTCGCGCAGCTCGCTGGCTTTTGCCATGGACGTAGCGTGTCACCAAGGTCACGAGCAGATTCGCCGCGTGCAGGACCGGATGCGGCGAGCGATCAAGAGGCCGCGTTAGGCCAAGACAGGGAAGTCACCGGCTTTCAATTCGAGGGACAATGCTCAAGCGAATCGAGCGCTGTCGGCGATTGAAGCCAAGCCTAGGTTCGATTCCGAAGGCGCTGTGTCCATCCTTCGGGTGTGAGCTGATCCGCAATAGGAATTACGCCGAGCTGGCAAGCCGCTCCGATTGCAGCGCCGACGATGAAGCGCAGCCTGCGCTGGAAATTCCAGGTAAAGCCTTCTTCGACGGACATCGAGCGCAACCGGTAAGCCCACGACATGGAGACCTCGTCGTAAGCGCGCTTGACCGGATCGTCATAGAATTGAGCGATCTTGTCTGCTCCCATGCCGCGGCTCGCGAGCCAACTCGGGATATGGATGTTGCACAGCCGCTCAACGTCGTTGAAAACCTTGCCGGCACCGGTGCCGGCCGCCGGACAGGAGGTGGCGAATGCATCGCCGACCAGGACGATGCCGGCCTGGCGATGGCCTAGGCTGACGCAGAGGTCGGCAGGCCGGATCTTGATCGAGCCGACCACTTCGATGTCGCCGGTGAGGCGAGCTAAATTAGGCATCAGGTTGAGCAGGCTGCGCTCGGGGGCGCGACGCATTTCGCGGAGCCACGGATCGTCCATGGTCCGATAGACCATCAGGTTTGCCCGCATCGACATGCCGATGGGAAATAACGTGAGATAGGCCATCTGGTCGGCAGCTCGCTCGGGATAGTAGGTGAGGGCGGCGAAATCGAACGCCCGGGCGTGGCGGGGCTTGAGATCGAAGGCAATGGTGATCGAATGGCAGGGACTCGTCACGATGCGTGCGATGCCGACCTGGTCCTTCAATGCGACGCTCAATCCATGCGCGAGCACGACGAGACGCGCGGAGATGCGGCTGCCGTTCGACAGTGAGACTTGCTGATGGTCGTCGCCGGTGGTGAGCCTCACTGCCTTGGCGGCGATGCACGCGACGCTCGGAGGAATGGCGACGCGCATCACGTTGACCAGGTCGTCGTACCGAATGCCGTACTGGCCTCCCGGGCGCTTGTCGATCAGGCGTCCGAAGCGGGCGACCCAGAATTTGTCGTCTCGTGTGTCACCGTCGAAAGTCGTTGCCGGCAAAATGGCATCGGCGAGGCCGGTCTTGCCCAAGATCGATACCTGCCCACTATCGAGCTTTTCGCAACGCAGATCGGGCGGGTAGACTGGATGAGGGTCGACGAGCATGGTGCGAACGCCTGCGCGCCCCAACATTGCTGCGGTCGTTGAACCGGCAAGGCCCCCGCCAATGATTGCCACGTCGGTGTCGGTCATGATGCATCTCGAGACACGTTGTCATTCCCGGACCAGTACCAGTCAAGAAAGGCCATGCTGATAGCAGGACGACAGGAATGCCACTGTAAGAGAGAATGACCGAGCGAAGCACGAAGCCAGAAGGGGTAGTCATTCTGAACCGTGCACGCGGCTCCGCGAGAGTCACGTGGAGGAATGATTGTCGGCCGGCAGCTGGCGAAGGACGGGCTGCGCAGCACCGGACTGCGGGTGCTGTTAACTGCTCAGGCAATGATGAGCGCCGCCCACATGGTGCTAGTCTAGCTCTCTCCGCGTGTCGTTCCGGAGCGCTGCGCATATCGTCATTGGAAGGGACGAGTCACCTCTTCTTCCACCCACCCCTATGCCCCGGTGCCCCTCCGCTCGACCGCGGCGATGGCCCGAACTCCGGGCCCGACTGCTTCGAGTCCGTCGGCTGGATGATCCGGCTCTCGCCGCCGAACGGCTTTGAGGGCAGCGCGCGGTCGGCGCGATAGGGCAGCGATTCCGGGCCGTGCATCTCGTCGAGATGCGGCTTGTGCACCTTCGAGCCGCTGCCGCCGCCACTCGCCTTCAGCGCCGAGCTCACGGTCTTCTTCTTCATCGCGCTGACCGGCAAATTGGCGGCGTCGCCGTATTTCTTCGCTCCCGCATAGGCGCCGGCTTTGCCCTGCACGGTGCGCTGCTTGACGGTGGGGTCGTCGACCACGGCGAGCTCGGTGGCGCGCAGCCGCTTGACCTCGTCGCGGAGGCGGGCGGCTTCCTCGAAGTTCAAATCGGCGGCGGCCTCGCGCATCCTTGTTTCGAGATCGCCGAGCACGGCTTCAAAGTTGTGGCCGATCGAGATGACGTCGTCGGTCATGTCGTGGCCGCCGATCTCGACCAGCACATGGTCGCGCTCGTAGACGCTGTTCATGATGTCGCCGATCGACTTCTTGATGCTCTCCGGCGTGATGCCATGCGCCGTGTTGTACTCGACCTGCTTCTCGCGGCGGCGGTCGGTTTCGGCGATGGCGCGCTCCATCGAGCCCGTCATCTGGTCGGCATAGAGGATCACCTTGCCGTCGACATTGCGCGCGGCGCGGCCGATGGTCTGGATCAGCGAGGTCTCGCTGCGCAAAAAGCCTTCCTTGTCGGCATCGAGGATCGCGACCAGCGCGCATTCGGGAATGTCGAGGCCTTCGCGGAGCAGGTTGATGCCGACCAGCGCGTCGAAGGCGCCAAGGCGCAAATCGCGGATGATCTCGATGCGTTCGATGGTGTCGATATCGCTGTGCATGTAGCGGACGCGAATGCCCTGCTCGTGCAGATATTCGGTGAGGTCCTCCGCCATGCGCTTCGTCAGCACCGTGATCAGCGAGCGATAGCCGGCCTGCGCGGTGGCGCGGACCTCACCGACGAGATCGTCGACCTGGGTGCGGGCGGGGCGAATATTCACGGGAGGATCAATAAGGCCGGTCGGGCGGATCACCTGCTCGACGAACACGCCGCCGCTCTCGTTGATCTCCCAGGCGCTGGGCGTGGCGGAGACCGCGACCGTCTGCGGCCGCATCATGTCCCATTCCTCGAAGCGCAGCGGGCGGTTGTCCATGCAGGAGGGCAGGCGGAAGCCATATTCGGCGAGCGTGGCCTTGCGGCGGAAGTCGCCGCGGAACATGCCGCCGATCTGCGGCACGGTGACGTGGCTTTCGTCGGCGAACACCAGGGCGTTGTCGGGCACGTATTCGAACAGCGTCGGCGGCGGCTCGCCGGGCAGGCGCCCGGTGAGATAGCGCGAATAGTTCTCGATGCCGGCGCAGCTTCCGGTCGCCTCCATCATCTCGAGGTCGAAGGTGGTGCGCTGCTCCAGCCGCTGCGCTTCCAGCAGGCGGCCCTGGTCGTGGAGCTGGTCGAGCCGCATCTTCAATTCGGATTTGATCGACTTGATCGCCTGCACCAAAGTCGGACGCGGCGTCACATAGTGCGAATTAGCGTAGATCTTGATGAATTCGAGCTCGTCCTGCTTGTGGCCGGTGAGCGGGTCGAACTCCTCGATGTTCTCGACGGTGTCGCCGAACAGGTTGACGCGCCAGGCGCGGTCCTCATAGTGCGCCGGAAAGATGTCGATGACGTCGCCGCGCACGCGAAAGGTGCCGCGGGTAAAGTCGGCCTGGGTGCGCTTGTATTGCAAGGCGACGAGGTCGGCGATGAGCTGGCGCTGGTCGATGCGTTCGCCCTTCTTCAGCGCGAAGGTCATCGCGGTGTAGGTTTCGACCGAGCCGATACCGTAGATGCAGGACACCGACGCAACGATGATGACGTCGTCGCGTTCGAGCAGCGCGCGCGTCGCCGAGTGGCGCATGCGGTCGATCTGCTCGTTGATCGAGGAGTCCTTTTCTATGTAGGTGTCGGTGCGAGGGACATACGCTTCCGGCTGGTAGTAGTCGTAATAGCTGACAAAGTACTCGACCGCGTTGTCGGGGAAGAAGCTCTTGAACTCGCCATAGAGCTGGGCGGCGAGCGTCTTGTTCGGCGCCAGGATGATGGCGGGGCGCTGCGTCGCTTCGATCACCTTGGCCATGGTGTAGGTCTTGCCGGAGCCGGTGACGCCGAGCAGCACCTGCGAGCGGTCGTTGCGCTGGATGCCCTCGACCAGCTCCGCGATCGCGGTCGGCTGGTCGCCGCGCGGCTCATAGGACGATTTGATCTCGAAGCGCACGCCGCCTTCGGACTTTTCCGGACGCGGCGGCCGATGCGGAGTCCACACCTTCGTGGAGCCGTCGTCCTTGCGGAACTCCGGCCGGCCCTCGCGGATCAGCGATTCCAGCGCGTCGGCGGTCGCCTTGACGCCGAGCGCCTCCATCTTGCTGCGCGGCGGACGCGCCAAGGCTTCGGCATCGTCCTCTTCCGTGGGAAGGCCGAGCTGGCGGGCCAGTTCCGGATCGAGCGTCGGTATCGTGGCCGCGGTTCCGTAATTGGCCTGCGGTGCCTCGCCAAGACCTTCGGCCTCTCTGCTCCCTCCCCCCTTGTGGGGGAGGGTTGGGGAGAGGGGTAAGCCACGAGGCGCGCTGCCCGTGGCCGTGTCCTGCGGAAACTCCTTCGGCGTTGAAGCCCGCGCGCGATGCGCGGCGGCCTCGCCGCCGGAACGGCGGTCGCGCGAATTGTCCGGCGGCGGCTGCAGGCCGGTACCCGAGCCAAGCCCGGCATCGCCGCGATTGATCGCGGGATTGAGCAGTTCGGCCAGCGCCGGCCCGATCGGCTGCACGTCTGGGCGTGACGCCTTGGAATTTGGCGCCTTGGAATTTGGCGCCTTCGCGTTGGGGGCCTTGGTCCTGGGGGATTTGCCGGATTTTTCGGGGGATGCAGGTTTCTTCGCCATGCTCCGAATATGGGGCGAGTCCGGCCCTCAGGAAAGGGCGAATGCCCGTCCTGGTTCACGCTGCTGACAGCAAGTTGGCAGCAGCCCTTGGATGCAGCAGACCTTGGATCAAGGATCTTGGGATCACGGATCTTGCGATCACGCCGCCGGCAGCGGTCCATCGTCGCCCTCGGCCACCAGACGCGGCTCGAGGATGTCGAGATGGATGCCGCCGCAATCAGTGCAGCGCATGGTCCAGTACTCGCATCCGGCG
The DNA here is from genome assembly GCF_029846715.1 of Bradyrhizobium nivariense. GTDB lineage: Bacteria > Pseudomonadota > Alphaproteobacteria > Rhizobiales > Xanthobacteraceae > Bradyrhizobium. The sequence continues at coordinate 24,415 of NZ_JARVWW010000023.1, forward strand.
CGGCCGCCGATCACGCGGAGCACCGTGAGATCGCCGTCGCATTCCGGGCAGCTGGACAACACATTGCGGGCGTAAATCCTCGGCCGCAGCGTGTCTTCGAATTCGATGACTGACATGACCGGTCCCCCTTTTTAGCCTGCGCCGTCCCTTGGTTCGCTTGCAGTCCCGCTGGCTTATTCGTCGGCCCGCCGGCGAAAGCGATCGATGTGATGCTTGGCATCGGCAATCGCGGCGTCGGGATCGGGCCAGGCGAAGCCGACTTCCATGGCCGGAAACAGCACGCCGTCGATGGCAACCGGGCTGAAATCGGCGCGCCTGATCCGGGCGTGCCACAGCCCCTTGCCAGCTTCGAAGGATTCGATGTCAAAGCCGTCGTAGAGGGTCGTCATTGCAGTCCCCAAAATGTCCCGTTTGAGCGTCTTGTTGGAGGGTCAGGGGACCACATTTGCGGAATTCGGGATGTGAAGCCGTTCACAAGCGGTCGGCTTTTTTACCCGCGCAGCGTCAGTTCCGCGCGCTGGTGCGGCCGGTCCGCCGGATGGGACGGGCGGCAGGTTCCGACGCCGCGCGCATGATCCAGCGGCGGAACGCGGCAAAGTCGCGCTGCTCGGTCTGGAAGCTGCGATAGAGCAGGTACCAGCGCATGCCCTTGGGCACCGAGAGGTCGAATGGCGCCACCAGCCGGCCGGCGGCGAGGTCGTCGTCGATATAGGGTCGGATGCCCATGGCGATGCCCAGCCCGTCGGCGGCGGCCTGGAGCGCCTGGCCGTAGAACTGGAACTCCGAGCCGCGCGCGTTGAGGCGCGCGAGATTCGCGGCCTTGAGCCAGATCGGCCAGTCCTCGGGCGAATGCGCAACGCGGATCAGGCTCGGTCCCTTGAGATCGGTCGGGCGCTTCAGCGAGGAAGCGAGGCGGGGCACGCAGACTGGCGTGAGGTCGCCGGCGAACAAGGGCTCGGCGACCAGCCCCGGCCAGTCGCCGGTGCCGAGCTTGATGCCGCAGCTCCAATCCTCGCCGAACGGCACCGACGCGCCGCCGGTGGTGAAGCGCACCTCGATGTCGGGCTCCTCGTTGCGAAACTCCGACAGGCGCGGGATCAGCCAGCGCATCGCGAAGGTGTGGCCGACGCCGATGGTGAGCACGCGGACGCCGGAGGGCGCCGTCACCTGGGCGGTGAGGCTTGCGAGCGCGTCGAAGATCGGCGTCAGCCCGCCCTGATAGGCCCGGCCCGCCTGCGTCAGCACCAGCTTGTTGGCCTTGCGCTCGAACAGCGCGACGCCGAGCCGTTCTTCCAGGATGTGCACCATGCGGCTGACCGCGGCCGCCGACACGCTCAGCTCGAGGCCGGCCGCGGCAAAGCTGCCGGTCCGCGCCGCCGCTTCGAATGCCTTGATGCCGTTGAGAAACAGCAGGCGCCGCAAATGACCGACCCTCAGGAAAGCTGATGCCAGGCCAAGATAACTCAGTTTGCGCGCCGGGGGCAAGCGGGGCACGTTCTGCTTCGCCTCTCCCCGCGTGCGGGGAGAGGCCGACACGCGAAGCGTGGCGGGTGAGGGGAGCCTCCGCGAGTCGCACTATCATCGTGATTGCGGATGCAGCCCCTCACCCCGCCCTCTCCCCGCAAGAGCGGGGCGAGGGAGTGAAGCAGTTTGCGCCCCTTATATTGGCGAGCCACCACCGGAGACCCCTCGTGACATCAATCATGATCGCTGCCCTTGGATTGCTGATGGTCGGCACCGCGTTCCTGTCGGGGCTGTTCGGCATGGCGGGCGGGCTGATCCTGATCGGCGTGCTGCTGGCCTTGATGCCGTTGCCGACCGCGATGGTGTTGCACGCGATCACGCAGATGGCCTCGAACGGCTGGCGGGCGTTGCTGTGGCGGGCGCATATCCGCTGGCGGCCGGTCGGGGTCTATCTGATCGGCTGCGCCGTCGCGCTCGCGGCGTGGTCGATCACGCGCTACGTCCCGGACAAGCCGGTCGCGCTGCTGCTGCTCGGCGTCACGCCGTTCATGGCGCGGCTCTTGCCCGCCAACATCAAGCCCAATCCCGATAGCGTCTGGCAGGGCACCGCCTACGGCTCGATCTGCATGGGGCTGATGCTGATGACCGGCGTATCGGGTCCGCTGCTCGACACCTTCTTCCTCGGTGGCGATTTCGGCCGGCGTGAGAAGGTGGCGACCAAAGCGATGTGCCAGCTCGTCAGCCATTTCACAAAACTGATCTATTTCGGCGGTGTGATCGACCAGGCCGCCACGCTCGATCCCGTGCTCGCCGGGGTCGCGATCGCAGCCTCGATGCTCGGCACCACGCTGGCGCGGCGTATTCTGGAAGCCATGACCGACCAGCAGTTCGTGGCCTGGTCGAACAAGCTGATCACCACCATCGCCTGCTACTACATCGCCTATGGCGGCTGGCTCCTGCTTCGTACCCCGGTGCTGGCGGCCTTCGACAAGGGAGGTTTGCAATGAGCTGTAACGCCGATCCGCTGGTGCTGGACTTCGTCGAATGGGTTGCGCGCGAGCCGCGCGCCTATGCCGAGGTGATCGCGACCTGGAAGACCTCGTGCCCGCGCCTCACCATCTGGGAAGACGCCGCCGACCGCGGCTACGTCGCCCGCGAGACCCAGCCCGGTGTCGGGCTGATCATCGCGGTGACGGCGGACGGCGAGAGGTTGCTGCGCACGAACGGGCGGTGATGGCTGCGCCGCAACCCCGCGCTCTCGCTGTCATCATCCGCGAAGGCGGATGATCCAGTAATCACCAGCGGTGGTTTGTCACACGACTGCTGCGGCGTACTGGATGCCCCGCCTGCCGCCTACGCTAAAGCTTCGGCGCCCCTAGACCTCAACCCCGGCGAAGCCTTGGCGTAGCCGGGTCGCCGGGCATGACAACGGAGTTTGATGCGGACACCTCTCTCCACAACATCATTGCGAGCGCAAGCGAAGCAATCCAGAATGTCTCCGCGGCGGCAGTCTGGATTGCTTCGTCGCAAGAGCTCCTCGCAATGACGGAGCATGAGGAGGCGCTTTCATGTCGCTCAAACTGTTCGAACTCGTCGGCACCGATGCGTCACGCCCCTTCAGCCCGTATTGCTGGCGCATTCGGATGGCGCTGGCGCACAAGGGACTGGCGGCGCAATCGCTGCCCTGGCGCTTCACCGAGAAGAGCGCGATTGCGCCGCACGGCTCGGAGAAGGTCCCGGTGCTGCTGCATCACGACGAGCCGGTGGTCGATTCCTGGGCGATCGCGACCTATCTCGAAGACAATTTTCCGGACCGTCCGTCGCTGTTCGGCGGCGAGGGCGGCCGCGCCATGGCGCGCATGCTGAATGCCTGGGGCGACATCGCCATCGTCGGCGGCATCTTTCCGCTGATCGTCGCCGACATCCCGAAAAACCTTGCTGAGGTCGACGCCGCCTATTTCCGCCAGTCGCGCGAGGCGCGTTTCGGCGGCAAGAGTCTGGAAGAGGTGATGGCGGGCCGCGATGCCGGTGTGGTCGCGTTCCGCAAATCGCTCGAGGTGATGCGGCAGACCCTGAAGAAGCAGCCCTTCATCGGCGGCGCTGCGCCGAACTATGCCGATTACATCGTGTTCGGCGGTTTTCAGTGGGCGCGCGTGACGAGCCCGTTCAAGCTGCTCGAGGCGGATGATCCGGTCTATGCCTGGCGGGAAAAGCTGCTCGATGCGTTCGACGGCATGGCGCGAAAATCGCCGGGACATGCGGTATAGGGCAGGCTCTCTCTTCGATGTGGCGCGACCTCGCGTCTTATGCGCAGTCATGCCACTTATTTGCCCGCGCTCGCCGCCGCCTCGCGCAAACAGGCCCGGCACAAACAATCCTCGCCCTTGACCGGCATCGGCAGCCGCGCCGTTTCCTCCGCGCACCAGCAGGTGCCTGAGAGATCGCAGCCGAATTCGGCGCCGCAGCGGGAACAGGCGAGGCGGCGCGGTTCCTGCAATGGAAATTCTTGCGGATTTGTCATGATTTGCGCAAAAGCTTCGCCGTCATTTTCATGTCGGGTTCATCCCCCGCTGCGGTATATTACGCCTCGCGCACGGACTCGGAAAGCGGTTGGCAACGCGCGAAGGACATATCGATGGCCCGCGATTCGCAAGCCGCCCTCGTCGCGCTCAACCGGTTCGGCTTCGGTGCCCGCGGCGGGGCGTCCGGAGATCTCATCAACGCGGCCTCGGATCCGCGCGGATTCGTCAAGGCGGAGCTGAGCCGCCCCAACGGCGTGCTGCTGGAGGCGCCAGGGCTGCAATCCACGCCGCAGCTCGGGCAGGCCGTGTTCGCCTATCAGGACCAGGTCAAGCAGGCGCGCGAGGCCGCCGCCAAAGCCGGCGCGCCGACTGAGGCGACGCCGCCGCAGGCGCCGTCCGATCAAAAGCCCGGATTGCGCCGCAATCTCTCGCTGAACACCGCGGCGACCGAGATCGCCGGCCGGATGGCCGAGGCCAGGCCGACTGACAGCAAGCCGACTGACAACAAGCCGGCCAATATGGCGAAGCCCGACACGATGCAGCCCAACGCCGCTGCGCCCCCCGCCGCAAAACCCGCGCCGCAGCCGCTCAACGTCATCCAGAAAACCTTTCGCGCCGAGGCGCTGGCGCGGTTGCAGCGCGCGACGCTGGTCGAGTGCGGCTTCACCGAACGTCTGGTCGTATTCTGGTCCAACCATTTTTGCATCTCCGCCAGCAAAGGCGAGCTGGCGCGGATATGGGCCGGCGCGTTCGAGCGCGAGGCGATCAGGCCGCATGTGCTCGGGCGTTTCGCCGACATGCTCCGGGCCGTCGAGCAGCACCCGGCGATGCTGTTCTTCCTCGACAACCAGCAATCGCTCGGGCCGGACTCGCGCGCGGGCCAGAACCGCAAGCGCGGGCTGAACGAAAATCTCGCCCGCGAAATCATGGAGCTGCATACGCTCGGCGTTGGCGGCGGCTACACGCAGGACGACGTCACCTCGCTCGCGCGCATCATCACCGGCTGGACCTTTGCCGGCCGGCAGGGACAGCTCGGCTCACCCGGCTCCTTCGTGTTCAATACCAATGCGCATCAGCCCGGGCCGCAAATGCTGCTTGGCAAGACCTACGAGCCGACCGGGCTCGCGCAGGGCGAGGCCGCGCTCGCCGACATTGCCCGTCATCCCTCGACTGCGAACTTCATCGCCACCAAATTCGTCCGCCATTTCGTCGCCGACGATCCGCCGCCTGCGTTGGTGGCACGATTGCGCGATGTCTTCATCAAGACCGACGGCGATCTCAAGGCGCTTGCAACGGCACTGGTCGATTCCGACGAGGCGTGGAAGGCGCCGCTGACCAAGATGCGTTCGCCTTACGATTTCGTGGTCGCGAGTGGCCGGCTGCTGGCGCGCGTGCCGGAAGATCCCGGCGGCTACCTCAACAATCTCAATCTGCTGGGACAGCCGCTGTGGTCGCCGGCCGGCCCTAATGGTTTCGCCGACACCAGCGCCGCCTGGGCTGCGCCCGAAGGCATCAAGCTTCGGCTTGACATCGCCGCGCAGATGGGCGCGCGGCTGGGCAACAACATCGACCCGCTCGACCTCTTGGAATTTGCCGCCGCAGATGCGGCCTCCATCGAAACGCGGCGGACCATCGAGCGCGCGGAGTCGCGGCAGCAGGCGCTGGCGCTGCTGTTGATGTCGCCGGAAATGCAAAGGAGATGATGATGATCGACTGCGTCGAGAACCGCCTCATCACCTCGCGCCGCGGCCTCCTGCTCGGCGGCGCGTCCTTCGCGGCGTGGGCCTATTTGCCGAAATTCGCGCGCGCGGCGGATGGCCGCGATCCGCGACTGATGGTCGTGATCCTGCGCGGCGCGCTCGATGGGCTCTCGACCGTCGCGCCGGTCGGCGACCCCGATTATGCCGGCCTGCATGGATCGATCGCGCTCGCGGCGGACGGCGCGCATCCAGCGATCATGCTCGATACTTTCTTCGCGCTGCATCCGGCGATGCCGGAATTTGCGCGGATGTATTGCGACATGCATGCCGCCGTGATCCATGCGGTCGCGACGCCCTATCGCGACCGTTCGCATTTCGACGGCCAGGACGTGCTCGAAAGCGGCTACGCCGGCCCGGGGCGCGTGCAATCCGGCTGGCTCAACCGTGCGCTGGAAGCGCTGCCGCGCGGCGAGCGCGTGTCGAGCGGGCTTGCGGTCGGGCCCACCACGCCGCTGGTGCTGCGCGGCAATGCGCCGACCGTCGGCTGGGCGCCGGTGGCGCTGCCGCAAGCAGACGACGACACCGCGATGCGGCTGGTCGATCTCTACCGTCATCGCGATCCCGCGCTGGCGTCGGCCTTGTCGCAGGGCCTTCAGCTCGAGAAGGCAGCGAGCGGCGATGACATGAAGCCGAAGCCGGGCAACGCGGTCGCGCAGATGCGGCAGGTCGCGCGCGGCGCCGCAAAACTGATGGCGGCCGACGACGGCCCGCGCATCGCCGCGCTCGCCTTCGACGGCTGGGACACGCACGCCAACGAAGGCGGGCCGGTCGGTCGCCTCGCGTTCCTGCTCGGCGGTCTGGACGGTGCGCTCGCCGAATTCGAAAGCGGCCTCGGCGATCACTGGCGCGACACCGTCGTCGTGGTCGCGACCGAGTTCGGCCGCACCGCGCGCATCAACGGCACCGACGGCACCGACCACGGCACGGGAACGATCGCGCTGCTCGCCGGCGGTGCGGTGAAGGGCGGCCGCGTCATCTCCGACTGGCCCGGCCTCAAGCCCGCCAACCTCTACGAAGGCCGTGACCTCAAGCCGACCACCGATCTGCGCTCCGTGATCAAGGGCGTGCTGCAGGGCCAGTTCGGCCTGTCGGATCGCGCGCTGGCGGAGACGGTGTTCCCGGACAGCGGAAGCGCAAGGCCGATGAAGGGATTGGTTGCTTAACCTCTCCCGCCCTTGAGCGGGGAGAGGTCGGATTGCGTAGCAATCCGGGTGAGGGGCAAGGCAATGCGCGGCCACGATCAGAAATCCATCCGACGCGCACGGCGACTGCGCGTCGATCAAACAGATGCAGAGACAGTTCTCTGGAATCGAATCCGCAACCGTCGCGTCGACGGTAACAAGTTCGTCAGGCAGGAGCCGATCATCGGCTATATCTGCGACTTCGTCTGCCGTGAGAAGCGGTTTATCATTGAAGTCGATGGTGGCCAGCACAACGAGTCGACAGCCGACGCGATCCGAGATGAACGCCTGCGCGAAAGAGGCTATAAGATCCTTCGCTTCTGGAACAACGACGTGCTCGGAAATATCGACGGCGTTTTGTCCATTATTCAAACCGAACTCGCGGAGGCAGCCCCTCACCCCACCCTCTCCCCGTAAGAACGGGGCGAGGGAGTGAGAGGGCGGTGCGTTCCCGACTCTAAAGGCGATCGAACCTCCGGCGCTTGCCGGGGGTCTCAACCTCTCCCCGCCCTTCTGCGGGGAGAGGTCGGATCGCGCAGCGATCCGGGTGAGGGGCCAGGCACATCGCTTTCCAAGACGATAGTCCATCCGACTCGCACAATGACGGTGCGCGGATTATGGACTTCAATTACAATTCAGACCGAACTCGCGGAGGCAGCCCCTCACCCCACCCTCTCCCCGTAAGAACGGGGCGAGGGAGTGAGAGGGCAGTGCCTCCCTTACGATCGCCTGATAGGAGACACCCCATGTACATCGCCATGAACCGCTTCCGCGTCACCAAAGGCTCTGAATCCGCCTTCGAGCAGGTCTGGCTTTCGCGCGATACCCATCTCGACAAGGTGCCGGGCTTCGTCGAATTTCATCTGCTGCGCGGCCCCGAGCTCGAGGACCACACGCTGTACGCCTCGCACACGGTGTGGGCCAATTACGCCGCGTTCGAGGCCTGGACCAAGTCGGAGGCTTTTCGTGCGGCGCATCAGCGTGCTGGCGACAACAAGCCGCTTTATCTCGGACATCCGCAGTTCGAAGGCTTTGAGGTGATGCAGACGGTCGGACGCGGCGCGAAGTAGCACGCCGCGCTTCAAGCGTCAGTCCTGCGTAATCTTGTCGATCTCGGCGAGATCATCCGCACTGAGCTTCCACGCGATCGCCTTCACATTCTCCTCGACCTGCTCGACGCGGGTGGCACCGGCGATCACGCTCGACACTTGCGGGCGCGCGGCGAGCCACGAAAAAGCGAGCTCGAGCATGCTGTGCCCGCGCGCCTTCGCGAAGGCCGTGAGCTTCTCGACGATGTCCTCGTTGCGCGGCGTGACGTAGCGGTCGCGCAGCCGCGGCACCTTGCCGAACCGGGTGTCGCCGGGCGCGGCCTCGCCCTTGCTGTATTTGCCGGTCAGGAGTCCGCTTGCGAGCGGGAAGAACGGCAGTAATCCGAGCTTGTATTCCTGCGCGGCCGGCAGCAGATCCTTCTCGATGTCGCGCACGACCAGGGAATATTCGTCCTGGCAGGAGACGAAGCGGCTGACATTCATCGCGCGTGCGACATACTCAGCTTCGGCAACCCGCCAGGCCGGAAAGTTCGAATTGCCGATGTAGCGGACCTTACCCTGCCGGACGAGATCGTCGAGCGCGCGCAAGCTCTCCTCGATCGGCGTCAGCGGGTCGTAATCGTGCTGCTGGTAGAGATCGATGTAATCGGTCTTCAGCCGCTTCAGGCTTGCGTCCACGGCGTCCATGATGTAGCGGCGCGAGGCGCCCTGCCTGGTTCCATCGTCCGCCATGGGCTTGGAGTATTTCGTCGCCAGCACGATGTCCTTGCGGCGATCGCCCAGCACGGCGCCGAGCACATTTTCCGAGCCGCCCATGTTCGAATAGATGTCGGCGGTGTCGAACAGCGTGATGCCGAGATCGAGCGCGCGATGGATCACCTTGCGCGAGGTCTCGAGGTCGGTGCGCTGACCGAAATTGTTGCAGCCGAGTCCGACCGCAGACACGCGCAGGCCGGAGGCGCCGAGATTACGAATTTCCATGGGAGATCCCTGTCAGAGATGGGCAGGGGCGCATTGTGACTGCGGTGCGCCGCTGCAGCAAGCCGCGCGCCGCGTTGCTGCCATGCCGACAAGGAACTGCCGACAAAAAAATGCGGCCCCTGTCAGACGCGGCGACTGACGGGGACCGCTTTGGGGCGCTTGATCGGTGACGGGGGGCCTGATCAGACGCAGGTGCAACCTAGTCCCGCTATGTTACGCGCGGGTGACAGCCAGAGTTATCCACAGGGGGGGGGTGCAGCAGCGGATCAGAATATCTTGCGATAGACGATGAAGCCGGAGCGCTCGGCGACCTTGTCATACAGGCGCTGCGCCGTGACGTTGGTCTCATGCGTCTGCCAGTAGACGCGCGGGGCCCCTGCGAGTTGCGCGCGCTCGTAGACGCCGTGGATCAGCGCCGAGCCGACACCCTTGCCGCGTGCGGCCTCGGTCGTGAACAGGTCCTGCAAATAGCAGGACGGCTCGATCGCGGTGGTGCTGCGATGGAAGAGATAGTGCGTCAGCCCGAGCAGGCGGCCCTCGCTTTCGGCGACCAGCGCGTGCACCGGCTCATAGGCATCGAAGAAGCGCTGCCACGTGATCCGCGTGATCTCGCCTGAGAGCGCGGTCGGGCCGGAGCGGCCGTAGAAGGCGTTGTAGCCGTCCCACAGCGGCAGCCATTGATCGTAGTCCTGCTTGGTGACGGAGCGAATGGTGAGGGGCATGTGAGAATTCCACGATCTCGGGGCGCACGACGAAGAGGTGTCACTTCATACGTGATGATTGCACTGCCGATCAATCGCTCAGTCGCATCACTCCGCGACGCGCAGATACCGGATCAGCTTGCGGGCCGCGGGATCGCGCAGCGAGCGGTAGTAGTCGGCGCGGGACGGCGCGTCGGTGTGGCGGACGAGGTCGGTCACGGGCGTGTAGCTCAGCATGCGCCCGCCGTCGGGCAGCGCGGCGCAGACGAAGCGCAGCACCTCGCCATTGCGCAAGGCGATGTTGATCGGCGTGGCATCGCCGATCCGCACCATCTCCATGCGCTGCGCGATGAAGGTGCCGAGCTCGTCCTCGGGCAATTCGAACGCGCCAGTGTCGCGGCCGTGATACATCAGCGCGATGAAAGGCGGCTTGTCGTCGGCGATGTCGTCCGGCACCGCAAAATAATCGCGGAACGCACGGTTGATGAATTCGGCGCGGGTCTCCGCATCGAGCAGCACGATGCCGATATCGACCTGGTCGAGCGCGGCCGACAACCGCGCGGCGGTGGCGTGGCTCTGGCGCTCGGCGGCAAACGTGCCGAGCAGCCGCTCGCGCATCAGGCCGGTGATGCCTGCGGTGCCCGCGGCTGTGATTGCCAGGAGGCCGAGCGGGAGCAGATCCGCCGCGGCATAGAAGGAAACGCCGTGGTGGTTGAGCAACAGCAGTGCCGCGCCGATCACCGCGACGGCTGCGCTGGCGACGGCGGAGGCGAGACCCGAGAGCGCGCCGGCAAGGGCCACGATGCCGACAAGCAACGGTGCCAGTGAGAGGACAGCAACATGGAGATCGAGCAGGATCGCCAGCAGCAGAGTTGCTGCCGCCAGCGCCGGACCGGAGATCGCACGCCATCCGAACCGCATGGGCCTGTCTCGCTACTCCCTGAATGAGGTAAGTAGGCAACACTGGCTGATTGTTGCGCCAATGCGATGCGGTTTCGCGCGGTGTGCTTAAGGCGCGCTTTTGTTCATGCGCAAAGCTTTCGGATGATTTTAGGCCAAGTGCGCGTGCTTGACGCGTTGTTGCAGCGCGGGCGCATTCAGCGTCGACGTCCCCGGGCCCTTGCGCGTGCCGACGAATATCAACAGCGATGCCGCGACGAGGATGGCCGCAGTCAGGGTGATTGCAACGACTACCACAGGTGATTTCATCGACGTCCTGTCGCGATGCCGGTCGGCGCGGGGCACGCTGCGCCTTGAAGGCGGGTCCAGGATGAAACGGGAATCAGAGCGGCAGGCCCATCGCCATGGTCGCCTTGGTCGAGAGCACCGTCAGGGTGGCGATCAGGCACAGCGAGAGCGCGGCGACGGCGAGCGAGGCCGCGACCGCGTTGGTCAGCCGGGAAGACGAAACGGTAGCGGGTTGGCCTTGAAAGCCTGCCGTGCCGGACGCCCGAATCATGGTCTAAATCCTTCAACGCGCGAGCGAATCACCCGCGACATCGAACAATTTCACTGTTTCAACCGGCAATATTGCGGCGGCTAACGCGGCGAAAATGGCGGGATTGCGGCAAAGACGGCCCTTGTGCCCGCTATTCGCCAGCGCGCGGTCGCGCCGTCAGGCGCCCGCAGCGATGCTGGCGGGGTCGTCGACGTCGGCCGGCCGCCAGTCCATTGCGACGAAGCCGGGGGCGGCTTCCACGCGCTTCAGCCAGTCCCGAATCGCCGGGAAGGTCGAGAGGTCGAAGTCGCAGCGGTCGGCGAGGTGGGTGTAGCCGTACAGCGCGATGTCGGCGACCGTGAGCTGGCGGGCGGCGAAATAGGCGTTGGCCCTGAGGTGGTTCTCCATCACCTGGAGGGCGCCATAGCCTCGCTCCATCCAGTCCTCCAGCGAATGGGTCTGCAGGTCGCGGCCGCCCCTCACCAGCGACAGCCAGAAATAGGCGGCGCCGATGTTCGGCTCCAGCGCGTGCTGCTCGAAGAACATCCATTGCAGCGCGTCGGCGCGATCGATGCGGTTCTCGGGCGCGAGCGGCGTGCCGACGGCGACGTACCAGAGGATGGCGTTGGACTCGGCGAGATAGCGATCGTCGCCGACCTCGAGCAGCGGCACCTGACCGGACGGGTTCTTGGCCAGGAAGTCCGGGGTGCGGCTCTCGCCGCGCAGAATGTCCACCTCGACCGCTTCGTAAGGCAAGTTCAGCAGCGCCAACGCAAGGCGGACCTTGTAGCTGTTGCCAGAGCGTTGCATCGAATAGAGCTTGTACATTCTGAGGATGATTCCGGAAGACGGGAAGGCGCGGCGCTTGTTGCCCTGCAACGCGGCTAAACAATGATGCCGATGCGAATCCGCTGCAAGGGCTGGCCACTAGAAAAACTCGAAAACCCTACCGCATTGCAATGCGGCGGAAGATCATTTCCGTGCGACCAGGCAACTCAGTTCACGCTTGCGTCAACGCCGCTTGCGCATCGCTGCGCGTGATCGTGGGCGAGCAGAGCAATCAGGGTCAGGACGCCAAGCTTCCGCATCGTCCTGGCCGGGCATAGCCGTCCGAAGGACGGCGTTGCTTTCGCTCGCCTATGTCCCGGCCCATCCACGTCTTGTCACGCCATACAAAGAACGTGGAAGCCCGGGCATGACGGCGTTCTGGCTTCCTGTCGCCGACACGCAAAATTGCTCCGAGGACAAGTCTTGTCGGACAAGCCTTGTCGGATATGTGGAATTTAACCGGCAAAGTTGCGGAAAATTGCTGGGAATCACACCTCGATGCGCTCCAGACCCGTAAACTTTTGCGAGATCGGACCGAAGTTTCTTGCGGTGCAACGGCACTCGTTTTAGGGTGACTTATTCCCACAATCGGAGTCGTGAGGCCAAAGGGTTCACGACGCTTGTCAGGAGATGACGATGTCCTTCCTTGCCGCTGCGCTCGACCGTGTGAAGCCGTCCGCCACCATCGCGGTCACGGATAAAGCACGTGCGCTGAAAGCGGCGGGCCGCAACGTCATCGGCCTCGGCGCCGGCGAGCCCGACTTCGACACGCCCGCCAACATCAAGCTGGCGGCGATCCGCGCCATCGAAGCCGGCAAGACCAAGTACACCGCGGTCGACGGCATTCCCGAGTTGAAGGAAGCCATCATCGGCAAGTTTCAGCGCGAGAACGGCGTCGTCTACAAGGCGAACCAGATCATCGTCGGCACCGGCGGCAAGCAGGTGCTCTACAACGCGCTGATGGCAACCATCAATCCGGGCGACGAGGTGATCATCCCCGCGCCCTACTGGGTCAGCTATCCCGAGATGGTGGCACTCGCCGGCGGCGAGCCGGTGCCGGTGGTCTGCACCGCCGCGGCCGGCTTCAAGCTCCAGGCCGAAGCGCTCGAGCGCGCGATCACGCCGAAGACCAAATGGGTGATCCTGTGCTCGCCGTCGAACCCGACGGGAGCCGCCTACACCAGGACCGAGCTGAAGGCGCTCACCGACGTGCTGGTGAAGCATCCGCATGTCTGGGTCATGACCGACGACATGTACGAGCATCTCGTCTATGACGACTTCCAGTTTACCACGGTCGCGCAGGTCGAGCCGAAACTCTACGACCGCACGCTCACCGTGAACGGCGTGTCGAAGGCCTATTGCATGACCGGCTGGCGCATCGGCTATGCCGGTGGCCCGGCCCAGCTCATCAAGGCGATGTCGACGATCCAGTCGCAGTCGACCTCGAACCCGTCGTCGATTGCGCAATGGGCCGCGGTTGAGGCGCTGAACGGTCCGCAGGACTTCATCCCCGCCAACAACAAGGTGTTCAAGGAGCGCCGCGACCTCGTCGTCTCCATGCTCAACCAGGCCAAGGGCATCGAGTGCCCGCGCCCCGAGGGCGCCTTCTACGTCTATCCGTCCTGCGCCGGCACGATCGGCAAGACCGCGCCGTCGGGCAAGGTGATCGACAATGACGAGACGTTCGTGACCGAGCTGCTCGAGACCGAAGGCGTTGCCGTCGTGCAGGGGTCGGCCTTCGGCCTTGGACCTGCGTTCCGCATCTCCTACGCGACCAAGACCTCGGACCTCGAAGATGCCTGCAAGCGCATCCAGCGCTTCTGCGGCAATCTGCGCTGAGCTCGCAGAAATGATGTGACATGAAGGGCCCGCGCAATGCGGGCCCTTTTTCTTTCAGGTCTGCGCGATCTGGCGCCACCGGAACTGTTGTGCCATAGAACGTTGCGCGGCGTGCGCCGCGCCTCCATGCTCGCATCACATTCATCGCCGGAGATATTCATGCGCCGTTCACTCCTCCTCGCCGGGCTCACCGTTGTGAGCCTCGTTGCCTCCGTTGCGGGCGCCAGCGCGCAGTCGCGGATGGTGCAGGTGGGCGTGCTCGAATGCCGCGGCGGCGCCAGCGTCGGCTTCATCGTTGGCTCAGTGACCAATCTCGGCTGCGTGCTGCGAGTCGATGGTTTGCCGGACGACCGTTACGTCGCGACGATCCGCAAGGTGGGCCTCGACCTCGGCATCACCCAGGAAACGGCACTCGCCTGGGGTGTGTTCGCGCCGGTGAACCGGCTCGGACCGGGCGACCTCGCCGGCAACTACGCCGGTGCGCAGGGCAGCGCGTCCGTCGGCGTCGGCCTCGGCGGCAACGTGCTGGTCGGCGGCTCCAACAATTCGATCGCGCTCCAGCCGCTCAGCGTGCAGGGCCAGGTCGGCCTCAGCGTCGCCGCCGGCCTCGAGAGCCTGGAACTTCGGCCCGGTCGTTAAGAGCGGGTCGTTAAGACCTGATCTCACTGACGACGCACCGCAGCGACGTTTGATGCTTGCCAAATCTCGGGGACGGGCAGAGCATCCGCGTTTGCCGACCCAATCATGGGCCGAGCTCCACACCAAGGAGGCGGCGAATGGGACAAGACGTCAGAAGTCCCCGAGGTCCACGGTGCATCGCGCTGGTGGGCCCTTTCCAAAGCGGTAAAACCACACTTCTCGAAGCGATACTGGCGCGAACGGGCGCAATCCCCCGCGCCGGCAGCGTTGACGCCGGAACCTCCGTCGGCGACGCCTCGCCAGAGGCCCGTCATCACAAGATGACCGTCGGGCTGACTGCCGCCACCACGAGTTTCATGGGCGACAGCTACACCTTCCTCGATTGTCCCGGTTCCGTCGAGTTTGCCCACGACATGCGCGCCGCGCTGCCTGCGGTCGATGCCGCAATCGTGGTCTGCGAAGCCGACGAGAAGAAGCTGCCGCAGCTTCAGATCATCCTGCGTGAGCTGGAGGAGCTGACGATCCCGCGTTTCCTGTTCCTCAACAAGATCGACCGCGCCAACATGCGCATCCGCGAGACGCTCGAGATGCTCCAGCCCGCCTCGCGCGTGCCGCTGGTGCTGCGCCAGATTCCGATCTGGAAGGACGAGCTGATCGAGGGCTTCGTCGATCTCGCGCTGGAGCGCGCGTTCATCTACCGCGAGCACAAGGCCTCCGAAGTGGTCGCGCTCGAAGGCGGCGATCTCGATCGCGAGAAGGAAGCCCGGTTCTCGATGCTGGAGAAGCTTGCCGATCACGACGATGCGCTGATGGAGCAGCTGCTCGAGGACATCCAGCCGCCGCGCGATGCCGTGTTCGACGATCTCGCCCGCGAATTGCGCGAAGGGGTGATCTGCCCCGTGCTGCTGGGCGCCGCCGCACGCGAAAACGGCGTGCTGCGCCTGATGAAAGCGCTGCGCCACGAGGCGCCCGGTATCGCGGAGACCGCAAAACGTCTCGGCGTGCCGGAGACCAGGGACGCCCTCGGCTTCGTCTTCAAGACGCTGCATTCGCAGCACGGCGGAAAACTGTCGCTGACGCGGATGCTCGCCGGCCATCTCGACGACGGTGCCACGCTGCAATCCTCCTCCGGCGGGGCCAGCCGCATCTCCGGCATCCTCGCCGTCACGGGCGCCTACGACACCAAGCGTACCGCGGCGGAAGCCGGCGACACGGTGGCGCTCGCCAAGCTCGACCCGATCAAGACCGGCGACACGGTCTCGAACGGCAAGACCCCGCCGGCAGCGCTCACCGCCGTAGAACCCACTCCGCCGGTGCTCGCGATCTCGGTTGCGGCCACCGACCGCAAGGACGACGTCAAGCTGGGCCAGGCGCTGACGCGGCTGCACGAGGAGGATCCCTCGCTCGTCTTCGTGATGAACGCCCAGACCCACGACACCGTGCTGTGGGGGCAGGGCGAGATGCACTTGCGCGTCGCGAGCGAGCGGCTGCACGACCGCTTCGGCGTCAAGGTCACCTCGCATCCACCCGCGATCGGCTATCAGGAGACCATCCGCAAGCCGATCGTCCAGCGCGGCCGCCACAAGAAGCAGTCGGGCGGCCACGGCCAGTTCGGCGATGTCGTGCTCGACATCAGGCCGCTGCCGCGCGGCGATGGCTTCAAGTTCACCGAGAAGGTGGTTGGCGGCGCGGTACCGCGCAACTACATCGGCGCGGTGGAGGAGGGCGTCGTCGACGGGCTCACGCGCGGCCCGCTCGGTTTCCCCGTCACCGATTTGCAGGTGACGCTGACCGACGGCTCCTATCACAGCGTCGATTCCTCCGACCTCGCCTTCCGCACGGCGGCGCGGGTCGGACTGAACGAAGGCCTGCCGCAATGCCAGTCGGTGCTGCTCGAGCCGATCCACGTGGTCGAGATCGTCTGCCCGACCGACGCCACCGCCAAGATCAACGCGATCCTGTCGGCGCGGCGCGGCCAGATCCTCGGCTTCGACACCCGTGACGGCTGGAGCGGATGGGACTGCGTCCGCGCCATGATGCCGGAAGCCGAGATCGGCGAGTTGATCGTCGAGCTGCGCTCGGCCACGGCGGGCGCCGGCAGCTTTACCCGCCAGTTCGACCACATGGCCGAAGTGACGGGGCGCGCCGCCGACCAGATCATCGCAGCGCATCAACACGCGGCGTGATCGGCCTGCCGAAGTAAGGGACGCACCGCTCTCTCACACCCTCTCCCCGTTCTTACGGGGAGAGGGTGTGGTGAGGGGCTGCCTCCGCGAGTGCGGTCTAAATCGTAGACGACCTGACCAGTCGGATGGGCATTCGCTCGGAGCAATAGAGTGCCCGGCCCTCACCCGGATTGCGCCGGACGATGCTTCGCATCGCCCGGGCAATCCGACCTCTCCCCGCAGAAGGGCGGGGAGAGGTTAAGGGCTTGCGTTTGGCCTAGAATGATGTATTTTACATCATTGTATACGCACAAAACATCAATTATAATCTCTGATACGTGAGGCCGCGGTGATTACGTCGTTCCAGATGCGGGCAGCCCGTGCACTGCTCGGCATTGACCAGAAAACCCTGGCCGAGCTTGCCGGCGTTTCGCTGCCGACCGTCCAGCGGATGGAGGCCAGCACCGGCAATGTGCGTGGCGTGGTCGAAACCTTGATGAAAGTGGTCGAGGCGTTCGAGCGGGCCGGCGTCGAGCTGATCGGCGAGCAGGCGCGCAGCGACGGTGGCGGGCGTGGCGTTCGCTTGAAGGAGCCGGGGCCACCGCGCCGCGTGGGAGCATGATCGGGTGTTGATCGTGCCGGGGATCAGGATGGGCTAGCGCATCGTCGCGCACGCGCAAAGCGGGACGCACGATGCTTCGGAGCATTGTGGGCATGAGCATCACGCGCGAACACGCAGGCAAGCTGCACCAGCTTCGTCGGCCGACCTTTACCGAACTCTATCTGCCAAAGCTCGTCACCGTATGGCGCGAGGGCTATGGGCTTGCGGATTTCCGCGCCGACGTGTTCGCGGGTCTCACGGTTGCGATCGTCGCGCTGCCGCTGTCGATGGCGATCGCGATCGCATCTGGCGTGACGCCGGATCGCGGGCTCTACACGGCCGTGGTCGGCGGCTTCATCGTTTCGCTGCTCGGCGGCAGTAGGTTCCAGATCGGCGGGCCAGCCGGCGCCTTCATCGTATTGGTCGCGCTGACTGCGGAACGGCACGGCGCCGATGGCGTCATCCTCGCGACCATGATGGCGGGCGTGCTCCTGGTCGCCGCGGGCTTCCTGCGGATCGGCACCTATATCAAGTTCATTCCATATCCGGTGACGGTCGGCTTCACGGCCGGCATCGCTGTCATCATCTTCGCCAGCCAGCTCCGCGATCTCGGCGGGATCACGCTGGTCGCGAAAGAGCCGAGCGAATTCGTTGCAAAGCTCGTCGCGCTCGCCGGAGGCCTGCACAGCATCAATCCGTCCGCCGTCGCCGTCGCAATCGTCAGCATTGCCGTCATTGCGGGCTTGCGGCGCTGGCGGCCGTCCTGGCCCGGTATCCTGATTGCGGTCGTGCTTGCTGCGGTCGCGAGTGCCGTGCTGTCGCTGCCGGTTGAGACCATCGGATCGCGCTTCGGCGGCATTCCGCGCGAACTGCCCTCGCCGGCCTTGCCTGCGTTCTCGCTTGCGAAGGCGACGGCCGTGCTGCCGGATGCGATTGCGTTTGCGCTGCTGGCCGCCATCGAATCGCTGCTGTCGGCGGTGGTGGCCGATGGCATGACCGGACGCCGTCACCGCTCCAATTGCGAGCTGGTGGCGCAAGGCGTCGCCAATATCGGCTCGGCGCTGTTCGGCGGCATCTGCGTCACCGGCCTGATCGCGCGCACCGCGACCAACATCCGCGCCGGCGCGCGCGGGCCGCTCGCGGGCATGCTGCATTCGGTCTTCCTGCTGCTGTTCATGCTGATCGCGGCGCCGCTCGCAAGCTACATTCCGCTGGCCGCGCTCGCCGCCGTGCTGGTGGTGGTCGCCTGGACCATGGCGGAGAAGCACGAATTCGCGACGCTGCTGCGCTCGTCATGGGGCGATGCCGTCGTGCTGCTCGCAACCTTCCTGCTCACCATCTTCCGGGATCTGACCGAAGGCATTTTGGTCGGCTTCGCGCTCGGCGCGGTGCTGTTCATCCATCGCATGGCGGAGATGACAGGCATCGAGGAGCGGTCGCCGCTGGTGGCCGCCGATCGTCCCGACGACGGCAACGGCGAGCGCGTGCCTTACGATCCCGCGCTCGCGGTCGATCGCGACGTGCTGGTCTACCGCATCACCGGCGCGTTCTTCTTCGGCGCAGCCTCGGCGATCGGCGGCGTGCTCGACGGCATCGCCGACAAGCGCAAGGGTTTCGTGGTCGATTTCGCCGCGGTGCCGTTCCTGGATTCGACCGCGGCCAACGTGCTGGGACGTGTCGCCGCAAAAGCCCACCGCCAGGGTATCCGGCTGTTCATCACGGGGGCATCGCCCGCAGTTCGCCGCGCGCTGCTCACCCATGGCGTCACGCCGCCGCGGGCGCGTTATCGCGAGACCATCGCGCGCGCCGTCGCCGACATCAAGGGTCGCGCGGCGCAGCCCGCGGCCGATGAGGCGGGCACGACCTAGCGCCGCGGCCTTCCCGAGGCGGCCTGTGCGCTTGACAGAGCCTGCGGGACGCGAAATGGATCGCCTCCAACGCTCCCTAAGGGAAGGATGACCGTGACCAAGGCTCCCGCCGCCTGTCTGATCGGATGGCCGGCCGCGCATTCGCGCTCGCCGCTGATCCATCATTACTGGCTGCGCACGCTCGGGATCGAGGGCGGCTATGTCATCGAGGCGGTTCCGCCCGATAATTTGCGCGACTTCGTGCTGCGGCTGTCGCTGCGCGGCTTCGTCGGCGCCAACGTCACCATTCCGCACAAGGAAGGCGTGCTGGCGCTATCGACGCCCGATGCCCGCGCGAGTGCCGTGGGCGCGGCCAACACGCTGTGGTTTGCGGACGGCGAGCTGCGCTCGACCAACACCGACGTCGAGGGCTTCATTAACAATCTCGATGCCAGCGCGCCCGGCTGGGACGGCGCCGAAGAGGCGCTGGTGCTGGGCGCCGGCGGCTCCTCGCGCGCGATCGTGTTCGGCCTGCTCGAACGCGGCATCAAGCGCATCCATCTCGCCAACCGCACCGTCGCGCGGGCCGAGACGCTGGTGACCCAGTTCGGGGAGAACGTGCAGCCCGTCGCGTGGGACGGGATCAATGACGTGCTGCCGCGTGCAAAACTTTTCGTGAACACGACGTCGCTCGGGATGCACGGCCAGGCTTCACTCGATGTCGACGTGGCGCGCCTGCCGCAAGCTTGCGTGGTCGCCGATCTCGTTTATGTCCCCCTGGTGACGCCGCTGCTTGCCGCCGCAAAGGCGCGCGGGCTGAAGACCGCCGACGGGCTCGGCATGCTGCTGCATCAGGCCGTGCGCGGCTTCGAGCTGTGGTTTGGCCAAAGGCCCGAAGTCACGGCCGAGCTTCGCGCACTGGTCGAGGCCGATCTCACAAAATCTTGAGAGAATAGCCTGTCATATCCGGGGTCCTGTCCTCGTAGGGACAAGTGGGGACAATCGGAGACCGTCATGCCTATTCAACGTGGTACGTTCACGCGGCCGTTCATCGCCATCGCGATGGTGGCCCTTTCAACCATCTATGCACTCGCGCAAAAGGCGCCGGTGCCGACCCGCGTGCGCGGCACGATCGAAACCGTCGACGGCGACACGATGCAGGTCAAGTCGCGCGGCGGCGAGGAGGTCACGCTGCATATCGCTTCGGATCTGCGCGTCTCCGGGATTACCAGGATTTCGCTCGCCGACATCAAGACCGGTTCGTTCATCGGCGCGACCACCGTGCCGGGACCGGACGGCGGCGCGAACGCGGTCGAGGTGCATGTGTTTCCGGAGAGCATGCGCGGCACCGGCGAGGGCTCGCGGCCCTACGACCTCAAGCCGAATTCCAGCATGACCAATGCGACCGTCGCCGAAAGCGTGGTCGGCAATGACGGGCACACACTGCTCATCAAATACAAGGACGGCGAGAAGAAGGTGTTCGTCTCCGCGGATACTCCGGTCGTCACCTACGTGCCCGGCGACAAATCCGACCTCGAGGCCGGCGCCAAGATCATCGCCTTCGTCAAGCCACTGGCGGACGGATCGCTCGAAGCCAACCGTATCAGCGTCGGCCGCGACGGCCTGACGCCTCCGATGTGATGGAGGATAGCAATATGTCGAAATCAACCTGGATACCACGCGTGCTCGTGGCTGCGGTTGCGGTCGCCTCGATTGTTTCCGCCTCGGCGCAGCAGGCGCCGACGCTCCGCATCCGCGGCACCATCGAGAGCGTCGACGGCAACACGCTCGGCATCAAGTCCCGCGAAGGCAGCGACGTGAAGGTGCGCATGACCGACAACGTCGCCGTCTTCGCAGTGGTGAAGACGTCGTTGTCGGAGATCAAGGACGGCTCCTATATCGGCGTCACCGGCCTGCCCGAGCCCGACGGCACCCAGAAGGCGATCGCCGTGCACATCTTCCCCGAGAACCAGCGCGGCGCGGCCGAAGGTTTTCGTCCCTGGGACGCGCGCGCCAATTCGACCATGACCAACGCCACGGTTTCACAGACGGTGAAGGGCACCGACGGCCAGAACATCACGGTCAAGTACAAGGACGGCGAGAAGAAAGTCGTGGTGCCCCCGGACACGCCGATCGTCACCTTCATTGCCAGCGACAAATCCGAGATCAAGCCGGGTGCCAAGCTGATCATTTTCGGCGCAGTGAAGAAGGACGATGGTTGGCTGGAAGCCAACCGGGTGAATGTCGGCAGGGACGGCGTGACGCCGCCGATGTGAGGGGCGCATCGCTTTCTCGCTCCCTCGCCCCGTTCTTACGGGGAGAGGGTGGGTGAGGGGCTCTCTCCACGAGTTCGGCTCTCTAAAGCATGATCCGGAAAAGTGCGAAGCGGTTTTCCGAAAAGATCATGCTCAAACAACAACCTAAAGCGCGATGATGATTCATCCTGATCTCATCGCGCTTTAATGGTGAGCTGAGTATCCAACTCCGCATCGACCACGGGAGTCAGATAGACTTTCATTTTGGCGAACGGCGTGCCTTGCCCCTCGCCCGGATTGCGCCGGACGATGCTTCGCATCGCCGGGGCAATCCGACCTCTCCCCGCAGAAGGGCGGGGAGAGGTTAGCGCCTCACACCGCAATGATATGATCGTCGATCTCGTCGATCCTGTTGACACCGCACAGGCCCATGGTGGTGAGCAGCTCCTTCTGGATGATGTCGATCGCCTTGGCGACGCCGGCCTGGCCACCGGCGCCCAGGCCATAGGCGTAGGCGCGGCCGATCATGCAGGACTTTGCGCCGAGCGCGAGCGCGCGCATCACGTCCTGGCCGGAGCGGATCCCGCCGTCGAACATGATCTCCATGTTGTCACCGACCGCGTCGGCGATCTCGGGCAGCACCTCGATCGATGATGGCGCGCCGTCGAGCTGACGGCCGCCATGGTTGGAGACCACGATCGCCTGCGCGCCGGTTTTCGCAGCGAGCTCGGCGTCCTCGACGTCGAGAATGCCCTTCAGGATCAGCTTGCCCGGCCAGATGCTGCGGATCCACTCGATGTCCTTCCAGTTCAGCGAGGTGTCGAACTGCGAGTTGATCCAGGTCGACAGCGACGTGATGTCGTCGCTGACCTTCAGATGACCGGCAAGATTGCCGAAGGTGCGGCGCTTGCCCTGGAGCACGCCCGACACCCAGGCCGGCTTGGTGGCAAAATCGATCAGCTTCGACAGCGACCATTCCGGCGGAACCGTCATGCCGTTCTTGATGTCCTGGTGGCGCTGTCCGATGACCTGAAGATCGACGGTCAGCACCAGCGCGGAGCATTTCGCCGCGATCGCGCGCTCGATCAGCGCCTTGATGAAGCCGCGGTCCTTCATCACGTAGAGCTGGAACCAGAACGGCTTCTCGACATTGGCCGCGATGTCCTCGATCGAGCAGATCGACATCGTCGACTGCGTGAACGGGATACCGGCGGCTTGCGCGGCGCGGCAGGCATGGATTTCGCCGTCGCCATGCTGCATGCCGAGCAGGCCCACAGGCGCCAGTATCAGCGGCATGGTCGAGGGCTCGCCGAGGATCGTGGTCGCGGTGTCGCGTTTGGAGACGTCGACCAGGATGCGCTGGCGGAACTTGATCGCCTGCATGTCGTCGCGGTTGGCGCGCAGCGTTTCCTCGGCGTAGGAGCCGCGGTCGCAATAGTCGAAGAACGCCTTCGGCACGCGGCGTTGATGCAGTGTGCGAAGATCGTCGATACAGGTGATGTGCTTCATGAACGTTTCCCCGGCCCGTCTTGTATCGGAAGGCTTGTATCGGAAGGCTTGTATCGGAAGGCTTGCATCGGAAGATCGAGGGGTCATCTACCATGGTTGGATGCACAGCCAAATCGTTTGAGAGGAGGGCGCCATGACCAAGCCGCGCGCCGGACCGACGCCGGAAGAGATCAAGGAGAAGCGTGATCTCGAGGAAGCGCTGGAAGAAGGTCTCGAAGAGACCTTTCCGGGCTCCGATCCTGTCAACGTCATCCAGCCGGCGCCGAGCCGGGGGGACGGCCATGTGAAGCGCTCTGGCTAGCGGCGGGTTCCTCGCTATTCCGGCACGTCCACAGGAAATATAATGCTAACAAGACGTTATCGGCGCCGAGCCGCGGCCGGTTCCGTAATGATTTATCATATTTTTTGAAGCCAAATTAGCCGCGATGGCTTTATAACACCTCAGCAAATCAGGGATGCGGGGCCCGTTCGGGCACCCGGAGGTTGTATTGGGCATCCTTGGTTGTTGCGTGGGGGACGATATGAGCCGCAAATATTTCGGGACGGACGGGATCCGGGGCCGCGCCAACGGACTGATCACGCCGGAGCTCGCGCTCAAGGTCGGCCAGGCCGCAGGCCTTGCGTTTCAGCGCGGTGACCACCGCCACCGGGTCGTGATCGGCAAGGACACCCGCCTGTCCGGCTACATGATCGA
Organism: Bradyrhizobium nivariense; assembly: GCF_029846715.1. GTDB lineage: Bacteria > Pseudomonadota > Alphaproteobacteria > Rhizobiales > Xanthobacteraceae > Bradyrhizobium. Next base: position 47,888 of record NZ_JARVWW010000023.1, read on the forward strand.
ATACGCGATGGTCGCGGGCTTCACCTCGGTCGGCATGGACGTGCTGCTGGTCGGCCCGATGCCGACGCCGGCGGTTGCGATGCTGACCAAGTCGATGCGCGCCGATCTCGGCGTGATGATCTCCGCCTCGCACAATCTGTTCGAGGACAACGGCATCAAGCTGTTCGGCCCGCAGGGCTTCAAGCTCTCCGACGACGTCGAGAAGCAGATCGAGCAGCTGCTCGACGAGCCCATCGACAAGCGGCTCGCACAGAGCGCCAGTCTCGGCCGTGCCCGCCGTATCGACGGCGTGCATGATCGCTACATCGAATTCGCCAAGCGCACGCTGCCGCGCGATCTGTCGCTCGACGGCCTGCGCGTCGTGGTCGATTGCGCCAATGGCGCCGCCTACAAGGTGGTGCCGGAAGCGCTGTGGGAGCTGGGCGCCGACGTGATTCCGATCGGCGTCGAGCCCGATGGCTTCAACATCAACAAGGAATGCGGCTCCACCTCGCCGGAAGCCTTGTCGAAGAAGGTTCGCGAGATGCGCGCCGACATCGGCATCGCACTCGACGGTGATGCCGATCGCGTCATCCTGGTCGACGAGCGCGGCCACATCGTCGACGGCGACCAGCTGCTCGCGGTGATCGCGCAGAGCTGGAAGGAAGACGGGCGGCTGTCGCGCCCCGGCATCGTCGCCACTGTGATGTCGAACCTCGGGCTCGAACGTTTCCTCAACGCGCAGGGGCTCGATCTCGTGCGCACGCCGGTCGGCGACCGCTATGTGCTCGAGCAGATGCTGAACGGCGGCTACAATCTCGGCGGCGAGCAATCCGGCCACATCATCCTGTCCGACTACGCCACCACCGGCGACGGCTTCGTTGCCGCACTGCAGGTGTTGGCGGTGGTGCAGAAGCTGCGCCGGCCGGTGTCGGAAGTCTGCCACCGCTTCGATCCGCTGCCGCAGATCCTGAAGAACGTCCGTCACAAGGGCGGCAAGCCGCTCGACGATTCCGACGTCAAATCGGCGATCTCCGACGGCGAGAAGCGGCTCAACGGCCACGGCCGCCTGCTGATCCGCTCCTCCGGCACCGAGCCGGTGATCCGCGTCATGGGTGAGGGCGAGGACCGCAGCCTGATCGAGGACGTCGTCGATACCATCGTCTCGGCGCTCGGGCAGGCAGCGGCTTGAGCTTGCAGCCATCCTTCGAGACGCCCGCCTTTGGCGGGCCCTCAGGATGAGGTCTTGCTTCGTGGCGAAATCTTGAACCCTCATGGTGAGGAGCCGCCAAAGGCGGGCGCTCGAACCGTGCAGGCCGTACTGCTTCGCAGAAACCGAGCGCACGCGCATTCCAGCTATCGACGATTGGCGGTGGTTTGGCCGCCATGGTCATCGTAGTTAGGCGGTGCGGCGGTTCGCCGCGCCTGCCTGGATCGCTGCATTGAACAAGCCTGTCGTCGTACCTGCGGAAATACTGACCGAGCCCGTCGTCGTCGGCGACGTGACGCCCGCCGCCAAGTCAGCCGCCACCGCGGCCGCAGGGCCGGCCTATGTCGTGCTTGCCGGCATCAGCTTCTCGCACTTCCTCAACGACACCATGCAGTCGCTGATCGCTTCCGTGTATCCGATCCTGAAGGACACTTACGCGCTCGACTTCGCGCAGATCGGCATGATCACGCTGGCGTTCCAGTTCACGGCCTCGCTGCTCCAGCCGGTGGTCGGCCACTACACCGACAAGAAGGCGCAGCCCTATTCGCTGGCGATCGGCATGGCCTCGACCTTCTTCGGTCTCCTGCTGCTCAGCGCCGCCCACCAATATCTCGTCATCCTCGCCGCCGCCGCGCTGGTCGGTCTCGGCTCGGCGGTGTTTCACCCGGAGTCGGCGCGCATTGCGCGGCTCGCCTCCGGCGGCCGCTATGGTTTTGCGCAATCGGTGTTTCAGCTCGGCGGCAGTTTTGGCACCTCGATGGGGCCGGTATTGGCCGCGCTGATCGTGGTGCCGTTCGGACAGGGCAGCATCGCCTGGTTTTCCTCGATCGCCTTCCTCGCGATCCTCATCCTCTGGCGCATCGGCCGCTGGTACGAACCGCAGATCAAGGCGAAGAAGACGGTTGCGATCGAAGCCCATCCTGACGCGCCGGGCTCACGCCGCGTCGTCGTTGCACTCCTCGTGCTGGTCGCGCTGCTGTTCTCGAAGCAGCTCTACGTCTCGAGCCTGTCGAGCTACTACATCTTCTATCTGATCGACCGCTTTGGCGTGTCGACGCAGGCGGCGCAGATGTATCTCTTCATTTTCCTCGCAGCGAACGCGGTCGGCGCTTTTCTCGGCGGTCCCTTGGGCGATCGCTTCGGCCGCAAGATCGTGATCTGGATCTCGATCCTCGGCGCGCTGCCGTTCACGCTGGCGCTGCCCTATGCCGGGCTCTATGCGAGCGCGGTGCTCTCGGTGATCATCGGCCTGATCATCTCCTCGACGACGTCGTCGATCATCGTGTTCGCGCAGGAGCTGGTGCCGCATCGCTTCGGCATGATCTCCGGCGTGTTCTTCGGTGTCGCCTTCGGTATCGGCGGCCTGGGCGCCGCCGTGCTCGGCAAGCTCGCCGACCACACCTCGATCGAATTCGTCTACCAGGTCTGCGCCTATCTGCCGGCGATCGGCCTGCTTGCGGTGTTCCTGCCCAAGCTGCCGCGGCACATCCGTTAACGCATCCTCTCTTGCCGCAACGCGGCTTCATACATCGTTAGGAAATGCGGCGAAGGTGTCGCATTTGGCGCTGCATTTTTGCAACGCTCGCGCGGTGCGCGCGTGTACAGTTAGAAAAAATCAACCTTAAAAATTAGGGTTAAGTGGCGCTTAAACATTTGGTGCCATCGTCCGGGCCGTGAGTTTCCAGAACGTGGGGCGCCGTATTTGCCTCACCGGCCAAAAGGACGAAGCCAATGCGTAGCGTTAAGTCTCTCCTTGCCGCGGGTGCGGCAACCCTGATCTCGTCGATGGCATTCGCCGCCGATATGCCGATCGCGGCGCCCCCTCCGATGTACGCGCCGCCCGCTCCGCCCGCCGACTTCGGCGGCTGGTATCTGCGCGGTGACGTCGGCATGACCAACCAGAGCGCCAAGCGGATCGACGCCGCCCTGCCGGCTGGGTACACGAAGTCGACGGAGGGACTGGGCTTCGACTCGTCGCCGCTGTTCGACCTCGGCGTCGGCTATCGCTTCAACAACTGGTTTCGTGCGGACGTGATCGGCCAGTACCGCGGCAAAGCCAATCTGCACGGCAGCGACAACGTCGTTGGACCTGGCTTCGTCGGCGTCAACAATTACGCCGGCAGCAAGTCCGAGTGGGTCGTGATGGCCAACGCCTACGTCGACCTCGGCACCTGGTGGTGCATCACTCCGTTCATCGGTGCCGGTGTCGGCGGCTCCTACAACAAGATCAGCGGCTTCCGCGACGACGGCGTGTCATACAGCCCGTTGCTGAACAACAGCGTCGCCTACTTCGCCGACAACGGGAAGTGGAATTTGGCCTGGGCAGCTCATGCCGGTCTTGCCTACAAGGTCAATCCCGGGTTCACCGTCGAACTGGCCTACAGCTACATGAACCTCGGCGATGCGGCGCCCGGCAACTTCCGCTTGTTCGACAACAGCGGCTCTGGCCCGACGTCGATCAAGATCAAGGAGCTCACCTCGCACGACGTCAAGCTCGGCGTGCGCTGGGATCTCAACAGCCCGCCGGCCTATATTATGCCGCCGCCGCTCGTCACCAAGGGCTGATCGTCAGCCTCATCGGTTAAACTCTCTTAACGGCGCGGGATCATCCCGCGCCGTTTTGCTTTGAGTATTTTTCATGGCGTGCGGCGGTGAAAGCCTCCGGCGCAACCATTGGTTAAGGTTAACGAGTCATGATCACGGGCGAAAGTTCGAGTTCGATGGAGCGTTGCGATGCGTGGGCTTTGGTTGGCGGCGGCGATGTTGGGGACGGTGTCTGCCGCGCACGCGGCCGACATGCCGGATCTGCCAATCCTGCGCGGCGGCTTCACCGACGGCCTGTCGAAGACCAGCCACAACTGGGACGGCTTTTACGTCGGCGGCGATGCCGGCTACACCTCCAATGCGACCGATTTTACCCAGAGCGTGGTCGGCCTGACCAATTTCATCTTTCGCGACAGCGTGCTTCAGCAGCCGACCTCGACGTGGTCGCTCATGAACAAGACCACCACGCAGAGCACCAATTTCGGCGCCTTCATCGGCCGCAACTGGCAATGGTACGATGCCGTTCTCGGTCTCGAGGGCACCTACAGCTACTTCAACAACCTCTCCACGCAGACGAGCGGCTCCAACTCGCTGCTGATCGTCAACCCGCCCGGCGACACTCCGCCTGCAGGCGTCACCGACAATTATGGTGTGACGCTGACCGGCACAGCCGCGGCGAAGGTCAAGGACATGATCTCGCTCCGCGGTCGCGTGGGTTGGGACGGCGGCGATTTCATGCCTTATGCCTTCATGGGTGCTGCCGTCGGCCGAATGGATGTCTCGCGCACGGTGACGAGCACCGTGACCCTGCGCCAGGATATTACGACGACGGACGCCTTCGGCAACACAACCACCACGATCGGCGCGACGCACCCCGTTCCGGCGCAATCCCAGACGCAGACCCAGCACCGGACCAACAACTTCGTTGTCGGCTGGACCGCGGGTCTCGGACTGGAATATTGCCTGTGGCAAGGGCTGTTCGCGCGCGTTGAATATGAATATGTGAGATTCTCTCCCGTCATGAACACGTCGGTGACGCTGAACAACGCGCGCGTCGGGCTCGGCTACAAGTTCTGACGCGACCTCGATCCGCCGCGGTTGACAGCTTCCTTCCGTCCTGATGCTCTGTCGCTGGACGCGCGGGGGGCAGCGATGCGGATCTACGGCGATACCAATTCCGGAAATTGTCTGAAGGTGAAGTGGGTCTGCGACAAGCTCGCGGTGCCATACCGATGGATCGAGATCGACACCCGCAAGGGCGAGACGCGCACGCCGCAATTCCTCGAGATGAATGCTGCCGGCCAGGTGCCCACCGTCGCCTTCGACGATGGTCGCACGCTGGCGCAGTCCAATGCCATCATCCGCTATCTCGCTCGCGACAGTGCGCTCGTTCCGGGCGATGCCTTCACTGCCGCCAAGATGGACGAATGGCTGTTCTGGGAACAATACAGCCACGAGCCGTATATCGCGGTGTGCCGCTTCCAGCTCGTCTATCTCGGCAAGGATGCCTCCGAGCTCGATCCTGAAAAGGTCAAGCGCGGCTATGCGGCGCTCGACCGCATGGAGCAGCATCTCGCCGGCAGCCGCTTCCTCGCCGGCGATGTGGTTTCGCTCGCCGACGTCTCGCTGCTCGCCTATACCCGCGTTGCGCATGAAGGCGGCTTCGATCTCGGCCGCTTTGCTGCCGTCCGCCGCTGGATCGCCGAAGCCGAGGCCTTTCTCGGCCTTCCCAAGGCGCGTTGAGGCGCGCTGAGGCGCGCTGAGGCAGGAGTAACGCAATGAGCGCCGTATCCGTCTCCATTCGTCCCGCGCGCCGCGAGGATGTTGCTGCGATCGTGGCGATGCTCGCCGACGATCGTCTCGGGAGCGCACGCGAGCGCGTGGAAGATCCGTTGCCTGCGTCCTATTACGAGGCATTCTCGCGGGTCGAGCGCGATCAAAATCTCCAGCTCGTGGTTGCCGAGAGCGAGGGCAGGGTGGTCGGCTGCCTGCAACTCGCGATCCTGCCTGGTCTGAGTTCGCAAGGCGGTATGCGCGGTCTGCTCGAAGACGTCCGCGTTGCTTCCGATCGCCGTAGCCGCGGCATCGGCGAGCAATTGGTGCAATGGGCGGTGACGGAAGCGAAAGCGCGCGGCTGCAATCTGGTCGAACTGCTGACGCATGCGAGCCGAACAGATGCGCAGCGCTTCTACAAGCGGCTCGGATTTGCATCGAGCCACGTCGGCATGACTGTCCGTTTTTGAGGCAGCGCGCCGCGAGCGTTGCGCGATCAGCGAAATCGGATCGCGCGTTGGTTCGTATTAAGAGCTGATAAACTACCCAGCCGTCGTTCACGTGGACCCAGGAACGAACGGTGCTACGCGAGCGTCTGAAACCGGGCTCGGTCGGTTCGGGGATTTCGATGAAAAGCTATTCGATGATCAAGGTCGGCAACGACTACGTTGTGCAGGCCAATGACAAATGCATCTTGAAAGTCGGCAGCCGCCGCCGTGCCGCGCAATTGATCAGCGATGCCACGGACTTGCTGAACGCGCTTGCCGTGGTCGAAGCCCCTGATATCGCACCGGAGGCGCCATCACTCGCGCGTGAGGCCCCGGAACTTCCTTGACGACTCTTCCCGTTTCCCGTATCAGCCGCGGCGGGACACCTCCCCCCAACGGGAGGCTTACTATCTGGAAGGGTAGATTATGATTGTAGCGAAGCCCGTTTCGCGGCCCAACGTGCCGCATTTCTCCTCCGGTCCCTGCGCCAAGCGCCCCGGCTGGAACGCCCAAAATCTCAAGGACGCAGCGCTCGGCCGTTCGCATCGCGCGAAGGTCGGCAAGACCAAGCTCAAGCTCGCGATCGATTTGACGCGCGAAGTGCTTGAAGTGCCCGCCGATTATCGCATCGGCATCGTGCCGGCGTCCGATACCGGCGCGGTCGAAATGGCGTTGTGGTCGCTGCTCGGGGCAAAGCCCGTCACCACGCTCGCCTGGGAATCCTTCGGCGAGGGCTGGGTCAGCGACATCGTCAAGGAATTGAAGCTCAAGGACGTCACCAAGCTCAACGCGGCTTACGGTGAAATCCCCGACCTCTCCAAGGTCGATCAGAACAGCGACGTCGTCTTCACCTGGAACGGCACCACCTCCGGCGTGCGCGTCCCGAATGCCGACTGGATCAGCGCGACCCGCGAAGGCCTGACCATCTGCGACGCCACCTCGGCCGCGTTCGCGCAAGCCCTCGACTGGACCAAGCTCGACGTCGTCACCTTCTCCTGGCAGAAGGCGCTCGGCGGCGAGGCCGCGCACGGCATGCTGGTCCTGTCGCCCCGCGCTGTCGAACGGCTCGAGACCTACAAGCCGGCCTGGCCGTTGCCGAAGATTTTCCGCATGACCAAGGGCGGCAAGATCAACGAAGGCATCTTCGTCGGCGAGACCATCAACACGCCGTCGATGCTCTGCGTCGAGGATTATCTCGACGCGCTGAACTGGGCCAAGTCGATCGGCGGCCTGAAGGCGCTGATCGCGCGCGCCGACGCCAACACCAAGGTGCTTGCCGACTGGAAGGCGAAGACGCCCTGGATCGACTTCCTCGCCAAGGACGCCGCGATCCGCTCCAACACCTCGGTGTGCCTGAAGTTCACCGATCCCGCGCTCACCTCGCTCTCCGAGGACGCGCAGGCCGAGTTCAGCAAGAAGCTGGTCGCGCTGGTCGAGAAGGAAGGCGCCGGCTACGACTTCGCCTATTACCGCGACGCGCCCGCAGGCCTGCGCATCTGGTGCGGCGCGACCGTCGAGGCCAGGGATGTCGAGCTGCTGACCCAGTGGATCGACTGGGCCTTCGCCGAGACCAAGGCCGCGCTCGCCAAGGCGGCGTAAGTTTTCTTTCTTAACCTCTCCCCGTTCTTACGGGGAGAGGTCGGATTGCGCAGCAATCCGGGTGAGGGGCTCTCTCCGCTACCTTCGCCCGTGGCTGCCCCTCACCCCGACCCTCTCCCCGTAAGAACGGGGAGAGGGAGAAGTGACCAGAGACTTCACCACATCAGCCCAGTGGCCCGCCCTTGTTGCGGGGCGAAGGAAACATCCCCATGACCAAGCCCAAAGTTCTCATTTCCGACGCGCTCTCTCCCGCCGCCGTTCAGATCTTCAAGGACCGCGGCGTCGAGGTCGACTTCCAGCCCAACCTCGGCAAGGACAAGGACAAGCTCGCCGAGATCATCGGCAATTACGACGGCCTTGCGATTCGCTCGGCGACCAAGGCGACCGCGAAGATCCTCGAGAAGGCGACCAACCTCAAGGTGATCGGCCGCGCCGGCATCGGCGTTGACAATGTCGAGATTCCCGCCGCCACGGCCAAGGGCATCATCGTGATGAACACGCCGTTCGGCAATTCAATCACGACCGCCGAGCACGCCATCACCCTGATGCTGGCGCTGGCACGCGAGATTCCGCAGGCGGACGCTTCGACCCAGGCCGGCAAGTGGGAGAAGAACCGCTTCATGGGCGTCGAGATCACCGGCAAGGTGCTCGGCGTCGTCGGCTGCGGCAACATCGGCTCGATCGTCGCCGACCGCGCGCTCGGCTTGCGCATGAAGGTCGTCGCGTTCGATCCGTTCCTGTCGCCGGAGCGCGCCAAGGACATCGGCGTCGAGAAAGTCGAGCTCGATGACCTCTTGAAGCGTGCTGACTTCATCACGCTGCACACCCCGCTCACCGAGAAGACCAGGAACATCATCGACGCAGCCGCGATCGCCAAGATGAAGAAGGGCGTGCGCCTGATCAACTGCGCCCGCGGCGGCCTGGTCGACGAGCAGGCAGTGGTCGACGCTTTGAACTCCAAGCACATCGCGGGCGCCGCCTTCGACGTCTTCGTCGAGGAGCCCGCCAATGCGAACGTGCTGTTCGGCCATCCCAACGTGATCTGCACGCCGCATCTCGGCGCCTCCACCACCGAAGCGCAGGAGAACGTCGCGCTCCAGGTCGCCGAGCAGATGTCGGACTATCTGCTGACCGGGGCGATCTCGAACGCCGTCAACTTCCCCTCGATCACCGCGGAAGAGGCGCCGAAGCTGAAGCCGTTCATCGCGCTCGCCGAGAAGCTCGGCTCGTTTGCCGGCCAGCTCACCGAGACCGGCATCCTCAAGGTCGAGATCACCTATGAAGGCCACGTCGCCGAGATGAAGATCAAGGCGATCACCTCTGCGGTCTTGTCGGGCCTGCTGCGGCCGATGCTGGGCGAGGTCAACGTCGTGTCCGCGCCCGTCGTCGCCAAGGAGCGCGGCATGGTGGTCGACGAGATCGTGCGCGCCGCCCAGAGCGACTATGAGAGCCTGATCACCGTGACGGTCGCGACCGAACGCCAGGAGCGCTCGGTCTCCGGCACCGTCTATCACGACGGCAAGCCGCGCCTCGTCGACATCAAGGGCATTCGCGTCGACGCCGAGTTCGGCAAGTCGATGATCTACGTCACCAACGAGGACAAGCCGGGCTTCATCGGCAAGTTCGCAGGGCTTCTCGGCGACGCCAAGATCAACATCGCGACCTTCCATCTCGGCCGTGTCGAGCAGGGCGGCGATGCCATCGCACTGGTCGAAGTCGACGGCGCGGTTCCGGCCGACCTGCTCGCCAAGGTGCAGGCCCTGCCGCAGGTCAAGCAGGTCAAGGCGCTGACGTTCTGACACGCCGACATATTCCGACCAGCGGAACAACGCCGCCCTCTCGCGAGGGCGGCGTTTTGTTTGCCCCCGCGCGGCGCCATATTTTCCCCGCCGCCTGCAAACTTTGTGTACCAATGGCGCCGAGAATACCTCGACCGACGCTCCGTTCAAAATCGTTCGAAAAGGGAGAAAACAATGCGTGAAGCCGTCATCGTTTCCTATGCGCGCACGGGCCTCGCAAAATCCGGCCGCGGCGGGTTCAACATCACGCCGCCGATGTCGCTCGCGGCCCACGCCATCCACCACGCGGTCGACCGCGCCGGCGTCGAGAAGGACTATGTCGAGGATTGCTATCTCGGCAATTGCGCCCATGGCGCGCCGAACATCGGCCGCCAGGCCGCGCTGCTCGCCGGCCTGCCGACGACCACCGCCGGCGTCTCGGTGAACCGCTTCTGCTCCTCGGGCCTGCAGACCATCGCGATGGCCGCCAACTCGATCCGCTCCGACGGCGCCGATTGCATTGTCGCCGGCGGCGTCGAGAGCATCTCGATCCCGGGCGGCGGCTCGCCGAAGGAATCGATCGACCCGGAACTGCTCAAGGTCGCCCCAGATATCTTCATGGCGATGATCGACACCGCCGACATCGTCGCCGAGCGCTACAAGCTCAGCCGCGAATACCAGGACGAGTTCTCGCTGGAATCGCAGCGCCGCATGGCGGCGTCGCAGCAGGCGGGCAAGTACAAGGACGAGATCGTCCCGATGAAGACGAAGATGAAGGTCGTCGACAAGCAGACCAAAGCGGAATCGATCGTCGATTACGTCGTCGATCGCGACGAGTGCAATCGCCCCGAGACCACGCTGGAAGGCCTCGCCAAGCTCGAGCCGGTGAAGGGCCCCGGCAAGTCCGTCACCGCGGGCAATGCCAGCCAGCTCTCCGACGGCGCTGCTGCCGTGGTCCTGATGGAAGCCAAGGACGCCGAGAAGCGCGGCCTGAAGCCGCTCGGCCGCTTTGTCGCCTGGGCGACCGCCGGCTGCGAGCCCGACGAGATGGGCATCGGCCCGGTTTTCGCGATCCCGAAGCTGCTCAAGCGCACCGGCCTGAAGATCGACGACATCGATCTCTGGGAGCTCAACGAGGCCTTCGCCAGCCAGTGCCTCTACTCGCGCGACAAGCTCGGCATCGATCCAGCCAAGTACAACGTCAACGGCGGCTCGATCGCGATCGGCCATCCCTTCGGCATGACCGGCGCGCGTCTCACCGGCCACCTGCTCCAGGAAGGCGCCCGCCGCAAGGCCAAGTGGGGCGTCGTGACGATGTGCATCGGCGGCGGCCAGGGCGGCGCCGGCTTGTTCGAGATCTACAGCTGAGATCGAGCGACATGAATGCGAAAGGCACGGCGCCGCAAGCGCCGTGCCTTTTTCATTGCGCGTCGATTGTCACGAAACTATATTGCTTGTGTCGGAAAAGGCAGACTTGGTCTGGTAAGCCCAAGTCCTTTCGGTAACGAAAGCTCTGGTCTTTGGCCTTGTGCACGAGATCCCCACGACGAACATCGGACGCCGCCCAGGCGCCCCATCGTTCGTCCGTGTGATTCTCGAAGCTTTGGGAACGCTCCGGTCGAACATCGACCACAGGAGCGTCTCATGCAAACTCAATCATCGAATCTGCAATCCTCGATTCCATACGACGTCGTCATTGCCGGTGCCGGCCCCGTTGGCCTGTTTCTCGCGTGCGAGTTGCGATGCGCTGGTCTCCAGGTCCTGCTGCTGGAGCAATCTCAAGACCCGCATTCAGCCCTGAAGCGACTCCCGTTCGGCCTGCGCGGCCTTTCGATCCCCACACGCGAGGCGTTTCACCGGCGTGGCTTGCTGGAGGATATCGTGGCCGCGCAGCACCTTGCCTCGGGCGCTATCAAGACCGCTGCCCATTGGATGCAGCAGACGCGACGGCCCGCAGGTCATTTCGCCGGCATCCAATTCTATCAGGACAACATTGATGACGCGAAGTGGTCCTGGCGTCTGCCAACGCCGGCCGATGCCGGCATCGCGGTCGATATGGAAACTCTTGAATCTGTTCTGGCCGCGCGCGCATGTCGCTTGGGCGTGGAGATCAGGCGCGGCTTCGCCGTCGATGCTGTTGCCGCTTCGGACCAAGACGTGATGGTGCGGGCGGCCGGCGAGACCTTCCGCGGACGCTGGCTTGTCGGTTGCGACAGCGGTCGCAGCACGGTGCGCAAGATCAGCGGCTTCGACTTCGTCGGCACCGACCCCGAATTCACAGGCTATTCCGCCGAAGTCGAGCTGGCCGATCCGGACAAGCTTCGCCGGGGCCGCAACTACACGTCGACAGGCATGTATACCTATGCGCAGCCCGGAACGATCGCGATGGTCGATTTCGACGCTGGCGCTTTCCACCGGACCGAGCCGATCACACGCGAGCAGGTGCAGAAGGTCTTGCGTGGTGTCTCCTGCACGGACGTCACCATAACGGCCCTTCGGCTTGCCGCGACCTGGACGGATCGGGCCCATCAGGCAACGACATATCGCAAGGGACGCGTGCTCCTGGCCGGCGACGCCGCCCACATCCACTCGCCGCTCGGCGGCCAAGGCCTCAATCTCGGTCTCGGCGATGCGATGAACCTGGGTTGGAAGCTGACTGCTGCGATCCGCGGAGATGCACCCGCCGATCTCCTCGACACCTATTCGCGCGAGCGACATCCAGTCGGCGCGCAGGTCCTCGACTGGTCCCGCGCGCAGGTGGCGATCATGCGGCCGACGCCGAGCACGCGCGCGCTTCAGGCCATCATGCGCGATCTGATCGAGACCCGGGACGGTGCGACCTATTTCGCCGAGCGCGTGCGCGGCGTTTCGCTCCGCTACGATCTCAGCGGCAGCCATCCGCTTGTGGGCCGCAGTGTTCCCGATTTCGAGTTGCTGGACGGAACGACGGTCGGAGAACGCCTCAGGACGGCGAGAGGGATATTGCTGGACTTCGACGCTCGCGCACCGCTTCAAGCGCTTGCAAGCCGCTGGAGTGGCCGGATCGATTATGTCGCGGGTGACGCCAGGGATCGGCTGGGCGTGGACGCCGTGCTGGTGCGCCCCGATGGCTTCGTCGCCTGGGCCAGTGACGACGCACGCGACTATGAAGACGCCGCTCAGGTTGCGTCGCGATGGTTCGGCCAACCCGCACGGCGCGAATAGCGTCGTGTCATGTGATGAAGCCGTCGTTGTGCACGCTGCCGTGCATACGCGCGAGCATCGTGACGAAGCACACGTATTAATACGTGCCCGCAAATTAACGGAAGCTTTTACGCATTGGCGCTTGATGAGCAGCATCAATCACAACCGGCTTCGCGATCAAGATGCGGCTCCTCTCCCTTCGTCTCACGCACAAGATCACTGCGATCGGTGTCATCGGCGTCTTCGGTGTCGTCCTGATCGGCGGCATTCATCTCTATGGCGAGCGGGCGATGGGCGTCTATCGCGACGCGGCCGAGGATGCACGCACCGTCTTCGAGCTGAACAGCGCGATCGCAGTCGAGCTGCTCGAGGCGCGGCGCGCCGAGAAGGACTTCCTCCTGCGCAGTGATGCCGCCAAGGCCCAGCGCCAGGGCGAAATCGGTAGGCAAGTGGCACTCGATATCGAGAAGCTTCGCGGCAGGATTGCAGCCCTCGGCAAGCCGGAGCTGGTCGCGAGGATCGACGCGATGAACGCATCGCTCAAAACCTATCAGGCGCGTTTCGCCGCGGTGGTCGAGGAAAGGCAGCGGCTCGGCCTCGACGAGAAGTCCGGTCTTGAAGGGCGTCTGCGCGCCTCCGTCCACGACATCGAGGCAAGAGTCGACCAGCTCAATGACGCGCCGCTCAAGGTCGTGATGCTCATGATGCGCCGGCACGAGAAGGACTTCATGCTGCGCCGTGACGCCAGATATGGCGATGACATGAAGAAGCGGGCGGTGGAATTCGTGGCGGGCGTTGACGGCGCTGCCATTTCCGACAACGCGAAGGCCGAGCTGCGCCAGAAGCTCGCGGACTACCAGCGCGATTTCACCGGTTGGATGGAGACCGCGCTGAAGCTGGCGGCTGAGCTGAAGTCGATGTCGGAAGCCTTCTCGTCGGTCGAGCCCGTCATCGAGCAGGTGTCGAGGTCGGTCGACCAGATTCGCGTCGAGGCCGACCGGTTGAACGAGGTCGAGCGCGCCAGCATCCAGTTCTGGATTGCTGTTGCGATCGCGCTGATCGCGTCCGGCGTGCTCGGCCTCGGTGCCTTTATCGGGCGCTCGGTCTCGAAGCCGCTCGGCGCGATGCGGGCGGCGATGATCGAGCTGGCCAAGGGCAATTTCGCGATCGTCCTTCCGGGGCTCGGCCGTCCCGACGAGATCGGCGAGATCGCGCTAGCCGTCGAGACCTTCAAGATCAATGCCGAGCAGAAGGCGCGCGAGGAGGCGGAAGAGAAGATCAGGCAGGACAAGCTCGCCGCCGAGCGCCGCCGCGCCGACATGATCAGGATGGCCGACGATTTCGAAGGCGCAATCGGCGAGATCGTCGAGACCGTGTCGTCGGCCGCGACCGAGCTGGAGGCGTCGGCAACGTCGCTGACGACGACCGCCGGCCGGTCGAGCGAGCTTGCCACCTTGGTCGAGGCTGCGTCGGAAGAGGCGGCCACGAATGTGCAGTCGGTGGCTTCCGCAGCGGAGGAGCTGACGGCGTCCGTCAACGAGATCAGCCGCCAGGTGCGGGCTTCCGCGCGCATGGCCGGCGAGGCCGTCAATCAGGCCGGGCAGACCAACGATCGCGTCAGCGAATTGTCGAAAGCGGCTGCGCGCATCGGCGACGTGGTCGAGCTCATCAACGCCATCGCAGGCCAGACCAACCTGCTGGCGCTGAACGCGACCATCGAGGCCGCCCGCGCGGGTGACGCCGGGCGCGGCTTCGCCGTGGTGGCCTCCGAGGTCAAGGCGCTGGCCGAGCAGACCGCGAAGGCGACCGGCGATATCGGTCAGCAGATTTCGAGCATCCAGGTTGCCACCCAGGACTCGGTCGGCGCGATCAAGACCATCGGCGCCACGATCGAACGCCTGTCCGAAATCTCGTCCACCATCGCGGCCGCGGTGGAAGAGCAGGGCGCCGCGACCAGCGAGATCTCGCGCAACGTCCAGAACGCGGCGGCCGGCACCACCCAGGTGAGCGCCAACATCAGCAGCGTGCGCCAGGGCGCGACCGAGACCGGTTCGGCCTCCTCGCAGGTGCTCTCCGCGGCGCAATCGCTGTCGAACGACAGCAGCCGCCTCAAGCTCGAGGTCAGCAGGTTTTTGGATACGGTGCGCGCGGCGTGATCGCGCGCGGCTCGCGACAGCAAGACGTATCCTGGACTAGGCAGCCGAAATATTCTTCACGGTCGTCTCGGCTTGCTCGGCGAGCCAGTTCACGAACAATTCGACACTGCGATCGCCGATCAGATCGGCTGGCCACTGCGCAACCTGAATTTTCGTGCACTCGACCGTGGGGTAATTGGCGAGTGCGGACATGAGGCGTCCAGACGAAACCGCATCTGCGACCAGAAGTGAGCGCCCAAGTGTCACGCCGGCCCCCTCGGCCGCAGCTGACATGCACATTCCCATGTCGTCCAGCGTCAGGCTGCCGGCGGCGGCGCCCGATTTCGGCAATCCCAGGCGTCTGAACCAAGAGGGCCAGCCCCAGTCGCCGGTCGCGTTGTCGCCTTTGTGGATGAGCGGCATGGCCAGCAGGCCGTCGGGGTCCGCCAAGGGACGCCGCCGGGGCAACAGGTGCGGCGCGCAGACGGGAAAAATCCGCTCCCAAAACAGCGGCAATTGAGTCGACGTCCGCCGTGCGTCTTCGCTCGCGTTCCAGACAATTCGCACGTCGAGCGGCCGCCTTGAGCTGTCCCCTGTCTCCAGTGGTTTGAGATCAACGTTGATCGACGGATATCGCGCCGTAAAGTCCGGCAGGCGGCGGACGAGCCACCATGTTGCCAACGCCGAGCTCGCGCCCACACGCAGCGTCGTTCGGTTCGGGCGCCGCCGCACCTGAGCATCCAGTGCACCAAGCGCGTCGAGTGCTGCCGCAAGCTCTTGCCTAAGCTGCGCGCCGGCGGGTGTTATCCCGATCCCTGGATTCTGCCGCTGCAACAATTCGACCCCGAAATGGTCCTCCAGCTTTCGGATCTGATGGCTGACCGCACTCTGTGTGACGCCCAGCTCCGCCGCGGCGCGTGTGAATGAACCGTGGCGGGTGACAGCGTCGAACGCGACGAGGGGTGCGAAGGGTGGCAAGCGGCGTGGCATCTCGATCTCCTCAAGCCATGATACAGATTCATGAACTTTTGAGGAACCATCATTCGACCAGAGCCTGTTGCCCGGCCATCCATGCTCCATGGAGGCCGAAACGATCATGCTCGATAAACCCCAGCAGAACGACGATGAAACGCAGAGCGCCAGTTGGCCTGCCGACGACGGCCATCGCGGCAATCGCATGTCGCTGGAAACGGCGACGCTGCTTGCAGCGTGCTTGAGCGGCTCTCTGTTTCAAGTCGACCTGACGGCTCTAGCGGCGGCCTTACCCGACATTGGCCGCGACCTCGGTGCCGCTTCGGCACGAGCGGCCTGGGCCATCGACGTCTACAGCCTTGCTTTGATCTTCTGTTTGCCGATTGCAGGTAGCCTTGCCGACAGATACGGACGCGTTCAAATGTTCACTTGGGGTGCGGGGCTGTTTGGCCTGGCCTCTCTGCTGTGTGCGTGCGCGAGCACGTTCGACGTTCTGCTGACATTCCGCACATTGCAAGGGGTCGCCGGTGCCTGCATCACCACCACCTCGTCTGCACTCCTTGCCGGTGCCTACGAGGGGCCTCGGCGCGCGCGGGCGTTTGGACTTTGGGGCACGATCGTCGGTGCCTCGATGGTTGCTGGCCCGCCGCTCGGATCGCTCCTGGCCGATACGATCGGGTGGCGCTGGATTTTTTGGATCAACTTGCCGCTTTGTGCAGTCTTGGTCGTTCTGGTGCTGTGCAGAATTGGCAACGGGCTCGACCAGCAGCGTTCGAGCGCCAAGGTGGATTGGCTCGGTGCCGGCCTGCTTGCGATCACGTCGGCGGTGCTCGCGTTTATGTTGCTGGAAGCGCCCGCGCTCGGCGGCATCGCGTCGGCGACGTTCCTGACGGGACTCGCCGCTTCGGGGATTGTGTTGCTTTTGTTCGTTTGGGTGGAACACCGGCACCCCAACCCGGCGTTCGATCTCAAGCTGTTCGGATCTCGGCAGTTTATCGCGATGTGCCTCGTCCCGATCGCGGGATCGACCGGATTCTGGTCGCTGCTCGTCTACGTGCCGCAATTGGCGCGCGGACCATTGGGTCTCAGCCTGCTCGAGGCGGGTTGGCTCCTGGTCGCGCTCACATTGCCGATGATGGTGTTGCCGCGCTATGGAGCGGCTTTGACGACCCGCATCCCGTCACGGTCGTTCTTCTGTGGCGGTCTCGCGCTTATCGGCATGGCTGACCTGGTGCTTGGCGCGATCTCTGGCGCACGTGCGGGGCCGGGCACGCTGGCCGTGACCGTCATTGCGTTGCTGGTCAGCGGATCAGGCTGTGCCGTGATCAACGCTCAGATCACCGCCGTCGCCGTGTCGGCGGTTCCAGGCGATCGTGCGGCGACCGCATCAGCCATCTGCGTCACGATGCGCCAAATCGGTTTCAGCTTCGGGATCGCGCTTCTGGGCGCGGCCCTGCAGCTCAGCCCGACTGGCGACTATCTCGCCGCCTTCATCGTTGCAGGCGCATCGACCCTCGCTTTGACCGCCATCGTCTATTGGCTCATGGACGGGAAACGGGCGGCGTAGCGGCGCGCGCCCTGCCTTTTTGTTTGATGGCTAGATCGGGGCGTGTACCCATGAAGTTGCGGGGTACCTGATGCCTGCATTGCCGGCGACGGCGAAGCGGTCATTGCCTGACTTCGCATCTGGGCCAGAAGCTGCCTTACGTTTTTTGGATCACTGGTTTTGCGGGATGAAACGGCTGAAGGTAGGTAGTCTAAGACAAAGCTTGATGATGAGAGGAAGCGCGAGGACCGGGATGACGCACGCAGCGACATAGCCCTCCGCGACAGATGGTAGACCGAAGCTGGCAGCTGCCCAGACGAGCGTGACGTTACGGTTTCCGCTCACGAGACCGATGGTTCCGGCGGTTTGCCACCCCAGTCTCGCGAACGTCACGGTAGCGAGTACGCACAGGCCAAAATTCAAGACGATTGCCGCGGCGAGCATCACGTCGAAACGCAGGGCGTTGCTGGTCCATTGTGCCCGTATGCCTTGTGAGGTGGCAAGCCCGACGATGATCAGCCCGATAACGGCGATTCCGGTGGCGGCGCTTTGATCGGGCAGAACGGGAATCAGATGACGATGAAACCTTATGGCCAGAAAGGCCACGAAGCCTGCTGCGCCGATGATGCTGAAGAGCCGGATCGCCAGCCCGCCCATGTCGAACGCAATTCCAAGTCCGAGAACCGTGGCAAAACACGGAATCGAGATCGGCGTGAGCATGGTCAGCGCGATGGAAACGAGTAGCGCGAGACGTGGTCGCAAACCGAGCATTCCCGCAATCGCGGCGGCGCTACCGACCGGCGGCGCCAGAAGCGAGAGCAGAACGCCGGCCCGCAGCGCAGCAGCCAAGGGCAGCGCCAGGCCGACCCAGGCAAGCACCAGCCCCAACAGCGGCAGACGAATGCTGGCTTCCGAGGGAGCGAGACCGGCAGTCAGAAATGAGCCCAGTGTCAGAAGAAATGCCGAAAAAGGCAAAAGATCGTAGCCGAGGTGGGCGAAGGGAGTGATCACCAGCCCTGCGCAAAGCGAGATCACCAAAAGCATCGGTCCTTGTCCGCCAAGCGTGGACAATATCCGGCCAACGTACATATCGGCTCCTCATTTGCAGCGCATCGACAAGATGCTTGTTCGGATTGCGGCCATAGCGGCCGCGAAGCTCAGAAGAGTCCGGCGCTCAAATCCAGCCCATAGGTCCGCGACAGCACGAACACAAAGGCGCACGCTGCGCATAACAAGAGGGCGTGTCTCGCCACGTCGGCGCTGGTGATCGAGAGCACCGTGCGGGAAATCGCGCGCATGACTGCCGTCATATCGTCTCCTGACCTTTCAAATCCAAAGAACTGGCCGCGTCAGCTGCGCGATATCGGTCAATGCGACCTCCTGCTTGATGGCTGTTGTGATGTTGGCGTGCGATCAGTCGCGTCCGAAAAGAAGCGGTGCGACTGGAGGTTCCGATTGCGAGGCGGCCTTGAGTGTCGGGTGTGCAAAGGAAGTCAACGCTGCGTCGAATCCGGCGAGGACCACGAACAGGCTGACGACGACGATGATGAGGTGATGCGCGCGCATGTCGGTCCGACAGATGAAATTGTTCTGCGTCGATCCACCAACCGGCATCTCGTCGCGAATACGACCTGAACCCACCGTCGTCAGCGCGGCCGCTATTCGATCGTCATTTTGGCGTTAATATTGTGCGCAAAACTGACAATTCGTGTAGGGTGTATACCTGCAGGCACGTGTGCTGGGCGCCTCGTTGATGACATAGGCGTCAACGAGGAGGGCTGGGGCGAGTGGCTGGCCGGCGAACGCGAGCGGTTATCGGAGTTGGCTGTTGGCGCGATGGTGGCGCTCGGCGGGCATGAACTGTCCGAGGGGCGTGTCGGCCAGGCTATTCTCGCCGGCCAGCGTGCCAATGCGCTCAATAGCATGCGCGAGGATGCGCACCGCCTGATCATGCGTGCGTTGTCCACGGCCGGCCGCAACGCCGAAGCACTCAAATATTATCAGGCCGTCGTTACCCTGCTGAAGCAAGAGCTTGGCACCGCGCCCGATGTGGCAACCAACTCGCTGGCTTCGGAACTGCGCAAGGCCCAGGAGCAGAAGATCTCTCTGGCGGCAGCGGAGATCGCGGCAGAACTTCCGCGTCAAGCGGAGCGCATGATCGGCAACGACAAGCCCACCGTGGCGGTGCTTCCGTTCCGGAACATGGGCGGCGATTCCGAACAGGAATACTTCGCGGACGGCGTCACTGCAGACATCATCACCGCTCTATCGCGCTTTCGCGAGCTGGTGGTGATTGCGGCCGGGTCGAGCTTTGCCCTTCGGGATAAGGGAATGACGAGCCAGCAGATCGCCCGGCAGCTCGGGGTCCACTACGTCCTGAGCGGCCATATACGCAAAGCGGGTAGCCGCATTCGCGTGTCGGCCGAGCTGACTCATGCCGGCAGCGAAGCTCAAGTCTGGTCCAATCGTTATGACCGCTCCCTCGTCGACATCTTCGACCTGCAGGATGACGTCAGCAGCAGCGTTGCTGCAGTCGTCGATCCCGTCGTTCGTAGCGCCGAGATCGAGCGCGCACGCCGCAAACCGCCAACTGATCTTTCGGCCTATGATCTATATTTGCGTGGACTTCACCATTTGTGGGGCGGCACCCGTGAAGGCGTCATCAAGGCCATCGACCTGCTTCGGCAGTCTCTGAACCTCGATCAGGAACGAACGGCGACGCTGGCGGCGCTGGCCTGGGGACTCGTCATGGCTCCGCCGCTCGGCGCCGGCCCGTCTCCGGATGCCACGGCCGAGGCGCTCGGTCTGGCGCGCCGCGCCGTCGAGCAGGATGGCGGGGACGCTTTCGCCCACGCGGTATATGGCTTCACGCTCTTTGGGCCGGCCGGCGACAACGATCAGGGGCGTATTCACGCCAGCGAAGCCGCAAGGCTCAATCCGAGTTCGGCCTTCGCATGGGGTGTGCTCGGAATGATCGACAGCATGGGCGGCGATTATGCGAACGCCGTCGTATGCCTGCATCGGTCTCTCGTCCTTAGTCCCGACGACAGGATGCTGCATCTGTGGATGACAGGATTGACCGCGTCCTACTTTGCCCTCGGGCAGTACGAGGAGGGTATTGCCTGGGCACGCAAGTCGGTTCGGCACAATCCGAGCAATGGCACCGGCCATCGTATGTTGGCGGCCAGTCTGGTCGGTGCCGGCCGCGTGGAAGAAGCCCGCGAGGTCACTCGGATTCGCGATGCAGCACAAAAACCACGATCCGCGATCTGCGCGCCATGCGCTTTTTCAAGCAACACGAGGCGCTTGAACGCTATCTTTCCGCCCAGCAGGTAGCCGGCGTGGCCGACTGAGCCTCAAGCGCCGAGTGCAACGAGAAGCGTGCGAACGCTCATGAAGACCAGGATGAGCGAGCCGACGGTCCAGAGAATAGCGCGAATGTCGTGAATTTGCCCGGTAAGATAGGCAAGAAAATGCAGCAGGCGTGAGGCAACGTAGCCGTAGAGCAGCCATTGCGCGAGAAGCAGCGACGGTTGTGTGAGAATATAAAGAAAGCCCGCGACGAGGAAATAGGGAAGGTTCTCGAGATCATTCATCTGGATCCGGCGGATCCGCTCGACATCTTCGTTAGGAAGAAGCTGCGCTGGATCGGGCGCTGGATTCAGTGGCGTCTTCTTGATGTCCTCCGGCGAACGGTAGCCGCCCTGGACTTTCACCATCCTGAACACGGTTAGCCAGGACATCGCCACGGCCTTCAGGATTATCAGGCTCGCAGCAACGACATAGGTGGCGAAAAGAGGATCGTGAAGATTCATTCCGTCCAATTTGGCTGCCCGCTGACCTTTGCCATCCTACATGCTCGAGCGCGTCGCGCCAGTACGTCAAGGTCGTGTGTAGAAGCAGACCGGGTGAAGACCGTCATTGCGGCCATCCTTCGAGACGCCCGCTTTTGGCGGGCTCCTCAGGACGAGGACTTGTTTCGCGGCGAAATCTCAGACCCTCATGGTGAGGAGCGCCGCCTTACGGCGCGTCTCGAACCATGAAGGCCGAACTCGTTCCGCCGCCGCCTACGCCTTCGCCAGCGCCGGTGTGAACACCAGTTCGATCAGCGTGCCGGAATGGCCCGCGCTCTTGATGTTGAACCGGGCGCGGTTGGCTTCGACCAGGGCCTTGGTCAGTGACAGGCTCAGCGCCGAATTGTCCTCGGCATCGCCGGGCGGCGGGGTACGGAACGGCTCCATCGCGGCGGCGACTTCGCGCTCGGTGAGGCCATGGCCGGTGTCGCGGATGCGAAGTGCGACCTCGCCGCGGTCGGTGAGCGCGGTCGAGACGATGACCTGGCCGCCGGCGCTGGCAAGCCGGATCGAGTTCGAGATCAAGTTCATGGTGATCTGCCGCATCGCGCGCGCATCGACGCTCACCTGCGGCAGCGCATGGCCGAGCGAGGTGCGGATGATGATGCGCTCGCGATTGGCCTGCGGCTGCATCACGACCACGCAGGCCTCGACGAGATCGTTGAGGTTGAGGTTGGCGAAGTTGAGGTCGAGCTTGCCAGTCTCGATCCGCGACAGCTCGAGCAGATCGTCGATGATGGCGATGACGCGCTCGCCGGAGGCGCGGATGTCCTTCATGTACTCGCCGTAGCGCTCGTTGCCGAGCGTGCCGAAGCGCTCCGAGATCATGACCTCGGCAAAGCCGATGATGGCGTTGAGCGGCGCGCGGATCTCGTGGCTGATCCGCGCCAGCATGTCGGCCTTGGCATTCGCCGCGCCGTCGACGAGGCGGCGGGCCTGCGTCAGCTCGCTCTCGCCCTGCTTGCTCTGCGAGAGGTCGCGGAACACGGCGAAGAAGTTCGGGCCGTCGGGCCTCGTGCGGCCCATGATCATCGCGAGCGGAATGACGCCGCCCTTCTTCTCGCGTCCCAGCACCTCGCGGCCGTGGTCGAGCAGGCTCGCGATGTCCTGGCTCTTGAGGTTTTCCAGATAGTCGATGACGATTTGCTGGCTCTCCGGTGCAAACAGCGTCACCAGATTCTGCTGCATCAGCGTCTCGCCGTCATAGCCGAACAGCGCTTCGGCGCTGCGGTTGCAGGCGTTGATGTTGCCTTCGGCATCGAACATGACGATGCCCTCGGCCGTGGTGTCGAGGATCGCGGCGAGATCTTCCGCGTCCGCATCGCCGGCGTCGGGCTCGAGCGCGGTGAAGGACTCGGGGACAATAGTCTCGGCAACGACGGTCTCCGCGACGACGGGCGCCGCAACGGTAGTTACAGCCTGCGGCAGTGCGCAGATCAGCGCATGCGCGCTCTCGCCGTCCCAGTCGATCGTGTGCAGATGTGCCTCGGTGGTCGGCAGCGGCTCTTCGCCATTGGCGAGCGTCGCGCTGATCGTAACAGGCGTGCCGCCTTGGGACGTGCTGCTGGCCGCGGACACGCCCGGCTCGACATAGAGCGCGTCGAGCCCGCCGGCGTTCTCCAGTGCGTTCAGGCCGGCATAGCCCATGCGCGCGAGGAAGGCGGGGTTGGCGTAGAGCAGACGGTCGAGCCGATAGATCAAGATGCCCGTCGGCAGCAGGTCGAGCAGCGCGCGGTCGCGCATGCTGTGGCCGTGCGCGGGCGGCGCGGGTTCGCTCAGCCATTCGGCCGGCGCGTGCGGTGCCTCAGGCGCCGGCGTCGGCGGTTCGGGCGTGATTTCGGCGACCGGCGGCTCGGACGATGCCGCGATCGTTTCCCTGTCGCGTTCGAGGCGCTCGGACAATTGCCGGGCCAGCTCGTTGAACGCGCTGTTTTCGATCGGCGTCAGCGTCGGCGATCTCGTGTCCCCGGGCGCTCGGAACGGCAGGACATTGGGAGGCGTTTCCACTGGCGTTTCCGGATCGGTTGGGTGTGAATTCGCTGCAGTTGTGGGTTCAGGCAGTTCAGCTTCAGGCTCAGGCTCAGGCGCGGGCGGTTCGATCGGCGGAGGCGGCGCCTCCGGTTCGGGCTCGGGCTCGACCACATCGACGGACGGGCCTTGCGGCGCCGGCGGTTCGACCAGCAGCTCGAAACGCCTGAGCGCCTCGAGCCGGTTGAGGCCGTCGAGATCGCGGCAGACGCCAAAACCCCTGAAGCCCGCGAAGTTGCGTTCGCGGTCGTAGACCGGAAGCCCCGCGAGCTCGACCGGCAGATGCTCGCCGCCGTCGGCCGGCCAGTTCACGGTGATCCCCGCCCAGGTGTCCTGGCTGGCAAGCGCCTGCGCCACGCGGCTTTCAGGGTCGAGCGAGAACTCCTCGGCGATCTCGCGCCATCGGCGGTCGAAGCCGGCGGCCGTGCGCGGACCGATCAGGCGGATGAACTCGTCGGAGAGAAGCACAAAGCGGCCCTCTGCATCCATCTGCCAGAGGAAGCGCAGTGGATGCTGACGCGGTACCGGCGGCTCTTGGTGGCCCGACGGCGACTCGACCATGCCGATAGTGATCGGCGCGGGCTGCGGCGGCACAATGGCTTCGGGCAGGTTTTCAACCGGAGTCTTCGGCGCGATGTCGGCGGTCGCGGCGGGCGCGTCCTGCTCCGTTTGTTGTGCCGGTGCTTGGACGGTCTCCTCGACCGGATCAGTGAAGGCGTCGAACAATGCGAGTTCGGCCGGCGCGTCCTGCGATGGCGGCGGCTCGCCTGGCATCTCCGGGGCCTGCTGCGCGGACTCAAGCGGCGCCTCGCCTGCTGGGTCCGGCGTGCCCTCGGTCGCGGACGTCGCAGGCACTTCCTGCTGCACGGCTGGCTCGATCAGCGCGACCAGGCCGACGTCCGCGCCGCTGCCGACCCGCTGCAGCACCATCTGGCCGATGCCGATCGGCATCTCGGCGCGGCCCTGGCGAAGCGCATCGCTGCGCGCCCGGTCGAGGCCGGCTTCGCCGAGATCGCGGAAGCCGAGCAGGGTGCGGGCCGTTTCGCTGGCGCCGACGAACAGGCCGTCGGGTGCGAACGCCGCCATCGGCACCCTGGCGCCATCGACGAGACGAAGCAGGCGTTCGACCAGCGGCATGGTGCGTAAGCCGGGGTCCATCGCGGTGACGAGCACAGCGCGGCCGCCATCGGCAAAGTCGAGCCGGGCGCAGGCGCAGGTCATCAGCGTGCCGAGGCGGGCGCCGAAGCCGCGCAGCCGTTCGAGCCTGACAGCACCGTTCGCGGGCAGCCGGCCGGCAAGCCGGACGATCTGGCGGCGGTGGCTGTCAGCCGGTCCGAAGGTCTTGTCCGCGAGGGCGGTGGCGTTGGCCGCGCCAAACAGTTTCGCGCCGACCGGATTGGCCCAGAGCACGCGCGTGCCGTCGATCGACCAGAGCCAGGCGGGCAGCGGGGAGGTTGCGTGCACGGCCAGCCGGGGATCGCCCACGCCTCGCAACTGGAAATCCGAACTATTCATCCGACCGGCTTCGCGTCTCGCTGTCACGCATCAATGTACGAGCTGCCGGGAATGGCAGCCTTAAGAAAGGGTTAGTATCGCCCGCAGGCGCGGGCAGGTCCACGGTCCCGGTCTATCTGGGAGGGCTTAAAGCCGCGATAACCTTAATCCGGCCGGACCAGCAAGCCGCATCGCCCCTGCATCCCCATCCTTCGAGACGCCCGCTTTTGGCGGGCCCTCAGGATGAGGGCGGAGCGCACGGCAGGAATGCCGGCAGGCACCGATGCCGCCCAGCCTCATCCTGATGAGGAGACCGCGCAGCGGTCGTCTCGAAGAACGAGGCGCGCGCTCAGACGTCACCCAAATACCTCAACCAAGGGTTACATTACCTGGTAACCTCATCCTCACCGCGAATTGAATTTTCACAACGCACCCCCAGACACGTTGCGTTGCACAATGTTGACATCTTAGGCAGCCATGGTGTGGGCGCTGGGCGAGCCATCATTCGTTTCGCGTTTCCAGACTTCGTATCCGCCAGAACATGGCCCCGGTTGGCCGGCGGGCGCGCCAGAAGGCTCACTCCGTTTTTTCATTATTGTGAGGGACAAACCATGACAGGTGCGACTGATCCGTTTTCTGCCTCGATCATTCCGTTCGAGGTCCCCGAGCAGATGCGTGCGTTCGCCGAAAAGGGCGTGTCGCAGGCCCGCGAGAGCTACGCCAAGTTCAAGGACGCGGCCGAAACCCACAATGGCACCGTCGAGGCCGTGTTCACCTCCGCCCACAAGGGCGCGAGCGAGTACACTGCCAAGCTGATGGAGTTCGCGAAGGCCAACACCAAAGCCCATCTCGACTTCACCCAGGAACTGTTCAGCGTGAAGTCGCCGCAGGACGCGTTCGCGCTGTGGACCAACCATTCCAAGACGCAGCTCGAGACCTTCCAGGCCCAGGCCAAGGAGCTCGCCGAGATCGCCCAGCGGGCCGCCACCGCCGCCGCCGAGCCGATCAAGGCCTCTGCCGCGAAGCTCTACCCGCCCGCCGCCTGAGCGATCGGGCCTGAATTCATTAAGAAACCCGGGCCGCGAGGCCCGGGTTTTGCTTTGGAAATAACGTCGCTTAGGGCACGATTTGGGGCTGTTGCGGCCTTGCCAAAAACGCCCGTTGCACCTAGTTTCCGCCCCGTCCAGCCCCCTTAGGTCGACGGCCCGTCCAGGCGCCCAAGGCGGCTCGCAAGGATGCAGTTGTAGCTCAGTTGGTTAGAGCGCCTGTCTGTGGAACAGGAGGTCGGTGGTTCGAGCCCACCCAACTGTACCAGTGAGTTCCGAGGCTTAGCCGAAAATCTGAGAGCCGGAAAATCAGCTTCAGCGCAAGCTATTTGCTGAACTTCATTGTTTCACGAAGAAGCCGCGTTGGCCACGGGTCTGCCCTTTGCTAACGGTTGCTGCCCCATTGGCTCTTCAATGCCTTTCGGTCCACTTCTGAAGGGCGACAGGCGCTCGGATAGCGAAACCCGTATAGGTAGAGTAGAATAGGATATTTCCACCTGCTCTTACGCCTTTGAGGTTACATTTGAAGTCGATCATCATTTCTACCAAGGACTTTATTCAGATCGTTGCCCGTGATGAGAGCCATTTCTTTGACATCAAGGAATTCGCCGTCGGCGGGAGGGCCGTACAAAAAATTGCGGCAGCGTTCTCAAATGCGGACGGAGGCGAATTTATTGTTGGTATAAAAGATAAGGCTTCCGGCCTGCCACCTACAGAACGGTGGGAGGGAATCGCGGATGTCGAGAAATTCAATAGCCATCTTCAGGCGCTATTCGAGGTGAAGCCTGCTCTAGATGTAAAATATGAATTTCTGCAGCGCGACGGCGTCTCGGGATACGCGCTGCGCATTACCTTGGAAAAAGGAACGCAAGTCTGCACAACTGCCGACGGTACTATCTACGTCCGGCAGGGCGCGCAATCGTTGCCGGTAAAGGACCCAGACAGGATACAGCAGCTCAATTTTTCTAAGGGCGCCGTCTCTTACGAAGATTTCCTTCTTCCTGATTTGCCGCCTGAGCAGATCACTGAGGGAAAGGAAGTGCTCGGCTTTCTCACAAACTATTCGCCTAAGACCGATGCTTTAGAGTTCTGCCTGAACCAAAATCTTCTCGACTTTAAGAGCTGGCAGCTTCGCGTTGTCTCCGCACTTCTTTTCCATCCCGCGCCTAGTGCGGTTATCCCCAAAAAATGTGCCCTGAAGATCACGCGGTACGAAACCAAAGAGGACGACCCAGAGCGCGATCATCTTGCCGAGCAGGCAACGATTGAAGGACCTGCTTATCAACTGATCCATAGCGCCGTTGCCCGCGTCACTGAAATGATGTCGAGCATTGAAGTTTGGACGAATGACGGCCTAAAAAAGATTGAATATCCGCCGGAGGCGCTTTGGGAGACGATTGTCAACGCAGTACTCCACCGCGACTACTCAATCTCCGACGATATCCAGATCCTTATCTTTGACAATCGAATTGAAATTCTCAGTCCGGGCAAGTTGCCCGGTTACGTGAATATCGAGAACATTCTCGATGCCCGCTTTTCGCGGAATGCAAAGCTGGTTCGCACGCTGAATCGCTATAAGGATGCTCCAAATAAAGATCTCGGCGAGGGTCTGAACACGACATTTCAAAAGATGAAGGAGTTCGGATTGAAGGACCCCATCATTACGGAGGAGGGCAACTACGTGAAGGTGATTTTGCCCCACCTGCCGTTAGCGGCTCCAACGGTAGCGATTATCGATTTTTTGCGGCAGCATGATCAGATAACGAACCGGCAAGCGCGCGATCTGACCGGCATTCGGTCTGAGAACTCTGTCAAGACGGAATTCTACAAGTTGCGGGATGAAGGACATATTGAGCGGGTGCCTGGCCTAGCTGGAAACAAATCGGCCTGGCAGTTGACCGCGAAGGGAAAAGCGTTTCTTCAGGAATAGCGGGAGCACGAACGTAAGGTGGTTGATGCACAACGTATTCCAGCTGACACAATGCACGCGTTGCTTATCCGTTGAACCTTCAAGGTTGACCGCCGATGGCGCCCCAGATTGACAAGCAATCGTTTCTGAATCTCGCGCCCGAGTACTACCTGCTGGCGCTCTACGTGTACTCCGAATACTCTCAAGACTATTACACTGACCTAGCCTGGCAAAAGGAGTTCGCCGTCCGCGACGAAGGCGCTGACGAGGACTATTGCTATGTAGAGAGCGACGCTTTGCGTGCGGAAGCGCTCCGGTTGATGGTACAGCGCGGCGCGATAACGATCATTGACGATCACTTCGGACCGACCATCTGGCAAAAGACCGGAGAGATGGATGCCTTGGTAGCTGGACTTGAAATCACACCCGGCAACGTCTTTTTCAAGGCTAAAGTTTCTGGCAATCCGCGGGGCTGGTTACAAAGTGCGCTCCAGAAGGTTAACATCCGCGCGTACGAACTCAGCATAACAAATGCAGATTTCGATCGAACGTCCATTGGCGATATTGCGCTAGAAGCGGCCTCCGAAGTAAAAGACGTTGATCCCATCGATGAGTGGGCGCCGATCAAATTGGATCCAACCGATCCGCTTGTTGCCGAGGCGGTCGATAAGCTAAATGCAGCAACCGAGGCGATTGAGCAGGACAATGGCTATGCCGCTGAACGCTCGCAAGAACGCGACGCAGTTGTCAGCGATCTGAAAGGCGGCCTTGAAAAACTCAAATCAGGTGAAGTGAGCATCGGCTGGTTCAAGCGGACTATCAACGCGCTCAAGACTGCAAGCACCACGTTTGCGAACACCGTAAAAGCGCAAACGATCGAGGGAGCCATGCAGGGCCTAAGAGAGGTGGCGAAGGCACATATGAAGGATGCGATCGAAGCGTTGATGCATCTCTGGCCATTTTAGCGTCGGACACTGCGCATTTGTGCGATGTATCAATGGCATTACGGTGACAGTGCATGAACTCCCGATCCCACCGGGTGCTCGCTGTCCGCAACGCTGGTCAATGTCAATTTCATGCACTGTCACCATAACTCCTCTGTCACCATAACTCCTGAATTCGGCTTGGCCGCAGGCTATCGGGGTTATTTTATGAGCGTGGACGCTTGTATTATCTAGCCGCCCTAGTCGAGGGCTCTCGAAGACTATGGCGCACTGGCGCTAGGATCACTTGCTTTTAGGGAGGATTTCGATGTTGGAGAAAGCCAAGGATTTCACAGCGAATTTTGTGCGCGCCGAGCGGATTTCCCTAAAGCTGCATCCGGAATTGAACGAGAAATGGGTTCAAGGGCTTATTGCGAAAGAGCCTTCAATATTGGGCTTGGGGGATTTAGTGCTTCGCGACAAGGAGCGTATGCAGCCGCGAGCCGGAAGGCTTGACTTGCTGCTTGAGGACCCTGATCCCGACGCAGAGCGGCGCTACGAAGTCGAGATTCAATTGGGGCCAACCGACGAAACGCACATAATTCGGACCATTGAGTATTGGGACATCGAGCGAAAGCGATATCCGCAGTATGATCACTGCGCGGTGCTGGTGGCGGAGGATATAACCAGCCGTTTCTTCAATGTGATATCGCTGTTCAACGGCACAATTCCATTTATTGCCTTGCAGATGCAGGCTCTCCGGGTCGGCGAACACAACACTCTTGTATTCACAAGGGTAATCGACGTGTTGAAGCGTGGCTTGGAAGAAGGGCCGCCGCCTCCTCCGACCGATCGAGCGTATTGGGAGCACAAGGGTTCGGCTGGCACCGTGCAATTGGCGGATGAGTTGCTTAAGATCGTGCGCGAGTTCGACGCAAAACTGCAACTTTCCTACAACAAGCACTACATAGGAATTTTCCAGAATGGGCAGCCATTGAACTTCTGCAGGTTCGCGCCCAAGAAAAATACGATCAATTTAGCGATCCGACTGGAACAGTCAGATGACATTGATAACGAGATCGAGGAAGCGGGCATTGAAAAGCTTAGCCACGCGCAAGACGGCGCCTATAGGCTTTCATTGCAAATGAACGACGTTGCGAAGCATCGCGAGTTTTTGAAGAAGCTGATGAAAGCCGCCTACGATACTTTCACGGCCTAGTTGATTACCTATCTCGTTGCCTAGCGCTAGCACTAGGCCTCTTTGTCGCGAGTGCTTTGTTTCTTCTGGCTAAAATTTCTCGGGCCAGCGACCCGAATTGAGCTTCCATCACTTTGATTATGCGCTGAGTTTGCTCGGATTCAACCTCGAAGAAATCGACGCCACGCTCATCTTGCGCCCACGCTTGAAATATAGCGGTGATCAATCCCGTTACTGAAAGTGCCGTGGTAGTTGACATTGAAATTGGCGCTAGCTCAATAATAGCATACTGCCCCTCAGTTGTGCCCCATAAGATTAAAACGGAAAGTGGCGCCAATGACTATTGCTCGATTACGGTGACAGTGCACAAAACTCTCGACGCCTGGGAGTGCCCCTATCCGCAACTGCTCAAAGCCAGTTTTGTGCACGGTCGCCGTAGCTCCTCGGTTCGCAATGCGCTATTGGTAGCGAGCCAAAGACGTTCATGGAAAAGCAAGCCAGGCGAAAAAGATCGTGAGTTTCTTCGAGCGTCTCAAGACAGAAGCATCCGTTGAGTGGCGGGCTTACACCGAGCATCCCTTCACGAACGGATTGGCAGACGGCTCGCTCCCCGAAGCGGCGTTTCGTCATTACCTCGTTCAAGACTACCTGTTCCTCATCGAGTTTGCTCGCGCCTACGCGCTCTCGGTCTACAAGTCGCCCAGACTTGCCGACATGCGTGAAGCAGCGGCCGGCCTTTCGGCCATCCTCGATGTCGAGATGAACCTGCATGTGAAGCTCTGTGCCGAATGGGGTCTATCCCCGACCGACCTTGAACAGGCCCCTCCGGCGGCCGAGATGCTGGCCTATACACGCTACGTGCTCGACGCGGGAATGCGCGGCGATCTGCTGGCCCTCAAGGTGGCACTTGCCCCCTGCGTGATCGGGTACGCGGAGATCGCAACGCGGCTCGCCTCGCGACCCGATGCGGACGCTGCGACGAACGCCTATCGCGTTTGGATCGCCGAGTACGCCGGCGCGCCGTACCAGGAGGTCGCTGCCAAAGCGCGGGCGCATATGGAGCATCTCGCCGATCTCTACGCCACGCCGGCCCGCGAGGCAGAACTGATTGCGATCTTCAAGGAGGCCACCCGACTCGAGGCAGACTTCTGGGGGATGGCCTGGCGCGCGGGCCAGCGTGTTCAATAGCCCCTTCGGCAGTCGCCAGACTCATAACCTGAAGCAGGCTCATAACCTGAAGGTCATACAATTACGATGACAGACATCAGGTCTGCCGGCTGTGTCCGGCTGGACCCTATTCAGCATTTGGGGTACGCTTCGGGATACAGCAACATGTCAGCGGAGGTCCTCCGTGGAACATCGCGGCGTAAGCTTCTCCATCGTCGAAATGCGCTATTTATCCGGTTGGCAGTGGACTGTCGGTAAGGGCCGAACCGTGTCGGTCGGTGTTTGTTCGACGAGGCTGGACGCGATCCGCCAGGCTCAGACTTTCATTGACGCGATTATGGACTGGGCTGCCTGAGTGGCGTGGAATTACTTCACCGCCGCCACGAACATCACCACCACCGGCAACGTCACCGCCGCCAGCAGCGTCCCCAGCGCCACCGCGCCCGACACGGGGTTCACCAGCCGCTCGTACTGAACCGCAAAAAATATACCATTGCGGTGACAGTGCACGAAACTCCACGTCCTGCTGGGGGCTTCCCGGCTTGGACGGTTTGGATCCTCTCGTTTGCCAACTTGAGCCATCGCTTGGTCAGTCGTAAGAGGCCGGCGAAGACACGCTCGTCGCCGAGCGGCCGGCCGACGCTACCTGCGGCAAGGCACCTGCGACACCCGGCAACATAAATTAGTGCACTGTCACCGTAATCACTGAACCGTCACCACGTCCCCGAATTCAATCCGAAGGGCAAAGAGCCGCATTGGGGCCGACGGAAGCTGAAGAGGGATCAACGATCATCTTTCTCTGGGGAGACGCCACACGATTTTCATTTTGTCGGAATCAAATTGAGCCGTTGTTTCAATTATAAGGACGTCATTCATGACCAAGGAAAATTGCCTGATCGTCCACGTTGCTGGAAAAAAGTTGGATCTGCTACGAGGAGAAGCCTCGCGCATTGCAAAGGACAGTAAAATTGATTGGTGGATCGATCGCGCGGATGTCGGCACGCGCTTCTGCTTTGAAGATGCGAAGGCGAAAGAAACCTTCGCTCTCACCTGCGACAACTTCGGCGTTCCGTGCCGCGACGGCTAGGAACTAAGCCCAATGGGAAAAGCCGCAGCGTGGTTCCAGCCCCCACTGCGGCATTCCCGGACAACTAAAAATTGGTTGGTGCTCAAATCTCGCCGGTGTTCCTTCAGTAGAACACCCCGTTCCGGAAATGGAGTCCGGACAACTACCGGAGTTCGACGTCTCACGGATTGCAGCTTAAGAGCGAGCGTGGCACGGCTTGCTTTCCAGCCCCCAAGGCTCCCGGCTGCCGATTCAATTGCGGATCAGAGCGCCGGGAGTGCTGGGCCCGCCAGCGTGAACCGTGGCGCTGCTTTTCCACACCCACGAGGCGCAGTAGATCGGGCACGTTCCTGGGCCCTACGCATTGATAATTTGCGAGCTGGTGCGACGTCCCTTTGATGGCGCCACGCCTGTCCCCGCCGCCCCAGGTGAAGCGGCTGCCACCTAGACCTCCTTGTCCCAAAAGAAGACCCGCCGACTTGTGAGCCGACGGGCCGCCCTTGATGTTCACTGCGCGGGTGGCTTTTTCGCGGAAGTCGGCGGCTTCGCGGTGCCGCTCTTCGGGGCATCATAATGCGCTGTGTTACGTCCACCCCAGCCCCCAGCCTTGCCATCCATTTTGCTCGCCGATGCTTGCGATGTCACGAACCCGGCGGCGATCACGATGCCTCCGAATGCGAGAATTACAAACAGGGCGATAGCTCTCACGATCGACATTTGCTGCTCCCAATTCTGTTTCAACGTTGAAAGCGCGTAGCTGGGACAGCCTATTCCACATCAACTTCGCTCGTGAGCCCTCCAGCGTGAGTACTCAGTTTGAGACAAGTCGCCGCCATTACGGTGACAGTGCACGAAACTCCACGTCCTGCTGGGGGCTTCCCGGCTTGGACGGTTTGGATCCTCTCGTTTTGCCAGCTTGAGCCATCGCTTGGTCAGTCGTAAGAGGCCGGCGAAGAAACGCTCGTCGCCGAGCGGCCGGCCGACGCTACCTGCGGCAAGGCACCTGCGACACCCGGCAACACAAATTAGTGCACCGTACTCACTAATATCGGAAGGCCGCAGCCTCAACGGTTCGCGGGCAAAAACTTGGCCGTGACAGCCCCGCAAATGGCGCCGACCGCGGCATGCGCAACTAAGCTGCCGACCGCTCTTGAAGCGTAGTCGCCACCTAGCGCCCATTCGGCCGCTAAATCCGAGAGCGCCATATGCAACGAACTAAACCGCGCCCAATAGCGCCATTGTTCGCACGGTCCAAAACCCCTCGCCCAAGTGAAACGTCTTCGCCATTTCATCGAATGGGACAGCGGTGCTGGCTTGAAGAGCATCGACGCCAGTCATATTTCATAAGGGTCGGGGATCGTTGGCCCGACACACTGGCAACGCACCCACCGCCTCATTGAAGGTCGCGTGCGTCCAAACAAGAGCGAGCACGGGCTGCGTTCGAGCACCGCTCGACGCAGTACCTCTACGCAAAATGCAACGGCACGAACCGCCGAGGGAGACCTTGGCGGCTTTTTGCGTGTGGCCAGATATGCGCAAAGAGAAGAAACGGCACCTGTGGAAGGCTCTTGCACTCAGATACGAGTTAGGACGCGTTTTCGCTGTGGTCTCGCTTGGCGTTGGTCTTCGGTGGCCTTCGCGTAAAGGGTTTTTGCCATTGGGTCTTGTAATAGTATGTTGGGATAACCTACGGGGAAATTGAACCCCTGATCCAACTTACATCTCTTCCGAATTGTCGTCCTCTTTGAAGATCGTTCGCAGTAAGCGCCATAGCTCGCGGTGCCCGGCAGTTTGACCGCCCTGCTTGAGGTAGTCAGCGATATCCATCGTTGCTGATTGGATATCAATCGTACCAACAACGCTGGCATCTAAATGCGCCACTTCGCGTTCGACGTATAAATTCTTTGCGTCGGTATCGAAAACGAGTGTGCAGCGATCCGCGTGGGTGACCTCAGGGCCTGTCACATGACGATATAATTCGCGTTTTAGGAGAGCCATCTTGTGCTCCTGTCAGAATTGCTGACTAATCCCCCGGCTCAATCATACCATCCTTACGATCACCCGGCAGCGTCTCAGACGATCTACCTCGCGCATACCCCCACCGAGGCCGCCGAACTACCCTAATGCCGCAGCAGTCAACGCGTGCCATCGACTACCCCGCCACGATCATCACCATCACCGGCAGCGTCACCGCCGCCAGCAACGTCCCCAACGCCACCGCGCCCGACACCGGGTTCACCAGCCGCTGGTACTGAACCGCGAAGATGTAGGCATTCGCGCCGGTCGGCATTGCCGCGAACAGCACGACGACGCCGGCCGCGAGCGGCGGCAGGTCGAGCAGCTTTGCCAGCACGAAGGCGGCCGCCGGCATCGCCAGCAGTTTGAGCGCGCTCATCGCGAGGATGCCGAGCTTCTCGCCCTTGACCTCGAACCGGAACAGGTTGATGCCGAGCGCGATCAGCGCCGCCGGCGATCCCGCCTGCGCCAACAGCTCGATGGTCCTGTCGACGACCGGATGGAGGCCGAGGCCGGTGAGGCGCCAGAGCAGGCCGAAACCGATCGCCAGCATGATCGGGTTGCGGGAGAGATCCAGCAGCACCGGCAGGATGAGCGACACCGCCGAGGCCGTCTGCTTGCGGTCGACCAGCTCCATCTGCAGCGTGCCGCAGAGCCAGAGCAGCGGCGTGTTCACCGACAGGATCAGCGCCATCGGGCCTGCCGCCTCAACGCCCAGCGCCGAGAGCGTCAAGGGAATGCCGAGCATCACGATGTTGCCGTAGACCGAGCCGATCGCGAACACGACGCCGTCCGCGCGGTCCTCGCGCCGCTGCCGCAGCAGGGCCGAGAGCGCCAGCGCCGCGATCCAGGTGAGCGCGAGCGCGCCGTAATAGGCGCCCCACATCCTCCAGGGGCTAACGTCGGAAAATTCCGACACGACGATGGTGCGGAACAGCAGCGCGGGGATCGCGATGCTGAAGGCGAATTCGGAGATGCCCTTGTGCGCGGTCTCGGAGACGAATCGAAACAGCACCGCGGCATAGCCCGCCGCGATCAGCGCAAACACCGGCGCGACGATCAACATTGTGGCCATGCGCCCCTCACTTCACGGGGAGACAGCCGACCACCCCACGCATCCTCGATCATGCCATCATGCCACTGTTTTGCCCGACGGGTCAAATCGACTTCGTAAAATCCGTAGACCGCAATCCGCAAAATCCAATCCGCAAAGTGCAATCCGTGCCTGGACTTGGCTACTGTGCATGGGGTTGTTTTCGCGTTTTTTCTCTACCCAGCTGTCATCCCCCGCGAAGGCGGGGATCCAGTATTCCAGAGGCAGTCGTGATCGGCCGAGAGGCCGCGGCGTACTGGATGCCCCGCCGGAGCCTGTCATCGGGCTCGCCGAAGGCGAGACCCGGTGGCGGGGCATGACGGCGGAGGAGACGGTAGGCTCACCTCCCTGTTGCCGAGACCGCACACGTCCCGGCTTTCGCATCTCCCCTCGGTTGCCAACCAACCCCCGTTCACCCACTATTCCCCTCGACTCGACATTTGGGGGGATCGATGCCGGCGTTCCGCTTTAAG
The DNA here is from genome assembly GCF_029846715.1 of Bradyrhizobium nivariense. Lineage (GTDB taxonomy): Bacteria > Pseudomonadota > Alphaproteobacteria > Rhizobiales > Xanthobacteraceae > Bradyrhizobium. The sequence goes on from NZ_JARVWW010000023.1 coordinate 83,362, forward strand.
AAATCCTTGAAGACATCCTTGGCTGCTGCGATCTCCGGGATCGCCTTGGCCATCCTGGTCCACCCTGGCGCGGGCCTTGCCTACACGCCGGAGGAGCAGCAGGCCTGCACGCCGGATGCGATGCGGCTGTGCGGAGAGTTCGTTCCCAACGTCGACGCCATCACCGCCTGCATGATCCAGAAGAAGTCGCAGCTCTCGCCGCAGTGCCGTCCGTTCTTCCGGCCGGGACCGGAGCCGGGCGAGGCGGCCGCGCCCCGCGCCGGCAAGCCGACCAGCATCGCGCCCAAGACGGCGAAGACCACGGCGAAGACCACGAAGAAGAGCACCAAGCCGGCGCCCAAGGCGGCCAACAAGAAGAAGAAATCCAGCGAAGGCTGAGCGCGGGCACCGCGTTCCTTTTCTGAAACTCCATCAAGCCCGGGCAAAAGCGCGAAGCACGTCTTCGCTTCCCGGGCATCTGCATTTCCGGCATCAGCCACACACCAGCCACCGGACTCCTTTTGTTCGCCTCCGCGTGCGGACGCTTGCGACAATGACGAATGCGCGCGATCGGAAACAGGCGGATCGGGGTTTGCGCGGCAGGGTTGCATTCCGCTTTGTCCCGCCGCACTGCTCAAAAAACCCACGATTGCTTATGGGAGGGGCGTTTCATTGCAGTTGGTACCTTCGTCGCACGAAGCAGTGTGACTCAAAAGCCAACACGCTTTGTTATTTCGTGGCGGCGACGCAACTCTCGATAAATTTTTCTTTCACGAATCAGCGCGCTGATTCATTTTCACGGCCTGGGGTCAATCTGGAGGCCGAAGGTATGAACGTTATTGTTTTTGCATCGCGTAAAGGCGGCTCGGGCAAGAGTACCCTCGCCGCACATCTCGCCGCGCAGATCAAGGCGACCAAGCCCATCCTGCTGGTCGATGCGGATCCGCAAGGCTCGCTCACGTTGTGGCACAAGCTGCGTGGCACCAACGAACCGCCGATCAAGTCCGCGGTGAACTCGGTCAGCGGCATCGTCTCCGCTGCCAAGCGCGATGGTTATGAATGGGTGTTGATCGACACGCCGCCGAACCTGTCGGCCGTCGTCGACGACGCCATCCGCAATGCCACCATGGTCGTGATTCCCGCCCGTCCCGGCGTGTTCGACGTCAACGCGGTGCAGGAAACGATCCAGATGTGCCGTGCGGCGCGCAAGCCCTATGCGGTCGTGCTCAACGGCGCGCCGGCGCGCCGCGACGAGTCCGAAAGCCCGATCGTCACCATCGCCCGCGAGGCGCTGGCGAAATTCCGGGCTCCGGTGTGGGGCGGCCAGATCACCAACCGTTCGGATTTGCTGATGGCGCTGAGCCACGGCGAAGGCGCGCGGGAATATCAGGCCGAGAGCCGTGCCGCTCAGGAAATCGCAAGGCTGTGGGCGGCGATCGAGCGTTCGGTAAAGGCTATTCGCGGCACGGCGTCGGCATCCGGCGCAATGCACAAGCAGGCGGCATAATTTTCATAAATCATTCCCCGGACGAAAAACGCGCGGCTGTCCGCGCGTTTTGCGTTTCTGGGAGATAGCTATGGAAGTTACGCCACCATCAGCATGTAGAACACGATCACCGGCGACAAGGTGAGGATCACCGACCAGATCCCGGTGGCCCAGAGAATGTCCTCGGTGGTAAAGCCCTGCCGTCCGGCGTCGTAATGCGACGCCATCTCGTTATGATTATTCACAAACGCCCCCGCGATTTCTTCGCTTATGGGCATGAACGCTACGCGGGATGTTTTAAGATTCCAGGTCGCAATCCCGCGCGCATTCGAACACAGGTCTAACCTACGGATTAACCATCCGGACGCGCATTGTGTCAGGTCAGCCAGATCCGAAACACCAGCACCGGCATCAGGCCGAGCATCACCGCCCAGAACCCGAACGACGACACCACCAGAATTCCCCGCAAGAAATCAGCGGACGCGAATATGTCTGCCGCCGGCGGGCGGATGCGTTGCCCCATGGTCATTCCCCCTTTTGAAGACTGTGAAAGCAAACGATAGGCGCGATTGCGTAAACGAGCCGTGGATGCGCCATGCGGCAGCAGCGAAGGCCGTTCGGGTGAGGTTAACCACGCACTCAGCTCTCTCACTCCCTCTCCCCGTTCTTACGGGAAGAGGGTGGGTTGAGGGGCTATCTCCACAAGCACATTGAGAGTCGGACCCGCGGAGACTCCCCCTCAGCCGCGCTTCGCGCGTCGGCCTCTCCCCGCAAGCGGGGAGAGGCGAAAGAACAGCTACGCCGCGACTTTCATCCGCCGCTCGATCTCGCGGTCGAGCTGGGCTGCGAGTTCGCTGCCGACTTCGACCATCGGCAGCCGCACTTCGGGGCTGTCGATCAGGCCGGTGCGCCACAGCCAGTACTTTGCCGGTGCGGGACTGGGCTCGGTGAACAACAGGCGCGTCAGCTCAGTGACCTCGTGCCAGCACGCCAGGGCCGCATCGTGGTTGCCGTGCTTCAGTTCGGCGTACACAGCTGCAAACGTCGCGGTCTCGAGATGGGCCGACAGCACGATGCCGCCGTCGGCGCCGTCACTGAGCGCCTCGAAGTAGTTCGCATCCTCGCCGGTCAGCACGCGAAAATCCGCAGGCCTGTCGCGCAGCAGCGCGATGGATTGCTCGCGGTTCGCGCCGCAATCCTTCAGACCGATGATGTTGGGATGCTCGGCAAGCCGCAGCAGCGTCTGGTTGGTGATGTTGACCGAGGTGCGATAGGGGATGTTGTAGAGCGCGAGCGGCCAGGCGGCGTGATCGGCGAGCGCCTCGAAATGCGCCAACAGCCCGCGCTGCGACGGCCGTAAATAATACGGGCTCGCGATCAGATAACCGTCGATCGGCCAGTCCGCGGTCTCGTCGAGACGCGCCTTCAGCCGCGAGGTGTCCGCGCCGGAAAGTCCGAGGCAGATCGGAAGCCTGCTGTGGCCGCTGGCCATCTCGTCGCGCACGATGGCGACGAGATGTTCGAGCTCGGCGTCGCGCAGCGTCATGCCTTCACCGGAGGTCGCCGCCAGGATGAAGCCATCCACGGCCTGTCCAATGTAATGCCGCGTCAGCCGCCGCAGCGACCTCTCGTCGAGCGCGCCGTCGCGAAACGGCGTCACCAGCGGCAGCCAGAGCCCATGCAAATGTTCCTGTAGTCCGGTCATGTTCCATCTCCTTCTCGGGAAAAAAACCTGAGACGGGGGCACATGAAAAAACCCCGTCCAGGCGGCGGGGTTTTCGAAGATTTGGCTCGCGATGACGAAGGGCTGTGTTAGCGCGCGCAAAAATCCGAGGTCCCCGGATGGGGGCCTTTTTTCGAGGCGATTGCCTTCGACGAGATTGCGCACGACTTCGTGATCATTTGCAAATGATGCGGGGTATGCGTGGAACTGTCAATACACGCGGAAGGCGAGAGCTCAACCGGACAGAAAAAAAGCCGGACCCGAGAGGGTCCGGCTTAAGGTATTGGCCACGTGAGGCCGACACAATCACCTTCCAAGAGGGATTACTGAACTCCCGCGCCACTGGAGGAGGGGGACAAATGCGCAACGCGAAGGCTCAGCGTCCACACAGTATGATCTTGCCAAGCGCCATGCAGCAACCGCCGAGGTCGCATGTCAGACATGCGGAAATCAGGACGGCCAGCGCTGCGCCTTGCTCACCACGAAGTCGCGGAACACCTGCACGCGTGCGACCGTCTTCAGCTCTTCCGGATAGACGAAATACGTGTCGAGCTGGATCGAGTCGGACTCGCCGAACAGTTGCACGAGGCGGCTCTGTTCTTCGATCAGATAGTCCGGCAGCGCCGCGATGCCGAGGCCCTGCTGGCAGGCGCGGACGAGGCCGAGGATATTGTTGACCCTGAAATAGGCTTCGCGCGGACCCGAGCCGTTGCGGCCCGCTTCGACCAGCCAGTTGCGGTTCTGAAGATGCGGCGCAAAGTTGCCGTCGGAGAGCGTGATGATGCGGTGGGAGTCGAGCTCCTCCAGCGTGCGCGGCGTGCCGAAGCGCTTGATGTAATCAGGTGAGCAATAGGCATGGAAGCCCATCGCGAACAGCTTGCGCTGGATGAGATCCGGCTGCGTCGGCTTGCGGGTGCGGATCGCGACGTCGGCCTCGCGCATCGACAGGTCGAGCTCCTCGTCGGTGACGATCAGCGAGATCCGGATTTCCGGATAGAGCGCAGTGAATTCGCCGAGCCGCGGGATCAGCCAGTTGATGCCGACGCCGGGCGTGGTGGTGATCTTGAGATCGCCGCTCGGCCGCTCGCGGCTGTCGGTCAGTTTGGCGCGCGCCGCCTGCAGCTGCATGAACACGTCATGCGCGGTGCGGAACAGGAGGTCGCCCTGTTCGGTGAGGATCAGGCCGCGGGCGTGGCGGTGGAACAGCGAGACCGAAAGTTCCTGTTCCAGCGCCGAGACCTGGCGCGACACCGCCGATTGCGACAGGCCGAGCTGCTCGCCGGCATGCGTGAAGCTGCCCGCTTCCGCCGCCGCGTGAAACACCTTCAGCTTGTCCCAGTCCATATCCGTAAATCCGTCGCGTGTTCGTGCCATGATCTTTATTCCGCTGCCGCGCGCTCGCTGGCGCGCAGGGCCAAGAATCGTTCGGCTTCGAGAGCCGCCATGCAGCCGAGGCCGGCAGCCGTTACGGCCTGGCGATAGGTCTCGTCCGCGACGTCGCCGGCGGCGAACAGGCCGGGCACCGAGGTGGCGGTCGAGTTCGGGGCGACCTCGACATAGCCCGACGGCTTGAGCTTGACCTGGTCCTTCACGAGCTCGGTCGCCGGCGCATGCCCGATGGCGATGAAGACGCCGTCGGCCTTAAGCTGGGTCAGCGCGCCGGTCCTGACGTTCTTGAGGCGGACATGGGTGACCTTGCCCGGATTGGCTTCGCCGCAGATCTCGTCGATGGCGTTGTCCCAGACCACCTTGATCTTGGGATGCTTGAAAAGGCGGTCTTGCAGGATGCGCTCGGCGCGGAAATGGTCGCGGCGGTGAACCACAGTCACCTGCGAGGCGAAATTGGTCAGGAACAGCGCTTCCTCGACCGCGGTGTTGCCGCCGCCGACCACGACCACGTCCTTGCCGCGGTAGAAGAAGCCGTCGCAGGTGGCGCAGGCCGATAACCCAAAGCCCTTGAAGGTTTCTTCGGAGGAGATCCCGAGCCAACGCGCCTGGGCGCCGGTGGCGAGGATCACGGTGTCGGCGAGATAGACGTCACCGCTATCGCAGGTGAGGCGGAACGGTCGATGCGTGGTATCGAGCTTGATCACCAGATCGGTCTTGATCTGGGTGCCCACATGCAGCGCCTGCTTCTCCATCTGCTCCATCAGCCAGGGGCCCTGGATCACGTCGGCGAAGCCCGGATAGTTCTCGACGTCGGTGGTGATGGTGAGCTGGCCGCCCGGCTGGATGCCCTGGATCAGGATCGGCTCGAGCATCGCGCGCGCGGCGTAGATCGCCGCAGTGTAGCCGGCCGGGCCGGAGCCAATAATGACGACCTTGGCATGGATAGTGGCGGACATTTCAACGGACGCCTTTCACGGGGGATTGCAGCGCGGGCGCGGAACGTGCCGGGAGGCCTCGCGGAGGCGCTGAAATATCAGAGCTAATCTAAGCCTTCTGGTGAGCTATGCAAGAATTGCATTCCCTGTCGGCGGATTTTTCCAACAGGGAACAAAAGTCGATTGCGGTGCACGCGCAATAAAATTGCGCTGGTCGCGCGGTCTAGGCTATGAGGATTGCGACCAGCCCACCCAATACCGCCGCAAAGGCCAGGAGTTCCAATCACGTGTCGCGGAACCTAGACGAGATCGACCTGAAAATTCTCACCGAGATTCAGGCCGACGGTCGAATCACGAATGTCGAGCTGGCCAAGCGCGTCGGCATTTCGCCACCGCCCTGCCTGCGCCGCGTCCGGGCGCTGGAGGAGGAGGGGTATATCCACGGCTATCGCGGGCTTCTGGACGCACGAAAGCTCGGCTTCGACGTCACGGTGTTTGCCGCAGTGCACCTCTCCAGCCAGGCCGAGGCGGATTTGCGTGCCTTCGAGGAGTTCGTCCGCGCCGAGCCGCTGGTGCGCGAGTGCTGGATGCTGTCGGGCGAAGTCGATTTCATCCTGAAATGCGTCGCACCCGACATGGCGACGTTCCAGGATTTCGTCACCCACCTGACCGCCGCTCCTCACGTGCGCAACGTGCGGACCTCGCTGGTGCTGCATAACTCGAAATACGAGGCGGCCGTGCCGCTGGAGGTGAGGGGAAGAAGGTAGCTCGCGCGATCTCGTGCCCCGGACGCAGCGCAGCGCTTCTTCAGCGGTGCGCCGCAGAGCCGGGGCCCATCTCACCGCGTCCGACCGCGTTGTCTTCTGTTGGGTCCGGGCTCAGCGCAGCAGCGTAAGAACGCTGCAGCGCGTCCGGGACATGAGAGTGGGGAGCTTCCCACCTCGCATTCCCAGCATCATGCAGAAACAAAAAAGGCCGCGCAGTGCGCGGCCTTTTTCAAATCACACGCAACGGCAAATCCCTACCGCCACTCCACCTTGGTGACCTCGTACGCCTTGGCGCCGCCGGGGGCGTTGACCTCGACGGTCGAACCCTTCTTCTTGCCGATCAGCGCGCGCGCGAGCGGCGAGGTGATGGAGATCCGGCCCTTCTTGGCGTCGGCCTCGACCTCGCCGACGATCTGCCACACGGTCTTCTTCTCGGTGTCCTCGTCGACCAGCGTCACGGTGGCGCCGAACTTGATGGTGTCGCCGGACAGCTTCGAGATGTCGATGATGTCGGCGCGCGCCAACTTGTCCTCGAGCTCGGCGATGCGGCCTTCGTTGTGGGACTGCTCTTCCTTCGCGGCATGATATTCCGCGTTCTCCGACAGGTCGCCGTGCGAGCGCGCCTCGGCGATATGCTCGATGATCCGCGGACGGTCCTCCGATTGCCGCTTCTTCAATTCTTCCCCGAGCGCGGCAAAGCCGCCCGCTGTCATCGGTACCTTTTCCATCTCTTCTCTCGTCCTTCGGTCGCGCGCGCCCCGAAATGTCAGCGCGCACGCAACTTGATTCGTCAGTCTATCCGGAGGCTCAACGCGCTCGCCGCCGGACGCTCATATGGGCTTGGCGCCGGAACAGAACAACCATATGGCCGGACAGTTCCTCCGGCCATTGTGGCTTCATCGCCAATCACTTAACGGAAGGTTGGGCCTTCCGCTCGCGATCAGGTTTCCGAAAAGTAGCTCTGCAGGGTCCGAACCTCAAGGTCCCCGCCCAGATAGGCGCGGATGCCCTGCGCGGCCGCCACGGCCCCGGAAAGAGTGGTGTAATACGGCACTTTATGCAAGAGGGCCGCGCGCCGCAACGAACGGCTGTCGGCGAGCGCCTGCGGGCCTTCGGTGGTGTTGAAGACAAGCTGGACGTCGCCATTGGTGATGGCGTCGACGATATGCGGCCGGCCCTCCAGCACCTTGTTGACCTTCTCGGTGGGGATGCCCTGGTCCGTCAGGAAGCGGGCCGTGCCCGACGTCGCCAGCACCTTGAAGCCGAGCGAATGCAGCTCGCGAACGGCCTCGGTGATGCGCGTCTTGTCGCTCTCACGAACCGAGACGAACACCGTGCCCTTGCGCGGCACCCGCGTGCCGCCGCCGAGCTGGCTCTTGGCGAACGCCACCGCGAAGGAGCGGTCGATGCCCATGACCTCGCCGGTCGAGCGCATCTCGGGGCCGAGCACGGTATCGACGCCGGGGAAGCGGGCGAACGGAAACACCGATTCCTTCACGCCGACATGGTCGAAGTTCGCCTTCTTCAGCTTGAAGTCGGGAAGCTTCTCGCCGGCCATGACGCGCGCCGCGATCTTCGCAACGGGTGTGCCGACCACCTTGGCGACGAAGGGCACCGTGCGCGAGGCGCGCGGATTGACTTCGAGCACGTAGATATCGCCGTCCTTGATGGCGTATTGCACGTTCATCAGGCCGACGACGTCGAGGCCGAGCGCCAGCTCGCGGGTCTGCCGCTCCAGCTCCTCGATCATCTTGTCATCCAGCGAATGCGGCGGCAGCGAGCAGGCGCTGTCGCCGGAATGGATGCCGGCTTCCTCGATGTGCTCCATGATGCCGACGATGAAGGTGTCCTTGCCGTCGCAGAGGCAGTCGACGTCGATCTCGGTCGCATCGGACAGATAGCGGTCGAACAGCAGTGGGTTCTTGCCGAGCACGGTGTTGATCTGCCCGGTCTTGTCGTTCGGGTAGCGCGCCTTGACGTCCGCCGGCACCAGCTCCGGCAGCGTGCCGAGCAGGTAATCGCTGAGCTGGTTCTCCTCGCGGATGATTTGCATCGCGCGGCCGCCGAGCACGTAGGACGGGCGCACCACCAGCGGCAGGCCGAGATCGGTCGCGACCAGCCGCGCTTGCTCGACCGAATAGGCGATGCCGTTCTTGGGCTGCTTCAGCCGCAGCTTGTCGAGCACCCGCTTGAAGCGGTCGCGGTCTTCCGCAAGGTCGATGGCGTCGGGCGAGGTGCCGAGGATCGGTACTTCGGCGGCTTCCAGCGCATGCGCGAGCTTGAGCGGGGTCTGGCCGCCGAACTGCACGATCACGCCGTGCAGCGTGCCGTTCGTGCGCTCCTTCGCGATGATCTCCAGCACGTCCTCGGCGGTGAGCGGCTCGAAATAGAGCCGGTCGGCGGTGTCGTAGTCGGTCGACACCGTTTCCGGGTTGCAGTTGACCATGATGGATTCGTAGCCTGCATCGTGTAGCGCGAAGCAGGCGTGACAGCAGCAATAGTCGAATTCGATGCCCTGGCCGATGCGGTTCGGCCCGCCGCCGAGGATGATGACCTTCTTCTTGCCGGACGGCGAGCTCTCGTCCGCAGGCACGCCCGCGAACGGCGCCTCATAGGTCGAATACATGTAGGCGGTCGGCGAAGCGAACTCGGCCGCGCAGGTGTCGATGCGCTTGTAGACCGGGCGGACGCCGAGCGCGTGACGCTTCCCCGTCACCTCGGCTTCCGTCGTCTCCGCGAGCACCGCGAGCCGCGCATCGGAGAAGCCCATGGCCTTGAGCGTGCGCATGCCGAAGGCGTTGCCGGGCAGGCCATTCTTCCTGACCTTCGCCTCCATGTCGACGATGCCGCGCATCTCGCCGAGGAACCACGGGTCGATCTTGCAGGAGTTGAAGATGTCCTCGTTCGACCAGCCGAGCCGCATCGCCTGGGCGACCTGAAGCAGCCGGTTCGGTGTCGGCGTGCCGAGCGCGGCGCGGACCGCATTCTTGTCGTCGTGCTGGCCCAGACCCTCGATCTCGATCTCGTCGAGACCGGTCAGGCCGGTCTCGAGCCCGCGCAGCGCCTTCTGCAAACTCTCCTGGAAGGTACGGCCGATCGCCATGACTTCGCCGACCGACTTCATCGACGTCGTCAGCGTGGTGGAGGCGCCGGGGAATTTCTCGAAGGCGAAACGCGGCACCTTGGTGACGACATAGTCGATCGTCGGCTCGAACGAGGCCGGCGTGGCGCCGCCGGTGATGTCGTTGGCGATCTCGTCGAGGGTGTAGCCGACCGCGAGCTTGGCGGCGACCTTGGCGATCGGGAAGCCGGTGGCCTTCGAGGCCAGCGCGGACGAACGCGACACGCGCGGGTTCATCTCGATGACGACCATGCGGCCGTCTTCGGGATTGACGCCGAACTGCACGTTGGATCCGCCGGTCTCGACGCCGATCTCGCGCAGCACCGCCAGCGAGGCGTCGCGCATGATCTGGTATTCCTTGTCGGTCAGTGTCAGCGCCGGCGCCACCGTGATGGAATCGCCGGTGTGCACGCCCATCGGATCGAGGTTCTCGATCGAGCAGACGATGATGCAATTGTCTTTCTTGTCGCGCACCACCTCCATCTCGTACTCTTTCCAGCCGAGCACGGATTCTTCGATCAGCACTTCGTTGGTGGGAGACGCATCCAGGCCGCGCTCGATGATGTCGAGGAACTCTTCCTTGTTGTAGGCAATGCCGCCGCCGGTGCCGCCCATGGTGAAGGAGGGGCGGATGATCGCAGGCAGGCCGATCTCGGACAGTGCCATCAGCGCCTGGCCGAGCGCATATTCCTGGTAGCGCTTGCGGCGGTCGCTTTCGCCGAGCGTCCACTGCCGCTCGAGCTCTGCGAGCGCCGCGCCCGATGCTTTCGCGCGTTCGGCCTGGTACTTGTCGCGGAACGACTTCTTCAGGGCGGAGGCGTTGGCGAGCCGCGACTTCGGCGTCTCAAGCCCGATCTTGGTCATGGCCTCGCGGAACAGCTGGCGGTCCTCGGCCTTGTCGATCGCGTCCGCGGTGGCGCCGATCATCTCGACGTCAAACTTTTCGAGCGTGCCTTGCTGGCGCAGCGACAGCGCGCAGTTCAGCGCGGTCTGTCCGCCCATGGTCGGCAGCAGCGCGAAGCCGCCGGGGATGACGTGACGTTCCTTCTCGATGATTTTTGCGACGATCTCGGGCGTGATCGGCTCGATATAGGTCGCATCGGCCAATTCCGGGTCGGTCATGATGGTGGCCGGATTGGAATTGACGAGGACGATGCGGTAGCCCTCTTCCTTCAGCGTCTTCACGGCCTGGGTGCCCGAATAGTCGAACTCGCAGGCCTGGCCGATCACGATGGGGCCGGCGCCGATGATCAGGATGGTGGTGATGTCTGTACGTTTGGGCATCAACTCTCGCCGAAGTGGAATTTGGGCACAAAAAAAGGGCGCGCTGGCTGCGCGTCCCTTTGGCCGAGAGCGCGGTGGTCCCCCTCGCGCGCGGTGTGGGTCTTAGACCAGTTTTCGGGGCGGCGAAACCCCGAAAAACGCCCATCAACCGGCAATTTTGACGGGTTTTGGCCGGGCCTGCCAGCCCCGGGCGAGGTGCACCAGAAGAGCTGCCGAAACGCTCAATCCGCCGATCCAGCCGAGATCGGCCGGGCTCCACGCCGCAAGCACGGCGCCGCCCAAGGCTCCGCCGATCGCAAAGCCGAGATACATGGCGGAGGCGTTGAGGGACAGCGCGATCATCGAGGCCTGCGGGTCGATCCGGATGATGCTGGCGACCTGGGCCGGATAGAACGCCCAGCCCGAAATGCCCCAGAGGAAGATCGCACCTAGGACCGCATAATGCGCCTGTCCCGGCATTAGCTTCAGGACCAGCGAGTGCAGTATCAGCGCGCTGGCCGTGCCCGCGAGCCCGAGGCCTGCGGTGGCGAGCGTGCCGAGACGGTCGGCCAGGACGCCGCCGAGCATGTTGCCGATCGCGGCCGCGCCGCCAAACACCAGCAGCGCAAGGCTGATCTGCGAGGCGTCGAATCCAAGGCCGCGCAGCGGGACCGCGAAATAGGTGAACATGGTGAAGCCGCCGAGCGCCCACAGGGTCGTGATCAGAAGCGCGATCAGGACGTTGCCGTGACGCGCCACCGCCAGCCGCTCGCTGAGCGAAGCTGTGTTGCGCGGCAGGCCGCGGGGCAGGCCAAGCAGGAGGCCGGCGAGCGCAACGGCGCCGATCAAGGCGACCATGGCAAAGGTCGCGCGCCAGCCGAACAGGCTGCCGACGAGATTGCCGAGGGGAACGCCGATGACGGTCGCAACCGTGAGTCCCGAGGTAACCAGCGCCACCGCGCGGCCGCGCCGCTCGGCCGAGGCGACCGCCACGGACACCGCGAGCGTGGTCGGCATGCACAGCCCGGAGCCCAGCGCCATCAGCATGCGCGAGGCCAGCAGCAGGGCGTAATTGGACGCCACCATCGCCGCGAGATTTCCGGCGATGAAGGTCGACAGCGCCAGGGCCAGCACGGTGCGGCGGTCGATATTGTTCAGGGTCACCGCCAGGATCGGCGAGCCGACCGCGTAGGTAAGGGCGTAGGCGGTGACCAATTGGCCGGCGGAGGAGACGGAAATCGACAGGTCGGTCGCGATCGCCGGCAAAAGACCTGCAATAACAAAACCTTCCGTACCGATCGCAAAGGCCGCCAGGGCCAGCCAGAACACGCTCATTAGAAAAGTCCTTATGTTCAACGTTTATTGAACTATCAATTAGACCGGTCCATGAGTCAATTGGTTCAAGAACTATTGAACATCGGGGCCACTTCGCTATGATCGTCACACCATGAGTCGCACACCTCTCCACCCAACCCGCGAGCAGATCGAGCTGCCGATGGTTCTGGATTGCCTGAGCGATCCGATCCGATTGGCGATCGTGTACCAGCTTGCCCAGCAGGAACGTGTCAGCAGCGAATTGTGCTGCGGCGACTTCAACGCGCTCAGCGGCAAGTCGAATCTCGCCTACCACTTCGCCAAGCTACGCGAATGCGGCCTGATGCAGACCCGCGTGGCGGGCACCAACCGATTCGTACGGCTGCGCCGGGAGGATCTGGACGCACGCTTTCCGGGCCTGCTCGATGCCGTCATTACCTCCGCAGCGAAGGACGCCGACCGGCTTCAGCTTGTGTCGGAATGTGACGTGGTCGAGGGGGATTGAGCGGGCGCCTTGGCCTCCGATCCCGTCCGTCTACGCTTTCGCTTCGCTCAAGCTACGCCGGACACGCTTTGCCCCGCCGGTCTAGCGTGGCGGCGCCACGCGTAGCCCGTCAGGGCGAAGCGTGGAGACCCGGCCTGGATTTGAACCAGGATAAAGAGCGATGCACCGCCCTCGCGTAGACACTTCCGCCACCGGGCCGCGGCGATCATTACCGATCGGGGTGCGACAAGCCACCTCGGCCGGACGTTATGCTTAACGGACCCAGGAAGCTTAACGAACCCAGGAAGCTTACCGAACCAACGGCGGCCGCGCGATGAAGGTCATGCGCCAGCGATTGTGGCCGATATTGTCGTGTGCGCGCTGGACCGCGAAGCCGGCTGCCTTGAGCTTGGCGGTGATCTCCTCCTCACTGTAGCGCTGCAGCCCGATGCGCGTGCGCAGATGACGGTAATCTGACAGTGCGGTGCTGATAAGCCCGATCAGCGCATCTTTCAAAAAGCCGTGACGCAGGCCGAAGCTGAGCAGCGCTGTGACGTCCCTGAACATGCCGACATTGGGCTGGAGGATGTCGCCGAGCACCAGCTTGCCGGAGGGTTTCAGGATACGGCGGAAGTTGAGGAACGCGGCATCGAGCTCGTCCGGCGTCATGTATTGCGCGACCGAGTTCATCACGACGAGATCGATCGACTGCTCCTGCATCTTGCGGATGTCGTCGAGCGAGCGGACGCAGATTTTTGTGTTCGGGGCAAACCGCGCGATCAACCGGCCGCGCACGCCGGGCGCAGGCTCGGCGAGAATCAGCTTGCCGCAGGCGGATGCCACCTGGCTCGCCGACAGCGCCTCGCCGCAGGCATAGTCGAGCACGGTCGCTTCGGGCGAGGAGATGTAGCCGATGATGTCCCGCGCGATGATCTGGAAGTGCAAGTCGCGATGCAGCTTGCTGACATAGATCGTGTGCGTGGAGTCGTAGTAATCGATCCAATCGTCCATGTTAATCGAAGGCCCCGGGCAAACGGTTCCGGCAGAGGAACCGGCGCTGCCCGCCTGCGTTAGGGGTGCGGCGGCGCGCCGTCAATGTCTGCGTCCTAACAGGAAGGTTTCCCGTGAGCAAAGCCCCCAACAAGGTCTCGCCCGACCTCGATACGCCCACCGATCTGTCGTCCCAGGCGGTCAACAAGGTTTCGGAGGCGCTGAACGTGCTTCTGGCCGACGCGTTCGCGCTGTATCTCAAGACCAAGAATTTCCACTGGCACATCAGCGGCCGGCATTTCCGCGACTATCATCTGCTGCTCGACGAGCAGTCGGACCAGATCTTCGCCACCACCGACCAGCTTGCCGAGCGCGTCCGCAAGATCGGCGGCGCCACGCTGAAGTCGATCGGCCAGGTCGCCAAGCTCCAGACCATCAAGGACAATAATGAGGACTACGTCCCGCCGCGCCAGATGCTGCGCGAACTGATGCAGGACAACAAGCACGTCACAGCCGCAATGCGGAAGGCGCACGAGGTCTGCGACGAGGCCGGCGACGTCGCCAGCGCCAGCATCCTCGAAATCTTCATCGACGAGACCGAGCGCCGCACCTGGTTCCTGTTCGAAGCCACAAGACAGGAAGGCGGCAACGAGGCGTAGGCGGACTGCATCAACGACCTCGTCTTGGCCTGCGCCGGGACGCGGCGTCTGCAGCCAGCGTTCGCGACTCACGATCGCCACAGCCGCATCAACGGCCCATCCTTGCCTCGCACCGGATCGGCCGGCGGCAGCGCGACTTTTGGAATCGTCTTCAGCGCTTTCGCATGATTCTCCGGCGTCGGCCGCGTGATCTCCATCTTCGCGCCCGGCGGATAGGCGCCGATCACGCAGAAATCCTCGCTCGCCCTGAAGCATTGATGTCCGGTGCCGGCGGGCAGGATGGCGACATCGCCGGGCTTGATCTCCAGCTCCTGGCCGTGATCGCCGCCGAAGCGGACGCGAGCGCTGCCGCGCGCGACGCCGAGCACTTCGTGCACCGTCGCATGATAGTGCAGATAGTCGTAGACGCCGTTGCGCCACGTGCCGCCCCAATCGTTGGCGCCGAACAGATTTTCGATGGTTTCCTCGGGCTGCTTCGGATCGAGCGTCACCGCACCCTGGTAGACCAGGAAGGGAAGGATGTTGTTCGGCACGAGCCCGTCATCCTCGAACACGATGGCGAGCGGCTCGGCATTGTCGCGGACGACGGACATGATACGGGCTCCTGCTACACGAAGGTGTCGAGACAACATTAAAGCAGGAGGAGGCGTTCCTCTGGAGGTCTCGTGTCCCGGACGCGCTGCAGCGCTCTTGCGCTGCTGCGCAGAGCCGGGACCCAGAGTGCCGCGGGCATGGGCCCCGGTTCAGCAGCGCAGCACGCCGCAAAGAGCGGCGCCTAAAGCGCGTTCACGCGCGTCTCGACGCGCTATGGCACTGCGCCCGGGGGCACGAGAGGGTAGCCCTTACGCGCTCTTGTTCTGCCGCATCAGGTCGGCAAAACGCTGGAACAGATAGTGCGAGTCGCGCGGACCCGGTGAGGCCTCGGGATGGTACTGCACCGAGAACACCGGTTTGCCGTCGAGCTGGATGCCGCAATTCGAGCCATCGAACAGCGAGATGTGGGTCTGGGTCGCGCCCGTCGGCAGGGTGTTCTCGTCCACGGCAAAGCCGTGGTTCATTGAGGTGATCTCGACCTTGCCGGTGGTCTCGTCCTTCACGGGGTGGTTGGCGCCGTGATGGCCCTGATGCATCTTCCTCGTCTTGGCGCCGACGGCGAGGCCGAGCATCTGATGACCGAGGCAAATTCCGAACGTCGGCGTGCCCGACTTGATGACGTCCTGGATCACAGGCACGGCATATTTGCCGGTCGCGGCCGGATCGCCGGGACCGTTCGACAGGAATACGCCGTCCGGCTTCATCGCCAGGATGTCCTCGGATGACGTCGTTGCCGGCACCACCGTCACCTTGCAGCCGACGCCGGCGAGCAGGCGCAGGATGTTGCGCTTGATGCCGTAGTCGATGGCGACCACGTTGAACTCAGGCTTGTCCTGCCGGCCAAAGCCCTTGTCCCACAGCCACGGTGTCTCGTCCCAGGTGAAGCGCTGGCCGGAGGTGACCATCGGCACGAGGTCCATGCCCTCGAGGCCCGGCCATTCGCGCGCTTCTTCCTTCATGCCGTGCAGATCGAACTCGCCATTCCTGGCGTGCGCGATCACCGCGTTGGGCATGCCCTTGCTGCGGATCAGCGCGGTCAGCGCCCGGGTGTCGATGCCGGAGAGGCCGATGATGCCACGCGCCTTCAGCCACTGGTCGAGATGCTTGGTGGCGCGGTAGTTCGAGGGATCGGTGATGGCGGTGCGCAGGATCACGCCGCGCGCGCCGGGCGTCGCGGCCATGTTCACCGTCTCGATGTCGTCCTCGTTGGTGCCGACATTGCCGATATGCGGAAACGTGAAGGTGATGAGCTGGCCGGCATAGGAGGGATCGGTGAGGATCTCCTCATAGCCGGTCATCGCGGTGTTGAAGCAGACCTCACCGACGGCGTGGCCTTCGGCGCCGAGGCCAAAGCCTTCGAGCACCGTGCCGTCGGCAAGCACCAACAGCGCGGTCGGTTTGTGGTCCGGCCAGGCGGTATCGTTGTCATGTTGTGTCATGAGCCCGGTTCATAGTCTTCGCGGACGCCGGCGTCAAAGCGGAGATGCGCCGATTCACATGCGTTTTTGCATATTTGACAGGTCTCCTTGGGCCCTTAAGCTTGGCGGCATAATTTCCGGCAAATTCCGGGGCTTGGGAGGCAATAATGGACCAGACGATCCCGATTCTGCTGGTTCCGGGATTGGCCTCCTCGGCCCGGATCTATGCGCCGGTCATCCCGTCGCTCTAGCGGTTCGGCCCGGTGATGGTCGCCAACCATATTCGCGACGACAGCATGGCCGCGATCGCCCGGCGGGTGCTGGGCGAGGCGCCGCCGCGCTTCGCGCTCGCCGGCCATTCCATGGGCGGCTACATCGCGCTCGAGATCATGCGCCAGGCGCCTGAGCGGGTGGCCAAGCTCGCGCTGATCAACACCCAGGCCCGGCCCGACACGCCGGAGGCGACCGCGCGTCGCCGCGGGCTGATGGAGCGGGCCAAGCGCGGCGAGCTGCGTGCCGCGCGTGAAGAAATGTTTCCCGAACTGGTGCATCCCTCGCGTCGCGACGATGCCGTCCTTCGCCAACTCGTACATGAGCAGGGCGAGGACGTCGGCGTCGAAGGCTATCTGCGGCAGCAGACTGCGATCATCGCGCGGGTGGATTCGCGGCCGACGCTTGCGACGATCAAATGCCCGACGCTGGTGCTGACCGGCGATGCGGACAACACGATTCCCAACGCGTTCTCGAAGGAGATGGCGGCGGGCATTGCCGGTGCGAAGCTCGTCGTTTTGGAGAATTGCGGGCATCTGCCGCAGCCGGAGCAGCCCGAGGCGACGATGCGGGCGCTGGTCGAATGGCTGGGAACTCCGGTTGTCTCAGGGCCACGAACGGCCTAGATCAGGCGTCGGATATTCGAAGGGATCACGATCATGCTGCGCGACGACATCAACAATGCGGTCAAGGAGGCCATGAAGGCCAAGAACGAGCGCAAGCTGTCCACGCTGCGCATGGTCAATTCGACCATCAAGAACGCCGACATCGAGGCGCGCGGCAACGGCAAGCCGCCGCTGTCGGATGCGGACCTGCTCGGCGTGTTTCAGAAGATGATCAAGCAGCGCCAGGAATCGGTCGAGCTTTACGAGAAGGGCGGCCGTGCCGAGCTCGCCGCACAGGAGCGCGAGGAGATCGCGGTGATCTCGGCCTATCTGCCGAAGCAGATGTCGGACGACGACGTGAAGAAGGCGATCTCGGACGCCATCGCCGAGACCGGCGCGGCCGGCATGAAGGACATGGGCAAGGTGATCGCCGTGTTGAAGACGAAGTACGCCGGCCAGATGGATTTCGGCAAGGCCAGCGGTTTGGTGAAGGCCGCGCTGACGGGCTGAGCCGTCATTCCGGGCTCGCGCTTCGCGCGCCCCGGAATGACAAAAGAAACTCGGGAGGCAACCGATGGCCGGCGCCATCAAACCGTTCCGCATCGCCATCAGCGACGACATCCTCACCGACCTCAAGTCGCGCCTCGCCCGCACGCGCTGGTCGGAGGCGGAGCTGGTCGACGACTGGAGCCAGGGTGCGCCGCTGACATGGATCCAGGAGATCTGCGGCTATTGGGCTGATGGCTACGACTGGCGTGCGCGCGAGACCAAGCTCAATCGCTTCGAGCAGTTCACCACCGAGATTGACGGGCTCGACATCCACTTCCTGCATGTGCGCTCGAAGGAGCCGTCGGCGCTGCCGCTGATCATCACCCATGGCTGGCCCGGCTCGATCGTCGAATTCCAGAAGGTGATCGCGCCGCTGGTCGATCCTGTGGCGCATGGCGGCAATCCCGCAGACGCGTTTCACATTGTCTGTCCGTCGTTGCCGGGCTTTGGTTTCTCCGGCAAGCCGAAGACCACCGGCTGGGGAGTCGATCGCATCGCCGCGACCTGGGCCAAGCTGATGGACCGGCTCGGCTATATCAGTTACGGCGCGCAGGGCGGCGACTGGGGTTCGGCGGTGACGACCTCGCTCGGCATGCAGGACGGCGAGCATTGCGCCGGCATTCACGTCACGCTCGCCTTCAACGCAGCGCCGAAGGTCGAGGGCGAACCGACGGCGGAGGAGAAGCGGGCGCTCGCCGGCCTCAAGCACTACGTCGACCTCGACTCCGGCTATTCGAAGCAGCAATCGACGCGGCCCCAGACACTCGGCTACGGCCTGACGGATTCCCCGAGCGGGCAGGCGGCCTGGATTCTGGAAAAGCTCTGGGCCTGGACCGATTGCAACGGTCATCCCGAGAACATCTTCACCAAGGACGAGCTGCTCGACAATGTCATGCTCTATTGGGCGACAGAGACGGCGACCTCGTCTGCGCGGCTTTACTGGGAAAGTTTTGGCAAGCGCCGGACCACGCCGGTCGTGAAGGTGCCGACCGGCGTCGCCGTGTTCCCCAGGGAGATCATTACGCCGGTGCGGCGCTGGATGGAGCCGAACTTCCACAACATCACGCACTGGAGCGAAATGGAGAAGGGTGGCCATTTCGCTGCGTTCGAGCAGCCGGAGCTGTATGTCGGCGAGGTTAGAAAATTCTTCCGGACGGTGCGGTAGCCACGCACTCTGCCGTCGTGCCCGGGCTTGTTCCGGCCATCCACGCGCTTAGACTAGGCGCAAGAAGCAAGTGCGTGGATGGCCGGAACAAGCCCGGGCCTGACGCCGAGACCGTGGAAACGCCCCAGCCATGCTCACCGAAGCCGCAACCTACGACGAGCTCTATCGCAACTTCCGCTGGGACATCCCGGCGCGCTTCAACATGGCGGAGGCCTGCTGCGATCGCCATGCCGACGGCACCGGCCGCCTGGCGCTGGTCTATGTCGACGAGCACGGCGCCACCACGCGCATATCCTTCGACGAGGTTGCGGAGATGTCGCGCCGCTTCGCCAACGTGCTGAAGGCGGATGGGCTTGCCCGCGGCGACCGCGTCGCGGTGTTCCTGTCGCAATCGCTGGAGCTGCCGATCGCGCATCTCGCCGCGTTTCGCTCCGGAATGATCTCGATCCCGTTGTTCGCATTGTTCGGTGAGGACGCGCTGGAATTCCGTTTGTCGAATTCGCAAGCAAGGGCGATCGTCACGGACGAAGCCGGCTGGGAGAAGCTCACAAAGGTTCGCGATCGGTTACCCTACCTGCAAGACATCTATGTCACGAGCGGCGCCGTCCACGCCGGTGCCAAGCCGTTCTGGCCGGCGATCGAAACCGCCTCCGAGGAATTTGCGACCGTGGAAACTTCCGCCGACGATCCCGCGCTGATCATCTACACCTCGGGCACGACGGGCAATCCGAAGGGCGCGCTGCATGCGCATCGCGTCGTGCTCGGCCATCTCCCCAATGTCGAGATGTGCCACAACTTCCTGCCGCGCCCCGGCGATCTCATGTGGACGCCGGCCGACTGGGCCTGGATCGGCGGCCTCGTCAACGGCCTGCTCGCGTTCTGGTATCACGGCATTCCCCTGGTCGGCCACCGCGCGCGAAAATTCGAGCCGCAGGCCGCGATGCAGATGATGGCCGATCTCGGCGTGCGCAATGTCTTCCTGCCGCCGACCGCGCTGAAGCTGATGCGGCAGGCCGGCGTGACGCATTCCGGCGTCAAGCTGCGCAGCATCTTTACCGGCGGCGAATCTCTCGGCGGCGAGCTGCTCGGCTGGGTGCGCGAGACTTTCGGCGTCGACGCGCATGAGGTGTTTGGCCAGACCGAATGCAATCTCGTGATCGGCAGCAACGCGAATCTGTTTCCGATCCGTCCGGGCGCGATGGGCAAGGCGACGCCGGGTTTCGACGTTCGCATCGTCAACGACAAAGGCGAGGAGCAGCCGAGGGGACAGCGCGGCATCATCGGCGTGCGCCAGCCCTGTCCGTGCACGATGCTCGAATACTGGCGCAATCCGGACGCCACGGCGAAAAAATATGCCGGCGAGTTCCTGCTCACCGGCGATCTCGGCGTGCAGGATGAGGACGGCTATTTCTGGTACGTCAGCCGCGAGGACGACGTCATCACCACCGCAGGCTATCGGGTCGGCCCGTCCGAGATCGAGCACACGCTGATGAAGCACCCGGCGGTGGCGATGGCCGCGGTGGTCGGCATCCCCGATCCGATCCGCACCGAATCGATCAAGGCCTGGATCGTGCTGCGTCCCGGCTTTGCCGCAAGCGACACGCTCGCGCGCGAGATCCAGGAGTTCGTCAAGGTGCAGCTCGCTGCTCACGAATACCCACGCTTCGTGGAGTTCGCGGAGACATTGCCAATGACCGCCACCGGAAAGGTGCTGCGGCGCGAGCTGCGGGCGCGGGGTTAGCTTCCTACAATGGCAAAGACGTCTCAAGCCGCGGGGCTTCACCGCGCCTCACTTGCGAAGCTGCACGATCTCGATGCAGCGCTGGAGCTCATGTATTACGGCTGGCGCGGCATGACACGCGAGGCCGACGCGTTTCTTGCGAAGCAGGGTCTGTCGCGCCCGCACCATCGTATCCTCTACGTGGTGGCGCGCCGGCCCGATATCGCGATCGGCTCGCTGATCGAGATCCTCGGCATTTCCAAGCAGGCCCTGAACCGGCCGCTCAATTTGTTGCTGGAACGCAAGCTCCTGACGTCGAGGCGCTCGCCCGAGCAGCATCGCTCGAAGCTGCTGCGCCTGACGGCCGCGGGGCAGCGCATCGAGCAGCGTGCATCGGACCACGAGCGCAAGGTCCTGCGCGCGGCGTTCGATCGCGTCGGAGCGCCAGGTGCGGCTGGGTGGATGGGCGTCATGGAGGCGATTGCCGATACCAACTGACAATTCCTGAAGTCAACATGGTTGACATGATGGGCGGGCTTTGCCACTTTCCGGACCAACGAGCCGGGGGAGGGCTCCGCCATGAGCGGACAGAAAATGAATCGCGCGGCCGCCGAACGCTTTGTCGCGGCATGGTGCGCGAACTGGTGCAGGGTCGATATCGATGCGGTCGTCGCGCATTTTGCCGACGACGCGGAGATGCGCAGCCCTCTGGCTCTGACGCTGACCGGTTCTCCTGTCGTCACCGGCGCCGACAACATCCGCGCCTACTGGCGGAGAGCCTACGGCCACGTCGAAAGCGCCGACCTGAAGATCCTGAGCTGGAGCTGGGACGACACGATCGCGCGACTGACGGTGTGGTGGCAATTGGGCGATACACGCGCCAGCGAGTTCATGGATTTTGACGATGCGGGCCGCGTGGCGCGCAGCGAAGCCTTTTACGGAAAATAGCGATGCGCCTTTCGGATATCGTCCTGTTCCTCAACGCGCTCTGGTTCGGCGGCGCCTTCTTCCAGTTCAGCATTGCCCAGCGCAATACGCTGAAGATTCTCGTGCCACGCGAAGAGCGCGCCAATCCGATCGCGCCGACATTGTCAGCCAGCGTGGCATTCCTCGGCGGCATCAATCTGCCGATCGGCCTTCTCTCGCTGTATCTTTTGGCCGCTCGTCCGGTTTTCTTCCAGCCGGTCGAAGCGCAGTTGGTGCTGTTCCTGTTCTTTGCCGCCTGCCACTTCAGCCAGTTCGCCTACAACCTTCCGGTCCTGATGCGCGGAGGACGCGTCGGAGTGGCTTACTGGCCCGTGTTGAAGGGCCCGATGCTCAGGATATTCGTCATCGACGCGGCCCTGTTCGTGGCCAATCTTGGTGCGGCGCTTCTCCTCGCGTCGCGTTCCTGACTATCGCGACGGCGCCGACAGGGCTGACCGCAGCGTCGCGGCGAGGTCTCGCCGCCGGAACGGCTTGGATGCGGGCGTCGCCGACCCCGTCGGGCGCCTTGACCGGATTTTGGCTGTAGCCGGAGGTGAAGAGCACCTTGAGCCGGGGCCGCAACCGGATTGCCTGCCTGGCGAGCTCTGGCCCGAACATGCCGCCGAGCATCACGACGTCGGTGAACAGCAGGTCGATGTCTCCGGACTGGCGCAACAAGTCGAGCGCCGCCGGGCCGCTCGCCGCCGTGATGACGCGGTAGCCGAGCGTCTTCAACTCGTTTTCAACATAGGTCCGAACCATGTCGTCGTCCTCGACGACGAGAATGGTCTCGCGTCCTTGGCGCGTGACGTTCCCTTCGCCGCGAGCGCGGCGAGCCGATCTCCCTCGGCGCGATCTGGTCGGCAGTGTGCGCGCGCAGCGAGATCGGCTGGATGGCCTTCGTCACGCTGTTCGTGTTCGTGGTCTGGATGTACCAGGTGCGGCTTCTGATCGCGCTGCTGCTCGGCCTGCATGCCTCGTTCTCGAGCCTTCAGGAATTCATGACGGTGGTGCTGACCACGAACGAGGGCTTGCTGTTCCTCGGCATCGGCAACGCGGTCGGTGCCGTGCTGTCGCTGATCCTGTTCTCGCTGACCGTGGTGTCGTTTCCGCTGCTGCTCGACCGCGAGGTCGATTTCGTCACGGCGATGGTCACGAGTGTACGCGCGGTGGTGACGAGCCCGCTGCCGATGATCTCGTGGGCCGCCGTCATCGTGATGCTGCTGATCGTTTCGGCGCTGCCGTATTTCCTGGGCCTGGTGGTGACGCTGCCCGTGCTCGGGCATGCAACCTGGCATCTTTATCGGCGGATCGTGGTGCCGGTGACGTAACAGGGAGCCGGACGCAACGGCAGCGAGCTATTCGCCCGTTGCCAGGCGGCGAGCGCCGGATGAGGTCAGTTCGAGTTCGCCGAGGCGCCTGATCGCATAACCCAGGCTGGTCAGGCGCTCGCCGTGCGCCTGCGGAATTTCGCCTTGCGCCTTGCCCTTGCCGACCTCGGCCAATGAGGCAAATTCATCGGCGCTGAGGGCAGCGCTGCTGTCGGTCATCAGGCGACCTCGTCGGTCCATACCTTGAAATTGAGCAGGGTATTGGGACCGAAGGTCTGGGTGATCGGGACGTCCGCGGCATCGCGTCCTTGTGCGATCAGCACGCGGCCGATCCGCGGCGTGTTGTTGCGAGGATCGAACATGTGCCAGCTTCCACCGAGATAAGCCTCGAACCAGCCGGCGAAATCTCCTGCAGGCCACGGCTGCGGCGTGCCGATGTCGCTGAGATAGCCGGTGCAGTAGCGCGCCGGGATGTTCATGCAGCGGCAGAACGCGACGGCGAGATGGGCATAGTCGCGGCACACGCCCGTGCCTTCGTCGTAGGCTTCCCAGGCTGTCTTGGTCGCACGCGCGTGCTCATGGCCGAACGTGATGCGGCGATGAACAAAATCGCAGATGGCCTGCACCCGCGCCCAGCCCGGCGGCGTGTGCTCGAACAATTTCCATGCGATATCCGACAGGCGATCGGTCTCGCAGTAGCGACTGCCGAGCAGATAGACCAGCGTGTCAGCCGGCAGCGCTTCGACGGCATGCTGAAACGCGTTCGGAAACACCGGGTCGGGCAGGCCGCTGTCGCTCACGACGCCGTCGGCGGCGAGGCGAAAGGCGCCGGCCGGCGCCACGATGCGGCTGCACCAATTGCCGAAGAGGT
This sequence comes from Bradyrhizobium nivariense, assembly GCF_029846715.1. Lineage (GTDB taxonomy): Bacteria > Pseudomonadota > Alphaproteobacteria > Rhizobiales > Xanthobacteraceae > Bradyrhizobium. The sequence goes on from NZ_JARVWW010000023.1 coordinate 106,961, forward strand.
CGCGATAGGGACTGATCGCCACCGAGGGTCTGGTGGTCAGCAGGTCGGGCACGATGACATCGGAGGCGCGCGTGAAATGCGTGCCCAACACCATGAGCATAGGCGTGGGCTGCGGGAATTCGTACAGCATCTCAAACCCGACGCGGAGCTTCATACGATTTTCCCTTGGCTAAGCTCCCAACATGGCTACGAAGCGGTCGAACACAAGGCTTCGACGGCTTATTCGACCGAAAGCGGCATTTGGCGCTTCAAAAGCGCGGCACGGGCGAGAAACCGATAGCTAATTGCAGCGATTGCGCGCACGGTGCGGGAATGTCGGAAAGATCCGTCGTCTCCGCGCATACGCAGCGCCACGACTATTCGCGCGCGACATGAAGCGCCTCATTCTCTCGCACCGGCGGAGTCGACTCGTCGCGACGTCGTAACAGCGGTCGTTGCGCACGGTGCCCGTTCCAGCGGGCGAGTTGGACGCGGCAGGCTCGTGCCGCGGACGCCTGAAGATTCCTCAGATTCCTCCGCGATTCGATTATGAGATCGAACGCCAACCGAAAGCACCTGATGCAAACTCTCTCCCCACAGCACGTCAAGACAGAGGAAGCGCTCCGGCTCGGCGTGGAGTCGGGCTGGTACGCGATCAAGGTCAGCGGGACCTTTGTCTCGGGCCCGCACGATTCGGAAGCGGATTGCCGCCGCAAGATCGACGAGATTCATCCGCCGGTGAAGAAGAAGCGATGAAGGCGCAGAGTCCGCCCGCTACGCCGTCTTGATACCCATCGCCTTCAACGCTTCCAGCATCTGCACCGGCGGCGCCATCTTGATCTGCGGCGCCTTGCCCGTTTCCAGCAGGCTCTTCAGTCCCGACAGGATTGCAGGCCAGCCGGTGCGGCCGCCGGAGAGGATGTCGTCGCTGAGCGGACGGTCGTGGCCTTCGCTCATCGTCAGCCGAACCGCCTCGCCGACCGGTTCGATCTCGTAGGTGACCAGGGTCGGTCCGAGTTTTTCGATCAGCCCGGGCCAGTTGACGTTGAAGGTGACCGAGAGCTTTCGCGGCGGATCGTAGGCGAGCACCTCGCCGCTGATGTGCAGGGCGCCATCGGGCGTGCGCACGATGAACGCGCCGCCAAGTCGCGGCTCGACCTCCACGGCATTGCCGAAGAAGTACTGCTTGCTGAACTCGGCCGAGGTCAGCGCCTCCCACACCTTGTCCGGCGTCGAGGCGATGTAAATCGTGTAGACGGTGAGCGGCTTGAATTGATCGAGGTTCATTTTGCATCGAATCCCTTGTTGAGGGCTGCGCGCGGAATGGCCAGCACTTTGCCGCTTTCCAGCAGGCTCTTGAGCCCGGACAGGATCGCCGGCCAGCCGTTGGAAACGGCGCCGAGATATTTGCCGCCTTCGACGAATCCGTCATGCAGCACCGTCAAACGGACGAGCGAGCCGAACGGCTCGAGCGTGAACACGACGCGCGATATCGGCTCACCGCGCAGCTCCTCGTATTTCTGGTGCTTAAAGCTGTAGGACAGCCGCCGCGGCGGATCGGCTTCGAGGATCTCGCCGGAATCGGTGGTCTCGCCCTCCAGCAGGAGCGCGAAGGGGGAGCCGACCTTCCAGTCCGAGCGGACCTCGGCGCCGAACCAGTATTGCCTCGTGAATTCGCTCGACGTCAGCGCCTCCCACAGCTTCTCCGGAGTGGTCTCGATGTAGGTGACATAGACGAACTGCGGCTTACTCATCGCGCTTCTCCAACTGGCGTTTCAACTCGCTGAGCGCGGCGAGCTTGCCGCGCTCGAACTTCTTGATCCAGCGTTCGCCGATCTGATGGATCGGCACCGGATTGAGATAGTGCAGCTTCTCGCGGCCATGCCTGATGGTTGTGACCAGATTGGCCTCTTCGAGGATGACAAGGTGCTTGGTCACGGCCTGGCGCGTCATCGCGAGGTCTTCGCAGAGTTCGTTCAGCGTCTGGCCGTTCCTGGCGTGAAGCCTGTCGAGCAGCGACCGTCGTGACGCATCGGCGAGCGCTTTGAAGACGTCATCCATGGCGGGGATAATAGGCAACCAAATAGTTGCATGTCAAGATGGTGTCTTTGGCGCGCGAAAATGGCTGTGCTAGCCTTAAATCTCAGCCAACGCAGATTGGTTCCGGGAGGACTTTGATGTTCCGTTGCGTCTTGACTGCTGCAGGTCTCGTCCTCTTCGCCTGCAGCATCGCGGCCCATGCGCAGAAGCAGACCATCGGCGCGCCGCCTGAAGCTTCCAACATGAAGCTGGTCGGCGCCAATGACCTTCAGGCGCGCAGCGCCTATCAGCCGACCATCCATCACCAGGGCGACCGCTGGATCGCCTATATCGGCCATCACGGCGGCACCGACGATATGCCCGCTCCCGTCAATCCGATGACCGGGCAGGCCGAACCGAACGGCACCTCGATCGTCGACGTCACCGATCCCGCGCGCCCGAAATATTTGCGGCACCTGCCGGGGCAGGAGGGCAAGTATGAATCCGGTGGCGCGCAGATGGTGCGCGTTTGCGACGGCAAGTCGTTGCCGAAGGGCGATCCCAACGTCGTCTACATGCTGCGCACCTTCGGCAGCGAGGCGCATGAGATCTGGAACGTCGCCGATCCCGCAAGCCCGGTGCTCGTCACGCGCATTGACGGTCTGAAGGACACGCACAAGAGCTGGTGGGAGTGCGACACCGGCATTGCCTTCCTCGTCTCGGGCGCGCCGGACTGGCGCACGCGGCGCATGACGCAGGTCTATGACCTCAGCGATCCCGCGCATCCGCAGAAGATCAGGGATTTTGGCCTGCCCGGTCAGGAGCCCGGTTCGACCGGCGCGGTGCCGACCGAATTGCACGGCCCGATCTCGACGGGGCCGCAGGGCAATCGCGTCTATTTCGGCTACGGCACCAACAAGGGCGGCATCCTGCAGATCGTCGATCGCGACAAGCTCCTGAACGGGCCAAAGGAGCCGACGCCGGACAATCTGCGCTATCCCGAGATTTCGCGCATGCCGATGTCCGCCTTCAACGGCGCGCACACCACGTTTCCGATGCTCGACATGCCGGTCGCGGAATTTGCCGAGGACAAGGACGGCAAGACCCGCGACATCGTCATGATCGTGGACGAGGCGATTTTGAACGAATGCGGCGAGGCGCGGCAGATGGTGTGGTTTGCCGACGTCACCACCGAGGCGCGGCCGATGATGATCTCGAGCTACACCGTGCCAGAGGCGAGCGGACAGTTCTGCCAGCGCGGCGGGCGCTTCGGCTCGCATTCGGCGAACGAGAGCATGGCGCCGGTCTATTACAAGAAGATGGCCTTCATCGCCTTCTTCAATGCCGGCGTGCGCGCGCTCGACATCCGCGATCCCTATCATCCCAAGGAAGTCGGTCACTTCATTCCGTCGATCACCAGCGCGACCGACAAGCGCTGCATCCCGATCGAGGGCGGCGAACGCTGCAAGGTCGCGATCCAGACCAACAATGTCGAGACCGACGACCGTGGCTACGTCTACATCGTCGATCGCGCCAATACCGGCCTGCACATTCTCGAACTGACCGGACCCGCGCGCGCCGTCGCCGGCCTGCCGAAGACCTGACGATGCGACGGGGGGCGGCGATAGCGGCGGTGGCGATTGCGCTCGGCGTGTCCGGTGTCGGGGCCTATCAGCTTGCGCCGGCACCGGCGGAAGAGACCGCGCGCTGGCGCGAGATCGCCTGGCCGTTCCCGCGCGACGGCTGGCCCGCCGGGCGCGCGTTCCGCTGCGACGGCGCCTGCGCCGGCGCCGAGCTGTACGTGCGCGCCAAGCGCGGCTTCTGCAATTGCGACCGCGGTGTTGCCGACGACGATGAGGTGGATCGTGTTGCCGATATCGATCTGATCAGCCCGCGCTTTGCGGCGACGACGCCGGGTCAGGAAGTGGGCATCGGAGCGATGCGCGGCCGCGCCAGGCGCTATGATCTCGACATGTCCGACGGCGCTCGTCATGCCGCGATCGGCATCGCCGTCTCACGCCGTTGCGACCTCTTCGTTGCGACGGCGCAGGGGCGCGGGGAAGCAGGCGTGGTGCAGCGCGCGGTACGCGCGTTCCTGGAGACGCCGGAGATGAAGACGTGGGTGACCGCGGTGCTGGACGGAAAGTGAGTGCCATGCATTAATGCCCCAAACCGCCCTCAGCGAGTCCTCCCCATGATGTCCATGCAAGCCTATCTCGCCTTCGTCGCCGCCTGCATTGCGCTGGCGCTGCTGCCGGGTCCGATCGTCACCCTCGTCATCGCCAACGGCCTGCGCCACGGCACGCGCGCGGCGCTGACCAATGTCGCCGGTGCGCAAGTAGGCCTCGCCATCGTCATCGGCATCGTCGCAGTCGGCCTGACCTCGCTGATGGCGACGATGGGCTACTGGTTCGACTGGGTGCGCTTTGCCGGCGCCGCCTATCTGGTCTGGCTCGGCGTCAAGCTGATCTGGGCGCCGGTCGAGGGCGTCAAGGTCGACCAGCCGCCGGCGCCGCCGCGCGGCGGGTTCTTCCTGCAAGGTTTCCTGGTGCTGCTGTCGAACCCGAAGGTGCTGATCTTCTTCGGCGCTTTCATTCCGCAGTTCATGGACATGAACCGCGACCACTTCCCGCAGGTCGCGCTGCTGGGGGCGACCTTCATGGTCACCGCGGCGATGACGGACGCGCTCTACGCCATCGCGGCCGGGCGCGCCCGAAAATTCTTCTCGGCCCGCCGCACGCGGCTGATGTCGCGCATCTCCGGCGGCTTCATGATCGGCGGCGGCATCTGGCTGGCGCTGACCAGGGCAAAATAACCTCCATCGGCCGGTTGGCCTTGAACCCTTCGCGGCGGCGATGCGTCCAATCGGGCATTGCCGCTGACGAAGGAATTTGGCCCTGCCCGACCTGCCCTGGTTCGTCTATGCGATGCTGCTCGCACCGCTCGGACTCCTCCTGATCGCCGCAATCGTCAAGACCTGGCAGGTGCGCGAGGCGCGCAACTGGCCGCAAGCACCGGGCAAGGTCGTCACCTCGGTTGCCGAGTCGCGCGAGGTCAGGGTCCCCGACCAAGACCGCGAGGAAGGCTATCGCCTCGAGAAACGCAATTTCGCGAACGTGACTTACGAATATGGTGGGCGGCAGCAAGCTCCGCTGTAACCGCATCTCGATCGGCGAGGACCTCGGCAATTTCCAGGTCGCCGAGCAGCTCGCGAAATATCCCGCCGGCAGCATCGTCACCGTCTATTACAATCCGCGCCATTCCGATCAGGCCGTGCTGGAGCGCGCCTGCCCAAAGGGCTGTGGGGCTGCCTCGGCATCGGCACGGGGATCGTCCTCGCCATCGTGTTCGGCTCGGCCTTCGGCCTCAACCAGAGTTACGCCTACCTCGCGGATCACGTCGCCCGGCCCGATCTCGCGGGCCTCGTCGTCGGCTTCGGCGCGTTCGGCCTCGTCATCGCGCTGATGGGATATGCGGTGCGACGGCAGGCGTCGATGGCGACGCGCTGGCCGGTCGTGCAGGGCACGATCAAGCTGTCGGGAATCGAGCAATATCACGAGGCCAGCGAGCCTAGCGAGCGCCGCGGTACCGAGATGTTCGGCAAGCGCGTGACCTACACCTATCGCTATCAGAACGTCAGCTACACCAATGAATGCGCGCGCGTCGCGGCCGGGACGCCGTCGGGGTCCGATGAGATGTTGAAGAAGCTGATGTCGCGCTACCGGGACGGCGCGACCGTCGAGGTGCGTGTCAATCCCGACAATCCGGCCGAGGCAACGCTCGATGCAAACGGCGCCGGCCGCATCGCCTGGCTGCTGTGGGGCATCGCTGCCATCTTCGCCGCGCTCGCGCTGTTCGTCGCGACGCGGGGCTAATCGACCAGCCGCTCCGCCCTCAATTCCACCTCGATCTCCGCAAAAATCCGCGCCAGCCGCTCGGCCCATTGTTGCTGGCCGGACTGGTCGGCAATGAGATCCTGGCGGATCTCGATGCCGGTGTTGACGAGACCGCGGGCCTCGCCATGCACGGGGATGGTGTAGTCGGTGAGGTCGTTCACCGCATAGGGTTCGTTGTCGCCGACGACGAGATCGCTCTCGCTGCGCAGGTGCTTGAGCAGCAGCTGCGGCAGCACGGTGTCGCGGTTGTACAGCGCGCCGATGTGCCAGGGCCGGGCGCCCCCGGCATAGACCGGCGTAAAACTGTGCAGCGACACCAGCACGGTCGGCCGCTTGTCGTGCAGGCGGCGGTCGATCGCGGCATCGATACGGTGATGATAGGGCTCGAAGATCTCGCGGCGCCTTGCGGCGCGCTCGCCCTCGGAGATGCCCTCGTTGCGCGGGATTGCCGTTGCCTCGGAAATGACGGGGATCGAGCTCACGGCGGCTGGCGGGCGGTTGCAATCGATCACGAGCCGCGAATAGCGCTGCACGATCAGATGCGCATCCAGCATCTCTGCCAGCCGGTCGGCGACACCGGCAATGCCGATGTCCCAGGCGATATGCCGCGTCAGCTCGCTTTCGGCGACGCCGAGATCGCCGAGCGCGCGCGGCAGGATCCGTCCGTAGTGATCCGAAGTGAGCAAAAAAGGCGATGTCGCTTGCGCATTCACCTCATGCACCGGGGGACTGTCACCCTCGCCGAGGAGTTGATCGGTCGCCTCGATTGTGTCTAAAGCCATCCTGATTGCCTAATGAAAAAGCAGTCACCCCAAACAATCGGGCGGGAATCGCTATAGATTGGTCCGCCCAACATCACCATGATTACCTGACGATGCCGCTGCTGACGATTCACCACAAGACCGAATATCGCTACAACCGCCCGGTGGCGTTCGGCGAGCACAGAATCATGCTGCGGCCGCGCGACGGGCACGATCTGCGCGTGCTCGACTCTCAACTCGAGATCTCGCCGGAGCCGATGTCGCTGCGCTGGATCCACGACGTGTTCGGCAATTCGGTCGCGATCGCTGATTTCGACGAGCGCGCGGACGCGCTGATCTTCGACTGGCACGTCACCGTCGAGCACAATCCGGTCGAGGAGTTCGCGCTGACGCCGGACGACCCGGCCTATTTCTATCCGTTCGTCTATGACGACGAGGAGTTTCCCGACCTCGTCCAGTACATCACGCCGCAATATACCGATGCCGACGGCGAGATCGCTGAATGGGCTCGCGGCTTTCTCGACGAGGACGCGCCGACGCCGACCTTCAAGATTCTCAGCGGCATGACCCACGGCATCCGCGAGCGGTTCAAGTACCGCAAGCGCCACGAGCTGGGCACGCAGCATCCGCTCGACACCTTGCAGTCCGGTACCGGAACCTGTCGCGACTACGCGCTGTTCATGATCGAGGCGTTGCGCCAGCTCGGCATCGCCGCACGCTTCGTCTCCGGCTACATCTTCGTGCCCGAAAGCATCGCGCAGCGCCATGTCGGCGGCGGCTCGACGCATGCCTGGGTGCAGGTCTATCTGCCGACCGCGGGCTGGATCGAGTTCGATCCGACCAACGGCATCGTCGGCACCCGGGACCTCATCCGTGTTGCGGTCGCCCGCGATCCGCGCCAGGCGATCCCGCTGCACGGCGTCTATATCGGCCCTGCGGGCGCGTTCGACGTCATGGACGTGACCATCAGGGTGGTCTCGGACGAGCAACGCAGCGGCGAGGAGCTGGAGGCGGAGGTTTCGTAGACGTTCACCGTCGTCGTCCTGGCGAAAGCCAGGACCCATTACCCCGACTGTCAGTGTGGTGCGACGCTGTAGCCATCGAGTTGCCCGTTCCCATGTTCGGTGGCTATGGGTCCTGGCTTTCGCCGGCTTTCGCCGGCTTTCGCCGGCTTTCGCCAGGACGACACTGGAATGTGCAGCGCTGTCGCTCCGCATAATTCGCAGCTATAGAGCCCCCATGACCTCCGATCGTCTTTTCGTTTACGGCACGCTGATGCGCGGCTTCGACCATCCGATGGCGCGGCTGCTTGCGGGCCACGCGGATTTCCTGGGTGAAGCGACCTGCCGCGGCCGGCTCGTCCTGGTGAAGCATTATCCGGGCCTGTTGTTGTCGGATGCGGCCGCGGACATCGTTCACGGCGAGCTCTTTCGCCTTCACGTGCCCGATGAGCTCTTGCGCGAGCTCGACATGTACGAGGCCTGCGGCGAGGGCTTTCCGGAGCCCACCGAATATCTGCGCAAGGTGGTCGACGTAACAGGCGCGGACGGCGCGACTGCACCGGCCTGGACCTACATCTACAACTGGCCCGTCACCGATCTGCCGCGCATCGAGACCGGCCGCTTTCTCGATCACTAAAGTGCGGCTGCGGACTTGACCTCGCCCCGCTTGCGGGGAGAGGTCGGATCGCTCTTGCGATCCGGGTGAGGGGGGTACAGATCGATTGGCAGACTCACCCGTGGAGAGAGGCCCCTCACCCCAACCCTCCCAGCGCGAGCGAAGCTCGTCGCGGCCCCGTATGAACGGGGCGAGGGAGCGCAGCTTCGTCGTCGCCGGCAGCGCGATCACTAGGCCGACAGCACTTCCTTGACGACGCGCACGTCGACCTCGTGCTCGACATAGGTCCATTCCTCGGTTCGCCTGAGGATCTCGACCAGCTCGTCGAACAGCGAGGCGTGCGCGGGCGTGAACTCGAACCAGGTCAGGAAGTCGAAGGGCCCGCCGAGGTCGCGGCAATGATAGAGCTGCCGCGCAATCGCAGGCAGGAAGCGCAGGCTGCTCGCGATATGGTGCGATTTGTCTTCAAAGATCCTGCGGCGCTCTTCCTGGGTCAGCTCCCACCAGGCTTGCGACTTGCGGATCGGGATCAGCGCCGCGCTGGTTGCTTCCAGCCGGCCGAGGCCGGCCTGCACGGAAGTGAGCTGCTGCTTCTCGGTGCGCTCGGTGTAGCGCAGCGTGCTCGCGACGCCGACCAGCCGCCAGGCATTGCGCGAGGGCACCAGTGGCAACGAGATGGCCTCGCTGTCGGTGACCGACAGCGCCGGCATGAAGGGCAGGGGTTCGCCCGTCACGGGCGAAATCGAGGTGATGCGCCACCCCCCGGTCTGGCCGCCTCGGAAGGTCCTGAACATGGCCTATGGAAGCGTGGAACCGGGTCGGGTTCAAGGCCTCTGTCATTAGCTCTACGGGATTTGCCCGGATCAGGCCCGCTTCTTCGGCTTCGACTTCTGTTCCATGTAGGAGCGCAGCACAGCATTCATGCGCCGCTGATAACCCTCGCCATCGCGCTTGAAGAAATCCAGCACATCCTCGTCGACTCGGATGGAGATTGCTTTTTTCTTCGGCGGCATCACCAGCACGGCGTCTGACCAGTCAATATCGATCGGCACCGCATCCGGATCGTTGGCGACGGCCTCGGCGATATCTTCATCGGTCAATGCGTCAACGCGAGCCCAGTCAGTCTTTCCCTTCCTCGGGAAGTCCCTTGAAACGATTGTAATATTTCTGTCGTTCGTCTTCCCGCGCGCGCCGGACCGAGATGAACCGGCAGATAGTCCCGCGGATCGCGCAGGCGACCGCGACTTCCCGCCCGTCGATGTAACCGAAGATTTGGTACCTGACTTCGTCATTGCGATCCGACCGGCGGATGAAGGTGTAGCCGTCGAGAATTCCGCGCGCATCCTCGAAGTCGATTCCGTGAATTCGCAGGTTGGTCGCACGCTTTTTCGGATCCCATCCGAAGTCGTGAATGCCTGCGAATAGCAACTGCAAGTCCTCCGTCATGGCAAATCATCCAAATGACACTGCATTTTGCCGCGCATGAGGTTTGCTATGACGTCTGAAGCCGTAGCCGCGACTTCATCGTACGCGTGTATATACAAACGTAATCGTTGTATGTCAACGATCTCAGTCCCGCTGGGACAGGTCGAAACTGTTTGCTCCATCGACGGGCAGTCTAGGAAGTCCGGGGGGTCTGTTTCGCAGGAGATTTCCTGCCCTGTGCATAGGTCGAATAACCCGGATAACCCGTCTAAACCTGACTTTTGCCCACCCCGCACCTATATCCGTAACCCTTCGCCCGACTCATGCTGATTCGCGCTAGACTCAGAGCCCATGCGCTTCACGCCCCAATTCCTCGACGAGCTGCGTGCCCGGCTTTCGGTCTCCGAAGTCGTGGGCAAGCGCGTCAAGCTGAAGAAGGCGGGGCGGGAGTGGAAGGGGCTGTCGCCGTTCCAGCAGGAGAAGACGCCATCCTTCTACGTCAACGACCAGAAGGGCTTTTACCACGACTTCTCCTCCGGCAAGCACGGCGACATCATCAGCTTCATGATGGAGACCGACGGCCTGCCGTTCGCGGAGGCCGTGGAGCGGCTCGCCAATATGGCGGGCCTGCCGCTGCCGGCGGTGACGCCGGATGCGGCGCGTCAGGAGCAGCGGCGCCGCTCGCTGCATGACGTCATGGATCTCGCGGCGAAGTTTTTCGCGGAGACGCTGGCCTCGCGTGTCGGCGCCAAGGCGCGCGGCTATCTCGCCGACCGCGCGATCTCGCCGGCGACGCAATTGCAGTTTCGGCTGGGCTATGCCTCACCCGATCGCTTTGCGCTGAAGGAGCATCTCGGCAAGCTCGGCGTCTCCGTCGACGACATGGTCGAGACCGGCATGCTGGTGGCCGGCAACGACATCCCGGTGCCCTATGACCGCTTCCGCGACCGCGTGATGTTTCCGATCACGGATCTGCGCGGCCGCGTCATCGCCTTCGGCGGGCGCGCGCTGGAGAAGGACGTTCCGGCCAAATACCTGAATTCGCCGGAGACGCCGCTCTTCCACAAGGGCGACAATCTCTACAACCACCAGACCGCGCGGAAGGCCACCCATGACGGCAGCGCCCTGGTCGTGGTCGAAGGCTATGTCGACGTCATCGCCATGGTCACTGCGGGCTTTGCCGGCAGCGTGGCGCCGCTCGGCACCGCGCTCACCGAAAACCAGCTCGCGCTGCTCTGGAAGATGGCGGACGAGCCGATCCTCTGCTTCGACGGCGACCGCGCCGGCCAGAAGGCGGCTTATCGTGCCGCGGACCTTGCCTTGCCCTTCCTCGCGCCCGGCAAGAGCCTGCGCTTCGCGCTGCTGCCGGAAGGGCAGGACCCCGACGATCTCGTGCGCTCCGGTGGCCGTGGCGCGATCGAGGAGGTGATCGCGGCGGCGCGTCCGCTTGCCGAGATGATCTGGTCGCGCGAGCTCGAGGGCGGCAATTTCGCCACGCCCGAGCGCCGCGCCGCGCTGGAGGCGCGCATCAAGGAGCTCGCGGGCGGCATCCGCGACGAGGTGGTGCGGCGCTATTATCGGCAGGATCTTGCCGAGCGGCTCCAGCGCGCCTTTGCCCCCGAAGGCGGACGCGGCGGCTTTGGCGGCCGTGGCAATTTCCGCCCCGGCTCCGCCGGCCGCCAGTTCCAGCCCCGGGTTGCGGGAGGCGCGAATCGATTCGGCGGCCAGGGATTTGGCGGCCAGGGATTTGGTGGCGGCCGCCGCGGCCCGCCCGGTCCCATCCAGCTGCCCTCCGGGCCCTACCAGGCGGCGAGCGCCCAGCTCGCGGCAAGCCCGATCATGCGCGGCCAGCGCAGCGCCATCTCGCGCCGGGAGGCCCTGATCCTGCAAATCCTGATCAACCATCCCTGGCTGCTGCACGATCACCTCGAGGAGGTCGCCGCCCTGGAGCTCGCCCATCCCGAGGTCCATAAGCTCCGGGCCGGTATCATCGCCGCCTTCGCCAACGACCATCACCACTCGCCGGACCCCGGCGAGCAGGCCGAGAAGATGCGCGGCGACCTCGAGAAGGGCGGATTTTTGCAGGCTCTTCAAAGGGTTGAAGGCGGCATCACGACCGCGGCGGTGTGGGGCGCCCGTGAGGGCGCGGCACGGGACGACGTTCTCTCCACCTGGCATCAGCTGGTTGCCTTGCATCGCCAGTACCATTCACTACTTAGAGAGCTGAAAGACGCCGAGCTGGCCTTGGGGGAGGATCCCAGCGAGGCCAATATGGCGTGGCTCCGCGACGTCAAGGCTCGGATAGGCGAAGTCGACGGCACCGAGGCCCTGATCGAGGGTTTTGGCGAGCTGTCGGGCCGGTTCCAGAAGAGCGTGTGATGAAAGAATCATGCGGACGGCCGGGGCCGCAACCGCTAAAAGACTCGCCAAATCCGAGGTTTGGCGACAAAAACAGGGTTAATCGAGGCTTAACGGTATTGTAGCACTTTGGCCACCAGGCGGCCGCAGGCAGAACAGACGCGTCAGGAATGAATCCGCGCAATCGCTGTTGGCACTACACCTGCATCCGCCGCGACAAAGAGGCTCACGAAGCGTTAGGCAAATCCGGCGAGAGAAAGGTCGGGGTGGCGACAAGATGTTCGCGCCGCCCTTTCCGTGTCGCGATCTGACGAAGCGAGAGCGTCGAGCAACAGGTTCAAGTGATTTCACGCGGGCGCGGCGAACGTCTGTGTGAAACGCGTTTAGGAGCAATGGATGGCCACCAAGGCAAAGACGCTGCAGGCGAAGGACAAGGAAAAAGACGACAAGGCAGCGGACGCGCCGGAGAAGGACTCCCAGGACGCGCCCTCGCCGTTGCTCGATCTGTCCGACGCGGCCGTGAAGAAGATGATCAAGCAGGCCAAGAAGCGCGGCTTCGTGACCTTCGATCAGCTCAACGAAGTTTTGCCGTCCGACCAGACCTCGCCCGAGCAGATCGAGGACATCATGTCGATGCTCTCGGACATGGGCATCAACGTCACCGAAGCCGACGATAGCGAAGGCGAGGAGGACAAGGACGAGGCCGGCGAGGACGAGACCGACAACGAGCTCGTCGAAGTCACCCAGAAGGCCGTCACCGAGGTCAAGAAGAGCGAGCCGGGCGAGCGCACCGACGATCCCGTGCGCATGTATCTGCGCGAGATGGGCACCGTCGAGCTGCTGTCGCGCGAAGGTGAAATCGCGATTGCGAAGCGCATCGAGGCTGGCCGCGAGGCGATGATCGCGGGCCTCTGCGAAAGCCCGCTGACCTTCCAGGCCATCATCATCTGGCGCGACGAGCTCAACGAGGGCAAGATTTTCCTTCGCGACATCATCGATCTCGAAGCCACCTATGCCGGCCCCGACGCCAAGGCCGGCATGAACAATGCGATGATCGCCGGTCCCAATGGTGAGAGCGGTGAAGCGCCGGCCGAAGGCGGCCAGGCCACCGGCGTCGCACCCGCGCATGTGGCGCCGCCCGCCGCACCACCGTCGCCGACCCCGTTCCGCGCCGCGCCTGCGCCCGGCAATGCGGGCGAAGCCGCGAAGGATCCTGCGGAGTCCGCCGCCGAAGCCGACATGGACGAGGACGACGAGTTCGAGAACCAGATGTCGCTCGCGGCGATCGAGGCCGAGCTCAAGCCGAAGGTCGTCGAGATCTTCGACAAGATCGCCGACAGCTACAAGAAGCTGCGCAAGCTTCAGGAACAGGACATCCAGAACCAGCTCGAGAGCACCTCGCACGGGCCCTCGCTCTCGCCGCACCAGGAGCGCAAATACCGCAAGCTCAAGGACGAGATCATCGTCGAGGTGAAGTCGCTGCGCCTGAACCAGGCGCGTATCGACAGCCTGGTCGAGCAGCTCTACGACATCAACAAGCGCCTCGTCTCGCATGAGGGCCGCCTGATGCGCCTTGCCGACAGCCACGGCGTCGCGCGCGAGGACTTCTTGCGCAACTACACCGGCTCGGAGCTCGATCCGCGCTGGCTCAACCGTGTCTCGAAGCTTTCGGCCAAGGGCTGGAAGAACTTCGTCCATCACGAGAAGGACCGCATCAAGGACCTCCGCCACGAGGTGCATCAGTTAGCTGCGCTGACCGGCCTCGAGATCATCGAGTTCCGCAAGATCGTGCACTCGGTGCAGAAGGGCGAGCGCGAAGCACGCCAGGCCAAGAAGGAGATGGTGGAAGCCAACCTCCGTCTCGTGATCTCGATCGCCAAGAAATACACCAACCGCGGCCTGCAGTTCCTCGACCTGATCCAGGAAGGCAACATCGGCCTGATGAAGGCGGTCGACAAGTTCGAGTACCGCCGCGGCTACAAGTTCTCGACCTACGCCACGTGGTGGATCCGGCAGGCGATCACCCGCTCGATCGCCGACCAGGCACGCACCATCCGCATTCCCGTGCACATGATCGAGACGATCAACAAGATCGTGCGCACCTCGCGCCAGATGCTCAACGAGATCGGCCGCGAGCCGACCCCGGAAGAGCTCGCCGAGAAGCTCGGCATGCCGCTCGAGAAGGTCCGCAAGGTCCTCAAGATCGCCAAGGAGCCGCTGTCGCTCGAAACCCCCGTCGGTGACGAAGAGGATTCGCACCTCGGCGATTTCATCGAGGACAAGAACGCGATCCTCCCGATCGACGCCGCGATCCAGTCCAACCTGCGCGAGACCACGACGCGCGTGCTGGCTTCGCTCACCCCGCGCGAAGAGCGCGTCCTGCGCATGCGCTTCGGCATCGGCATGAACACCGACCACACGCTGGAAGAAGTCGGCCAGCAGTTCTCGGTGACCCGAGAACGTATTCGTCAGATCGAGGCGAAGGCGCTGCGGAAGCTGAAGCATCCGTCGAGATCAAGGAAGCTGCGGAGCTTTTTGGATAACTAATCTGGGCCTTATCCCAGACTTGGCTTGAGGATAAGGCACCAGAGAGGGCCATTTAGTTCCAGCTGAGCTGGACTGAAGGCTCTGGTTTTTCCAAGATGGGCAAGCTTCGCTTCGAGAGCCTGCCGGAGATCTAGGGCGTATCCGGCCGTGAGCACGCCTGTCCGAACAGTTGGCTTGAAGAGTAGCCGCTAACAAGATTAGAATTGCATATGCTGGTAGGCATGCCCAAACTTCGCGACGACTGGCACGAGGAGCGCATAGAAGGCGCCGTGTCTGATCTATATTTTTCTGCAGATGTTGAAACTGACGGTCCAATTCCTGGACCGTATTCAATTTTGTCGTTCGCTATCGTTTATGCAGGTTCTTTCGACGGGCGAAAGTTCAAACGGCCACAGAACTATGACCAAATCTTTTATCGTGAGCTAAGGCCGATCTCTGATTTGTTTCAGAAAGAGGCCCTCGAAGTAAACGGGCTTGATCGTGCTCGTTTATGTGTTGAGGGGATGGCCCCTGAGCAGGCTATGACTGAGGCTTTTAACTGGATAACTAAGAACGCGAATGGAGCGAGACCTGTTCTCGTCGCGTATCCGCTAAGTTTTGATTGGACTTGGTTGTATTGGTATTTTGTACAGTTTTGCCAAGCCGGCTCCCCGTTTGACTATTCCCGCTGTTTTGACATCAAGACCGCGCTTGCCGTTAAGGCTGGGATACCAATATCGCAGGCAGGCCGCTCAAAGCTCGATCCATCATTGTCGTCCCAACGGCAGCACACGCATCATGCGATCGATGACGCGATAGAGCAGGCCGAGATTTTCGCAAATATATTTGAGTGGCAGGGTGTTCATGAGCGAGCTCGCTAGGCGTCGTGAATTCTCGTCTAATACCCTTTCCACGCTTCGCAATGAATTTGCTGGTGCGGCGAAATTTGCCGTAGAGAAAGCCTGTGTCTATGCAACTGGTTCGTTCGGACGTTGCGAGGCAAGCGAATTCAGCGATTTAGATCTTTTCATCGCAGGGAAGAGCGAGAGAGTTGCACGCGCCGACGGCTCTGGCGAAGATTTCGGCCAAAGAAACCTTCTTAATCACCTCGATGAAATTTGCGTACAAGCCGAACTAATAGAGCGCTCCCGAAAGATGGGGTTCCCTGAATTTTCCTTGGATGGAAGATATCTCGATCATCATTCGGTGTACGAGTTTACCAGCACTCTTGGAACAGAGAAGGATGACATCGCAAATACGTTCACTGCTCGTCTTCTCCTGTTGTTGGAGAGTAAGCCGTTAGTGGAAGACGGCGTCTACGACGAAATTGTGCAAAGTGTAGTTGGCAGCTACTGGAGAGATTATCAGGGCCATCAAGCAGAATTCATGCCTGCATTCTTGGCGAACGACATCCTCCGGATATGGAGGACGTTCTGTGTAAATTATGAAGCTCGGACAAAGCGCGAGCCCGAAGACAAGAAGGCCAGCGGCAAACTCAAGAACTATAAATTGAAGCACAGTAGATTGATGACGTGCTATTCAGCCCTGCTGTATCTGTTGGCGGTCTACAACGCGCGAAAATCAGTCTCTCCGGCGGACGCTCTCGAGATGATTAAGCTCACGCCGACCGAAAGACTAGAGTGGCTTCGAAGCCAAACGGAATTAAAGGATGCTGCGGACACAATCACGAGGCTTCTAGATCAATACGATCTTTTCCTGGAAGCCACCAACAGTAAGGAGAGTGAATTGATCCAACGGTTTATGGACAAGGATGCGAGCCACTCCCATATGAAGGCTGCATCAGAATTTGGCGACACGATGTTTGAGGCGTTGGCCAAGATCGGCAACGGCAGCCGATTCTTCAGGTTGCTGGTAGTCTGATTATCTGGACCTAAGTGTCGTGGTCGCGAGCCGACTCCGAAGAGCTACACCGCCCATGCGAAGAAGTCGGCCAGCAGTTCTCGGTGACCCGCGAACGCATTCGTCAGATCGAAGCGAAGGCACTGCGGAAGCTGAAGCATCCGTCAAGGTCGCGGAAGCTGCGGAGCTTTTTGGACAATTAGTTCAAGCGCCACCACTTGGCGGTCTGTTGAGGCAAGAACGGCGGGCGAAAGCCCGCCGTTTTCGTTCGTGCCGACTTATCGGCAGCGTTCAGCCAAAGAGTCTCATCAGCTTTTCTATCGGAATATACTTCCGACGAGAAAGGCGCATCGATCCTGGAATTCCGGGTGGATGGCTCCAGCCTCGACGTGGCACAGATCGACATCTATGCTTCGATGATGCCGGCCCACCTCACCGTCTGGTACAACACCCGCTGCCCCGTCTGCGATGCCGGCATCGACTGGCAGCGCAACAAGCTGTTGGCGTTGGTGCGGGCGGGCACGATCGAATTCAGGGATATCAACGAGCAGCCCGACGCGCTGGCGCACTTTGGCGCCACGCTCGACGACATCAGGCGCCGCCTGCACGCGACCGATGCGGCCGGCCTGCTCATCGTCGGCGCGGATGTCGCGATTGCGCTATGGAGGCTGACGCCGGGGGAGGGGTGGCTTGCGGCGCTGTTCGGCAATCGCGTGGCGCTGCCGTTCACCCGGTTCTTCTATGACCGGTTTGCCGACCTGCTGTTTGCCTGGAATAAGCGGAGCGGGCGCTGGTGAGCGCCTGCCTGGATCGACCTATTTCTTCTTCGCCCCGACCCGCTCGAGGTTCTTGATCTCCAGCGCCGGGCGGCCGGATTTTTCGGCGATCTCGCGGTCCTGCTCCATGATAAAGGCGCGCGCGGGCTCGTCGCCGTCGAGGCCGCCGAGCAATTCCGCGGGCACGCGCCGGTTGGAGCGTTGGGAGCCGTCTTCATAGAAGACGTTAAAAAAGGCGAATTCGCCCTTGGGATTGGTTCCAGGTTTTTTGGCCATGGCGGCTTGT
The DNA here is from genome assembly GCF_029846715.1 of Bradyrhizobium nivariense. GTDB lineage: Bacteria > Pseudomonadota > Alphaproteobacteria > Rhizobiales > Xanthobacteraceae > Bradyrhizobium. The sequence continues at coordinate 124,464 of NZ_JARVWW010000023.1, forward strand.
CGTCGATCAGGGGGCTATAGTCAAATGACTTTGCGCACCTGCCGGGGGGCCGTCGTGCCCTGCCGCGGCCGGATCGATCGACGATGTCCGCTTGCAGGATGGAAGCGTCGAACGTTACGGCGGGTCCGGTGCGGCCCTTCGCTCAATAAACGGCGGGCCGCGAAAGCCCGCCGTTTATCTTGGTCTTCAGCGTCGCCCGGGGCTGGCGGGGCGACAACCTAAAATAGAATGCTATAGGCCGCGCCATGCGATGGCAAGGCAAATCACCGCGGCGTCGATGTTGGAGTCGGCGGATCAGATATGCGCCGATGCGAGGCAAGTTCCAAACGATATGCTTGGGCGAGCGAATTACTTTGTTCATCTTTCGCGCCGCCGCAACGCAGCGAGCGTTGTGCGCCTTGTAGGAAAGCGCGTTGGCCTACATGTGCATGTCTTCCCGCATGCGTGCTGAATGATCCGAAGTGCGGAAGCGAGTTCCATCACCGCGGCGCACATCTCAGTGCGTGCACGCGCTGGCGCGGCGAGGCGTGCAGCCTTACGGCGCCACCAGCTCCACGCGCCGGTTCAGCGCGCGGCCAGCGTCTGTCGCATTGGAGCCGACCGGTGCCAGCAGGCCGACGCCGGCGGTGCGCAATCGCGGCTGCGCGATGCGAAAGCTCTTCACCAGCTCGGCTGCGACCGCATCCGCGCGGCGCTTCGACAGATCGAGATTGTATTCGTAGGCGCCCTGGCTGTCGGTGTGGCCGACGATGAAGACGTTGAGCTGCGGCTGGCTGGTCAAGAGCTTTGCAATCTGCTCCAGCGTCGGGCGGCTTTCGGGTTTGAGCACGGCCTTGTCGGTGTCGAAATAGATGCCGTAGAGCGCGATGTGGCCGGTCTCGCCAAGGCCCTTCGCCATGGCGGCGGCGTCGACCATCTTGTTCGCGATGGCGCCGAGCTCGGCGACGGTGACTTGCGCGGTGATGTCCTGGTTGTTCTGGCTGACGAGGACGCTGGCAAAGGTCTCGCGCCCGCCCTCGGTCTTGCGGCCGGCGTAGTAACGGTAGTTGAAACCATCGACCCACATCTGCGGGACCGGCAGCGTGTCGATGCTTTCCGTGAACGGAATGGCGCCGCAGGCATCGGTGTCGCAGGCGAGCAGGGTCTCGAAGCCGGCTTTCGCCAGCTGCGTCTCGAAATTGCGCGACACTTCCAGGATCGAGGGGCCGGGGTTGGTGCGATAGGCGATGCGGAAGACGCGGCCTTCGAGCCGCCGCGCATCGACGGGCTGGCCGTCCTTGAAGGACGCCGCCTGCATCCGCGCCGCGTCAAAGTCCTTCATCACATAGCCGGTGATGACGCTGCCGGCGAACCGGCCGATGCCGGGATAGTCGCGGCCGCCGGCGACATCGCGCGTCTGCGCGGAGGCGGCAGTGGCGGTGAAGGAGAGCAAGGCGAGGACAGCGAGCATCCGGCACGACATGGGCATGATCATCTCGATCGGTTGGGGAGGGGGCGAGCGCATTTCATTTGTCGCAGCCAAGATGCGATCGGTTCTGGCGATCGGTTCTGGCGAGGATTTGCCGCTTTGACGCGAATCCGGTTCCCGGGCATGATCGCGGTGCTTTCCCACTCATTCTTCAGAGGATTTTTCCGCATGTCGAGACACGCCCTGGCCATCGCCTTCATTGCCTGTCTGGCCAGCGGAACGGCGCAGGCCGCGCGCTGCGGCGGCGACTTCAACAGCTTTGTCGCCGGCATGACCTCGGAAGCGCAAGGAGCCGGCGTCTCGGCGGGCGTGACCAGCGCGGCCTTCAACGGCATTACCCAGGACGGCGCCGTGCTCGCCTTCGACCGGCGCCAGCGCTACACCTTCAACAAGAGTTTTGAGCAGTATGTCTCGACCCGCGTTGGCCCCGGCCGCATCAATGGCGGGCGCCGCGCTGCTGCAGCGCCATGCCGCGCTGCTCTCGCGCATCGAGCAGCAGTTCGGCGTGCCCCGCTATATCCTGGTCGCGATCTGGGGGCTGGAGAGCGATTTCGGCAAGGGCGACATCGGCAAGCTGCCGGTGATCCGCACGCTGGCGACGCTCGCGCATGACTGCCGCCGGACGGAGCTATTCCAGGGTGAGCTGCTCGCGGCGCTGAAGATCGTGCAGCGCGGCGACCTGCCGCTGCGCGACCTGATCGGGGCCTATGCCGGCGAGATCGGCCAGACCCAGTTCCTGCCGTCGTCCTACATCAAATACGGCGTCGATTTCGACGGCGACGGTCATGTCGACCTCCGCCACAGCGTCCCCGACGTGCTCGCCTCGACCGCGAACCTGCTCCACACCAGCGGCTTCAAGATGGGCCAGCCCTACGGCGAGGGCACCGCCAATTTCGAGGCGATGCGCGAGTGGAACAGGGCGGTGATCTACAGGAAGACGATCGGGTATTTCGCCGATCGGCTGGCGGGGCAGTGAGGATTCGCTAAAGCGACGGAGCACTCGCGCCCACATGCTCGGTGTCATCGCCCGCGAAGTGTTTAGACCGGAGACATAGCTGACGCCTGTTCGGACACATCACTGACAGTTTGGCCGCGCGTCAAGTCGATTGATCCGACCTGCCAGCTGGCAAAGAAGATTCCGTACCGGCCGTCGCGCTCGAGCGGCCTCACGGCCAGCTGCTCGCCGCAGAAGGCTTGAG
>NZ_JARVWW010000024.1 GCF_029846715.1 Bradyrhizobium nivariense
GTGGTTTTCCCCTGGACGACGATGCTGAAGCCGTGGCGCCCTCCTCCCCCCGTATTGTCTTTACCCGCGGATGACGCCACACTCCGCGCCGCAAAAACAAGACGTCACGGGAGAAACATGCCCACCACACAGCCATTGGCTGACCTCGCCGACATGGTGCGCGAGCGCGCGACGAGCCGCGGCAATGCCACCGTTTATGAGTTCGAGGGCCGCGTCACCAGCTTTGCCGAGTTCGACGTCAGGACCAATCGCGTCGCCAATGCGCTGATTGCGATGGGTGTGAACAAGGGCGAGCGCATCGCCTATCTCGGCAAGAACAGCGATATCTATTTCGAACTGCTGATGGGCGCCATGAAGGCCGGCGTGGTGATGGCGCCGGTGAACTGGCGGCTCGCGGGACCCGAAGTCGCCTTTATCGTTAGCGACTGCAAGGCGCCGGTGCTGTTCGTGGGACCGGAGTTCATCACGCAGGTCCGCCAGATCAAGGACCAGTTGCCAGGCGTGCGCAGCGTCATCACCACCGAGGGCGGCGCACCGGAATGGCCTGACTTTGCGGCGTGGCGCGATGCACGGAGCGGCGACGATCCCAGGGTGCCGATCGACACCAGGGACATCGCGATCCAGCTCTATACGTCGGGCACGACAGGCAAACCGAAGGGCGCGATGCTGTCGCATGCGAACTTCCTCAATTTGGTGCAGACCGGTAACGCCGAGGACAAGCCCGAGTGGAACCGGTGGTCGACCGATGATGTGTCGCTGGTCGCGATGCCGATCTTCCACATCGGCGGCTCCGGGTGGGGCGTCATGGGGCTCTATCACGGCGCCCGCGGCGTGATCGCGCGCGAGTTCGATCCGACCAAGGTGCTGGATTTCTTCGAGCTATCAGGCATCACAAAGCTGTTCATGGTGCCGGCGGCGATGCAATTCGTGGTGCGGCAGCCACGCGCCAAGACGGTCGATTTCTCGCGGCTGAAATACATGCTGTACGGCGCTTCGCCCATCCCGGCGGCGCTGCTGAAGGAATGCATCGAAATCTTCAAATGCGGCTTCGTGCAGATGTACGGCATGACCGAGACCACCGGCACCATCGTCGCGCTGCCGCCGGAAGATCATGTCGAGGGGCTGGAGCGGATGCGCTCGGCCGGCAAGGCGCTGCCGGGCGTCGAGATCGCGATCCTGGACGCGGACGGCAGGCCACTGCCGCCGCGACAAGTCGGCGAGATCGCGACGCGTTCGGGCTCCAACATGGCGGGATACTGGAACTTGCCAGAGGCGACTGCCGCGACGCTTCGCAGCGACGGCTGGCTGCGCACCGGTGACGCCGGTTACATGGACGAGGATGGCTATCTCTACATCCACGATCGCATCAAGGACATGATCATCTCCGGCGGCGAAAACATCTACCCGGCCGAGGTCGAGAGCGCACTGTGCGATCATCCTGACGTCGCGGAGGCTGCCGTGATCGGCGTACCCGACGACAAATGGGGCGAGGCGGTGAAGGCCGTCGTGGTGATGAAGCCGGGCAAGCAGGCGACCGCTACCGACATCATCAACTTCACCCGCGAGCGCATCGCCGGGTTCAAGACGCCGAAGAGCGTGGAGTTCCTGCCGGCGTTGCCGCGGAATCCAAGCGGCAAGATTTTGCGGCGGCAGCTGAGGGAGCCGTATTGGGCGGGGAAGGATCGAAGGGTGAATTAGGCCCGCTATATCCACATTGTCGTCCTGGACAAGCGAAGCGCCGATCCAGGACCCATTACCCCAGGGAGTGGTTTGGCGAAGACTCGTGGTGACCTGCCTGCATCATAACTCCTCCCTGGGGTAATGGGTCCTGGCTTTCGCCAGGACGACGTGGAGAGATAGCTCGCAATGACGGCTAATGCTTCCCCGGCCCCATATACCCGAACAAAAATCCCGCTACCTTCCGGATCTGGATTTCCTCGCTGCCCTCGGTGATGCGGTAGCGGCGGTGGTGGCGGTAGATGTGCTCGAACGGCTTGTGGCGTGAATAGCCCATGCCGCCGTGGACCTGCATGGCGCGGTCGGCGGATTCGCAAGCGAGACGGTTTGCCCAGTAGTTGCACATGGAGACCCGGTCGGAGAGCGTGCGCTCGATCTGCTCCTCGGTGAGCTTGTCCATCTCCCAGGCGGTCTTGCGGATCAGAAGCCGCAACATCTCGGCCTGCGTCGCGAGCTCGACCAGCGGAAACTGGATCGCCTGGTTCTCGGCCAGCGCCCTGCCGAACGGCTTTCGCTCGCGCGCATACTTGACGCTCTCGTTGATGCAATAGACGGCGGCGCCGAGCGAGCTCGCCGCCTGGCGGATGCGGTTCTGGTGCACGAAGCACTGCGCCAGCGACAGGCCGCGGCCGACCTCGCCGAACAGCGCATCCTCCGGCACGAAAACATCGGTGAAGCTCACGCGGGGATGATCGGTCGGCATGTTGAAGGTCCACATGTACTCCTCGATCTTCACGCCAAGGCTCTTGGCCGGCACCAGGAAGCAGGTGATGCCGCGCGCATCGCCGTCATTGCCGCTAGTGCGTGCGAACAGCGCGCAGTGGGTGGCGACATGCATGCCGGTGGTCCACATCTTCTCGCCGTTGATGATCCAGCCCTTGACGTTGTCGCGGGTCGCCGGCACCGCGCGCGTTTCCATATGGGTCGCATCCGAGCCGTGATGCGGCTCGGTCAAACCAAAGGTGATGCGGCACTTGCCCTTGATCGAGCCGTCGATCATCGCCTTCTGGTCGTCGCGGCCGTAGCGGTCGAGCATGGTGGCGACGGGGAAGTTCCCGACGATGGAATGCTCGTTCTGGAGATCGTTGTGCAGGCCGAGCCCCTTGGCGGCAAAGTGCTCGCGGATCACGGCCATCCAGAGGTTCGAGCCATCCTTGCCGCCATATTGCTTCGGCACCGGAAAGCGCAGATGGCCGGCGGCATCGGCAAGGTCCTTTGCCTTGCGCAACAGCGCTTCCCATTCCTGCCGCGGCAGGCCGTCATTCTCGAAATCGGTGCGCGCCCATTCGCGGCGATGGTCGAAAAAGCGGATGTTGTCGTCGGCCGCCTCCAGCGGCTTGATCTCGCGCTCGATGAAACGATCGAGCTCTGCGAGATAGGCGACGAGATCGGCAGGCAGTGAGAAATCCACGGTTCTCTCCCGGATGATTTTTCGTTTTGCGTTAAGGCGCTATACGCGCTTCTGCTTCTCACGATTAAGGTGAGAAGAGCCCGCGCAAGTCAAGCAATGCGAGGCGTGTGAGAGGCGCAAGGCGCGCCCGCGTAATTCGATGGTGTTGCGGCGCTGACGCGCGCTAGTATGGCCGCAATATTCCTTCTGGAGAAAATGCGGGAGCGACCATGGAGCTGAAATTTTCAAAGGTGGAACGCAAGGGGCCGATCACGATCGTCACGCTGTCGCGGCCCGAGGTCTACAACGCGCTGCACACCGATGCGCATTTCGAGCTTCAAAAGGTGTTTGACGATTTCTCCGCCGATCCCGAGCAGTGGATCGCGATCGTCACTGGTAGCGGCGACAAGGCGTTCTGCGCCGGCAACGATCTGAAGTGGCAGGCGGCCGGCGGCAAGCGCGGCTGGGACAAGGGCGGCTTTGCCGGCCTCACCGCGCGCTTCGACTGCGACAAGCCGATCATCGCCGCGGTCAACGGCGTCGCGATGGGCGGCGGTTTCGAGATCGCACTGGCCTGCGATCTCATCATTGCCTCGGAGAACGCGACCTTCGCGTTGCCCGAGCCCCGCGTCGGTCTCGCAGCCCTCGCCGGCGGCCTGCACCGGCTGCCGCGCCAGATCGGGCTGAAGCGCGCCATGGGCATGATCCTCACCGCGCGCCATGTCGGCGCCAAGGAAGGTCTCGAACTCGGCTTCGTCAACGAGGTGGTGCCGCAGGGCGAGGCGCTCACGGCCGCGCTGCGCTGGGCCGAGATGATCACCAAGAACTCGCCGATGTCGATCCGGGCCTCGAAGCAGACGATCCAGAAGGGACTCGGCGTATCGCTGGAGCAGGCGATCGAGCAGCAGCGCGAGTATCCGGCGGTGAAGGCAATGGCGGACTCGCAGGACTACATCGAGGGCCCGAAGGCGTTTGCGGAGAAGCGGCCGCCGAAGTGGATGGGGAAGTAGGACGTCTCCCGCCGTCATTCCGGGGCGCGCGCCCGCATCACCGCTGTCATGCCCCGGCTTGACCGGGGCATCCAGTACGCCGCGGCTTATCCGTATCCTTCCGCGGTCTCTGGGATACTGGATCGCCCGCCTTCGCGGGCGATGACTCAGAGTGGGGTTACCTAACCGCCGTTTCGCGACAACTCCCGCTTGTACGACGCGTAGTTCGGCTGGTCGACCGCGAGCTTGTCCATCGTGGTCTGCCAGAGATGCTCGGAGAGGCCTGGCGTTGCGAGATCGACCTCGCCCTTGGCGATGCGCTCGGCGAGCGCGCGGTTGAGATCGGTCACCGAGCCGTCCATGCCGAGCAGCGCACGCAGGCGCTCGAGTTCCGCAGCATCGCTCCCTTCTTCCCGCGTCAACTGCCGTGTCACGAGATCGAGGATGTTGACGGCGACGCGCAGCTTGAAGGCCTGGTGGCCGGAGATCAGCGGCGCGATATCGTTGCGGAGGAAATCGGCGACCGTCCTGGTCAACTCGATCGGGGTTGGTTCGTCCTGCATGGTCAGCTTCCCCGCGGCGCGAGCAGCCGCAACAGATCGATTTCGGCCTCGGAGGCGCGGCGGCCGATCATGGCACGTTCCATCGAATGATCCGGCCCCTCGCGAAACCGCTGCATCATGCCGCCGCACATGATGCCCCAGCGCAGCGTGCCCATCACTTCCCAGAATTTTACACGCAATGGATCGACTTTGCGCCCCGCGGCCTCATACCCCGCAAACAAGTCCTCGCGAGAGCCGAATCCGCCGACGGGCTTGTCGATCTCGCCAAAGCGCCAGGAATTGACGCAGACCCAGCCCAGATCCTCCATGGGATCGCCGAGATGGGCGAGCTCCCAGTCGAGGACCGCGCGCACGCCGTCGGCACCGATGATGAGATTGCCGTTGCGGAAATCGCCGTGCACCAGCGTCGTCTCGGCGGCGGGGCCCGGGTCGCGGTCGCGCAGCCAGCGCAACGCCAGCTCGAACACCGGCTTGGGCCAGTCCAGGCTGCGATAGTCGCGCTCGAAATCGCCGATCTCCTTCGCTGCCGTCATGTGGCGCAGCTCGGGCAGCTTGTCCAGCGGCAGCCTGTGCAGGCCCGCAAGCACCCCGCCGATTTGCCGCGCGAGATGCGGCCGCGCCGCCGCGAATTCATCATCGCGAAGAATCTTGCGCGCGATGGTCTCGCCCTCGACCCGCTGCATGATGAAGCCGGTGCCGAGATCGTCGTCCGGCACCAGCACATGCATGACGCGCGGCGACGGCACGCCGGCCTCATAGGCGAGCTGCATCAGCTGCGCTTCGGCGGCAAGACCCGCCGCGCGCGTCGGCGCCGCGCCATAGCCCTGCGGCGAGCGGCGCAGGATCGCGCCGATCGCGCCGTCGGGATGCGCGATGTCGAAGCGCCAGGTTTCCTGACTGGCGCCACCGGACAGCCTTGCCACGCCAGCGACACCGGTCGCGCCCGGGCACCAGCGCTGAGCGCTGCGGGAGAGTTCGGCCTCGATCATTTGCCTTTGAACTGCGCCGGGCGCTTCTCCAGGAACGCACCGACGCCTTCACGAAAGTCCTGCGTGTCGCCGGCACGGAGCTGGCACTGGAATTCGAGATTGAGCTGATCCTCGAAGGAGTTTTCAGGGCTGTCCCAGTAGAGCTTGCGGATCAGCGACAGCGCGACAGTCGGGCCGCTGGCGAGTTCGCGCGCGAGCTTCATCGCTTCCTCCATCAGCACGCCGTCATCGTAGACGCGGTTGACGAGGCCCCATTCCAGCGCCTTCTCGGCCGGGAGCCGCTCGCCCATCAGCGACAATTCGATCGAGCGTGCCTTGCCGATCAGGCGCGGCAAGAGCCAGGTCGAGCCGCAATCCGGCACGAGGCCGATACGGCGGAAGGCTTGCAGGAAATAGGACGAGCGCGCGCACAGGATCATGTCGCCGAGCAGCGCGAAGCTCATGCCGGCGCCGGCCGCCGGGCCGTTGACCGCGGTCACGATCGGGCAATGCAGATTGCGGATGCGGCGCAGGAAGGGATGGAAGCCGGTCTCGAGCGTCAGGCCGGCCTTGGTCTTCTTCGACTGGTTGTTGCGGCCCTGGAGGTTCGCGCCGGTGCAGAACGCCCGCCCCGCGCCCGTCAGCACGACGCAGCGCACCTCGTCCTTCTTCTCCTCGATCGCGTCGAGCGCTTCCGCGAGGCCGCCCAGCATGTCGACGGAGACCGCGTTCATCACCTCCTGATGGTCGAGCTTGAGGATCGCGACCGAACCATCGAGATCGAGCGTGACGTGTTTGAACTGCATGGTTTCCTCGTGAGTTGCGGCCTGCGTCAGTTTCGCAGACCGGAATTGCTTTGCCGGGGCGCATATTTGATTTTTGGCGCGGTCTTGTCCATGGTGATCGGAGCATAGCAAGCAATCTTGCGCGCAGCGGCTGATGCGCCTCATACCAAAAACAGGAAACGCGCCATGAACCTTTTCGACCTTTCGGGCCGCGTAGCCGTGATCACCGGCGGCAATGGCGGTATCGGACTCGGCATTGCACAGGCGCTCGCCGGCCAGGGCTGCAACGTCTCGATCTGGGGTCGCAATCCTGACAAGAACAGGAGCGCTGCCGCGAGCCTGGCGAGTCTGCCCGGCAAGGTCGACGCGCGGGTCTGCGACGTCACCGACCCGGCCTCGGTCAATGCCGCGATGAAGGCCACGCTCGACATTTTCGGCCGGGTCGACGGCTGCTTCGCCAATGCCGGCATCGGCGGCGGTGGCCGGCGCTCCTTCATCGAACGCACCGAGGAGGAATGGCGCACGATGTTTGCGACCAATCTCGACGGCGTATTCCACGCGTTCCAGGCTGCCGCGAGACACATGACCGAGCGCGCCGATGCCGGCGATCCCTTCGGCCGGCTGGTTGCGACCTCGAGCCTCGCCTCGATCTTCGGCACCGCACGCAACGAGCACTATGCCGCGACCAAGGCCGCGATCAACGCGCTGGTGCGCGCGCTCGGCGTCGAGCTGGCGCGCCACGGCGTCACCGCGAATGCGATCCTGCCCGGCTGGATCAAGAGCGACATGACCTCAGACCTGATGGCCAACGACAAGTTCGTCGCCAACGTGATGCCGCGCATTCCGGTGCGGCGCTTCGGAGAGGCCAGCGATTTCGGCGGCATCGCGGTATATCTGATGAGCAAGGCCTCGTCGTATCACACGGCGGATACGTTCGTGATCGACGGCGGCTATACGGCGTTTTGATTTTCGTAGCCCGGATGGAGCGCAGCGCAATCCGGGACTGCCAAAAGCAAGCAAGACCCGGATTTCGCTGCGCTCCATCCGGGCTACAAACTCTGAGGGAATGGCAAATGTTTTCACACGTGATGATCGGCACCAACGACCTCGACAAAGCCAAGGCGTTCTACGACAGCCTGCTCGGCACGCTCGAGGTGCGGCCGGCGAAGGTTGACGGCCATCGCATCTTCTACATCACCAAGACCGGTGTGTTCTCGGTCACGAAACCGATCAACGGCGAGGCAGCGACGTGTGCGAATGGCGGCACCATCGGCTTTGCCGCCAACTCGCCGGAGCAGGTCAATGCATGGCATACGGCCGGCGTCGCCGCCGGCGGCGTTCCTTGCGAAGATCCGCCGGGCGTCCGCCAGGGCCCGGGCGTCAAGCTCTATATTGCGTATTTGCGTGACCTCGACGGCAACAAGATCTGTGCGATGCATCGGATGGCGAATTAGCTACACATACGGCTGTCATTCCCCGCGAAGGCGGGGAATCCAGTACGCCGTGGCTTCTCCAGGAATCACCGATGTCACGGAGTACTGGATCGCCCGATCAAGTCGGGCGATGACAGCGAGAATGCCGCACTATTCAAACAACATTTCAAACGCCCTGCGATATTCCATCGCATGGCATGGTTCGCTGTAGAAATGTGCGCTCGCGCTTTGGCCGCGCTGCGACTATTCTCCGGCACAGCACGATCTCAGCGCCCTCGGGAGGAACAATGACAAAACACACCTATATTCCCCGCACCACTAACTACACCCTCAATCCCGGCGACGAGCTCAACGACCTCAGGATGTCGGACCAGGTCCGGCCGCTCTATGATCACGTCAGGAAGTTCATCCGCGACACCGTCGAGCCGATGTCGATCGAGTTCGGCAAGGCAGGTGAAGGCAAGGAAGACCGCTGGAGCTTTACGCCGAAGCAGCTCGAGGTGCTGGAGAAGGCCAAGAACAAGGCCAAGCAGGAGGGCCTCTGGAACTTTTTCCTGCCCGACGACGAGACCGGCCGGGGCCTGAAGAATCTCGACTACGCCTATATCGCCTCCGAGCTCGGCAAGAGCCCGCTGGCCTCGGAGAGCATGAACTGCTCGGCGCCGGATACCGGCAACATGGAGGTGCTGGAGCGCGTCGGCACCAAGGAGCAGAAGGAGAAGTGGCTGAAGCCGCTGATGAACGGCGAGATCCGCTCGGCCTATGTCATGACCGAGCCGAACGTCGCCTCCTCCGACGCCAAGAACATCTCGACGAGCGCAAAGCTCGTCGGCGATGAGTGGGTGATCAACGGCGAGAAGTACTACATCTCCGGCGTCGGCGATCCCCGTTGCAAGATCCTCATCGTGATGGTGAAGACCAATCCGGATGCGGCGCCGAGCAAGCAGCAGTCACAGATCCTGGTGCCGCGCGACACGCCCGGCGTCGAGGTGCTCGGTCCCATGTACGTGTTCGGCCAGGACCACGCGCCGCGCGGCCACATGCACATGCGCTTCAACAACGTGCGCGTGCCCAAGGAGAACATTCTGCTCGGCGAAGGCCGCGGCTTCGAGATCTCGCAGCTTCGGCTCGGCCCGGGCCGCATCCATCACTGCATGCGCACCATCGGCAAGGCCGAGAAGGCGCTCGATCTGATGGTGCAGCGTGGCCTCACCCGCGAAGCCTTCGGCAAGAAGATCGCCCATCTCGGCGGCAACATGCAGATCATCGCGCAGGCGCGCTGCGAGATCGAGGCGATGCGGCTGATGGTGCTGAAGGCCGCCAAGGCCATGGACGTGCTCGGCAACAAGGAAGCCCGCGTCTGGGTGTCCATGGTCAAGGCCATGGTGCCGGAGCGAGCCTGCAAGATCATCGACCAGTCGATCCAGATGCACGGCGCCACCGGCATCTCGCACTGGACCCCGCTCGCCGAGATGTACCAGGACGTGCGGCACCTGCGCTTCGCGGACGGTCCGGACGAGGTGCACTGGATGGTGGTGGGACGGCACGAGCTGAGCATGGCGTAAGGCCCAGCCTCTCCCTCTCCTCGTTTTCACGGGGAGAGGGAGCAAACCGTCCTACGACGCGGCCTCGACCTTGTCCTGCGTCTTCGTTTCGAAATCGCTGGCGTCATGCCGCTCGTGGAGCTGGCTGGCGGGATCACCGGAGACGCGGTTGACCATGCGGCCGCGCTTGACGGCCGGGCGCTTGGCGATCTGGTCGGTCCAGCGCTGCACGTGCTTGTAGTCCTGTACGGACAGGAATTCGCCGGCGCCATAGACCAGCCCCTTGGCAAGCGCGCCGTACCAGGGCCATACCGCGATGTCGGCGATGGTGTAGTCGCTGCCGGAGAGATATTCGTTGTCGGCAAGCCGGCGGTCGAGCACGTCGAGCTGACGCTTGGTCTCCATCGCGAAACGGTCGATGGCGTATTCGATCTTGGACGGCGCGTAGGCGTAGAAATGGCCGAAGCCGCCGCCGAGATAGGGCGCGCTGCCCATCTGCCAGAACAGCCACGACATCGCCTCGGTGCGGCTCTTGATGTCCTTCGGCAGGAAGGCGCCGAACTTTTCCGCGAGATAAAGCAGGATCGAGCCGGACTCGAACACCCGGATCGGCTCGGGGCCGGAGCGATCCATCAGCGCCGGGATTTTCGAATTCGGATTGATGTCGACGAAGCCGCTGCCGAACTGGTCGCCATTGCCTATTCTGATCAGCCAGGCGTCGTATTCGGCGCCCTTGTGGCCGAGCGCCAGAAGCTCCTCCAGCATCACGGTGACCTTGACGCCATTCGGCGTCGCCAGCGAATAGAGCTGGAAGGGATGGCGGCCGACCGGCAGCTCCTTGTCGTGGGTAGGACCGGCGATCGGACGGTTGATGCTGGCAAACTGCCCGCCGTTCTCCTTGTTCCAGGTCCAGACTTTTGGTGGCACGTAAGGGGTGTCGGTCATACGAGGGCTCCGGCGGAAAAGATGCGCCTGCATTAATTAGCCCACGGATGGCCGATGACAAGGCCTGCCGGGTCTGCGTCCGACGCGGGCCTCAGGCCCGCGTCATGCGTCCGGTTGCGGCGACCTTATCGCAAAGCCGCCATTTGGCGCCGATGCCCACCGACATAGCGCGTGAAGATCCGCAGCTTGCTTTCGCTTAATTCGCACGACGGAATGGCTATCCCGATTGACGACGCCTGCACGCAAGAAGAGCGGAGGAATCCGGCATGGCATCACCGGTAATGATGAGTTAGCGTCGCCGCCGCTTCGCCCGCTAAAGCAACGAGACGCGAAGGCCGCCGGAGGGAACGATGAAATCGCCGATCTGCGACATGCTGGGCATCGAGTTTCCACTGCTTGCCTTCAGCCATTGCCGCGATGTCGTCGCCGCCGTCAGCCGCGCCGGCGGGTTTGGCGTGCTCGGCGCCACCGTGCACACACCTGACACCCTCGAACGCGAGCTGAGATGGATCGACGAGCACGTTGACGGCAAGCCTTACGGCGTCGACGTGCTGATCCCCGAAAACATCTCGACTGCGGGCGAAAAGGACGTCACCTGGAAGAGCCTGGAAGCGCGCGTGCCACAGGAGCACCGCAACTACACGCGCGATCTCCTGAAGAAATACGACATCGAGCTCACGACCACTGAGGTCTCTGACAACCAGCCGCAGCCGTTCGATGCCGCGACCGCGTTGGAGTTACTGGAGGTCTCGTTCAACCACCCGATCCGCCTGATCGCCAATGCCCTGGGCGTGCCGCCGAAGGCCATGATCGAGATGGGCAGGAAGCACGGCGTGCCGGTCGCGGCGCTGGTCGGCGCCAAGGAGCACGCGCTGCGACAGGTTGCGGCCGGCGTCGATATCCTCGTGGTGCAGGGCACCGAGGCCGGCGGCCATTGCGGCGAGGTCTCGACCATGGTGCTGGTGCCGGAGGTGATCAAGGCGATCAAGCCGATCCGCGACGTGCCGGTGCTGGCCGCCGGCGGCATCATGACGGGACGGCAGATGGCGGCCTGCATGGCGATGGGCGCGGCCGGCGCCTGGACCGGCTCGGTCTGGCTTGCGACGGTGGAGGCCGAGACCACGGAAATCTTTCGTGAGAAGATGATCGCGGCATCATCGCGCGATGCGGTGCGCTCAAAGGGCCGTACCGGAAAGCCGGCGCGGCAGCTTCGCTCGGTCTGGACCGACGCCTGGGACCGCGCGCCCGAGAGCCCCGGCGCACTGCCGATGCCGCTGCAGAGCGTCATCAGCCGCGACGCCTTCAACTCGATCGACCGCGCAGCGGCGAGCGGCAACGCCAGGGCGCGCGATCTCGTGAGTTACTTCGTCGGCCAGGGCGTCGGGCTGATCGACAGCGTGAAGTCGGCGGGCGCGGTGGTGCAGGAGTTCAAGGAAGAATTTGCCGAAGCCGTCGAGCACATGAATGCGCTGGTGGCGGAGTGATAGACCCTCATGGTGAGGAGGCGCGCAGCGCCGTCTCGAACCATGAGATCCCGCGGCCCATCCTTCGAGACGCCTGCTGCGCAGGCTCCTCAGGATGAGGTCTTCGATTGCTGAGAGAGTGAAGAAGCAAGAAAGATGCACATCCCCGAAGACCGCATCCCCGTCATCGTCGGCGTCGGCGAGATCGTCGATCGCCCCAAGCAGATCACCGATGGCCTCGAGCCGCTCGACCTGCTCGAGCAGGCGCTGCGGCGTGCGGAAGCAGATGCCGGCGCAAAGCTGCTCAGCGAGGTGCAATCGCTCGACGTCGTCAACTTTCTGAGCTGGCGTTATCGCGATCCGGAGAAGCTGCTGGCGCAACGGCTCGGCATTGCGCCTTCGCATTGCTATTACGGCCCGGTCGGCGGCGAGAGCCCGATCCGCTACATCCACGAAGCAGCAAAGCGCATCGCGCGCGGCGAATGCATCGTGGCGGCGGTCTGCGGCGCGGAGGCGCAATCGACCGCGACCAAGGCCGAGCGCGCCGGGGCTAAGCTGCCCTGGACGCCGTTCGCGCACGACGTCGAGGAACCCAAGCGCGGCGCAGCGTTCCAGAAACCATTGGCCATGAAGCTCGGTGTGTTCCGCCCCGTCACCGTCTATCCGTTCTATGAGGCGGCCTCGTCCGCGCATTGGGGCCAGACGCCACGCGAAGCCTTGGCTGAGTCCGGCACGCTGTGGTCGCGTTATTCGGATGCCGCCGCGCAAAATCCCAACGCCTGGCTGAAGCGGCGCTATGCGCCGGACGAGATCACGACGCCGACGGCAGACAATCGCCTCATCGCGTGGCCCTACAACAAGCTCATGGTTGCCAACCCCAGCGTCAACATGGGCGGTGCGGTGCTGCTCACCAGCCTCGCCAGGGCCCGCGCTGCCGGCATGGCCGAGGACAAGCTGGTCTACCCGCTCGGCGGCGCCTCGGCGGAAGAACCGCGCGACTATCTCCTGCGTGACCAGTTTTACGAGAGCCATTCACAGAATGCGGTGCTGAAAGCCGTGATGGATCTCGCCGGCGGCGACGGCGGAAAGTTCGACGCGATCGAACTGTACAGCTGCTTCCCGTGCGTGCCCAAGATGGCGCGGCGGACGCTCGGCCTGGGCGCGGACGCGCAGCCGACCGTGACCGGCGGCCTCACTTTCTTCGGCGCGCCGCTCAATACCTACATGACGCATGCGGCCTGCGCGATGGTGCGGCGGGTACGCGATGGCGCAAAACTCGGCCTGCTCTACGGCCAGGGCGGCTTCGTCACCAAGCATCACGCGCTGGTGGTGTCGAAGGTGCCGCCGCGCGAGGCGTTGGCGCAGGAGACGAGCGTGCAGGCGGCAGCCGACCGCAACAAGCGCGCGGTGCCGGAGTTCGTCACGGATGTCTCAGGCAAGGGCAAGGTCGAGAGCTTTACAGTGCTCTATGGCCGAGGCGGCGATCTCGAGCACGGCGTGGTGATGCTGCGGACGGAAGATGACAGGCGCACGCTGGCGCGGATTCCGGCGAACGATACGGCGACGCTGGCGCATCTGCTGAATATGGATAGGACGCCGGTAGGCTCGCTCGGCGAGATCACGATGGCCGTCGATGGCGTGCCGGAGTGGCGGGTGGCGTAGCTCTCGTAGGGTGGGTTGGCCGAAGGCGTAACCCACCTCTTTTGCTTGCGCGGAGACAAACAGTGGCGGGTTACGCTTCGCAACCCACCCTACAAGTTCGGAGCTACCCCTTCGGCGCCTGCTTCTCCGACGCCGTCGCCGGCTTGCCCTTGGCGGCGCCGGTCACGCGGACCGGGTCGCCGTCGGAAAGGCCATCCGGTGGTGCCGTGATGACGCGGTCATCCGCTGCAATGCCTGAGGCGAGTTCGATCTCGCGGCCGAGATCGCGGGCGATCGTCACCGGCTTGAACAGCACCTTGTCATCCGCGCCGACGGTCGCGACGCGCAGGCCGTTGCCGTTGAAGATCAGGGCGCTTGCCGGGATGCTGAGCGGCGCGGAATCGCGCTGGAGGCTCAGCTTCACGCTCGCATAGCCGCCGGGCATCAGTTCACCGCCGGAATTGTCGAGCCCAAGCTGCATCCGCGTTGTCCCGGAGGCGACGTCGACGGCTTGCGAGGAAGCCTCCACCGTCGCCTGGAAGGTCCGGTTCGGATACTCCGGCAGCACGATGGTGGCCTTGGCGCCGATCTTGATCGCCGGGACGTAATTCTGGGGCACGTTGACGTAGACGCGCAGCTTGGTGATGTCGGAGACCACGAACATCGCCGGCCCCGAGCCGCCGCCCGCGTTGATCAGCGCACCGACGTCGGTATCGCGCGCCGTGACGACGCCGTCGAATGGAACGGTGATCTTCTTGTAGCCGGCGAGCGCCTCAAGCCGTTCGACATTGGCCTGCCCCGAATGCACGGCGGCGTTCTTGTTGGAGAGATCGGCGGTGCGCTCGTCGATTTCCTGCGCAGAGACGAAGTTGGAGGCGACCAGCGTCTTGCGCCGGTTGAGCGTCGCCTCCGACAGCCTGGCGCTCGCCTGCTGGCTGGCGAGGTCGGCACGGGCTTGTAGCAGTTGTTGATCGAGGTCGGGCGCCTCGATCTCGGCGATCACCTGGCCGGCCTTGACGCGGGCGCCGATGTCGGCGCGCCAGCTCTTCAGGTAACCCGACACGCGCGCGAAGATCGGGGCACGGGAATAGGCTTCGAGTCGGCCCGGCAGGTCGAGGCTGGCATTGAGAGCCTTGGCGTTGGGTAGCGTCACCGCGACGCTGGGAACGGCCTGATCGTCGGTCCATTCCTTCAGCTTGGAGCCCTGCTCCTCGCGCGCGCGGATGCCGGTGCCGACCACGAGGCCTGCCGCGATCAGCGCCACCACGCCGAAAATGCCCAGTTTCCGGTGCGATACCGGGGAGCGGGATTCAGTGGGCGACATGCGGAGTCTCCAGGGAGGCGGCGACTTTGGCGCCCTGCTTCTTGTGTACCATACTGAACACCACGGGAACAAACATCAGCGTGGCGAAGGTTGCAAAGATCAGGCCGCCGATCACGGCGCGGCCGAGCGGCGCATTCTGCTCGCCGCCCTCGCCGAGCCCCAGGGCCATCGGCGCCATGCCGATGATCATGGCGAGCGCGGTCATCAGCACCGGGCGGAACCGGACGAAGCCGGCTTCCAGCGCCGCGGCGATGGGATCGCCGAGTTCCTCGTAGCGCTCGCGGGCGAACGAGATCACGAGCACGCTGTTGGCGGTGGCAACGCCCATGCACATGATGGCGCCGGTCAGTGCCGGCACCGACAGCGTCGTTTCGGTCGCAAACAGCATCCAGACAATGCCGGCGAGCGCGGCCGGCAGCGCCGTGATGATCACGAAGGGATCGGACCAGGACTGGAAGTTCACGACGATCAGGAAGTAGATCAGCACGACCGCCCCGAGTAGGCCGAACAAGAGGCCGGTGAAAGCGCTGTTCATGGTCTGCACCTGGCCGAGCAGCACCACGGAGGAGCCTTTCGGCACCTCCTTGGCGGTGTCGGCGATCACCTGGCGGATGTCGGCGGCGACGGCACCGAGATCGCGGCCCGAGGTCGTGGCGAAGATCTGCACCATCGACTGGATGTCGTATTGCGACACCACCGCGCTCGAGGTCGAGCGCTTGATGTCGGCGATGCCGCCGAGGATCGGCGATTGCGAGTTGCCGGCCGCCGTGATCGGCAGCGTCTGCAGCGCGCTGAGCGAGTCGACCTGATATTGCGGCGTCTGCATCACGATCGAGTAAGACACGCCGTTATCGGGATTGAGGTAGTAGGTCGGCGCCACCTGCGAGGAGCCGGCAAGATTGACCACGAGACTGTTGGTGACGTCGCGCTCGGTCAGGCCGACATATTGCGCGCGGGTGCGATCGACATCGATGTTGAAGGTCGGATTGTTCGGCGACTGCTGGATGCGCGCATCCGCGACGCCGGGAATCCTGCGGACTTTGGCCAGCAGATTGTTGGCGTAAGCGAAGTTGGCGCTGACATTGGCACCACGGATCTGCAGGTCGATCGGCGCCGGCGCGCCAAAGTTCAGGATCTGGCTGACGATGTCGGCGGGCAGGAAGGCGAAGCTGATGCCGGGGAACAGCCGCGGCAGTTGCTCACGCAGCACGCGCACATGCTCCTCGGTCGGCTTGTGGCCCTCCTTCAGCTTGATCTGGATGTCGCCATCCTGCGGGCCGATCACGCCGGTGTTGTTGTAGGTCATGTTGATGCCGGAGATCGGCATGCCGATGTTGTCGGTCAGCGTTTCGATCTCGCCCGGGATCAGCTTGCGGATCGCCTTCTGCACGTCGGCGAGCTGGTTCGCGGTCTCCTCGACGCGGGTGCCGACCTGGGTGCGGACGTGCATCAGGATGTTGCCGGCATCGACCGCGGGGAAGAAGTTGCGCCCGAGGAACGGCACCAGCGCGAAGGACGCGCCGACCACGCAGAGGAAGCCGATCACGAACACCGGACGGTGCGCGAGCGCGAGCCCGAGGAAATTGTGGTAGCCGCCGCGAATGCGCTCGAAGCGAGCCTCGAAGCCGCGCTGGAACCAGACCAGCGGATTGCGCGACTTCGGCGGGCCGTCCTCGTGATGGACATGCGCCTGCAACAAATAGTTCGCCATGGTCGGCACCAGCGTGCGCGACAGCAGGAACGACCAGATCATCGCGAACATCACCGCTTCGGCCATCGGCACGAACAGGAAGCGCGCCACGCCGGTGAGGAAGAACATCGGCACGAACACGATGCAGATGCAGAGCAGAGAGACGAAGGCCGGCGTCACGATCTGGTTGGCGCCGTCGAGGATCGACTGCTCGACCGGCTTGCCCTGCTCCAGATGGTAGTTGATGTTCTCGATGGTGACGGTGGCGTCGTCGACGAGGATGCCGACGGCGAGCGCGAGGCCGCCGAGCGTCATGATGTTGAGCGTCTCGCCGATCGCCGACAGCATGATGATGGCGCCGAGCACGGAGAGCGGGATCGAGACCGCGATGATGACGGTCGAGCGCCAGCTGCCGAGGAACAGCAGGATCATGACGCTGGTGAGCAGCGCCGCGATCACGCCTTCGAACGCAACGCCTTCGATGGCGCCGCGGACGAACACCGACTGGTCGCCGATGAAGCCGATCTTGAGCGCGTCCGGCATCTGGTCCTTGACGTCGATCACCTTCTGCTTGATGCCCGCGATGATGTCGAGCGTCGAGGTCGCGCCCGCCTTCAGCACCATCATCAGCACCGAGCGGTTGCCGTCGACATGGACGATGTTGGTCTGCGGTGGGTTGCCGTCCCTGACGGTCGCGACGTCGCGCACATAGACCATCGCGCCGTTGACGGTCTTGATCGGCAGATTGCCGAGTTCCTCGATCTTCAGCGGCGAGTTGTTGAGCTGGATGTTGTATTCGAACTGCCCGATCTTTTGCGTGCCGACCGGCGTGATCAGGTTCTGGGCTGCGAGCGCGTTGGCGACGTCCTGGCCGGACAGGCCGCGGGCCTGGAGCGCGGTGGGATCGAGGTCGATCTGGACCTGGCGCTGCTTGCCGCCGAACGGATAGGGGATAGCTGCGCCGGGCACGGTGACCAGCGGCGTGCGGAGCTGGTTGATGCCGATATCGGCGAGGTTCTGCTCGGTAAGGCCGTCACCCGACAGCGCCACCTGGATGATCGGCACGGTCGAGGCGGAATAGTTCAGGATGAGGGGCGGCGTTGCGCCGGGCGGCATCTGCTTGAGCAACGTCTGCGAGATCGCGGTGACCTGCGCGTTGGCGGTGCGGATGTCGACGTTGGGCTGGAAGAAGATCTTGATGATGCCAAAGCCGTTATAGGAATTGGCGGCGATGTGCTCGATGTCGTTGACCGTCGTGGTCAGCGCGCGCTGGAACGGCGTCGTGATGCGGCCCGACATCTGGTCGGGAGGCAGGCCGGTGTACTGCCAGACCACGCCGATCACGGGGATGCGGATGTCCGGAAAGATGTCGGTCGGCGTCCGCAGCGCCGCCAGCGGTCCGATGATCAGAAGCAGAAGCGCGAGCACTACAAACGTGTAAGGCCGGCTCAGGGCAATACGGACCAGAGCAATCATTCGCCGGACAATTCCAAAGCACGGGACAAGGAACACGCCCCCGCGGGTTCCTTGGCTGATTTACCCGAACACCGCCGAAATGGCCAACGACCCCTGCGTCACAGGCGGTCACTTCCCCGCTATCGCACCACGAAATCGCATTCCAGATATGCAGGCGCGTCTAAGGAGAACGGAAGCGACTTGCCTACACCAAAAAGCGGCGCCCAAAAGGCGCCGCTCTCAGAGTTGCCATTCCATCACGGCTACGCCGCGCGGACGTTGGTCAGGAATTTGCTGACCTCGGTCTTGAGCCGGCTCGAGTCGTTCGAGAGCATCTGCGCTGCCGACAGCACCTGCGAGGACGCTGTGCCGGTTTCGGTCGCGCCGCGCTGCACGTCGGTGATGTTGGACGAAACCTGCTGCGTACCCTGGGCGGCCTGCTGGACGTTGCGGGCGATTTCCTGGGTCGCCGCGCCCTGCTCTTCGACCGCGGCCGCAATCGCCGACGAGATCTCCGACAAACGCTCGATGGTCGAGGAGATCTCCTTGATGGCGCCGACCGAGTCGTTGGTCGCCGCCTGGATGCCGGAGATCTGCTGACCGATCTCGCCGGTCGCCTTCGCGGTCTGCTCGGCCAGCGCCTTCACCTCGGAGGCCACGACCGCAAAGCCGCGGCCGGCTTCGCCGGCGCGCGCCGCCTCGATGGTCGCGTTCAGCGCCAGCAGGTTGGTCTGGCCGGCGATGGTGTTGATCAGCTCGACGACGTCGCCGATGCGCGAGGCGGCCTTGGAGAGCTCGCTGACGCGCTCGGTGGTGGCGCGCGCCTGGCCGACGGCATCGCCCGCCATCCGCGCCGATTCCTGCACCTGGCGGCTGATCTCGCCCACGGACGAAGCCATCTCCTCGGTCGCCGATGCCACCGACTGCACGTTGGTCGAGGCTTCCTCCGAAGCCGCGGCAACCGTGGTCGCCAGCCGCTGTGAGCGGTCGGCGGTCGAGGTCAATGTCGAGGCCGAGGCTTCGAGCTGGGTCGATGCCGACGACACCGTCTGCACGATCTCGCCGATCATCGTTTCAAATTCGCGGGTGACGTTATCGACGCGGCGGCCGCGCTCGATCTTGGCTTCGGCATCGGCGGCCGCGGCCTCGTCGGCGGCCTTCTTGGCGATCAGCGCCTCCTTGAAGATCTGGAGCACGTCGGCCATGGCGCCGATCTCGGTCTTCTCACCGCGATGCGGGACTTCGGCGGAAAGCTCGCCCTTGCCCAGCGCCTGCATCGGCTCGATGATCGAATTGATGCCGCTGGAGACGTCCTGGACGAGGTAGAAGCCGACGCCGATACCGATGACGACGGCAGCGCCGAGAATGATCGAGACCAGCATGAAAGCGAAGGAATAGCTGTCGGCGGCATTCTGGGCAGCCTGGTCGCCGCCCTTGGTGTTGAGCTCGATGTCCTTGGTCAGCACTTCATCCGAGGCAAGGCCGATCTTGTTGACCGTCTTGGTGTTGAGCTCCTGGGCCTCGTGCGGAACCTTGCCGGCCTCCTTGCGCGAGAGCGCCATGACGTCGTCGGTGCCCTTCTTGTAGTCGTCCCAGAGCTTACCCCAGTCGTTATACAGCTTCCGCTCTTCGGGCGAGGTGATCATCGGCTCGTACGACTTGCGCGCCTTGGCAAGCGCCTCGATCACGGTGCCGGCGGTCTTCTCGTTCGCCAGCTTGTCCTCGAGGGTTTCCGACAGCATGTGCTGACGAACCACGTTGCGGTAGGTGATGACCGAGGCCCGGAGCTCGCCGAGCACCCGCACGCTGGGCATCCAGCTTGTGGTGATGTCGGTGGTATTGGCGTTCATCGACCGCATTTTCATGACGGCAAGCAGACCCATGCCGGACATCGCGACCAGCAGGAACGCCACGACACTGATGATCTTGGCGCGGATGGAAATGGTGGCGAGCATAATAGGGTCTCTTGTGCTGGAGCGGTGGCGCGCCCGGAAGTTCTACGAATCAACCAAAGGGAGCAGCACCGACATCCAACACCAGAGCACCTGAGCAGATGTTAACTACGACTCCGTACGAGTACGGAAGCCCGAAACAAATGAACATGGCGCTAAGAATGCCCTGCGCTCAACGCATGAGCCCAAGCGCGTCCGTGAAAAACGCCGCACCACCGAAATTTCCAGACTTCAGGGCGAGCAACATCTCGCCTGCCTCTGCACCGACTGCGCGCAACACCGGGACGCCCGCGGCGATTTCCACTCCCACGAGAAATCCGGGAATCCTCAACCGGTCGACCACGGCGCCGGATGTCTCGCCGCCGGCAACGACCAAGCGCCGCACGCCCGCCTGCACCAGGCCCTCGGCGATATCGGCCATCGCTTGCTCGATGGCATGACCGGCCGCGTCGCGGCCATGACGTGCCTGGAGCCCGGCGACCTGATCCGGCGTCGAGCTCGACGCGATCAGCACCGGACCGTCGGCCAGCCGCGGCCTGGCCCATGACAGCGCGCGCTGCGCTTCGTCCGCGCCCGTAATAATACGGTCCGGATCGAGGTGAAGCACCGGCATAATTCGTTCGGCATTCGCGATCTGCTGGAGCGTCGCCTGCGAGCAGCTTCCGGCAAGGCAGGCCGCCGATCCGCCGACGGGAGCCCCCGCTGCGCTGCTTGCCACGGTCGACTTGACCTTGCCCGTCGACACCAGCGCCCGCGCAAGCCCAAGACCGATGCCGGAAGCGCCGACAGACAGCCGATGTTCTGCGGCGACGAGCCCGATGGTCTCGAGGTCGCGGTCGAACACGGCGTCGATGATGGCGGCGCCGACGCCCTTGCCTGACAATTCCGCAAGGCGCGCCCGCACGGCCTCCGCCCCGCGCGTCACGGTCGCGAGATCGACGAGACCGATTTGCGTCTTGCTCTGACGCGCCAGCACGCGCACCAGGTTGGAATCACGCATCGGGTTGAGCGGATGGTCCTTCAGCGGGCTCTCGTTCAGCGGTACAGCGCCGACAAACAGATTGCCCTGGTAGACGGTGCGGCCGGTCTCCGGGAACGCCGGCGTGACCAGCACGATGGCCTCGCCGCAATCGGCGCGCAGCGCTTCCATCACCGGACCGATATTGCCTGCATCGGTGGAATCGAAGGTCGAGCAGATCTTGAACAGCACGTGACCCGCGCCTCGGCCGCGCAGCCATTGCTCCGCCGCGCGCGAACGCGACACGGCAAGATCCGCCTCGATCGAGCGGCTCTTCAGCGACACCACCACGGCGTCGACCTCGGGCAGCGCCAGATCGTCCGCCGGCACGCCGATGGTCTGCACCGTGCGCAGGCCCGCACGCGTCAGCGTGTTGGCGAGGTCGGAGGCGCCGGTGTAGTCGTCGGCGATGCAGCCAAGAGATAATTTCGCGGCGAGGGTCACGGCTTCACTCCCGCATAAGGCTTGAACCAGGCAAGGCCGTCGGTGGTCTTGCCGCGCGGATTATATTCGCAGCCGACGAAGCCGGCATAGCCGAGCCGGTCGAGCTCGGTGAACAGGAACGGATAGTTCAGCTCCTCGCTATCAGGCTCGTTGCGCGAGGGGATGCTGGCGATCTGGACGTGGCCGATGACCGGCATCATCTCGCGCAGCCGCATCGTGACGTCGCCATGGATGATCTGGCAGTGATAGATGTCGAACTGGAGCTTCAGGTTCGGAAGCCTCAGCTCCTGGATCAGGTCGCGCGCGAAACCGAAATCGTTGAGGAAGTATCCGGGCACGTTGCGCGCATTGATCGGCTCGAGCACGATGTCGATGCCGTGCGGCGCAAAGAACTCCGCGGCCCACGCCACCGATTTGTAGAACGCCTCGATGGCGACGCGCTCGCCACGGTTGGCGATGCCCGCCATCAAATGCAGCCGCTTGACGCCGGTCGCCTTGGCGTAAGGCAGCGCCGTCTCCAGGCTCGCCTTGAGCTCGGCGAATCGCGAGGGGAGTGCCGCAAAACCCTTCTCGCCGGCATTCCAGTCGCCCGGCGGCAGGTTGAACAGCGCCTGGGTCAGGCCGTTGCGCTTGAGCCGCTCGCCGACCGCCTCGGCCGGATGCTCGTAGGGAAAGAGAAACTCGACGGCGGTGAAGCCGGCTTGCGCAGCGACATCGAAGCGGTCGAGAAACGGCACCTCGGTGAACATCATCGAGAGATTGGCGGCGAAACGGGGCATTGGAATCCTCTTGTCTACTTGTCGCCGGGCAGCTTGACGCCGGTGACCTGCGCATACATCCGCGCCACCGACGCATCATCGTCGCGGCCCATGCCGGCGGCAGATGTCATCAAGAACATCTGGAGTGCCGCGGCGGAGACCGGGACCGGGAATCTGGCACTGCGTGCCATGTCCTGGATGATGCCGAGGTCCTTGACGAAGATCTCGACCGCGCTCTTCGGCGAGTAGTCGCCGTCGAGCACGTGCGGTATGCGATTCTCGAACATCCAGGAATTGCCGGCAGAGGCCGTGATCACCTCATAGACCTTGCGGATGTCGAGACCCTGCTTGGCCGCGAACGCGATCGCCTCGCTGGCGGCGGCGATATGCACGCCGGCAAGCAACTGGTTGATCATCTTGAAGGCGGCGCCCTGCCCGGCGGCATCGCCAAGCTCGTAGAGCTTCGCGGCCATGGCATCGAGCGCGGGCCGCGCTTTCTCAAACGCAGCCGGACTGCCGGAGGCGAGAATCGTCAGCTCGCCTTGCGCGGCGCGCTGCGCTCCGCCGGAGATCGGCGCATCTAGATAGTGCCTGCCGGTCGCCTCCAACTGCTTGGCGAGACGCCGCGCCACGTCGGGGTCCATGGTAGCCGACGACAGGAAGACGCTGTCCTTGGCCATGGTTTCGGCGACGCCATCCTTGCCGAACAGGATCGTCTCGGTCTGCGCGGCATTGACGACGACACTGACGACGATATCGGCGCCCTTGGCGGCTTCGGCCGGCGTCTTGGCGCCGGCGCCGCCCTCCGTCACGAACCGCGCGACCGCATCAGCCGAGACGTCGCAGCCGGTGACGATATGACCGGCCCGTTTCAGCGAG
The DNA here is from genome assembly GCF_029846715.1 of Bradyrhizobium nivariense. Taxonomy (GTDB): domain Bacteria; phylum Pseudomonadota; class Alphaproteobacteria; order Rhizobiales; family Xanthobacteraceae; genus Bradyrhizobium. The sequence goes on from NZ_JARVWW010000024.1 coordinate 22,979, forward strand.
GTCGCCATGCCAAACCCCATCGAGCCGAGCCCGATGACGGCGATGCGCTGATTCTGTGACGTGGAGGCGGACATGCAACTGATCCTTGCGACGTTTCCCGGACGGCCGCCCTTTGCGGCAGCTTGGCATCTCGAATAACACGGCTTGGCCGCGCTGCCAAAGCGTGAGACAAGCGGGCATGGCGGCCATGAGCAACGAGACACAGCTGCGTGAGGATATCTGTCGCTTCGGACGATCCCTGTTCGAACGCGGACTAACGCCGGGCTCCTCCGGCAATATCAGCATCAAGATGCACGATGGCGGATGGCTGGTGACGCCCACCAACGCCTCGCTCGGTTTCCTCGACCCGGCGCGCCTGTCGCGGCTGGATGGACGTGGGCGCCTACTCTCGGGCGATGCGCCGACCAAGGAAGTTCCGCTGCACACAGCCCTCTACGACACGCGCGAAAGCGCGCGCGCGATCGTGCATCTGCATTCGACCCATTCGGTCGCGCTCTCGATGCTCCCGGAGATCGACCCGCGCGCCGCGCTGCCGCCGATGACGGCCTATTATCTGATGAAATGCGGCGCCACCGCGCTCGTGCCCTATTACCGCCCCGGCGACCCCGCAGTCGCGGACACGATCAAGGGGCTGGCGGGGAAATACTCATCCGTGCTGCTCGCCAATCATGGCCCGGTGGTATCCGGCGACACGCTGGAAGCGGCGGTGTTCGCGACGGAGGAACTGGAGGAGACGGCGAAGCTGTATCTCCTGCTGCGCGGGCTGAATCCGCGCTATCTGTCGCCGGAGCAGGTGACGGATCTGGTGAAGGTGTTCGGGATGAGGTTGCCGGAGCATGGGCACGAGCATTAGCGGCGCGCGGTCATGGGCGGGATAAGTCGTCCACATTCACCGCTGTCCTTCCCCGCGACCCGGCTACGCCAAGGCTTCGCCGGGGTTCAGGTCCAGGGGCGCCGAAGCTTTAGCGAAGGCGGCAGGCGGGGAATCCAGTACGCCGCGGCTTCACCGTATTCCACCGACGTCTCGGATTACTGGATCGCCCGCCTTCGCGGGCGATGACACCGAGAGTGTCGCACGCGCCTGCCCAACACTCAGCCTACAGTCCCAGATACGCCTTGCGCACGTCCGGGTTGCCCTTGATCTCGGCCGCGGCCCCCTGCATCAGCACGCGGCCGGTTTGCAGGATGTAGGCGCGGTCGGCGATCTCGAGGCACTCGGCCATGCGCTGCTCGACAATCAGGACGGTCATCCCGGCGTCGCGGATGCGTGTGACGGCCTGAAAAATCTCGTCGACCAGTTTTGGCATGATGCCCTGCGAGGGCTCGTCGAGCATCAACAGCCGCGGGCGCGTCATCAGCGCACGGCCGATCGCGAGCATCTGCTGCTCGCCGCCGCTTAGCGTCTCGGCGCGCTGCTCGAGGCGTTCCGCGAGGCGTGGAAACAGTGTGAAAACGAGGTCGAGCGGCTCTTCGCGGTTCGCCTCGCCGCGGTAAAGATAGCTGCCGAGGCGGAGATTGTCGCGCACCGACAGGCGCGGAAACAGGCGGCGGTTCTCCGGCACATAGGCGATGCCGGTGGCCGTGATGTGATGCTGCGCCATGCCGTCGAGGCGCTTGCCGTCGAACGTCACCGTGCCCGAACGCGGGCGCTCGGCGCCGGCGATGGATTTCAACAGCGTCGACTTGCCCGCGCCGTTGGCACCGGCGACGCAGACGATCTCGCCCTTGGCGACTTCAATGCTGATCGCGGAGATCGCGACCAGGCCCTGATAGGCGGTCGTGACTTCATGCACCGACAGCATGGCGATCTCCCAGATATGCGCTGATCACCTTGGGATCGCGGACGACGTCGTTGGGCTTGCCCTCGACCAGCACCTTGCCGAGGTCGAGCACGATGGCGCGATCGACCAGCGGCATCACGATCTCCATGACATGCTCGACCATCAGCACGGTGACGCCGGTGTCGCGGACCTTGCGCACCAGGGCGACGCCGGTCTGCGCCTCTGTCGGCGTCAGGCCGGTGAGGACTTCGTCGAGCAGCAGAAGTTTCGGTTCTGTTGCAAGCGCGCGCGCGACTTCGAGGCGGCGTTTTTCGGCGGGCACGAGGTCGCTCGCGAGCACGTTGGCGCGCGCGGCAAGGCCGGTGAATTCGAGCACCTCATGCGCCTTGCGGCGCGCCTCGCGCATCACGGTGTTGCGCACGAGGGCGCCGACGATGACGTTGTCGATGACCGTCATGGTCTCAAAGCTCTTGACCACCTGGAAGGTGCGCCCCACGCCGCGCTGACAACGTTCCGCCGCCGGCAGGGTGGTCACATCCTCCCCGTCGAAGATGATCGAGCCCTGCGTCGGCGGCAGCACGCCGGCGATCAGGTTGAACAGCGTCGACTTGCCGGCGCCGTTGGGGCCGATCAGGCCGACGATCTCGCCGCGGCCGACCGAGATCGAGACGTCGCTGTTGGCGACCAGGCCGCCGAAGCGTTGCCAGACGCCACGGGTTTCAAGGAGCGGGGTCATCGTGTGGCTCCCTTGCGGCGCGAGAACAGCCCGATCAGACCTTCCGGCCGCGCCAGCGCGATCACGATGATCAGCATGCCATAGACGATGAGATCGACGCCGCGGCCGGAGCCGCCGATATAGGAGCGCGTCAGCTCGGTGAGCGGAATCAGGATCACCGCGCCGAGCAGCGGCCCCCACAGCGTGCCGATGCCGCCCAGCACCGCCGGCAACGCCATCAGCAGCGAGAACTGGAAGCCCATGACGCTTCCGGGATCGATATAGGAAACATACATGGCATAGAAGCTACCGCCGACCGCGACCAGGAAGGCAGAGACAGCCGCAGCACCCATCTTGGAATCGAACACGACCACGCCGAGGCTCTGGGCTGCATCGGGATTGTCCTTCACCGCGCGCCACCAATAGCCCCATTTCGAATCTTCCAGCCACCACGTGACGAACCAGGCGATGCAGGCGAGCGCCAGCGCAAAATAGAAGTACGGCAGCTTGCTGCGGGCGAACTGGAATTTCAGCCAGCTGTCGCCGCGCACGGGCATCTCGATGCCGAGGGCCGCACCCGCCCATTCCCAGTTCTGGATCAGCAGCAAGCCGATCTCAGCGATCACGATGGTGGCGATCGCAAAGTAGTGGCCACCAAGGCGGAAGCAGGGATAGCCGAGCGCCATCGCGATCAAGGCCGAGATGACGCCGCCGGCGAGCATACCGAACCAGGGCGGCACGCCGAACTTCGTGAACAAGAGCGTGGTGGTATAGGCGCCCAAACCGAAATAGAGGGCATGCCCGAGCGATATCTGCCCGCAATAGCCCGAAAGGATGTTCCAGCTCTGCGACAGAGCCCCGAACATCAGCGTCAAAATCATGATGTTCTGGACGTTCGGATTCTTGACGAACAACGGCACGAGCGCCGCGGCGACCGCAAGGCAAGCCGCAACGAGGAGTTCGCGGCGACGCCGCTCTGTGAAGCTCTTGTCCATCTCACATCGATCCGAACAGGCCGCGTGGCCGGATGAAGACCACGAGGAGATAGACGGCATAGATGCCGACCGACTTCAATGATGGCGGCAGCACAAGCGCGGTGGTGGCCTCGACGAGACCGACGATGATGCCGCCGGCAAAGGCGCCGAACACGCTGCCGAAGCCGCCGAGCGCCACCGTGACATAGGCGATCAGCGCAAAGGAGGCCCCGACGTCGGGATAGATGTAGAAGAAGCTCGCCATGATCGCGCCGGCGAGGCCGACCAGTGCGGCGCCCAGGCCCCAGCCGAGCGCGAACACGCGGTTCTTGTCGATCCCGACCAGCGCCACCGCACCGGGATCTTCACGGGTCGCCTCCAGGGCGCGGCCGAAATCCGTGCGGTTGATGAAGAGGTAGAGCCCTCCGAACGCCGCTATCGCGACCAGCGCGCCGAAGAGCTGCGGCTGAGGCAGGAAGATGCCGGCGATCGATACCGTCTTGCCGCCGAGCCATGACTGGGGGACGCTGCGATAGTCGGCCGTGAAGAACAGCTGCGCCAAGCCGCGCATCACGATCGCGAGGCCAAAGGTTGCGAAGATCTGCACCATGCCGACATTGGCCTTGGCACGCATCGCAAACCTTACGACCACGAGATAGACCACTGCCCCGAGCACGAACAAGGCCGCGGCGGCCAGGGGCGCGGAGAGCAGCGGATCGATCGCGAAGAATGTGAACAGGAAGAACGTCACATCATCGCGATCATCAGGAATTCGCCATGGGCGAAATTGACGACGTCCATCAGGCCGAAGATCAACGCCAGGCCAACGGCGATCAGTCCGTAGAGCAGCCCCATCAGGAGGCCGCTCGCCAGGCTTTGGATAATGGTCTCGGCTGTCACGTTGCTTCGTCCCCCGCCCGCAACCTGGTCGCTTTACTTCATCGGCCAGATCGCATCGGCAACCGCCGCCTGCGACGGGAAGATGGTGACGAACTTGCCGCCGACATATTGCAGCAGCACCGGATCGGCGTCGTTGTTCTGACCCATGTCGTCGAACTTGACACGCTTCCAGGGCATGATGGTCTGCTCGCCCGGTATGTCGGTTGCGGCCATCGCGTCCCGGATCTTCTCGCCGTCGGTCGACTTGGCGCGGTTGATGGCGTCTGCAATCACGATCATCGCCATGAATTGCCGCGACGTGTTGTCGTTAAGGTCCTTGCCCGACTTCGCCTTGAACAGGTCGTTGATCTTGCCGACCATCGGCCGCTTGGCGGCGAGATCGAGCGAGAAGCTACCGCGGGTGATCGCGCCTTCGAGCTTGTCGCCGACCGCGTCGTAAAGCGCCTTTTCGGAGAAGCCTGCGGCCTGCGCCACGATCGCCTTCGGCTTGTAGCCGAGCTCGGCCATGGTCTTGACCAGCAGGATGCCGTCGGTGGTGTAGCTCGAGGGCATCAGCACGTCGGCATTGGCCGCCTTGAGCTGCTGTACCTCGGCCGAAAGCGACGGCGAGTTGGCACGGTACTTGATGTCGGAAACGATCTTGTAGCCGCGCTCGGCCGCGAGCTTGGTCTGCGCGTTGGCGGAATCGGTGCCGAAGATCGTATCTTCGTGGAACAGCGCCAGCGTGTCGGCCTTGGCGCCCTTCTTCTTCATCGCATCGAGGAAATCGAACATCCCGGCCGAGAACATCTCGTCATGCGGCGAGGCGCGGAAATAATACTTCAGGCCGCGGCGATGCAGGCTCGGCGAGGAGTTGTCCGCCGACAGGAACGGAGTCTGGTAACGTTCGCAGATCTGACTGATCGTGACTGCGACCGCGCTTTGATAGGAACCGAGGATGGCGCAGACCTTTTCCTGCGTGATCAGGCGCTCGGCTTCGGCACGCCCCTTTTGCGGGTCGCCCTGGGTGTCGGCGTAGACGATACGGATCTTGGCACCGCCGAGGCCGGGCAAGCCTAAGCCCTTTGCGAGCGGAAGGTCGAAGTCTTGATCGTTATTGATGATATCGACCGCGGTCTCGAACGCCCGTTGCGCATCAACGCCCACCTGGGCGCCTGAGCCCGACAACGGATAGGTGGCGCCGATCACCACTTCGCTGGTTTGCGCACGCGCGGCTAGCGGCATCAGCGCGGCAGTGGCGGCGGCTCCGAGCAGAACGTCGCGGCGGGTGATCGTCATTGGCAAAGTCCCCTGTTATTCGAATTTTTCGCGTATCGAATGAAACGATTGGCAAACAGCGTAAAGCCTGAAGAAGCAGCAAATGCTGCCCGCTAAATCACGGCCATGGTCCTGTTCTTCAGATCCGTCACCAGCATCAAGCCGGGCGAATGCGTGATCGCGAACGGTAGCTTGGCGGCGTTGATGACCGATTGCGGCGTGACGCCGCAGGCCCAGAACACCGGGATCTCGTCATCGGCGACCGGTACCGGATCACCGTAATCGGGCTTGGCGATGTCCTTGATGCCGATCAGATGCGGATGGCCGAGATGCACGGGCGCGCCGTGGACGGCCGGATAGCGCGAGGTGATCTGCACCGCGCGGATCGCGTCCGCCGGCTTGAACGGACGCATCGACACCACCATGGGACCGGCGAAGGGACCGGCCTCGCCGCAGGCGATGTTGGTGCGATACATCGGCACGCGCACATTATGCTCGATGTGGCGGATCGGCATGCCCTCGCCGAGCAGCGCCTCTTCGAACGAGAAGGAGCAGCCGAGCACGAAGGTCACGAGATCGTCGCGCCAGTACTTGCTCACGTCGGTCGGCTCGTCGACGACTTCGCCGTCGCGCCAGACGCGGTAGCGCGGCACGTCGGTGCGGATGTCGAGATCGGCACCGAGCGCGGGGATGTGCGGGCTGCCGACATCGGACATGCCGATGATCGGGCACGGTTTCGGATTGAGCTGGCAAAAGCGGTGAAAGGCGCTGGCGTATTCCGCGGGCAGGATCGCCAGATTGCCCTGGACGAAGCCGGGGGCAACGCCCGCGGTGGAACCGACCTGCCCGCCGCGATAGGCGAGCCGCGCCTGGCGGCTTGGGAGGGTGTCGGATGTTCCAGTTTGCTGCGCTGCCACCAAAACAGTCATGTAATCGACCTGCCTATAAACTCGACAAAGACAAGCCAACACCAAGCGTGCTATAAAGTCTAATCGTCGTTTCTAATCAATCTCGATAAAATCAGTTTATCGATCGGGAAAATTCTTCCAATGCTGGACTTCAGGTCGATCGAGACGTTCCTCTGGGTTGTGAAGCTTGGCAGCTTCCGCGGCGCCGCGGCGCGGCTCAATACGACACAGCCGGCGATCTCCCAGCGCATCGCACAGCTCGAGCGCGAGATGGGCGTGAAGCTCCTCAACCGCGACCACCGCGTGGCCTCGCCGACACCGAGCGGCCGGCAGATGATGGTCTATGCGGAAAAGCTGATCGGCCTGCGCGCCCAGATGATGGCCGAGGTCGGCGACCGCTCGGCGATGCGCGGCGTGATGCGGCTCGGCGTCGCCGAGACCATCGTGCACACCTGGCTGCCGCGCCTCGTGAAGAGCATGAATCAGGTCTATCCCAACCTGTCGTTGGAGATCGAGGTCGACATCACGCCAAACCTCACCGCGCGGCTGCTTGCGCAGGAGATCGAGCTTGCTTTCGTCGTCGGTCCGCTCTCGGCCTCCGGAGTGCACAATCGCGTCCTCGCCGACTATCCGATCGGCTTTCTCGCAAGCCCCTCGCTCGGCCTCGGCCATGGACCGGTAACGCGGGCTGAGCTCGCGCGGTTTCCGATCATTACCTTCCCGCGGAAGACGCGGCCCTACGAGGTCGTGCGCGAAGTGTTCGACCGGCCGGAGCTGCCGCCGATCCGGCTGCACGCCTCCGCCTCGCTTGCGACCGTCATCCACATGGCGGTCGAGGGCCTCGGCATCGCCGTGATCCCCGACGCCATCGTCGAGAACGAGCTCGCAGACGGGCGGCTGCAACTGCTCGACACCGATCTCGAAATCGCGCCGCTGACATTCACCGCGAGCTGGCTCGCCTCGCCCGACGTCGTGGCGGTGGAGCGCGTCGCAGAGCTTGCATGTCAGATTGCGCAGAGCAGCCTCGCAGTTGACGCGCCCGCGCCGGCGGGTCATTGAAACAGGCGCCGGACAACTGAGAGACTGACCGCATGAGCCGAGCCGCCACCAATTTGCAAATCGATTCCGCCCGCCTTTGGGGCTCCATCCATGAGACCGCGAAGTTCGGCGCGACGGCCAAGGGCGGCGTACGGCGGCTGACGCTGAGCACGGAGGACAAGCAGGTGCGCGACTGGTTCCGCAAGGCCTGCGAGGACGCCGGCCTCGAAGTGCACACCGATACGCTCGGTTCACAGTTCGGTCTGCGCAAGGGCCGCGACATGTCGAAGCTGCCGGTCGGCATCGGCTCGCATCTCGACACGCAGCCGACCGGAGGCAAGTATGACGGCATTTTGGGAACGCTCGGTGCGCTCGAAGTCATCCGCACGCTGAACGATGCCGGCATCGAGACCGAGGCGCCGATCTGCGTCGTCAACTGGACCAACGAAGAGGGCTCGCGCTTCGCTCCCGCGATGATGGCCTCCGCGGCCTATGTCGGCGACTTCACCACTGATGACATCCTGTCGCGCAAGGACGTCGAAGGCATGACCGTTGGCCAGGCACTCGACGGCATCGGTTATCGCGGCGACAAGCCGGTCGGCTTCCAGAAGCTCGGCTGCTTCGTCGAGTTGCACATCGAGCAGGGGCCGATCCTGGAAGCTGAGAGCAAGACCATCGGCGTGGTCGATTCCGGCCAGGGCGTGCTCTGGTACGACGGCAAGATCTCCGGCTTCGAGAGCCATGCGGGATCGACGCCGATGCCGTTGCGGCGCGACGCACTGGCGACCCTCTCGGAGATCGTGCTGGCTATGGAGGCCATTGCGAAGAAGCACGGGCCGAAGGCGGTCGGCACCATCGGCGAAGCCGTCATTGCAAACCCCTCGCGCAACGTCATTCCCGGCGAGATCGCCTTCACGATGGATTGCCGCAGTGCGGATGGCGCAATCATGGACGCGCTCGATCGCGATTTGCGCGCGGCCATCTCGGAGATCGCCGCGCGCCGAAAGGTCGAGGTCAAGATCGACCTGGTCTGGCGCAAGCCGCCGACGCATTTCGATCCCAAGTTGATTGCAGCCGTCGAGAACGCGGCGAAGACGCTCGGCTATTCCTCTCGCCGCATCACCTCCGGCGCCGGCCACGACGCGTGCAACCTCAACACCGTCATGCCAGCCGCAATGGTGTTCGTGCCCTGCAAGGACGGCATCAGCCACAACGAGCTGGAAGACGCCACGCAGCCCGACTGCGCCGCGGGCACCAACGTACTTATGCACACAGTGCTGGCGATCGCCGGCGTCGCCTCCTGACCGGACAGAGCCATGCGCGGAGTTTTCGTCGACGCCAATGAAGCCCTCGCCGTGATCATGGAGCGGTTGGAAAAACCTGATGATCCCAAGGTGCGGATCCACAGGGATCCTGACATCAAGCCCGAGCATTATCCGGAAATACTCGACGGCGCCGAGATCGCGATCGTCGACCACACCGCGCTGCCGACCGATGTCGCAAAGAAGTGCGCGGGGCTGAAGCATGTCGTATTCCTCGGCACCGGCGCACGCAGTTACATGAACCCGGAGGAGCTTGGCCAGCTCGGCATCTCCGTACACCTGATCAAGGGCTATGGTGACACGGCGGTCGCGGAATCCGCGATTGCGCTGATGTGGGCTTCGGCCCGCGTCATCGCGATGATGGACCGCGAGATGCGCGGCGGAAACTGGCTGCGCGAGGACGGCATGCAGCTCACCGGCAAGACGCTCGGCCTGATCGGCTTCGGCGGCATTGCCGCGGAGGTCGCGCGCATTGCTTCCGGCAGCGGCATGAAGGTGATCGCCTGGAACCGCTCGCCGAAGAGCCACCCGGGTGTGGAATTCGCCGATCTCGACACGGTGCTCGCCAGAGCAGACGTCGTGTCGTTGCATCTGCTGCTCAACGACGAGACGCGCGGCATGATCACCCGCGAGAAGATTGCGAAGATGAAGCCCGGCGTCATCCTCATTAATACCGCGCGTGCCGCCGTCGTCGACGAGGCCGCCATGATCGACGCGCTGAGGTCGGGCCACATCCGCCATGCCGGCCTCGACGTCTTCAACATCGAGCCATTGCCCGGCGATCATCCGCTGACAAAACTGCCGAACGTAACGTTGTCGGCGCATTCGGCGTTCCGCACGCCCGAGGCGAGCGAGAACCTGATTGAAGCGGCATGGGTCCATTGCCGCCGGATCGTGAAAGGATAAGAGCAACAGCAATGGCCGACTATCGCACCATCAAGGCAGAGCCGCTTACCAACGTCGTCCGCGCCATCGTCAAGGCCGGCGGCTCCACTGACCGCGAGGCCGAGCTCGTATCCACCAATCTGGTCGAGGCCAACCTTAAGGGGCACGACTCGCACGGCGTCGGCATGATCCCGCGCTATGTCCAGAGCGTCACCACGGGCGGCCTCGCCGTGAACCAGCACGTCAAGATCGTGCTCGACACCGGTCCGCTTCTCACCCTCGACGGCCTCACCGGCTACGGCCAAGTGATCGGCCATGAAGCGATGGAGCTGGCAGCCGAGCGCGCCAAGCGCAACGGCGTGTGTCTCGTCGGCCTGTCGAACTCGCACCATATCGGCCGCATCGGCCACTGGGCCGAGCAGTGCATCGACCACGGGCTGGTCTCGATCCACTTCGTCAACGTGATTTCGCGTCCGATCGTGGCCCCCTGGGGCGGCAGCGATGGGCGCCACGGCACCAACCCGTTCTGCGTCGGCATCCCGCGCAGGGGCAAGGACCCCATCGTGCTCGACTTCGCCACCAGCAGGATCGCGCAGGGCAAGACCCGCGTCGCCCACAACAAAGGCGTCGAACTCGAGCCCGGCACCATCATCGACAATGAAGGCAAGCCCACCGTCAATCCGCGTTACACCGTGATCCCGCCGCACGGCGCCATCCTGCCGTTCGGCGAGCACAAGGGTTCGGGACTGGCGCTGGTGTGCGAAATCCTCGGCGGCGCGCTCTCCGGCGGGCAGGCGGTCAAGGGCCCGTCCGACGGCAAGCACAACGTCCTCAACGGCATGCTCTCGATCATCATCGATCCGACCAAGCTCGGCACCGCGGAGAATCTCGCGCGCGAAGTGGAAAGCTTCGTCGCCTGGCACACCGACTCGCCGCCGGCCCCGGGCGTCGACAAGGTAAGGATCGCCGGCGATCCCGAGCGCGAGACGAAGACGAAGCGCCTGGCTGAAGGCATTCCGGTCGATCCGACCACCTGGCAGGAGATTCTGGAGGCCGGGAAGAAGTTCGGGCTGGATCAGGCCGCGATCGAGGCGATCGCGCGCTGATCAGGGGGCGACGAGTTACTGACAATCGTCGTCCGGACAAGCGCAGCGAAGCGGAGCGCTGATCCCGACCCATAACCACAGGGAGTGCACCAGAGGCCTAGACGTCGTGGTCCCGTTCGGCAATCGACGTTGGCAGCGTGGCCGCCTCGCCTGCCGGAAAACCATAACGCTCCAACAGCCGCGAACTGCAGGTGACGTTCATTCCTAGATCGAGCGACAAGATCATCGCTTCACAACTTTTCTTGCCCAGGTCCCGGTAAGCCTCAAACTGATCGGGATCGAAGAACTGGTCGACAGTGCTCTGGTGCGGAAATTCTGGATTTGCGGCCTTGTAGCCGTCAGTCGCAAACGCAAGGCCCGTGACCATGGTCGACTTGATGTAGATCAGCACGCCTCGCTTGCTGGGTTTGGTGGACCGCTTCCCGGGTATCGCGGTCACGGCGGGGTAACGAATCTCAGCGACGACGAAAGGAGACCTGGCCAATCGCGCACCGCTTGGGTAGCGGTCGCTGTCCTTTCCGAGCAGTTGTTCTGGTCCGCGCGAGTCGAGAAAACCAACCGAAACTCCAAAATCCTCTTTGATGCGGTTGGTTGAAGACACGAGCGCGGCAAGACTTATGTTGCTGTCCTGTTCGGCATCGACGACCAGGATCAGATCCAGTCGTCGCCGGATCAGTTCGTAGAGCCCCAAGTTCTCGAAATGGCCCCCATCCGAGAGCTCGAGAAACGGTGCGTCTCGGTGGTGGCCATATCCAAATATCCCGCAAGTCAGCACCGGATTGAAATAGGTGGCCACCTTGGTCCTGAAGCGCGCCAGACGGCGCTCGTCGTGCGCCGGCGAGGTAGGGTCAGTTGCAGGTGCCATTCTTGCGGTGGCCTTCGGATTCCCGACCCACAGACCCAGTCTGATGTTGAGCAGGGACATGACGGCGGAGACGAAACGATCCCGCGTCAACCCGGTCCCGATATACCCTGCATTCGCATTGGCGGCCGCACCGGAAACCGCCATGGCCGACGCCAGCGTGAGCGCGCCGTGGTGACTGACGTAATCCCTTGTCCGCATCCAACCGGTTGCTGATGATCCGACGAAAGCAGGGGAGATGAGAAAATTGTCGCCGCCCCGAAGCGCTACTTTCGGGTCGAGTTCGTCATTGATCAGGATGGCATGCGCGTTGACGAGGTGATACGGCCTGTCTCCGCGCTCCACCGAGTCCTGCACGATATCGGCAACCGAGAGATTGTCCGCCACGTCCGACTCCCGCGCCGTTCCCTTTTCAACGGCGTTTGCCATTGGCAGAAACGTCTCCATCAATCGATCTCGATAAAAGCGATGAAGCCCCGTCGCATTGACGCTGCCGAAGAAGCCGATCAAACCTGCGAGCGCGACGAGCGGCAGGAAGAAGAGGATCACGAGCTTGCGCCGCCAAGGCGTCTCGCCGTCGCTGGATTCGATCTGCGCGGGAGCGGCCGCCGTGTCATCGCCGGCTGCCAATCTTCGAAAAGCCGTGGATGCGGCTTGAGATGCAATCCGGGCCGCCTTGGATATCTCCTCGCCGGCGGAAGACACTTCCTGGCGAACTGCAGATGCTGCCGGACGGACGGGGTCAAAACCGACGCTTTCGGCGAAGATCCCACCAGCCAGCACGAACGAAAACAGCAGAAGACCGGACAAGAACAGGATCGATCCGGCTATAGCGAAGACCTGCCCCGCCATGCCGGGCAGGATGCTCTTGGCCTTCAGATAGTACCCATACAGCGCCGTACCGACTCCGCTCAGCAGCGTTACGGCACCACCAATGGGCCCGAGAGCACCGAGACTGCCGAACGACGCTCCCGTCGCAGGCTTCAGGTTGGATACGATCCACGGAAGCGCGCCAATGTAAAGTGAAGCGATCGCAATGGGCAGCAGCTTGCTCGACTGCTTCTCGAAGCTGCGCCTTAAAAAATATCCGGCGTTGTCTGGTCCCAAGAACTCGGCGATCGCCAGCATGAAAAACGCAAGGCTGGCGAGGGACAGCACTAAAATCTCAACGGCCATCGGCGGCTGGACTCTGTCCAACGAGGTGTAGATCCACGCGGTCAGGGTGGACGACGCGATTGCGATGACCAGATAGAGTAGCGTTGGCCGGTACCTGCGACGGGACGTTGCGCCTGGATTCGATGAGTCGAGCTGAAAACGGCTAAGAAACGAGAAGACGACGACACCGGCAAGAAACGCCAGGACCAGCGAACCTGCAAGCATCAACGGCGCGACGTAAGACGGCCGACACTGGTACGATTTGAAAATGCCTCGCGCTACCGAGCCGACCTGGATGCACCGCTGGTACGCCTCTGGCCCTACGAAGAAGAAATCGACGACCTCGAAGATTCCGAAAGCCAGAACGAGAAGCGGTAACCATACAGCCAAACTCAACAGGATGGTACGCACAACGGCGATAATCAGGCCAGCAAAACCGATCCCATCTCCCGACGTGAGATAAGAGCCGTGGTTGCGCAAGAACTCCAGATTTCCGGCGGCCCTGACGCCGGGATCCCTAGGGTCCTTTGCCGGGCCGGGAGCTTGATCCTCCTGGAAGGGAAAGTCGCGAGCGTCAGCCCCGAAGCGCAACGGCGGCGCCGTCGGGCTCGGTGACAGGATATTCTCCTCGTCCACGCGCTTCTTGCACCAGAACCAAGATAGTGCAGACCCGATATACCCGCCGCCCGACACGGTCGACAGATAATGAAACTGCTTGAGCAAGCCGCGCTCGGCGAGCGCCTGAAGCACCCCCAACGACACAGTGGCCGCGCGGATGCCACCTCCGGAGAGCGCGAGACCCGCCCGAAACGAAGGCGGTCCCTTGGGCCACGCTCCCTTGGGCCAGAGGAACAGCCCTTCGGCCTCGAGCATAGCCTCTTCCGAGAACAATGGAGAATGCCCCAGCTTGCCGCTGTCGGCTTTTGACTCGACAGCGGCCTCCGCGCCTTCAGTCATCGAACAGCCTCTCCGCCCGACTCAGCGGGGCCATTCCCACGACTGCTCCGCGGCCCGAAACAGACCAACGCGCCGCTCGAGGTCGTTGATGCGAAGGAGCGTGCCCGGCCTCACGGTCGCGTTGAACGTGACGCATGCGAGACCACTCCTATCCGAGGTGTATCGCTTCATCTCGACTTTTCGCTCGGACATCGAACTTGCGTAGGCGGGCGTGACCCCGAATTGAGCAAAGAACTGGCTGTTCTGTCCCTTGGCAACAACCCTGTCATCGAAAGAGAACTGGGACCGATTGCTTTGCCAATGCCCGGTGAAATAGGAGTCGGTCGTGTCATCGTCGGAGCCCTTGCAGCCCTGGACGCGTGCCGCATAGCTCACATGAAAGGACGACAGCAATGGTCCGTCGAGGCCCTTCGCGCTGTAGCTGTAGTCGTGATAGTCGTCGTACGATCTTCCCTTCACGGATCCCCCGCTGAACGGAGGATAGGATTCGCATTTCTCGACCGGCTTGTAGGCCTCGCGGGCCAGCGTCACGCGATCACTGCGAGCAACCCCGGAGGCGCGGACAGCCGTCTTGATCACGAGGATGCCGCGTCGAAAGGTCGTCAACTCGGGCTCACGCGCCACATAGGCGAAGGTCACCTCGCGCGGGCGCCCATCCCTCAAGGTCGGACTGAGTTCGTCGATCGGCCTCCAGCTGCCGTTCAAACTCACGAGCCAGGCGCCATCCGGCATGGCGTCGAGGCCTACGATATCGCACCCCCCGAGCACCGCGCCCGAGGACGTCCCCAGAGCCAAAACGGAGACAAAAAGCGCCTTCCAACTCCACATGACCAATCCTCCTTCCGCGATATTGATTGGAAAAATACGATTCCGCCGACGGGCACTTCCGCAGACCAACGTCTGCTCGCTGCGTCAACGGCCCTCAAACGCTCCTTTCACGGACAGAGCCGGTAGCGTCCGACCACACTACAACTATAAAACGAATATTTTTCAAGGAAAAGATCTAGTCTAATGAAACGAAGCCGTCGCCACGAAAGGCGACGGCTCCGTCTAACGCGGCCGAAACCGGCCGGGTCGCCTCCTAATGCAAACATCAGGGGCAGTATGTCGCAACCCGTTCGGATCGCACTGGCAGACTAATCCACCATCTCCGCTACCGCCTTGCCGCAGGCGGTCGTGTCGGCATTGCCGCCGAGATCCTTGGTGCGGAGCGTGCGCTCCGCCAGCGTGCGCTCGATCGCATCGACCATCGACTTGCCGGCTTCCTTCTCGCCGAGATGCTCGAGCATCATCGCGCCCGACCAGATTGCGCCGATTGGATTGGCGATGCCTTGGCCCGCGATATCGGGCGCCGAGCCGTGCACCGGCTCGAACACCGACGGGAAATTGCCCTCGGGGTTGATGTTGCCTGACGGTGCGATGCCGATGGTGCCGGTGCAGGCGGGGCCGAGATCGGAGAGGATGTCGCCGAACAAATTGGAGCCGACCACGACGTCGAACCAGTCCGGATGCAGCACGAAGTTCGCCGTCAAAATGTCGATGTGGTACTTGTCCCACTTCACGCCCGGAAACTTCTTGGCCATCGCCTCCACGCGCTCGTCCCAGTAGGGCATGGTGATGGAGATGCCGTTCGACTTGGTCGCCGAGGTCAGGTGCTTCTTCGGCCGCGACTGCGCGAGCTCGAATGCGAACTTCAGGATGCGATCGACGCCGATGCGGGTCATCACCGTCTGCTGCGTCACGAACTCGCGGTCGGTGTCCGGGAACATGCGGCCGCCGACCGAGGAATATTCGCCTTCGGTGTTCTCGCGCACCACCCAGAAATCGATGTCGCCGGGCTTGCGGTTTGCCAGCGGCGATGGCACGCCCGGCATCAGCCGCACCGGGCGCAAATTCACATACTGATCGAACTCGCGGCGGAATTTGATCAGCGAACCCCAGAGCGAGACGTGATCCGGTATCTTGGCAGGCCAGCCGACCGCGCCGAAGTAGATGGCATCGTGCTCGCCGATCTTTTCCTTCCAGTCATCAGGCATCATCTGGCCGTGCTTCTCGTAATAGTCCCAGGACGAGAAGTCGAAATGGTCGAAATGCAGGGACACCCCGTGCTTCTTCGCCGCTGCCTCCAGAACGCGCAGGCCTTCCGGCATCACTTCCTTGCCGATGCCGTCGCCGGGAATAACTGCGATCCGGTATTGTTTCTTGCTCATCGAGAACGTCCTTGGTTGGTCCGGCAGCCGCCGCCTTTTTGACCGCACTGCAATGGACCAAACGCGGCGGCAGTGCAACGCTGCACTGCAATGTTGACCGTGGCGCGGCCGACCGCCTACTGATTTTATCCTGTTCCTATCCTGCGAGTAATTCCGATGGATCTGCATCTGCGTGGCAAGCGCGTCCTGATCACGGGCGCGTCCAAGGGCATCGGCGCAGCCGCGGCCGAAGCGTTCGCCGAGGAAGGCGCTCATCTCCTGCTCGCTGCCCGCAATGGCGAGCAGCTCAAGGCGCTGGCTGAGCGCTTGCGCTCCGCGCACCAGATCGATGCCACCACGAGCATCGTCGACCTGCGCAAGGCCGAGGATTTGGCGCGGCTCGCCAAGGAAGCCGCCGACATCGACGTGCTCGTCAACAATGCCGGCGACATTCCCGGCGGGTCCATTGACAAGATCGACGAGGCGACCTGGCGGCACGCCTGGGAATTGAAAGTGTTCGGCTACATCAACCTGACGCGGCAGATATACGCGCAGATGAAGGCGAAGGGCGGTGGCGTCATCGTCAACGACATCGGCGCGGCCGGCGAGAAATTTGACGCCAACTATATCTGCGGCAGCGCGGGCAATGCCGCGCTGATGGCTTTCACCCGCGCGCTCGGGGGCAAGAGTCTTGCCGACAACGTTCGCGTGGTCGGCATCAATCCCGGTCCGGTCGGCACCGACCGTCACGTGACGCTGCTGAAGACGCGGGCAAAGCACCAGTTCGGCGACGAGAACCGCTACAAGGAATTCCAGAACAGCCTGCCGCTCGGCAGGCCCGCGCATGCGCGCGAGATCGGCGATCTCATGGCGTTCCTGGCGTCGGATCGCGCCGGCTATACGTCGGGTGTCATTTATACGGTGGACGGCGGCATCAGTGCGGGATGGAGTTGATTGTCTCGTCCTGCCGCCACCCAACACGCCGTCGCTGCGAGCGCAGCGAAACAATCCAGAGATCACCCCGCGGCGACAGACAGGATTGCTTCGCTACGCTCGCAATGACGACACAATAAGCACGGGAGTAGAATAATTGTCTCAGGATCTCATCCGCGAAACCGCTTGCGCCGTCGTCGACAAGCTGCGGTCTGGCGACGTCTCGCCGCTGGAGCTCTTGGATGTGCTGGAAAAGCGCATCAGTGAAGTCGATGGCAAGGTCAATGCGCTGCCGACGCTGTGCTTCGATCGCGCGCGGGATAGCGCAAAGGCGCTGATGCAGAAGCCGGCCGGTGCGCGTGGATTGCTCGCAGGCCTGCCGGTGCCGATCAAGGATTTGACCGATGTTGCAGGCGTGCTGAACACGCAGGGATCGCCGATCTTCAAGAACAATATCCCTGCGAAGTCCGACCTCATGGTCGAGCACCTCGAGGCGAACGGCGCAGTCGTCTACGCAAAATCCAACACGCCGAAATTCGGCGCGGGCGCCAACACCTTTAACGAGGTATTCGGCGCGACCCTCAATCCCTGGGATACGACGAAATCCGCAGCCGGCTCCTCCGGCGGCGCGGCGGTGGCGCTCGCGACCGGCATGGCCTGGCTCGCACAGGGCTCGGACATGGGCGGCAGCTTGCGCAGCCCCGCGAGCTTCTGCGGAATCGTCGGCATGCGGCCGAGCATCGGCCGCGTCGCGCACACGCCGAAAGCCGGCATCGACCGCAATCTCGGCGTGCAGGGCCCGATGGCACGCAACGTCGAAGACCTCGCGCTGCTCTTGGATGCCATGAGCGGCGATTATGCCGCCGACCCGCTGTCATTACCGGCGCCCTTGACCTCGTTTCTCTCGGCGGCGCAGTCAGGCAAGAAGCCGAAGCGCATCGCCTATTCCGCTGATCTCGGCATCACCCCGGTCGATCCTGAAGTCAAGGCGATCACGCGCGGGGCAGCGCAACGCTTTGCCGAAGCCGGCGTCATCGTCGAGGAGGCGCATCCGGATTGGCGCGAGGCGCATGAGTGCTTCCACGTGCTGCGCGCGTTCGATTTCGCGATCAGCAAGGCGCAGCTGCTGCGCACCAAACGCGACCAGCTCAAGCCCGAGGTGATCTGGAATATCGAGGAAGGCCTCAAGCTCACGGTCGAGCAGCTCGAACGCGCCGGAGCACAGCGCGTCGGCATGACCGCGCGCGCGATCGAGTTCTTCCAGACCTACGATTTGCTGCTGGTGCCGACCACGATCGTGCCGCCCTTCCCGATCGGGCATCGCTATGTCGCCGAATGCGCGGGCAAGAGGTTCGAGAACTATGTCGAATGGCTCGGCATCGTCTACGCCATCACGCTCGCCTGCTGCCCGTCGCTGTCGCTGCCGTGCGGCTTCACCGCATCGGGCCTGCCGGTCGGTGTGCAGGTCGTCGGCGCACCTCGCGCGGATGCGGACGTGATCGCCGGCGCAAAGACGCTGGAGGATATTTTGGGCGTGCGCGGCACGACGCCGATTAATCCGCGGGTGAAGAACTAGCCTCTCGTGCCCCGGACGCAGCGCAGCGCTTCTTCAGCGGTACGCTGCACCTGGTCCGGGACAAGCAATCGTCACCGCCCGCTCGTCGCCTCCAAACTCCGGCTGTAGCGCGACATCGCGAAGCAGAACGCAAAGTAGATTGCGGCGATGAAGATGTAGACCTCGACCGAGAACTGCTGCCAGGCCGGATCGATGATCGCGGTCTTGGCGGTGGTGAGCAGGTCGAAGATGCCGATGATGAGAACGAGGCTGGTGTCCTTGAAGAAGGCAATGAAGGTGTTGACCAGCGGCGGGATGACGTGGCGGATCGCCTGCGGCAGGACGATCAGCCGGTTCTTGCGCCAGTAGGACAGGCCGAGCGCGTCGGCGGCCTCGTATTGCCCGCGGGGCACGGCCTGGAGGCCGCCGCGGATGACTTCGGCAAGATAAGCGCCTGCGAACAGGATGATCGCGACCTGCGCGCGCAAGAGCTTGTCGATGTTGAATCCGTTCGGCATGAACAGCGGAAACATCACGCTCGCCATGAACAGCAGACTGACCAGCGGCACGCCGCGGATCAATTCGACGTAGAGCACCGAGAGCGAACGGATCGCCGGCAGATTCGAGCGCCGGCCGAGCGCGACGAGGATACCGAACGGGAAGCCGAAAGCCAGACCGAAGGTCGCCAGGATCAGCGTCACCGGCAAGCCGCCCCAACGGTCCTGCGAGACGAACGACAAGCCGAACACGCCGCCCCACATCAGCACGCTGATCAGCGCGAGCGCTCCGATCCAGAGATAGGCGAGTTCGCGCCGCCACAGGGCGCGGCGGGTGGAGAGATAGAACAGCGCGATGAACAGCAGCACCGCGAGCGCCGGCCGCCACTGCTCGTCGAACGGATAGGTGCCGAACAGGATGAAGCGATATTTTTCGGGGATGATCGCCCAGCAGGCGCCAACGCCGCGCACGGCGCGGCAGGCGCTGGAGTCGTTGGCCGGCGTCAGCCAGACCGCATTCACAAGGCCCCACTGCACGAAGCTGAAGATGCCCTTTGCGAGTACCGCCAGCAACACGACCGACAGGATGCCGTTCGGGATCGACGAGAACAAATTGGCGCGCAGCCAGCGCAGCACCGGGTTGCCAATTTGCGGGCGGCGGGCGGCGCGCGGTGCTTCCGGAATATCAGCGATCGCCGTCATGGTCAGCGCTCCACCAGCGCGATGCGCGAATTGTACCAATTCATGAAAAAGCTGATGCCGAGGCTGATCGTGAGAAACACCGCCATGATCAAAGCAATAGCCTCGATCGCCTGGCCAGTCTGGTTCAGCGTCGTGTTGGCGATCGAGACCACGTCCTGATAGCCGATCGCCACCGCGAGCGAAGAGTTCTTGGTCAGGTTGAGGTACTGGCTCGTCATCGGCGGCACGATGACGCGCAGCGCCTGCGGCAGGATGATCTGCCGCAGCATGAAGCTGCGGCGCAGTCCGAGCGCATTGGCGGCATCCCACTGGCCGCGCGGCACCGACTGGATGCCGCTGCGCACGATCTCGGCGATGAAGGCCGAGGTGTAGGTGACCAGCGCGATCAGCAGCGCGAAATATTCCGGCGCGAGTGTCAGCCCGCCGACGAAGTTGAAGCCGCGCAACTCAGGCCATTCGATCGTCCAGGACACGCCGAGCAGCACGGACACGAGCGACGGGACCACAACAATGAGACCAACTGCAAAAGGCCAGGCCGGCCGCGGCTTGCCGTCACGCATTTGCTGCGCGATAAGCCTCCGCCGGATGACATAGAACACGACAAGCCCGAGCACTGCTGTGCCGAGCACCCAAAGATGCGGCGTCCCGATTGGAATCGCCGGCAGGATCAACCCGCGATTGGACAGGAACACGCCCTCGATCGGCCGCCATGCCGCGCGCGCGGCCGGCAGCGCTTGCATCAGCACGTACCAGAACAGGAGCTGGAGCAGCAGCGGGATGTCGCGGAGCGTTTCGACATACACCGCGGCGAGCCGCGACAGCAGCCAGTTGGCCGACAGCCGCGAGATGCCGATCACCGTGCCCAGGATAGTCGCAAGCACGATACCGATCACCGCGACGCGCAGGGTGTTGGCGATGCCGACGGCGAAGGCCCAGAGGTATGAGTCTCTCGGATTGTAGGCGAGCAGGCTGTCGGAGATGGGCATGCCAGCCTCACGGCCGAGGAAGGCAAAACCGGTCGTGATGCGGCGCGCGGAGAGATTGGTGACCGTGTTGGACCAGAGGAAGACGATGACCGCGACCGCGATCCCGACCACCAGGACCTGCCAGAACAGGCCTTTCAGCTCGCGTCGTCCGAAAGCGCCGAAGAAGCGGCGGCGCGGCGGCGGTCTCGGAGCGTCTGACGTCACAGCACAAAAATCCTTCTCAAGACGGCGATTTCCGGCGGCGTACGTCAACTGTTGCACCAAACTCTACTTCGTGCAACAAATGTTTCATGGCCGAGCCCGCGAAATCCTCGCCGCTGAGCGAACTGCGCATTGCATTGCCGTCGCTCCCGATGCGGTTGCAGGAGGTCGGGCGTTTCGTCGCAGCCAACGATTACGACGCCACCACCCGTTCGATGCGCGATCTCGCAGCGGTTGCCGGCGCCGATCCCGCCGCGTTCACGCGGCTTGCGAAAGCGATCGGCTATTCGGGCTGGGACGAATTGCGTGCGGCGCTGACGGAGGCGCGGCGGCCGTTGCAGATAGCGCCCTTCTCCGGCCGCGCCAAAAACCGCCGCCACGGCCCGCATGCCGATATTGCGCTCGTCACGGACAAGCTCGAGGCCGAGGCCGCCGGCCTTCCGCGCATTCCGGCGCGGCCGATTGCGGAGGCGGCGCGCGCGCTCCACGATGCCAAGCGGATCTGGATCACAGGTTATCGAAGCTGCCGCAGCGTGGCGGAACTACTGAACTACGAATTGCGGCTGTTCCGTCCTGAACAGGTGCAGCTCGTCGGCGCGTCCGGCCCTGATGATCTCGATCTCGGCGCGTTCCGACCCGGCGAAGCCGTCATCGTCATCGGCTTCATGCCCTACACCCATGCGAGCGTTCGGGTCGCGCAGGCCGCCTATCGTGCCGGCGCGGCCCTGATCGCGATCGCAGATAGCCTCTCGGCGCCGATGGCCGAAGGCGCCGACCACGTGCTGCTGTTCGAGGCGGCGTCCTCTCCCGGCTTTTTCCCGAGCCTCACTGGCGCGATCGCGATCGCGCAATCGCTCGCCGCCGTGACGTTTTCGCTCGGCGGCACGGCCGCGAAGAAGCGCCTGGAGAATACCGAGGCGCGGCTGGCCGCGGCCTCGACTTACGTTTCAGAGAAAGGTTGACCCATGGCCGCTCGCACCAGCCGCGTGCTGCATCGTTCGTTGCGCGAAACGCCGCCCAAGGCGATCGGCGGCGAAGGCGTCTATCTCTTGGCCGAGGACGGACGCCGCGTGATCGACGCATCCGGCGGCGCGGCGGTCTCGTGCCTGGGCCACCAGCATCCGCGCGTGATCGCGGCGATGGCGAAGCAAGCCTCGACGCTGGCCTATGCCCACACCGCCTTCTTCTCGTCCGAGCCGGCGGAGGCGCTTGCCGAGACGCTGGTCGGCCACGAGCCCGGCGGCCTCGCCTACGCCTATTTCGTCAGCGGCGGATCGGAGGCGATCGAGGCCAGCATCAAGCTCGCGCGGCAATATTTCATCGAGCGCGGCGAGCCGCAGCGACAGCATTTCATCGCGCGGCGCCAGAGCTATCACGGCAACACGCTCGGCGCGCTGGCCGCGGGCGGCAATGCCTGGCGACGTGCGCCTTATGCGCCGTTGCTGTCCGGCGCTTTCAGCCATGTGACGCCGGCCTTCGCCTATCACGAGAAGCACCACGCCGAGTCGGATGCGCAGTTCGTGGCGCGGCTCGCCGCCGAGATCGAAGCCGAGTTTCAGCGGCTTGGCCCTGATACCGTCGCGGCGTTCCTCGCCGAGCCCGTCGTCGGCGCCACCTCCGGTGCCGTGACGGCGCCGGAAGGTTATTTCAGGGCGGTGCGCGAGATTTGCGACCGGCACGGCGCGCTGCTCATCCTCGACGAGGTCATGTGCGGCATGGGCCGCACCGGCACGACCCACGCGTGGGAGCAGGAAGGCGTCGCGCCCGACATCCAGGCCATCGCGAAAGGTCTCGGCGGCGGTTATCAGCCGATCGGCGCGATGCTCGCAAGCGGAAAGATCATCGACACGATTCGCGCCGGCTCTGGCGCATTCCAGCACGGTCACACCTATCTGGCGCATCCCCTCGCCTGCGCCGCTGCGCTGGCGGTGCAGGACGTGATCCGCGAGGACGGCCTGCTCGACCGAGTCAAGGAGCGCGGCAGGCAGCTCGAGCAGCGGCTGACCGAGCGCTTCGGCAATCACCGCCATGTCGGCGACATCAGGGGCCGTGGCCTGTTCTGGGCCATAGAGCTCGTCACCGATCGCCCCAGCCGCACCTCGTTCGATCCCGCGCTGAAGCTGAACCAGAAGATCAAGGCGGAGGCGTTTGCCAACGGCCTCGGCTGCTATCCCGGCGGCGGCACCGTGGATGGTGTCCGTGGCGACCACGTGCTGCTGGCGCCGCCCTATATCGCTTCGGCTGACGAGATCGACCTGATCGTCGACAAGCTCGGCACGGCCGTCGACAATGTGTTGCGTAGTGTCAATCACTGAGGGGAGAGTCACATGATGAGGAAAGTGGTTATCGCAGCGAGTGTCCTCGCGGCATCGACGGTTGTTGCGTCGGCGGCAACGCTCGACACGGTGAAGAGCCGCGGCACGCTGATATGCGGCGTCAGCGCCGGCTTTGCCGGCTTCTCCGCGCCGGATTCGCAAGGCAATTACAAGGGTCTCGACGTCGACTATTGCCGCGCGCTCGCCGCCGGCGTGCTCGGCGATGCCAGCAAGGTGCGTTACGTCTCGCTGACCGCGCAGAACCGCTTCACCGCGCTCCAGTCCGGCGAGATTGACGTGCTCTACCGCAACTCGACGCAGACCTATCTGCGCGGCGTCACGCTGGGCCTGCGGCAAGGCCCGATCAACTTCTACGATGGTCAGGGCTTTGTCGTGAAGAAGGACCTCGGCGTGAAGGAGATCAAGGATCTCAAGGGCGCCACCGTCTGCGTCGCGCAGGGCACCACGCATGAGGTCACGCTCGGCGATTACGGCCGCGCCAACGGCATCGACTGGAAGCCGCTGGTGTTCGACCGCGTCGACACCATGTACCAGACTTTCTTCGGCGGCCGTTGCGATGCCATGACCCAGGACGCCTCCGCGCTCGCAGGCGCCGTGACGACCGCGGCGCCGAATCCGGCCGATTACGTCGTGCTGCCGCAGACCATCAGCAAGGAGCCGCTCGGCCCCTTCACCCGCAACGGCGACGAGGTCTGGAGCGACATCATCACCTGGCTGCATTACGGCCTGATCGAGGCCGAAGAGCTCGGCGTCACGCAAGCCAATGTCGACGAGATGGCGAAGTCGCAGACACCCGCGATCCAGCGCCTGCTCGGTGCCTCCGGCGATCTCGGCTCGCGGCTTGGGCTCGACAACAAATGGCTGACCACGGCGATCAAGGCCACCGGCAATTACGGCGAGATCTACGAGCGCAATGTCGGCAAGGCGAGCCCGCTCAAGCTCGAGCGCGGCCTCAACGGCCTCTGGAGCAAGGGCGGCTTGATGTACGCCGTGCCGTTCAAGTAAGCGGTGCCGTTCAAGTAAAGAGCCCCTCACCCCAATCCCTCTCCCCGTAAGAACGGGGCGAGGGAGAAGAGACACCCATGCGCATCGCCCTGATCCACGCCCTCAAGCACTCCATCGCACCGATCGAGGCAGCGTTCGCGAAGGCGTGGCCAGAGGCGCGGCTGATGAACCTGCTCGACGACAGCCTGTCGGCAGATCTGGCGGGTGACGGCAAGCTCAACGATGCCATGACCGAGCGCTTTATTGCGCTCGGCGACTACGCCGCGGCGACGGGAGCGAACGCGATCCTGTTCACTTGCTCCGCCTTCGGTCCCTGCATCGAGGCGGTTGCGCGCGCGCATGCGCCGATGCCGGTGCTCAAGCCGAACGAAGCCATGATCGAACGGGCGGTGACGATGGGCCAGCGCATCGGCCTGCTCTCGACCTTCCCGCCGACGCTGGCCTCGATGCCGCCGGAATTTCCGGCCTCCGTTAAAATCGTGCCGAAACTTGCCGAAGGCGCGCTGGCCGCGCTCGACCGCGACGACCGCGCTACGCATGACCGGCTGATCGTGGAAGCCTCACGTGATTTGCGCGATTGCGACGTCATCGCGCTCGCGCAGTTCAGCATCGCGGCGACGGCGCCTCTCGTGGCGGAGGCTACCGGCCGCCCTGTCGTGACCACGCCTGACAGCGTCGTCGAAAAGCTGATGAAGCTGTTGGCGGCGAAGGCTTAAGCGCCAGCCTTTTTCCGGCGCCGCGCGCCCTTGATCGCCGCCGCAAGCGCGGCCTTCGTTTCGCTGACAAAATCCTCCACCAGCTCCTCGCGCGTGGCATGCGCCGCCTCACCGGTAAACAGGCCCTGCTCGGCCAGCATCACCACGCCGTGCAGCGCCGCCCAGATCTTGAGCGCGTGCCGCTCGCGCAGATAACCGACCGCAGGTGCTTCCAGAGCTTCCATCACAAGCGCAAATGTCTCGTGCGTGGCCTCGTGCAACTCGCTGCCCTTGGACGCGCAGGACACAGTGCGCGAAGCGAACATCAAGCGGTAGATGCCGTTGCGGTGCAGACCGAAATCGAGCGTCGCCCGCGCCAGCCGCGATAGTTTCGACTGTTTCGACGACTTCGCCATCGCTGCCCGCAAGATCGCGCTGAGCTGCCGGAACGCCTCCGCCGTCACTGCCGCAAGCAGCGCCTCGCGGTCGGCAAAATGACGGTAGGGCGCCGGCTGCGAGACGCCCAGCTGCTTTGCAAGCGCCTTGATGCTGATCGCCTCGGTCCCGCCCTGCTCCGCCTCGCGCAGCGCAGCCTTGATCAAGGCGTCGCGGAGATCGCCATGGTGGTAGGTGTTCTCGGGCTTGCGGGCAACTTGTGAACGCATGTTGCGCGGAGCCTATAAGTTTGCGCTTGACAGGGGAAGCCTGCCGCGAATGTAATATCCTATAACTTGAATAAAAACTCAGATGGGAACGCGCGCCGCCTTCGGGTCCGAGCGCACACGACCGAGGAGGCCGCCATGACAGAGCGACTGAGGGTTCACGTCGATCCCGACAAATGCCAGGGCCACGCGCGCTGCAAGGCGCTGGCGCCGGAGCTGTTCGAGCTGGACGAATACGGCAACGCCCACGAAGCCGGCGACGGCACCGTCCCGCCCGGCCTCGAAGACAAGGCCTGGCTTGCCAAATCCAATTGTCCGGAAATCGCAATCGACGTGATCGAGGAGTAGCGCAACCGCTGCCGCCCCGCGTGCCTTCCGCGAACACGAGCCCCAAGGGATTCCCTGATATGTCCGACGTCAGCCCGCCTGTCGCCCATCCGCCCGTCACCGACTGGGTCAACGATTTCGATCACACCGATCCGCAATGGACAGAAGATCCCTTCCCGATCTGGAATCAGTTGCGCGCCGCAGGCCCGGTCGTGCACACCGAACGTTTTCTCGGCTGTTACATGCCGACGACCTATGACGCCGTACGCGAGATCGCCAACGACAGCGAGCATTTCTCCTCGCGTCGCATTATCGTCCGCGACGTCCGGCCGGAAATCACCAGCAGGAACGCGGCCCCGCCGATCACCTCCGATCCGCCCGTGCACAAGCCGGCCAAGCAACTGCTGCTGCCGCCGTTCACGCCGGACGCGATGAAGAAGCTCGAGCCGCGGGTGCGCGCCATTTGCAACGAGCTGATCGACCATTTCATCGCCGAGGGCCAAGTGGACGCGGCAGCGTGCTACACCAAGCACATCCCGGTGCGAGCGATCGCCCACATGCTCGGCATTCCCGAAAGTGACAGCGACCTCTTCGTCAAATGGATCCACATGATCCTGGAGCTCGGCATCAAGGACGAGACCATGCTGCTCCAGGCCGTGCACGAGATGAGCGCCTATTTCAGCGGCCATATCGAGACGCGCAAGAACCAGCCGACTGACGACCTGATCTCCTACCTGATGAACGCCAGGGACAAGGAAGGCAATCCGCTCGAGGATACGCATGTGCTCGGCTCGCTGCGGCTGCTGCTGATCGCCGGGATCGACACAACCTGGAGCGCGATCGGCTCGTCGCTCTGGCATCTCGCCAGGACGCCGGCCGACCGCGAGCGGCTGATCGCCGAGCCCGGGCTGATCCCGACCGCCGTGGAGGAACTTCTACGCGCCTATTCACCGGTGACGATGGCACGCGAGGTGGTCGGGGAGACCGTGATCTCGGGCTGCCCGGTGAAGCCGGGCAACATGGTGCTGTTGTCCTTCCCGGCCGCCAACCGCGACCCGAAGATGTTTCCGGACGCCGACAAGGTCGTGATCGACCGGCGCGAGAACCGCCACGCCGCCTTCGGCCTCGGCATCCACCGCTGCGTCGGTTCCAACCTGGCGCGGATGGAAATGCAGGTTGCGCTGGAGGAATGGCTGAAGCGGATTCCGGACTTCGCCCTCGATCCGGCAGGCACGGTGACCTGGTCACAGGGAACCGTCAGAGGCCCCCGCCAGTTGCCATTTCTGCTCGGAAAGGCGATGTAGGCCTCCCAAAAGCAGCGGAGCGAGAGGCCGGACGTGACAGAGCAAGCAATCAAACCGGCCTCCGAGCATTTTGATGTCGCCGACGCCCAGCGGCGGATCAAGGCGATCTTCATCGGTTCGATCGGCAACCTCGTCGAATGGTATGATTTCTACGCCTATACGGCGTTCGCGCTCTATTTCGCTCCTGCCTTCTTTCCCGGCAGCGATCCCGTCGTGCAGCAATTGAACGTCGCCGTCGTGTTCGCGGCGACCTTCCTGATGCGCCCGCTGGGCGGCTGGCTGTTCGGCTATATCGCCGATCATTACGGGCGGCGAATCTCGCTGACGCTGTCGGTCGTCTTCATGTGCTTCGGCTCGCTGATCATCGCGTTGACGCCGACCTACGCCACGATCGGCTTAGCCGCGCCGGTGATCCTGGCGCTCGCCCGCATGATCGAGGGCCTGAGCCTCGGCGGCGAGTACGGCGCCAGCGCGACCTATCTCAGCGAGGTCGCCGATCCCAAGCATCGCGGGTTCTATTCCAGCTTTCAGTACGTCACGCTGATCGGCGGCCAGCTCACCGCAATCATCGTGCTGCTGCTCCTGCAAAAGGTCTTCCTCACGCCGGAGGAACTGAGGGCCTGGGGCTGGCGCATCCCGTTTGCGATCGGGGCCATGCTCGCGATCTTCGCTGCGGTGATGCGGCGCGGCCTGCACGAGACTGAGGCCTTCGAGGAAGCCAGGAAGGTGGTCAAGCCGACCGGCTCGATCACGAACCTGCTGAAATATCCGCGGGAGCTGTTGCTGGTGGTCGGCCTGACCGCGGGCGGCACCGCGGCGTTCTACACCTTCACCACCTACATGCAGACCTTCGTCAAGCTTTCGGTCGGACTGACCGAGGACCAGACCACCTTCGTGATCTTCGGCACGCTGATTTTCGCGACCATCCTGCAGCCGATCTATGGCGCCATCTCCGACAGGATCGGCCGCAAGCCGCTGCTGATCTTCTTCGGCGTCGCCGGCACGCTCGCAACCGTGCCGCTCCTGATGACGCTGAAGGAGACCAAGTCGCCCTTCATCGCGTTCATCCTGATCTGCGCTGCCTGGCTGTTCGTCGCCGGTTACACCTCGATCAACGCCGTGGTGAAGGCCGAGCTGTTCCCGACCAATGTCCGTGCCCTCGGTGTCGGCCTGCCCTATGCGATCACGGTCTCGATCTTCGGCGGCACGGCGCCGGCGATCGCGCTCTATTTCAAGAGCATCGGGCATGAGGAGTGGTTCTACTACTATCTCGCCGGCGTCATCTGCCTGTCGCTCATCATCTATTCCACCATGCGCGACACCAAGCACGCCTCCGCGATGCATCGCCACGAGTAGCTCATGGTCGAGAACAACGAGCCGCCGGACAGCAAGCTGACGCGCACCAAGGAGAAATGGGCGCGCGAAGGCCGTTTCCTGACGGGCCGGATCACGCGTCCTGAAGACCAGCGGCTGCCGCCCGGCCAGCACCTCACCAAGGATTGGCCGGTGCTCGATCTCGGGGTCGTGCCGCCGGTTTCGCGCGAGCGCTGGCGGCTCGATGTCTATGGTGCGGTCGAGACCCCCGTGTTCTGGACCTTTGCCGAGTTCATCGCGCAGAAGCAGGCGCAGTTCACCTCAGACATCCACTGCGTCACGACCTGGTCGCGCTACGACAACCAGTGGGAAGGTCTCGCGACCCGCGAGCTGCTCGCTGCCTGCCAGCCGCGCGAGGATGCGCGCTTCGTGGTGCTGCATTCCCATGACGGCTACACCACAAACCTCGCGCTGGAAGATTTTGCCGCCGAGGACGCCCTGCTGGCCCATAGCTGGTCGGGCCAGCCGCTGTCGGACGAGCATGGCGGCCCGGTGCGGCTGGTCGTGCCGCATCTGTATTTCTGGAAGAGCGCCAAATGGCTCCAGGCCATCGAATTCCTGACCGAGGATGCGCCGGGCTTCTGGGAAGCCCGCGGCTACCATAACCGCGGCGATCCCTGGGCCGAGCAGCGCTATTCGGGCGATTAGGTTCAAGCAAGGACGGGGGGAGCCCATGCCGACGGAACGCTTTCAATTCACCGGCGAAGGCGGCCATCAACTTTCGGCCGCGCTGGAGCTACCCGACGGCGAGCCGGCGGCCTTCGCGCTG
Source organism: Bradyrhizobium nivariense (assembly GCF_029846715.1). Classification (GTDB taxonomy): domain Bacteria; phylum Pseudomonadota; class Alphaproteobacteria; order Rhizobiales; family Xanthobacteraceae; genus Bradyrhizobium. The sequence continues at coordinate 52,374 of NZ_JARVWW010000024.1, forward strand.
TTCGCGCATTGCTTCACCTGCGGCAAGGACACGCTGGCCGCCAAGCGCATCTCGGTTGCGCTCGCCGCCATGGGCATCGCGGTGCTGCGCTTCGACTTCACCGGGCTCGGCTCCAGCGAGGGGGATTTCGCCAATTCGACGTTCTCCTCCAACGTCGCCGATCTCGTGCGCGCGGCCGATCATCTGCGCGCCGCACGCAAGGCACCGTCGATCCTGATCGGTCACAGCCTCGGTGGCGCCGCGATCCTCGCGGCAGCCGGACAAATCCCGGAAGCCAGGGCGGTTGCGACCATCGCGGCACCATCCGATCCCGCCCACGTCACCGGTCTGTTCAAAGAACATATCGACGATATCCGTACACAAGGTGAGGTCGAAGTCTCGCTCGCGGGGCGCCCGTTCCGGATCAAGCGCGAATTTCTCGACGACATCGCCGAGCACGAGCTGATGAAGGACGTCGCCGGCCTGCACAAGGCGCTGTTGTTCATGCATTCTCCGGTCGACGATACCGTCGGCATCGACAATGCGACGAAGCTCTTCGTCTCAGCCAGGCATCCCAAGAGCTTCGTCTCGCTCGATCATGCCGATCATCTCCTGACCAAGCCGGCCGACGCCCTCTACGCAGCCGACGTGATCGCCGCCTGGGCGAGCCGGTACATCGACACAGCCAAACCCGCGAAGGCGATGGATCTCCCCGAGGCGCCGCGCCAGGTCGTGGTGCAGGAGACCCGCAAGAGCAAGTTCAACCAGACCATTACGGTCGGCCCGCACCATCTGGTGGCGGACGAGCCGGTCGCGGCCGGAGGCGAGGATGCGGGCCCGGGCCCCTATGATTTCCTGCTCGCCGGTTTAGGTGCCTGCACCTCCATGACCATGCGCCTCTATGCCGACCGCAAGTCGCTGCCGCTCGATCGTGTCACCGTCACGCTGAAACATTCCAAGATCTACGCAAAAGACTGCGCGGAGTGCGAGACGCGCGATGGCATGCTCGACCAGATCGAGCGCGACATCGCGATGGACGGCGCGCTCGATCCCGAGCAGCGCAAGAAACTGATGGAGATCGCTGACAAGTGCCCGGTGCACCGGACGCTGACCTCGGAAATCCGCATCGTGACGAAGGCCGTGGACTAAAGCGCGATGAGATGAGGATGAATCATCATCGCGCTTTAGGTTGTTGTTTGAGCATGATCTTTTCGGAAAACCGCTTCGCACTTTTCCGGATCATGCTTTAGCGCGCTCGCGCTAGAAGCACGACGCCATCGTCCGCACCGCCGCGGTGATCTCGCTTTCGCGCCAGGCCGCGAAGCCGAGCAGCAGGCCGTGATCGCAGGGACGGCCGAGCGCAAGGCTGGACAAAGCCCGCGTTTCAACCCCTGCGGCGACCAGCCGTTTGACCGCCGCCTGATCGGCGCGACCGCGCTTGAGGCGGGCGACGAGCTGGATGCCGCCCGGAGGCGCTTCGACCGAGAGAACCTCGCCGAGATGACGCTCCAGTCCCTCGACGAGGTGATCGCGGCGGGCGTGATAGATCCGGCGCATCCGGCGCAGATGCGCCAGGAAATGCCCGTCGGCAATGAACTCGGCCAGCGCTTCCTGGATGTGGCTCGCGGCGATCAGCCCGATGTGCCGCTGCGCGATCTCCAAGGTGTTGACCAGTGCCGGCGGCACGACGAGATAGCCGATCCGGATGTCCGAGGTCGTCGCCTTCGAGAACGTGCCGACATAGAACACGCGGCCATGGGCATCGAGCCCCTGCAAGGCTGGCACCGGCCGGCTGTCATAGTGGAATTCGCCGTCGTAATCGTCCTCCACGATCCAGGTCTTGCCGGGCCTGCTCAGGCCAAGAAATTCCGTGCGGCGCGAGAGCGACATCAGACGGCCGGTCGGGTGCTGGTGCGATGGCGTCATGAAGATCAATTTTGGGGCCGTCAGCCCCGGAATTCGCTGCATGCCCTGCTCGTCCAACCTCATCCCGATCACGCGCGCACCGGACGCGTGGAAGGCCGCCGCGGCGCCGGGATAGCCGGGATCCTCCACCCAGACGTCGTCGCCGGGCGTGATGACGGCAGCCGCAATCAAGGTCAGCGCAGCCTGCGCGCTCGGCAGAATCAGGATCTGATCCGCCGTCGCGCGCACGCCCCTGCTGGTCGCGAGATAATGCGCCAGCGCCTCGCGCAGGCGCGGCCGGTTGACCGGTCCGAGCTCGCGCCTGGCCGCGCGCACAGCGCTGCGGCGCAGGCAGCGCGCCCAGACCTCGTTCGGAAATTCCCTGAAATCGCCGTGTCCGGGACGCAAGGGTCTCAGTCGCGCCTGATAAGACATCGGCCAGTCGGTCTGCGTGAGGCTCGAAGCCCAGGGTGAAAGCCGCGGCTTCCCAGGGCGCAGGCGAGATACGACGGCGCCCGCCTCTTCGACGCGCTCGCCGCCGTCGACCGTGACCATCGGACGGCGGCCATGCGAGGCCTCGAGATATCCCTCGGCGGCGAGTTGCTCGAACGCATAGGTGACGGTGTTGCGCGAGACGCCGAGATCGCTCGCAAGCCGGCGGCTCGACGGCAGCGTGCGGCCTTTGCCGAGACGGCCAGTCGCGATCAAGCTTCGGAGCTGGCTTGTCAGTTGAGCCGCCAGCCCCTCCTCGTCGGCGCGCTTCAGGTCGATCAGGGCGGAGACCATGCTTTCCGGAACTGGCACCTTATTCCTTTCCGATCTGGCACTTTTTCAGGTGCCAATCGAAATGCTATCCGCCGGACTGGACTGCTTCAAGGATTTTGCGATGAACTCCCTCTCACCTCGCGCGGCTGTCGGCCTGTTCCTCATCGTCGTGCTGGCCTGGGGCGTGAACTGGTCGGTGACGAAGCAACTGGTCCAGTTCCTTCCGCCACTGTGGACTTCAGCGATCCGAAGCTGGATCGCGCTGGCTGGATTGTTCGTGATCCTCGGACTGAGCAACAATCTGGTGATCCCGGAGCGGCGCGACATTCCTGTGGTCCTGAGCGTCGCGCTGCTGCACATGACGGTGTTCTCGGTCCTGGTTGCGGCCGGTGTGCGCTTCCTGCCCGCGAGCAAGGCCATCGTGCTCGGCTACACCACGCCACTCTGGGTCGCGATCGCCGCGCCTCTGCTCGGGAAAGATACGCTGACCGCGCCAAAACTCGCCGGCGCCCTGCTCGGGCTGGTCGGCCTTGCCGTGATCCTGAACCCGGAATCCATCGACTGGACCAACACCAACGTCGTGCTCGGCGCCGGCATGGTCATCCTGGCCGCGATCTCCTGGGCTGCGAACATCATCTATATCCGCGCGCATCGCTGGATCGCGTCCCCGCTCCAGTTGCTGATCTGGCAGGTGCTTGTGGCGACCATCGTGCTGACAGGATCGGCGGTAGTCACGGATGGCCTGCCGCACGCAGAATGGTCGTGGAAGCTTGTCCTGCTGTTCCTGTATTCCGGCTTGATCGGGACAGTGCTGGCCTATTGGGCAATGTCGATGGTCAACAAGAGCATCTCGGCCCTGACGACCTCGCTCGGCACCACTGGGACGCCACTCGTCGGTATTGCCAGTGCGGCGATCCTGCTGGGTGAGCCGATCGACATGAGCCTTGCCATCGCGGCCGGATTGATCGTCGCCGGCATCGGCCTCGCGACGTTGGGCGACCGGCTGCTGCGCAGTCAGGCCACCGCGAGCGGCTGAACGCGCAGGACACCGCGCAGGCCCGCCGTCGTGCCGAGCAGGATGCCGGCGACGGCGACGAACGAGCCCAGCGCGAGCGTCGAGACGCCGGTGAGCCCCTGCCCGATCGAGCAGCCGAAGGCCATCACGCCGCCGATGCCCATCAGCGCGGCGCCACCCGCGGATCGCAGCATGTGGCGTGGCGAGGAATAGCCTTCGAGATGGAAACGACCCGTGGCAAGCGCGGTGACCAGACTGCCAGCGAAGACGCCGGCAACTGTCGCAATGCCGAAATTCAGCGTCAGGCCGGTCGAGAGCATGGCATATTGCAGGCTGTCCGCGATCGGCGCGATGAAGGTGAGCGAGGTCACCGGGACGGGGTTGAAGTCATCAGCGCCGAGATAACCGGAGACGAACCAGCCAGCGGCGACGAGAAGACCGACGATGACACCGGCTGCGATCTGGCCGGGCGAACGCCGGAACGCCGGCAGTGCGAAAGCAAACAGGATCAACGCAACGACGATGACAGCAGCAGCCAGCGCGCGCGAAACCGCTTCAGCAGGACCGAAAGTCGCCAACAGTGACGGCAGCGAATTGGCGTTGACCGTGGTTTGCGAGGCCTGGACCAGCGCAATGCGCGCCGGCGCGACCAGGCCCCTGAGGGTCATCTGCGCGGCGATGGCGAGCACGACCACCACGACGAAGGAGCGGAGATTGCCGCGACCGAGCAGCACCAGGGCGCGCGAACCGCAGCCGTTCGACAGCACCATGCCGTAGCCGAACAGAAGTCCGCCGAGGAACAGCACCGGCGCCGAAAAGGACTGTTGCAGGTAGATCGACTTACCGAGATCGACCATGCCGCTGCCGGCGAGGAACTGGCTTGCCGCGATCGCAACCGCGATCGCCAGCGCATAGGTCCGTACCAGCCGCCCGTCCCCTTCCGCCAGCCAGCCGCGCATGCTGCTCATCAGGCAGAAGCCGCTGAGCAACCCGGCGGCGCCGTAAACGAGGCCAATGACGAGGCCGGCCAGGATGACGAGTTGGGTGGACGACTCCATGATCAAGGTTTCAGGATCACGCGATCCCGCGACGAGCCGGCAACGGCGGCATAGGCCTCCTTTGCGCGCTCCAACGGATAGACGGCGTTCACTTTGATCGGGAACGGTTTCAGGTGCCCGCCCGCAAAGCCTGGGCCGAGGTCGCGCAGCACAGCACCTGTCGCGGCCGACGACAGACCGAGCGTGTCGATGCCGACATAGGTGTGTTGCCCGCGGTAGAATTCGAGGATGTTGAACTGCACGATGCGGTCGATCGCGGCGATCAGGATCTGGCGACCGCGAAGTGCGAGCGACTTGTGCGCCGCCTGGAAATAGGGATCGCCGACCGTGTTGAAGACGATGTCGGCGCCTTTGCCATCGGTCAATTCGCGCACCCGCGTGGCGACGTCGATCGCGGAAGCGTCGATCACCTCGATGGACGCGTTGGTATGGCCCTCATAGGCTTCCGCCTTGCGCACCACGCCGATGACGCGCGCGCCCTGCCAGGTCGCGATCTGCACCGCCGCTTGACCGACCTTGCCGTTGACGCCGAACACCAACACCGTTTCGCCGGGCTTTGGAATGCCGGCGCGGCGAAAGCCCTCCATGGCGGTGACGAAGGGCACGCCGATGCCGGCGGCCCCCTCCCAGGACACGGACCTCGGCTTGTCTACCACCGCGTCAGATTCAACGACGAGATGGCTGGCGTGGGTGCCGTCGCGGCGGATGCCGAGATCGCCGGAGGAGCCGAACACTTCGCGGCCGATCGTACCGGCCGGCCCGTCGATCACCACGCCGGCGTAATCGCGACCCGGCGTGCGCGGGAAGACGGCATAGGGCATCAGCCCGGTCGCGGCCTTGACGTCGGACGGATTGACGGCGGCGGCCTTGATCTCGATCAGGAGATCATCCGGACCACGCGTGAGCGCATGACGCTCGACGCCAAGTACAAGCGCGGCGGCGTTCTCAGCCTTGGCATTGAGGCGCACGCAGCGCGCTTCGACAGCTTTGGTATCGGCTGGTGACATCGAACGACCCACGACCTCTCGCGGGCCTTGTCGCCTTTGGGGGCGGTCGAGTCAATCCTTCGGCCGCTTGTCGTAGAGGCGCTTGGCCTTGCCAAGCGAGCGTTCCAGCGTAGCGGGGGCGACCGCTTGCACCTTGGCGGTGATGCCGATGGTGTTCTTGATGTGGGTCGATATCCGGCTCGCATGGTCGAGGAGACCCCGACCGTCCCAACTCTCCGGCCGCGCCTCGGCAATGATCGTCAACTCGTCCATGCGTCCTTCGCGGGTCAGTTCCAGAATGAAATGCCCGCCGCACCAGTCGGTGGCGAGCAGAACCTCCTCGATCTGGGTCGGGAACAGATTGACGCCGCGCAGGATGATCATGTCGTCGGAACGACCCGTGACCTTCTCCATCCGCCGCATGCCCGGCCGCGCCGTACCCGGCAGCAGCCGCGTCAGGTCGCGGGTGCGATAGCGGATCACCGGAAATGCTTCCTTGGTGAGCGAGGTAAAGACCAGTTCGCCCTTCTCCCCGTCGGGCAGCACAGCGCCGGACTCGGGATCGATAATTTCAGGGTAGAAATGATCCTCCCAGATGTGCAGGCCGTCCTTGGACTCGATACATTCCTGCGCAACGCCGGGTCCGATCACCTCGGAGAGACCGTAGATGTCGGTCGCGTCCATGTCGAAAGCGGCCTCGATCTCGCCGCGCATCGCATTGGTCCAGGGCTCGGCGCCGAAGATGCCGACCTTGAGCGAGCATTGACGCGGATCGAGCTTCTGGCGCTTGAACTCGTCGAGGATCGCCAGCATGTAGCTCGGCGTCACCGTGATGATGTCGGGCCGGAAATCGTCGATGAGCTGCACCTGCCGCTCGGTCATGCCGCCGGAGATCGGCACCACGGTGCAGCCGAGTTTTTCGGCGCCGTAGTGCACACCGAGCCCTCCAGTGAAGAGACCATAGCCATAGGCATTGTGGATGATCATCCCGGTTCGGCCGCCGGCGGCGCGGATCGAGCGCGCCATCACGTCCGACCAGGTGTCGATGTCGCGTTGCGTATAGCCCACCACGATCGGCTTGCCAGTCGTGCCGGAGGACGCATGCACGCGCACCAGCTTTTCACGGGGCACGGCAAACATGTTGAAAGGATAGTTGTCGCGCAGGTCCGTCTTCACCGTGAACGGAAATTTCGCGAGATCCGAGAGCTCGCGAAAGTCCGACGGGTGCACACCGGCCGTATCGAAGGCGTTGCGATAATGCGCGACGTTGTCGTAGGCGTGCTTCAGCGACCAGGCCAACCGCTGCGTCTGGAGCGCCTTGATCTCGTCACGTGACGCGCGCTCATGCGCGTCCATTTCGGCGCGATAGGTGTTGCCACCTTCCTTGAGCTTCGTCAGAGCCATCCTCGTTTCCCCACATGGTTTGTTCTTTTCTTTATTGATCTTGCGCCGGCAGCCACGTGCCGGGAATGACCCGCGAATGTCCGCGGAATTCGGCGATGACGGTATCGCCGGCGGTGATGCGCACGTCATAGATGCCGGAGCGGCCGCCGCGCGTAACCTCGCGCGCTTTTGCGATGAGACGGTCGCCGAGCTTGCCCGGCTTGATGAAGGTGATCTGGCCCTGCGCCGCGACGACGCGGTCGTTGTGCGAATTGCAGGCGAAGGCGAAGGCGGAATCGGCGAGCGTGAAGATGAAGCCGCCATGAGCGATGCGCTGGCCGTTGACCATGTCCGGCCGCACATTCATCGCCAGCGACGCAAAGCCGGGGCCGATCTCGACGATCTCCATGCCGAGGCCTTTCGAGGCATCGTCCTCCGCCCACATCGCATCGGCGCAGGCGCGGGCAACATCCTCAGGCGACCGGATTTTGACGTTCACGCGCTTCTCCCGGCCCATTGTTTGCACATGATGTTCCGCTGGTTGGTCCAAGCTGTCAAACGTGGTCGTAATCGACCACGACCCGTTCCGACGATGGCTTCGCCTGGCAGGTCAGGACAAACCCGGCCTTCAGCTCCCAGGGTTCCAGCGAGTAGTTGATGTCCATCGGCGCCTCGCCCTCGACCAGTTTGGCGCGGCAGGTCGAGCACATGCCGCCCTTGCAGGCGAAGGGCAGATCGACGCCGGCGCGCAGCGCTGCATCGAGGATCGCCTCGTCCGCGGCGACCGGCACGTCGCGGCGCTTGCCGTCGATGATCAGCGACGCCATCGCTTTCGGCGGCGCGTCAGGCGCAACGATCTTCTTCGGCCGCGGCTTGCCGCCGAACTCGGAGACAAAGCGCTCGACGTGGATACGCTCTTCCGCGATGCCGAGCCCCCGGCAGGTCGCCTCGATCTCTTCGCTCATGCCCAGAGGTCCGCAGATGAAGATGTGATCGATGCTCGCGGCCGGCACCAGAGAGCGCAGCAGCACCCTCACCTTGTCGCCGTCGAGTCGGCCGTGCAGGATCGGAATGTCCTGTTCCTCGCCGGAGATGACGTGGAAGATCGAGAAGCGATCGATGAAGCGATCCTTGAGCTCTTCAAGCGCCTCGATGAACATGATGTTGTCGGTCGTGCGATTGCCGTAGAACAGAAAGAAGTGGCTGTCCGGCTCGCGCGCAAGCGTGCCCTTGACGATCGACAGGATCGGCGTGATGCCGGAGCCCGCGGCAAAGCCGACATTGATGCGGCCGGCGCCGGCCGGCGGGACCACGCCGAAGCGTCCGGTGGGCGTCATCACGTCCAGCTCGTCGCCACACTTCAAATCGTCCGCCGCCCAGCTCGAGAACGCGCCACCATCAATCTTCTTGACGGCGATGCGTATCTCGCCGTCGTCGGGGCCGGAACAGATCGAATAGGAGCGGCGCACCTCCTCGCCATCCAGCATGGTGCGGAGCGTGAGGTATTGGCCGGGCGTGAAGGCGTAGTCGGTCGCAAGCTCCGTCGGGATGGCAAATGTCAGCGATACGGCGTCGGACGCCTCGCGGCGGAGGTCGTTGACGGCCAGGCGATGGAAGCGCGGTGCGGCTGCTGACATGGTCAATGACACTTGAAATAATCAAAGGGTTCGCGGCAGGTCTTGCAGCGCCAGAGCGCCTTGCAGGAGGTCGAGCCGAATTCGGACAGCAGCTCGGTATCCGCCGAGCTGCATTGCGGGCACGCAACGGCCTGCTCGCCGAACAGCGCCCGGCGTGAATTCGAGGCTTGCGGCGGCGCGATGCCGTAGGCGTGAAGCTTCCGGCGGCCCTCCTCGCTCATCCAGTCGGTGGTCCAGGCCGGCGACAACACAGTGCGGACCTTTGGACGGCAGAATCCGGCGCGCTCCAGCGCGACCTCGATTTCCAGTGCGATCATGTTCATCGCCGGGCAACCCGAATAGGTCGGGGTGATCGCGACCTCGACGTGATCGCCGTCGAGAACGACATCGCGGAGCACACCGAGATCGGCGATGGTCAAAACCGGAATTTCGGGATCAACCACACTCGCTGCGGCGTCCCAGGCGCGTTGGCGCAGTTCGCTATGGCGCTCCAGCACCGTCACCATGTCTGCCCCGGGAAAGTGCGCTGCATCGACTGCAGCTCGGACAGAAGATGGCCAAGATGCTCGCTGTGCCGCCCGGAACGACCGCCCTGCTGCATCCATCCGGTCTGCGGCAGCTCAAGCGTGGCTTCACTGATGACACCCGAGAGCGTCGTCAGCCAGCGACCGCGCAAGCTCCCGGGATCGATGGCGATATCGGCATGGATCAGGGCGCGTTCGCCTTCATCGACGGCAAACATCTCACCGGTAAAAGCCCAGAGATGATCGATCGCGGCCTGCGCGCGGGCATGGCTCTCATCCGTGCCGTCGCCCAGCCGGATGATCCACTCCGAGGCATGGCGAAGGTGATAGGCGCTCTCCTTCTCCGACTTGGCGGCAATGGCTGCAAGCGCCGCGTCGCGCGAAGTCATCATCGCACGCCAGTAGAGATCCGCGAAGGCGGAATAGAAGAACTGCCGCACCAGCGTCTGGGCAAAATCGCCATTGGGCTGTTCGACCAGCAGCAAATTGCGGTACTGCCTGACGTCGCGCAGGTACGCGAACCTGTCCTCGTCGTTGTCCTTGCCTTCGACCTTGGCGGCGTAAGAGTAGAGTTCGCGGGCCTGGCCGAGAAGGTCGAGCGCGATATTGGAGAGCGCCATGTCCTCTTCCAGCATCGGCGCATGTCCGCACCATTCCGACAGCCTGTGCCCGAGGATCAGCGCGTCGTCGGCGCGGCGCAATGCGTAAAGCACCAGCGGCGTCTCCGAGACCTGGATGTTCGCCACGGGCATCACATGTGCCCCACTTCGTCGGGTACCTCGTAGAACGTCGGATGCCGGTAGATCTTCGATTCCGCCGGCTCGAACATCATGCCCTTCTCGGCGGGGTCGCTTGCGGTGATCGCGGTCGACGGCACCACCCAGATCGAAAGACCCTCGCCGCGGCGGGTATAGATGTCGCGGGCGGCCTGCAAGGCCATCGTGGCGTCGCTCGCATGCAGCGAGCCGACATGCTTGTGCGCGAGCCCGTTGCGGCTGCGAATGAAGACTTCCCACAGCGGCGTGTTCGGCGTGGCCATCGCGATCTCCTTATTCTGCCGCTTGCGCAATCCGACGCTGCGCGCGCTTTGCGGCATAGGCCGCGGCCGCCTCGCGCACCCAGGCGCCCTCGTCGTGCGCCTTGCGGCGCGCGGCAAGCCGATCGCGGTTGCACGGGCCATTGCCGGCGAGCACCTGCTTGAACTCGGTCCAGTCAATCTCGCTGTAACGCCAGTGCCCGTCCGCATCCTGAATCATGCCGGGATCGGGAATGCTGAGGCCGAGATATTGCGCCTGCGGCACGGTGGCATCGACGAATTTCTGGCGCAGCTCGTCATTGGAGAAGCGCTTGATCTTCCATTTCGTCGAGGTGTCGCTGTGCTGGCTGGTGGCATCGGGCGGGCCGAACATCATCAGCACCGGCCACCACCACCTGTTCAAGGCGTCCTGCGCCATCGCCTTCTGCTCGTCCGAGCCGCGGCACAGCGTCAGCATGATCTCATAGCCCTGGCGCTGGTGGAACGACTCCTCCTTGCAGACGCGGATCATCGCGCGCGCGTAGGGACCGTAGGAGCAGCGACACAGCGGGATCTGGTTCATGATCGCGGCGCCGTCGACCAGCCAGCCGACGGTGCCGATGTCGGCCCAGGTCAGCGTCGGATAGTTGAAGATCGAGGAATATTTTGCCTTGCCCGCAAGCATGGCATCGACCAGCTCTTCGCGCGAAGTACCGAGCGTCTCGGCGGCTGCATAGAGATAGAGCCCGTGGCCACACTCGTCCTGCACCTTGGCGAGCAGCGCGGCCTTGCGGCGCAAGGATGGCGCGCGCGTGATCCAATTGCCTTCGGGCAGCATGCCGACGATTTCGGAATGAGCGTGCTGGGAGATCTGGCGGGTGAGAGTCTTGCGATAGGCCGCCGGCATCCAGTCGTTCGGCTCGATGCGCTCGTCGGCATCGATGCGCGTCTGGAACTGCGCGGCCGTGGCCGCGTCCTCAAGACCGCGATCATCGGCCTCCGCCATGTTCAGCGCCTGGGTATACATGCGCATCCTCCCGCTTTTATTGGGAGGAAATATATATCAGAAATTATCTCATGCAAGATATTTCTGTAACATAAAGATCAGGCCTAGAATCTCCTTTCCAGGAGTTTTCGCGCCGGCGGCAATGGCCCTTTTTCATTGGTTCCATGGCCATCAAGCCATTGTTCCGATGGAGCAAGCAGCGCGCGATAGATGTCGCCGCACAGCGCGCGGGCGGCCCTGCCCGGCCAGTCCGCCGGAAGCAGGCTTTCGGGCAGCAGCGGATCGCGCAGCACGACGCGGCGGTAATAGTGGATCAGGAGGATGCGCGCGGCAAACGCGTCGGCCTCGGACAGCTCCCTGCCGCGCGCGATCGCGGCGCGCAGCGGCTCGAACGTCTTCATGAACTTCAGATAAGCATCCGCGGTGCGGTCCAGCGGCCAGCTCGCACTGAGCAGCCGGCGGCCACTGTCGTCCTCGGCCGAGACTTCAAGACGGATGGCGCCCGCGGCCTCGTCCGGCACGGGCACGCCTGACGGCGCGACCCACACGCCCGGCAGCGGGCTGCCGAAGCCGGCATTGCGGAGCGCCTCGCGCGAGGCGTCGCGATCCTCGCCATTGCCGATCAGAAGCAGCTCGAAGCGCCCGGTCCAGTCGGACGGCGGCGGATCGTAGATATGACGTGTCGCGGCCTCGAATATCTGGCGGCCTTTGTCGGCCAAGCGGTAAAAACTGTTGCGGCCGACCTTTTCGCGCGTCAGCCAGCCATCGGCGGCAAGCCGCGACATCGCGGTACGCACAACGCCGCTGTCGATGTCCAGGCTCTCGAAGAATTCCAGCAGTGTGCCGAGCCATACCGAGCCACCACGCGGCACGATGGCATCGCCGAACACGGTGATGACGATGGAGCCGGTGCGCGACGGCTCGCGCTTGAGCTGATCGGTGATGCGGGACAACGGATGCGCCATGCGCGAGGCATAGCGCGTTTGGTGCGGGCGCGACAATGGACGGGTGCGACAATGGAAGCGAGAGCCGGGCTCGATCCTTCGAGATGGCGTTTCGCGCCTCCTCAGGACGAGGTCTAATCGCCTTCGCGCGGCTTCGCCTGCTCTCAACCTTCATGGTGAGGAGCGCGGCAAAGCCGCGCGTCTCGAACCATGCAGGCCCGCTTACCGATGCGGATCGGGATAGACCACGCTGCGCCAGCCGCGGCGGTCGAAGGGCCGCCACTGGCCTTCCTTCTGCGCGAGGCGGTCGGCGACGGCATAGACCGCAGCCGGGTGATGGCCCATGCCGCAATGGCTGCTCTCGATTTCGATGCTCTCGGTCTGCGCGCCCGTCTTCTCCATGCAGCCCTGCCAGGCGCAGACGCCGTCGGTGCGGCTGAAAATCGCCGTGGTCGGCACCGGCGGCGGAACGGCGAGATCGCCGCCGAACTGCGGATCGACCTCGTCGGACTTCCGCCCGCTCGCCCATTCATAGACGCGCCAGGCATTGGTCGAATGGGGATCGCCGGCAAAGGGGCTGCCGAGCGTGATCACCTGGCGCACGCGGTCGGGCATCATCTTGGCGAGCTGGCGCGCATAGAGACCGCCGAGGCTCCAGCCGACCAGGCTAATCTTGCGGCCATGGGTGTCACTGAGCTCCTCGACCAGATCTACCATCGCATGCTGCACGCCCTCGCGCAGGCCGTAATTGCGGCCCTGGCGCCAGCCGCTCACCGCATAGCCCTTGCCCGACAGAAACGTGCGTAACGCGCGCGTGGATGCGTCGGAGGCCACGAGGCCCGGCAGAACCAGCACCGGATGCCCATCGCCGCGCGGCGCGAGGCTGAGCAGCGGCAGCGCGCCGAGGAATGCGCCGAACTCGTGGATCGCTCGCCCTTCCAGAAACATCAGGGTACGGGAGGGCGGACTCAGCGTCTGCGCAGTAGCGGTCATCAATGGTCCCCTGGGAAGAATTGCTGGAAAGGCCACCGGTTGCGTGCCGGCAAATGGGTATGGGATTCCAACACGCCGGCTTCTTGATCGTTCCGCAGCGCAACATGAATCAGCTAGGCAGCGGGTTCCCGACATTCAAGCGGGAGACACACCGGGCCACAATAGGCCCGCGCGTTAATGCTGACGTCCGTGACGCAAAAGTCACAACAATCGAAGCAGGAATTCTACGGAGTAAAGCGCAAGACCTGCGAGCCCGCCGATCAGCGAGCCGTTGAAGCGAATGTATTGCAGGTCGCGGCCAATGTTGATTTCGATCAGCGAAATCAGCTGCGCCATGTCCCACGACTTGACCTGGTCGGAGATGAAGGTCGACACGCCGCTCTTCTGGTCTGCGACGAAACTGCGCAGCACCGCGACCAGGCCCTTGTTGATCTCGCCGCGCAGCTCGGCATCGCCGGCGAGCGCTTCGCCCGCCGCGACACACATGCCGGCGAGATGATGCTGCAGCACCTGCGTCTCGCCGCTTGCACTACGCTCGATGAAGGACCGCGTGTTGGCCCAGACGGTGCGGGCGAGATCGGCGAGCTCGGGACGCGCGAGCAGATCGCGCTTCAGGCCGTCGATGCGGTCGATATAAGCCTGGTCGGTGCCGAGCCGATCGACGAAGGTCAGCACCATGCGGTCGAACTCGCCGCGGAACGGGTGCTTGGGATCGGCGCGCACCTCATCGAAGAAGGCGGTGGCGGAGGCCACGATCTTGTTCACCAGAAACTTGTCGGCGCGATAGAGCCTGAGCAAGGTCGGCAATTCCGCGCGCACCTTCTCGCGAATCATTGCCATCGTGTCTTTCTGATTCAGCGTCTCGTGCATCACGCGCAGGAGATCATCGAACAGTATCTGGTGCCGCCCTTCCGCGACGAAACCGCGCAACGTGCCGGCCGCGAGCGGCGCCAAGTCGATGGCCTGGAGCTGCGAGGACATGCGGCGGATGATGAAGGTCATCAGACCGGAACTCTCAGTCGCGGAGACGGCCTCCGGCAGCAGGCGCAGCGCAAAGCGCGCGAGGTCGTCGCTGCGCTTGCGATCGCGCAGCCAGTCGGCGACGAAAGAGCCGAAATCGATCTCCTTCAGCTTGGCCTCGACGGGACCAACCTCGAGGAAATGCACCTGGATGAATTCGCCGAGCTTGTCGGCGATACGGGCCTGGTTGCTCTGGATGATCGCGGTGTGCGGGATCGGCAAACCAAGCGGCCGCCTGAACAGCGCCACCACCGCGTACCAGTCGGCGAGCCCGCCGATGGTCGCGGCTTCCGCGAAGGCCGCGATGAATCCGAACACGGGATGCACGGGCAGCAGCCATTTCGCGACGACGAACAGGACAAGCGTCGAGCCCAGCACCAGCGTCGCCAGCGCTTTGACGCGACGCAATTCGGCCGCGCGTTCGGCGTCGCCCGGGGAATCGAAGGAGAAGGTGGCGGGTGGAGTCATAACTGCATCACCCTACTCGTCATCGCGAGCGAAGCGAAGCAATCCAGAATCCCTCCGCGGAAAGACTCTGGATTGCATCGTCACTTCACGCCTCGCAATGACGGCACCAAAAAACAAAGGCCCGCCGAAGCGGGCCTCAAAATTCAGTTTCTCGTCTCAGGCACCAGATCAGGCAGTCTTGTTATAGACCTTGGCAAAATTGTCCTGAGCGGACTTCGCACCGTTGGCGGCCAGCTTGCCGAAATAGTCGGTGGTTGCCTTGGCGCGCGAGACGAACGCTTCGCCGCGGGCGCGGAGTAGGCCGGACTGGATCTCGACAACTTCGCTGAACGACTTGGCGGACGCGAGCTTGTCGATGCCCGCGAAGAACGCCTCGGCGTCCTCGTAGATCGCCTGTTGGATGTTGCGGCTGATCTTGCCGGCCTCGGTGACGGACTCGGTCACCGCGTTCTCGACGGCGGCGGTCACGCGCTCGGAGCCAGCGAACACCTCGGCAGCACGGTCCTTGGCGGTATTGGCGGACTTCTTGACGAACTCGCGGGCGGCCTCGGGAACTTCCAGGTTCTGGATGTTCTTGAACGCGTCCTTGAAGCCTTCGAAAGCGGTATTGGTTTCGGTGGTCATTGGGGTCTCTCCATCCTCATTGCGTTGAGCTATGGGCTCACCCCGTCCGGTTTTGGCCCGGGGCACGGCTTATATGGCATCGTTAATTGTGCAATGCAATATACATATTGCAGTGCGATATCACGAAACCGTGAATAGCCTTAATGAGAGGCAATCTGGTGCCTCCTTGACCATCCGAGTTCCCGGACACCCGTCCAGAGGCTCTCAGTGCTGGACGGCGGCTGGCAGCCCATAGGCCTCCATCTGGGCCTGGACCTGCGCGATGTTGTGGCCGAGCACGACGATGTCGTGGGTCTTGCCGTCGACGTCCCGGACGTGATCGCGCAACAGCGCCTCGGCCTTGAAGCCGAGGCTCTCGAACAGCGTGATCGCCGCCTGCTGATCGACCGTCATCTGGACCGAGAGCTTTTCGAGGCCGGCGCCGAGCGCGAGTGCGAAGGTCTCCTGCGACAGCGTCCGTCCCACCCCCTTCCCGCGCACGTCGAGCGAAACCACCATCCGGATCTCGCCGACATGGGGCGACCAGGAATGCGCGTCGCGCACCAACGTGCCGCAGCCGACGACCGTGCCGCCCCTGTCCGCGAGCAGGCTCGTGATCGCGCCGCGCTCGATCTCCTTGACCCATGCGGAGAGCACCTTCGGCTCACTGATGTTGCGCGGCAGGAACAACAGGTCGTGGGTCGGCAGGCCCTTGCCGAAGGCGAGCACCGCGGCTTCGTCCGCGGGCGACATCAGGCGGATCTCGATATCGCCGGCGTCCGTCTTGACCTGACGCGGATAGGAACGTTGCTCACTCATGTCGATCTCTTCCCCAGCCAGGAATCCAGTTTCGGCCATAGCCGCTTCACCGCATTGGCGCCGGCGACGAGCGAGACGTGACCGCCCTTCAGCATCACCTCTTCCTTGTCCTCGGATCCAATCTTGGCGATCAGATGCTTTGCCGCCTCATACGGCACGATGTGGTCATGCTCGGCGACCGCATGCAGGAACGGCACCTTGATGTCTTCGAGCTTCGCCGCGCGGCCGCCGACCGACATGGTGTCGTTGAACAGCTTGTTGTCCCACATCAGGTCCTTGGTGATAGTGCGGAAATATTCCCCCGCCAGCGGCAGCGTGTCGGTCGCCCAGCGGTCGAACATCCGGTAGGATTTGACGAACTCGTCGTTCCAGATGTTCTCCCAGAGCTGGATCTGGCTCACCGTGCGCGAGGCCGGCCGCAGCATCTCGAACGAGGACAGGATCATCTCGGGCGGAACGTTGCCGACGCTGTCGACGAGGCGATCGACGTCGAAATAGCGACGGTCGGAGAAGTTCGAGAACAGTTTCATCTCGCGAAAGTCGATCGGCGTGGTGAAGCAGATCAAATTCTTCATCGGCCCGTCCCTGTGGATCGAGCCGTAGAGCAGCGACAGCACGCCGCCGAAGCAATAGCCGATGACGGAGACGTCCTGTTCGCCGGAATCCTGCTGCACGCGGCGGATGCAGTCCGGGATGAAGTCGAGGACATAGTCCTCCATGCGGAGGCTCTTCTCCTCCGGCCGTGGCGCGCTCCAGTCCAGCATGTAGACGTCGTAGCCGCGCTTCAAGAGGAATTCGATGAAACTCTGGCCGGGCACGAGGTCGAGAATGTAACCGCGGTTCGTGGTCGCCATCACGATCAAGATCGGAATTCGATAGATCTCGTCGGACATCGGCCGATAATGGTAGAGGCTCATCGTGCCGCGCGAATGCAGCACGTCCTTCGGCGTCGAGCCGAGCGTTGGACCGGAGGTCGAGAAATATTCGACGCCCTTGATGCTGCGCTGGATGGCGCGTTGCACCTCGGACTGGATGCGCTCCGGGATCCCTGCGAAATCTAATCCGGCGGGTGCATTCATGTCTGCTCCCCGCCTTCAGATGGCGGGCGCTTGGTGCGCGGCGGGCGCAATGCGGTATCGGAGCCTTGAGATAAGCCGGAACCTGCCGCCATCTGGCTCAGCATCGCTTTGATCTCACCGATCTGGCCCTCGATGGCTTGCAGCCGCTCGGCAAGTCCCGTGACCTGCTCCCGGCTCGGCAGATTCATGGAGACCAGATATTTCTCCATGAGCTCGCCGAGCTGCTTCTGAGCACCTGCAGCAACGCCGCCGGCCCGGTTCATGGCTTGTGAAAACTCGGGCGACGACATCGCCTGATTGGCGAAGGAGTTGAACCCCTTCTCCATCTCGCCAACCATCTTCTGCCACACGGCAACGGGGTCGTTGGTCTTGTCGGTCATCGGCGTCCTCCGGAAATCGAGAGCTTCGATGCCCTTCCTTTTTTCGCCATACCACACCGTTGCGCGGTGCCGGTCAACCGGCAAGCAGCGGGTGCGGTGTCGCGCACGCGGCTTCATTGCGAGGGGAAACCGTGCGATACAGCAACGATCAAAAGCCAGGGGGACGCACCCGTGAACGCCCATCAGCCGCCGCAAACCGTCCGCGCCAACGGCATCGACATCTGTTACGAGATTTTCGGCAACGACAATGCCGAGCCGCTGCTGCTGATCATGGGGTTAGGCGCCCAGATGATCCACTGGGACGATGCGTTCTGCGAGCAGCTCGCCGTACACGGCTTTCGCGTGATCCGGTTCGACAATCGCGACATCGGCAAGTCGAGCCATCTCACGGGCGGCAAGCGCCTGACGCCGCTCGAGCTGTTGAAGCTTCGCTTCCTCAGGATTCCCGTTGCCGCCACCTACAAGCTGATCGACATGGCCAAGGACACGGTCGGGCTGATGGACGCGCTCGGCATCAAGTCGGCGCATCTGGTCGGCGCCTCCATGGGCGGCATGATCGCGCAGGAGGTGACGCTGTCGTTTCCCGAGCGCGTGCGCTCACTCACCTCGATCATGTCGACGACAGGCAATCCGCGCGTACCGCCGCCGACGCGCGAGGCCGCCGCGATGCTGATGGCGCCGCCGCCGCGCAGCAAGGAGGAGTTCATCGTCCGCTACAGCCAGACCTGGAACGTGCTGCGCGTCGGCTCCTTCCCGGAAGAAGAAGCACTCGATCCGCAGCGCGCCGAGCGCGTCTTTGCGCGCGGGCTCAATCCGGCCGGCGTCGGCCGGCAGCTCCGCGCCGTGCTCGCCTCAGGCAGCCGCAAGGAGCGGCTTCAGGGCGTGAAGACGCCGACGCTGGTCATCCACGGCACCGTCGATCCCCTGGTCCGCCCCGAAGGCGGCAGGGACACGGCAGAGTCAATTCAAGGCGCAAAGCTGTTGATGATCGACGGCATGGGCCACGCGCTGCCGATGCGGTTCTGGCCGGAGATCATCGGCGCCATCGACAAGCACGCACATGGCGTGGCGGCGCAGGCGGCATGAGCCGGCGCGGAAGGTCTCCTCACGGTGACCATGTGAGCTGCCGGTTACTCTCTTAACGCAAGCCGGCACGAAAGCTATACAGGCCTCCCTCAATCGCCAAGAAAGAGGCTGCGGCCTCTCGGAGCTCACATGCATCTCATCGTCCGGTCGGCCGCAATTGCCGCCGCTTCAGTTCTCATGCTGTCTCTCGCCAGCGGCGCCGCGAAGGCGGGTAGCCCGCAAGAGGAAGCCAATCGCAAAACCGTCCTTGCCTTCTACGAGAAGGGGCTCAACCAAAAGGACGCCGATGCAGCCCTCGCCTATGTCGTTCACGCGGTTCGCGAGCCCGGCAGCAGAGGCAACGCGATCGTCGACATTTTCAAGCTGGAGAACGGCAAGGTCGTCGAACACTGGGACGTCGTTCAGGCCATCCCCGAAACTCCCGCGAACAGCAACACGATGTTCTGACGGATCGAACTGGTGGCTGCGCAGACGGCCTAGCTCTTCCTCGCCATCCAGATCACGTGGCGCGCGCCACCGCCTCTTCCGGTGGCGCGGATATTGACCTCGTTGACGTCGAAGCCGGCACTCCCGAGCCGCTTGGTGAAGGCCGGGTTGGGTCCCGAGGACCAGACGGCGAGCACGCCTCCCGGTCGCAGCGCCGTCTTCGCCGCCTTCAACCCGCTCGCATTGTAGAGCGCATCATTGCCCTTCCGGGTCAGCCCTTCCGGCCCGTTGTCGACGTCGAGGAGAATGGCGTCGAAGGCCGACCGCTGCGCCCGGATGATTTCGCCGACGTCGGTTTTCCGGATGCTCACCCTGACATCGTCGAGACTGTCGCCGAACACCTGCGCCATCGGGCCCCGCGCCCAGGCGACCACCGCCGGCACGAGCTCGGAGACCACGATCTTCGCCTTGCTTCCCAGCACGGTGAGCGCCGCACGCAGCGTAAAACCCATGCCCAGGCCGCCGATGAGGACGACAGGTTTTGCGACCGTCTCGATCTGCTTCGCCGCAAGCGTCGCAAGTGCGGCCTCGGAGCCCGACAGGCGGCTGTTCATCAGCTCGTTGGTGCCGAGCTTGATGGAAAACTCCTTGCCTCGCCGCATCAGGCGAAGCTCTTCATCGGAGCCGGGGATTTTGGTGGTGTCGATCTTTTCCCAGGGAATCATGCGGAAGCTTTAGCACGATCGGGCCGGTGGGCTATCCTCCCGCCCAGACGTCCAGCACATAGCGGTTGTTCGCGCCGAGATCCTCGATCCAGCGCGCGCCCGCGACGGCATCGCTGCCGGTCTTCTCGCGGTGGATCGCGACCAGCGCCGCCTTGACGTCGGGCTCCATCTTGCTGCCATCGCCGCAGACATAGACGATCGCGCCCTGCTCGATCAGCGGCCAGACCTTGTCCTTCTGCGCGGCGAGGATGTGCTGCACATAGGTCTTCGGGCCGTCCCCGCGCGAGAACGCGGTGAAGAGTTCGGTGACGCCGCTTGCCGCCAGCGCCTTCAGCTCGTCCGCATAGAGAAAATCCTGATCGGGATGGCGGCAGCCGAAAAACAGCATGGCCGGGCCGAGGGCGGCGCCCTTCGCCTTGCGCGCGGCGCGTTCCTGGATGAAGCCGCGGAACGGAGCAAGTCCCGTGCCCGGGCCGATCATGATGATCGGCACGGATGGATCATCCGGGAGCCGGAACCCGGCCTTGGTCTCACGCACGGTTGCATAGACCGCATCGCCCGCTCGTCGATTGGCGAGATAGTTCGAGCAGATGCCCTTGTAGGTGCCGCGGCCGGAGCCGGCCGGCCCTTCGACCACGCCGACAGTGATGCTGCAACGAACTGGGTCGACCGACGGCGAAGACGAGATCGAGTAATAGCGCGGCGCCAGCAGCGACAGCATTTCCAGATAGACGTGGAACGGCAATTCGCAAGCCGGATATTCGAGCAGCAAGTCGAACACCGATTTGCGCCTCGCCAGAATCTCGGTGCGGTAGCGCTCGAGCGGCTCGGGCTCCTCGCCAACGAAGGCCAGCAGCTTCGGCTTGGTCATCGGGCAGCGGGTGTGCTCGGCCAAGATCTGGATCTGCTTCCGTGTCGCCACCTGCTGGAGCTCGACAAACTCGCTGAGCAGGCGGCCAACCGACACGGCATCGCCGACCGGCAATTGCGCGCGGCGGCCTTCGGCGACCTGAAGCCTGATCTGGTCGGCCGGCAGGAAGCCGAAGCGACGGGCGACAGAATCCACCAGCGTCGGATCGTTGCGCGGGACCACACTCAGATGATCGCCGACGCGGTACGTGATGTTGGACGGCAGCTGCACCTCGATGTGGCGTGTCGAACGCTCCGACGGATTGGACCCGCTTTTGTTCCGGAGCTCGTCATTGACCACCACCTTCATTGCCACCGCGCCGCCCTGGGCGACGATGGTGTTGACGGCGGTCACCGCGACCGGCTCGATCGTGTAGAGCGGATCGTCCTCCGCGGTGCGCGTGAAATTCCAGTCGATACCGAATTCCTTGGTCGCGACCTGGGCGGCCGCCGGGAACCATTTCTGAAACTGGCCGTCGAGATCGCTGCGCGCATCGCCTTCGCCGCGCGGATAGACCGCGCGCGCCGTGCGCCGACAATTGCTCGTCGATGAAGCGCGGCACCGATTGATAGGTCGCGGCCCAGTCGCTGTTACCGCAGCCGAACACTGCGTAGCGCACATTGGCAAACGCATCCTTCGGCAGCTCGTCGCCGAGCCATTTGACGAATTGCGACGCATTGTCCGGCGGCGCGCCGTTATAGGAGGCGCAGATAATCAGCACGCCGCCCTCCTGCGGCAGGTTGCCGACGTAGCCATCGAGCGGCCCGAGATGCACGGCGAAGCCGTTGATCTCGGCAAGGTCGGCCATGCGCGTCGCGAGCTCCTCGGCGGTGCCGAGATTGGAGCCGTAAAGCACCAGCATCGGCGTGTTGTGACCGGGCCGCGCGGTCGGCTGACGCGGCGCCTTCGGTGCCGAAGACACCGCCACAGGCCCGCCATAAGCGCCGCGCTCGCGATCGGCGCGCGGACGGACTTTGATCTTGAAGCCTTCCGGCTTCATCGTCAGCGTTTCCTTCAGATGCATCTGGTAGCGCTGGTGGTCGATCAGCTTGAAGCGCTGGAGAATCATGCCGAGCGCGAGCGCGGCCTCGTGCATGGCGAAGCCGCGACCGATGCAGGCGCGCTGGCCGTTACCGAACGGCTTCCAGGCATTGATCGGCCGCTTGGCTTCGGCCTCCCGGCTGAAATTCTCCGGATCGAACGCGTCCGGGTTCGGCCCCCAGACGTTGGGGTCACGATGCAGCGCCGTCACCAGGATGGTGGTGAAGGTACCCTTCCGAAGCTTGTACTTGCCGCCGCCGATGGCCTCGTCGTTCAGCGGCGAGATGCCATAGGCCGGCGCCGGCGGCCATAGCCGCAGCGCCTCCTTCAGGATCTGCGTGATGTAGGTGAGCTGCGTCACCTGCTGATAGGTCGGCCGCACATTGACGTCGGGACCGAGGACGCGGTCGACCTCGTCATAGGCTTTCTTGAGAATGTCCGGGTGCTTGAGCAGCGCATAGAGCGTGCAGGACAACAGGCCGCTGGTGGTCTCGTGGCCGGCGATCAGGAACGTATTGATCTGGTAGCGGATGTTGACGTCGTCGAGCTGCTCGCCGGTCGAGCGATCGACACCGGTCATCATCGCCGCGAGCATGTCCTTCTTGTCGTCGATCGCATCCGCGTTCTTGCGCCGCTCGGCGATGATCTCGTCGACCATCTTGTTCATAAAGGCGACGTCTTCGCCCATGGTCTTGCGCCGCTTCTGCATCCAGAGCTGCTCGAACGGCAGGCCACGCGTCATCATGATGGTTTCGAGGGAACGCACCAGCGATTCGACGAAGGGATGGTAGTCGCGCCGGTAGAACGAATTGAAGCGGTAGTCGAAGCCGCACAGGCCGATCGTATCGAGCGTCAGCGCCGTCATGTCGTGAACGACGTCGATCTCGTCGTCGGCGTTGAGCCGCTCCCATTTGCCGACGAGCTGCTCGGCGATGTCGACCATGCTCGGGTGATAGGATTGCATGGCGCGGTTGCCGAAGGGCTGGAGCAGGATGTTGTGCGCCTTGCTCCAGTTCGGCTCCCTGGTGTCGGCCGTGAACAGGCCGTCGCCGCCGACCGCGCGCACGCGCCGCAGCGCACCGCGCACTGTCTTGTCGAAACGCTTCTCATCGGACAGCTCGTCGACGAGATCGTGGCCGGAGACGACCACGATCGGCGAGCCCATCATGTCGAGCCAGAAGATCGGACCCAGCTCCTTGGCAAGCCGGGTCAGATGCTGCACCGGCGCGGCCGAATCCAGTGACAGCATGTTGCCGACCACAGGCTTGGTCGGCGGCTGCGGGATCGGGTCCAGTCGGTTCTTCGATGACATTACGTGCGCTTCCCCTGCCCTGGCCGTCAACGCTAGCCAAACCGCCTTCTACGCCATTCGATCAGCTTGGCGCTGACCTCCTCCGGCTTCTCCTGCTGCGTCCAATGGCCGCTGTCGCGGACCAGGTACTTTTCCAGATCGGGAATGAATTTCTCCATGCCATCGGCGGACGACGGCGGCAGCACCGCATCATTCTCGGCCATGATCATCAACGACGGCACACGCACCGTATGATCGAGCCCCTCGGAGCGCACCCAATTGCGCGACATGTTGCGGTACCAGTTGATGCCGCCGGTAAATCCGGTCCTGGTAAAGGCATCGACGAACACCTTCTTCTCCTCCGCCGACAGGATCGGTATCCGGGGATCGTGCTTCGCATCGTAGCCCGCGATCATCTGCGGGAACGCCAGATTCAGTCGCGGCGAGGCACCGACACCCGCGACGACTTCCTCCGCCGGAGCATCTGCCGGGCGCGGCGCAGGCTTGCGCATGAAGGCGTCAAAGGTCTGCTCGACGCGGCTGCCAAAGATCCTGTCAGGCTCACGCGCCGGGTCCTGGAACTGCACGATATACATCTTTTCGCCGAAGCGCGCGCGCAGGAGCTCGATCGGATCGGCCCAGGCGCGGTTGGTATGAGGCGTATTGATGCCGACCACGCCGGCGACCCGGTCGATGTGCCGGAGCGGCATCTGCCAGACGACGAAGCCGCCCCAGTCGTGGCCGACGAAGATCGCCTTGTCGATCCCGAGATGATCGAGCAGTCCGACCAGATCGCCGGTCAGATGCTCGATGTCGTAGTCCTCGACCGGCTCGGGCCGGTCGGTCGCGCCGTAGCCGCGCTGGTCCGGCGCGATCACCCGGATGCCGGCCTCGCTCAGCGACTTGATCTGGTGGCGCCAGGAGAAGGCGAGCTCGGGCCAGCCATGACACAGCACGATCGGCGGCTTGTCATCGGCCGGGCCCGCCTCGTAGTAGCCCATGCGGATTCCGTTCGTCTGCACGAACTTGAGCGGTGGCATTTCAATCATCGACATATTCCTACTCCGCGGCGCCCCTGATGTTGGCCGCCGGCGGCGCGTAGGCCGCCTCCAGCGCAGCGAACTCTTCCGGCAGCATGTCGCACATCACCTGCACGTGCGGAATGATGTTGGCGCCGACGATGAAGCCGAAATCGAGTTGGTCGCGATAGCTCTGCACGGTGATGTTGAGCGCCTGTCCATGCGTCGAGATCGACACCGGGAAGATGTGCAACAACTCGGCGCCGGCGGCGTAGAGCGTCTGCCGCGGCCCCGGCACGTTGGACACCGTGATGTTGGCGGCCGGCGGCAGCACGTCCGAGAGGTTCGAGCGGCTGTAGACCAGCGCCAGAACCTGCATCATCATCGGCGCGCCCAGCATCGAGATATTGGATATCTGCGGCATCAGCGCCCGCAGCGGATGCGACATCTCCTTGGACTTGGTCGATTGCGCGATAATGGCTTCCAGCCGTGCCTTGGGATCCTCGATGTTGGTCGCGATCGAACAGATCATGCCGAACACCTGGTTGTTGGCCTCGGTGTTGCCCTCTTCGCGCAGCGAGATCGGCACGGCCGCGGTCAGCGATTTCGCGGGAAGCGTGCTGTACTCCTTGAGGTAGCGCCGGACCACGCCGGAGGCGAGCGCCAGCACGACGTCGTTGAGCTTGCCGCCGGCCTGTTTTGCCAGCGCCTTGGCGCGCGACAGCGAAATCGAGACGCCGGCGAAGCTGCGCTCGGACGAGATCGATTTGTTGAGCATGGTCGGCGGCGACACCATGCTGGCGAGGCTCTCGCGCGACTTGGGATCGGCGACCTTGCCGAGCACCTCGGAGACGCTCTTGACCATGGTCGGGATGTTGCCGGCAAAGCGCACCGCGCTCTCGATCTGGTACATCGCATTGTCGAACAGGATCGAACCGATGTCGCTCTTGCCGGTGCGCGGCAGTTGCAGGTTCTTCGCGGCCGCCGATGCATCGAGCGGCTGGGTGAAGAGCTGCTGATAGGAATCGAGCAGGGTCGCGGCGATGTCGCGCGGCTCCTGTCCGGGCTTCGCTCCCGCGGTCGGCGGATCGACCTTCCGCGGGATCGGCGAGATATCGTAGATCATGTTGGTCAGCGCCGCACCCGCGCCACCATCGATGGCGGCATGATGCATCTTGGAATAGAGCCCGACCTCGTTGTCCTTCATGCCCTCGAACACGTAGAATTCCCAGAGCGGGCGGGCGCGGTTCAAGAGCTTGGCGTGCATCCAGCCGACGATGCGTTCGAGCGTGGCGCGGTCGCGCGGCTGCGGCAGACTGGCGCGGAAGATGTGACGGTCGATGTCGAACTGATCGTCCTCGACCCAGGAGGGATGATCGATGTCGAGCGGCGCCTTCTCCAGCCGCGCTTTGAGGATCGGCGCGATGTGCAGGCGCGAGACGATCATCGCCTTGAAGTCTTCGAAGAAGTCGCCCTTGTAGTCGTCCGGCAGGCGAAAGATCGCCATGCTCCCGACATGCATCGGCATTTCCGGCGTTTCCAGATAGAGAAACGACGCGTCGAGCGACGACAGCTTCTTCCCGTCAGCCATAGTTCCCTCCCGAGTATTTGACGGGCGCCTTAGGCGGCGCTTCTCGTCAGGCCGATACTGCCTGTTCCGGCGGGGCATATGCAATGGCAAACGGCCCTGCCCGGTCAAATGGCCAGAACTCTCCCTCCGGTTGCGCAAGGCGGTCCGCCACGGCCCACAGCGCTGCGGGATTCACCCCAAGCCCGATATGGCTCGCCAGGTGCACCTCGATGTTCTCGGCACGGTCGGAGGGACGTAGCAGGCAGGTCCGCCAGTTCACGATGCCGTCGGCGCGGGAATAGATCGACGTCGCCGGCACCGGAAGATCGCCGGCGATCGCCTCGCGCAGTTCGGCAAAATCCTCCACCCGCTCGCCGGACAGCGCCTCGTAGAGCCGCGTGGCATTGGTCGCCCGCACGTCGTTGGCAAAAGGACTGCCGAGCGTGATGACATTGCGGACCATGTCGGGCGCCTGGAGCGCGAGATCGCGCGCGTAGACGCCGCCGAGGCTCCAGCCGACCAGGCTGACCTTGCGTCCGCTTGCAGCATGGATCTCGGCGAGACGGGCCCGCAGCGAATCCCGCATCCGTCCCAGCCCGCCGAAATTGCGGCCCATCCGCAAGGCATGTGCCTCATAGCCGAGCTCGCTGAGATAGCGCCGCATCGGCGCCATCGAGAGGTCGCTGGCGAGAAAGCCCGGCAGCGCCAGCACCGGATGGCCATCGCCTCTGGGCGCGCGCATCAGGACCGGCGACAACAGCAGGCTGGCGTTGAGTTCGAACAGCCCACGGGCTTCGGCGAGCAGCCAACCGAGGCCCGGCGGACGAAGCCGGCTTGGGGTCTGCGGCCCGTCCGGACCGGGCGGCACTATTTCTTCTTGTCGCCGCTGCGCGGGCTGCCGAGACCGGCCATGGTGACGAACATGTCCTGAAACCGCTCGGCGATCTTCGGATCGAAGGTGAACCAGCTCTGGATCAGCGATTCCGGCGAGACTTTGTCGATGTTGCTCAGCACCTGCTGCTGCAGCTTGTCCATCACAGCCGTCTGCATCGGAGCCAGGTCGGGCAATCCGATGAACTGACGGGCTTCGAGGGGGGTGCAGTCGATTTCGATATTAACTTTCATGTCCCCTCCAGATGAGATTCGAGCGGCCTGCCGCAGTATCGCCGCGACATGGTGCGCAACGCAAGCGACCTGAGGCAGGCGACCGGGCGCAGGCTTCCGCGATCGGCGGGTATGGTCAATCAAAATCGCTGGCGCCCGCGCCCATCCACCCGTCAAGGCCGGTCAGCATTGCTGCACAGCGGTGCAACTTGGCGCGTTCCTTGCTGGAATGGCGCTTGCACGGGTCGAGAACTCTGGGCAACATGGATCGATCAGCCCCGCCGAACAATCAAAAATGACGGTGCGGGCGAGTGGAGAGGGTCAAGAATGTCAGTTGGACGAAGTCTGTTTGCGGCGACGCTCGCCGGTATGCTTGCGTTGGCGGTCTCGCCGGCGTCGAGCCAGACGCTGCGCTACGCCAACCAGGGTGAGCTCAAGTCGCTCGACCCGTACACGCTGAACGAGTCGACCACCAGCGCGCATCTCGGTCATGTCTATGAGGGCTTGGTTGCCCGCGGCAAGGACCTGAAGATCGTCCCGGCACTTGCCGAAAGCTGGGAGACGCCGGAGCCGACCCGCTGGCGCTTTCACCTGCGCAAGGACGTCAAATTCCACAACGGTGACCCGTTCACCGCTGACGACGTGGTGTTCTCGGCCGACCGCGTGCGGGCGAAAGGCTCGAATTTCCAGAGCCGCGTTCCCGCCGATGCCAAGGCGGTCAAGATCGACGATTACACCGTCGATTTCATCCTGACCTCGCCCAATCCCATTCTGACGGCGCTGTGGGCGACCTGGTACATCATGGACAAGAAATGGGCAGAGGCGAACGATGCGGTGGCACCGACGCCGGCCGCCGCCACGACCCCGAGCTACGCCTCGCTCCATGAGAACGGCACCGGCGCCTTCACGATCGAGAGCCATCAACCTGGCGTGAAGACCGTCTTCAAGGCCAATCCGAACTGGTGGCGCAAGCCGGAACATAATCTGAAGGAGATCATCTTCACGCCGATCGCAAACCCGGCCACGCGTGTCGCGGCGCTGTTGTCGGGCGAAGTCGACGTGATCGAGCCAGTTCCGGTCCAGGACATCGACCGCGTCAAAGCAAGCCCCAACGCCACGGTACTGACGGGGCCCGAGCTCCGCACCATCTTCGTTGGCATGGATCAGGCGCGCGACGAGCTCCTGTATTCCAACATCAAGGGCAAGAATCCGTTCAAGGACGTTCGCGTCCGCGAAGCCGTCTACCGGACGATCGACGTCGACCTGATCAAGAATCGCGTCATGCGCGGACTGTCCACGCCGTCCGCATTGATGGTCGCACCAGAGATCTTTGCCTCGAAGGATTTCACCCGGCCGAAGCTCGATCCCGACGCCGCCAAGAAGCTCCTGGCTGACGCCGGCTATCCCGAGGGTTTCGAAGTCACGATGGACTGCCCCAACGATCGCTACGTCAATGACGCCGCGATATGTCAGGCCGTCGTCGGCATGCTCGCCCGCATCGGCCTCAAAGTGGAGCTGCTGGCGCAACCCAAGGCCCAGTATTTCGCCAAGGTGCTGAAGCCCGGCGGCTACAAGACTTCGCTGTTCATGCTGGGCTGGACCCCGGATACGCTCGACTCCCATAACGTGCTGCACGACATCATGGGCTGTCGGGACGATCCCAAGGATCCGAACCGCGGCGAAGCCAATCTCGCCGGCTACTGCAACAAGCAGTTCGATGAGCTCGCCGACAAGATCCTCGTGGAACCCGATACGGGCAAGCGCGATCTCCTGATCAAGCAGGCCTTCGAGATCTCGATGAAGGACTGGGCCTACGTCCCGCTGCACCAGCAGGCGCTCGCCTGGGGCGTCTCGAAGAAGGTGAAGTTGATCCAGCGTGCGGACAACATGGTCATGCTCTACTGGGCCACCAAGCAGGACGAGTAGGTGTCGACAAGTTGTGAAGTCCCGGAAGCCCTGGCTTCCGGGACTTGATATTTCGGGCTAACGCAATGATGCGTGCTGCTGAAGAGATGTGAAAGGAACAAATGCTCGCTTTCACACTGCGCCGAGCCATCCAGGCCATCGGTGTCATGATCGCCGTCGGGATCATCTCGTTCTCGATGTTCCGCTTTGCCGGCGATCCCGTAAACCAGATGGTCGGGATGGATACGTCGGGCGCCGAACGCGCTGCGATCCGCAAATCGCTCGGCCTCGACGATCCCGTGATCGTACAGTTCGGCCGGTATGTCGGCAACGCTGCGCAGTTCAAGTTCGGGGTGTCCTACCAGTTCCGTCTGCCGGTCTCCAACCTGCTGATGGAGCGGATGCCCGCAACGCTCGAGCTCGCGATCTGCGCCACCATCTTCGCGATGATCAGCGGCATCCTGATGGGGGTCTATTCGGCGCTTCGCCGTGACAGCTGGCTCGCGCATGCATTCCAGGCCGTCTCGCTGATCGGCATTTCGCTGCCGACCTTCCTGATCGGCATTCTCATGATCTACCTGTTCTCGGTGACCCTCGGCTGGTTGCCCTCGTTCGGGCGGGGCGACGTCGTACATATCGGCTGGTGGACGACGGGACTCCTGACACTGTCCGGCCTGAAGGCGCTGATTATGCCTTCGATCACGCTTGGCCTATTCCAGATGACGCTGATCATGCGCCTCGTCCGCGCGGAGATGCTGGAAGTGATGCGCACCGACTACATCCGCTTCGCCCGCGCCCGTGGGCTCACCACGCGGGCGATCCATTTCGGCCATGCGCTGCGCAACACGCTGGTTCCCGTCATCACCGTCGCCGGCCTGCAATTTGGCTCGGTCATTGCTTTCGCCATCATCACCGAGACCGTGTTCCAGTGGCCGGGCATGGGACTCCTGTTCGTTCAGGCCGTTCAGAACGTCGATATCCCGATCATGGCGGCCTATCTGATGATGGTGTCCCTGATCTTCGTCACCATCAACCTCGTGGTTGATATCCTCTACACTATCGTCGATCCGCGGCTGCGCTCGACGGTCAGCCGGGCGCACTGACATGAGCGAGGCCGTCGTCCCGCACAAGATCGAGGAGCGCGGCGCGCGCGCAGCACCGAGCTGGTTCAAACGCGCGCTCGACAGCGATCTGTTCTACTCGTTCCGCCGCTCCAAGATCACCATGATCGCAGCCGCGGTGACGCTGCTGTTCTTCCTGATCGCGATCTTCGCCTCGGTGTTGTCGGTGCAAAATCCGTTCGACCCGGCGCAGCTCCAGCTGATGAATTCGCGGATATCACCGCTCTGGACTGCCGATGGTCAGAGCCCGTTCCTGCTCGGCACCGACGAGCAGGGCCGCGACGTGTTGTCCGCGATCCTCTACGGTCTGCGCATCTCGTTGCTCGTCGGCGTCCTCGGCGTCGTCTTGTCTGGCGCGCTCGGCATCATGCTCGGGCTGACCGCCGGCTATTTCGGCGGCGCCGTCGACGGGCTGATCATGCGCATCGCCGACGTGCAGCTCTCGTTTCCAGCTATCCTGATTGCGCTCTTGATCAACGGCATCGCAAAATCGGTCTTTGGCAACAAGCTTGACGAAATGAGCATGCTGGCGGTCCTGGTCTTCGCGATCGGCCTGAGCTTTTGGGTGCAATACGCGCGCACGGTGCGTGGCTCGGTCCTGGTCGAGAAGAACAAGGACTATGTCGCAGCCGCACAATTGATCGGCCTGCCCGCCCCCGTGATCATGCTGCGCCACGTGCTCCCGAACACCACGGGGCCGATCCTCGTGATCGCGACCATCAACCTCGCGCTCGCCATCATCACCGAGGCAACGCTGTCGTTCCTCGGGTCGGGAATGCCCGAGACCATGCCGTCGCTCGGCACGCTGATCCGCATCGGCAACGGCTATCTGTTCGCAGGCGAATGGTGGATCGTCGCCTTCCCCGGAATCGCACTCGCGGCGCTGATCCTGTCGATCAACCTGCTCGGCGACTGGCTGCGCGACGCGCTTAACCCGAAACTCCGATGAGTATGCAGCGTTCATGACCGAACCCGTTCTCTCTGTCCGCAATCTCAAAGTCGAATTCGCCTCCCGCCGCGGCACCCTGCGCGCCATCGACGGCGTCTCCTTCGACATCGCCAAGGGCGAGGTGCTGGGTGTGGTCGGCGAATCCGGTGCCGGCAAATCCGTCACCGGGCTCTCGGTGATCGGCCTGATCGATCCGCCGGGCCGCATCGCTGGCGGTGAGATCCTGCTGTCCGGCCTTCGCATCGACAATCTGCCGTCAGAGGAGTTGCGCCGGATCAGGGGCAAGCGGATCGGGATGATCTTCCAGGATCCCCTCACCTCACTCAATCCGCTGTACAAGATCGGCGATCAGATCGTGGAAACGATCCGGACCCACCTCAATCTCTCCGAGACGGCCGCTCGCCGCCGCGCCATCGACCTGCTCGCCGAGGTCGGCATCCCCGCGCCCGAAAAGCGCATCGACGGCTACCCGCACGAATTCTCCGGCGGTATGCGCCAGCGCGTGGTGATTGCGCTCGCGATCTGTGCCGAGCCGGAGCTGATCATCGCGGACGAGCCGACCACCGCGCTCGACGTGTCCGTACAGGCGCAGATCATCTCGCTGATCAAGCGCCTTGGCCGCGACCACGGCACGGCCGTGATGCTGGTGACGCACGACATGGGCGTGATCGCCGAGACCTCGGACCGCGTGGCCGTGATGTATGCCGGCCGCGTCGCCGAGATCGGCCCGGTGCAGGACGTCGTCAGGAATCCGCTGCATCCTTACGCTAAGGGCTTGATGGGCGCGATCCCGACGCTTGCCGGCGACGACAAGCGTCTCGTGCAGATTCCTGGCTCGATGCCGCGGCTGTCGGCGATCCCGCGCGGCTGCTCGTTCAATCCGCGCTGCGCCTTCGCCTTCGATCGCTGCCGCGTCGACCGGCCGGAGCCGCTGCCACGCGGCACGCAATCGGTCGCCTGCCATCTCTATGATAGCATGCCGGCGGAGAGCGCGGCATGACCGCTCCCTTCGTCGAAGCCAAGAACCTGCGCCGCGTGTTCGACGTTTCGAAGCCGTGGCTCAACCGCGTGCTCGAAGGCGGCCATCTCGAATCTCTCAGGGCGGTCGACGGCGTCACCTTCGACATTAGGAAGGGCGAGACCTTTGCATTGGTCGGCGAGTCCGGCTCGGGCAAGACCACGGTGGCACGGATGGTGGTCGGCCTGCTGCCGCCGAGCTCCGGCAACGTGCTGATCGACGGCGTGTCCATGACGGATCCACGGCAGGCGCAAGCGCGCCGGAAACTGCGCCGCCGCATCCAGATGATCTTTCAGGATCCCTATGCGAGCCTGAATCCGCGCTTCCGGGTCGATGCCATCATCTCCGAGCCGATCCGCGCCTTCGACCTGATCCAGGGCGAGCGCGACATCCAGGCACGCGTCGGCGAGCTGCTCAGCCTCGTCGGTCTGCATCCCGACGACCGCCTGAAATTCCCGCACGAATTCTCCGGCGGTCAACGTCAGCGCATCGCGATCGCGCGGGCGCTTGCCTCCGATGCCGAGTTCATCGTCTGCGACGAGCCCACCTCGGCGCTCGACGTCTCCGTGCAGGCGCAAATCCTCAATTTGATGCGCGACCTCCAGGACAAGTTCGGCCTGACCTACATGTTCATCAGCCACAACCTCGCCGTGGTTCGCCACATGGCGAGCCGCGTCGGCGTGATGTATCTCGGTCGCATCGTCGAGATCGCGGAAGGCAAGGAGTTGTTCGCCCGTCCGCGCATGCCCTACACCAAGATGCTGCTGGGCGCAGTGCCTGACCTCGCCATGAGCGGCCGCCAGCGCATTCCAGTCAAGGGCGAGATTCCGAACCCGATCAATCCGCCGCCCGGCTGCGCCTTCAATCCGCGCTGCCCGCTCGCCTTCGATCTCTGCCGCAAGGAAGCCCCGGACCTGATCGACGGCGTCGCCTGTCACGCCGTGAACACCGCGCCGGTCCCGGCGTGACGCGCGCGTGCTATGCGGCCTGCGCATTGGCGACACGGCATCGCCTGTGATCAATTGCGCGCGCGATAAATAAGGTAGCGAAGTCCCATGGCCAGCAAAGTCAATCCCGATCCCTTCACGACGCGCCCCGAGATCGAGGGCACGTTCGGGGTCGTCGCCACCACACACTGGATCGCGACCGCCGTCGGCATGGCCATCCTCGAAAAGGGCGGCAACGCCTTCGACGCCGGCGTCGCCACCGCTTTCACGCTCCAGATTGTCGAGCCGCATCTGAACGGCCCCGGCGGCGACGTGCCCATCATCGTTCACGACGTGAAGCGCGGCCGCACCGAGGTGATCTGCGGCCAAGGTCCGGCACCGGCGCGCGCCACCATCGCGCATTACAAGAGCGAAGGCCTCGACATGGTGCCCGGGACGGGCCTGCTCGCGGCCTGCGTCCCCGGCACCTTCGAATCCTGGATGATGCTGCTGCGCGACTACGGCACGGTGCGCTTACGCGACGTGCTGGAGCCCGCCATTTCCTACGCCCGCGACGGCTATCCGCTGGTCGAGCGCGCCTGCGCCACGATCCAGACCGTGGAGCAATTGTTCCGCACGCACTGGCCGACCTCGGCCGCGGTCTACCTGCCGAATGGCGAAGTCCCGAGGCCCGGCACGCTCTTCACCAACAAGGCGCTTGCCGCGACGTACACGCGCATTCTCAGCGAGGCCGAGAGCGGTGGCGGCGGCCGCGACGCCGAGATCGAGCGCGCGCGAAAGTCCTGGTCGCAAGGTTTTGTCGCCGAGGCCATCGACAAGTTCTGCCGGACGCAAGAGGTCATGGACGTCAGCGGCTCGCCGCATCGCGGTGTGCTCTCGGCCGATGACATGGCGCGCTGGCAGCCCACGGTCGAGGCCCCGCTCACCTACGATTACGGCCGTTACACCGTCTGCAAGGCCGGCGTCTGGAGCCAGGGCCCGGTGACGCTGCAGCAGCTCGCGCTGCTCAAGGGCTTTGCGCTCGACGGGCTCGATCCGACCGGGCCGGAATTCATCCATCTCCAGATCGAATGCGCCAAGCTCGCCTTCGCCGATCGCGAAAAATTCTACGGCGACCCCAAGTTCAGCGAGATCCCGATCGCGACGCTGCTATCGGACGCCTACAACGACGAACGGCGCAAGCTCGTCACCGACAAGGCTTCGCTCGATCTCCGGCCTGGCGCGGTCAAGGACTTTGGCGGCGTGGTCAAGCTGCGCCGCGCCGAAGGCCAGCGCGAAGCGGTGGGTGCGCTCGGCGCCGGCGAACCGACGGTGGGGCGCTTCGGCGAGGTGCGCGGCGACACCGTGCATTTCGACATCATCGACAAGGCCGGCAACATGGTGTCCTCGACGCCGTCGGGCGGCTGGCTGCAATCCTCGCCTGTCATTCCCGAGTTGGGTTTCTGTCTCGGCAGCCGCGCACAAATGTTCGATTTGGAGGAGAACCAACCGAGCTCGCTCGCGCCAGGCAAACGCCCACGCACCACGCTGTCGCCGACCATGGCGTTGCGCGACGGCGAGCCTTATCTGGCCTGGGGCTCGCCCGGCGGCGACCAGCAGGATCAGTGGATCACGCAGTTCTTCCTGCGGCACGTCCATTGCAACCTCAATCTCCAGGAGGCGATCGACGCCCCGGCCTGGCACTCCGAGCATTTCCCGATCTCGTTCTGGCCCCGCACCGCGCGCCCCGGCGTGCTCGTGGTCGAGAACCGCGTGCCGAAGGCGACGATCGAGACTCTTCGCGAACGCGGACATATCGTCGAGGTCGGACCGGACTGGTCGGAAGGCCGCCTCACCGCGGCCTCGCGCGTCGGTCCGCGCCGCCGCGCCGCCGCCAATCCGCGCGGCATGCAGGGCTACGCCGCAGGGCGCTAAAGGCAGCATATGACCTGGTCGATTATCGCGCGCGATCCTGCTACCGGCCAGTTCGGCATCGCCGTTGCGACCCGTTTCTTCGCCGTCGGCGCGCGTGTCCCCTACATCGCCGCGGGCCTCGGCGCCATCGCGACGCAGGCTTTCGTCAATCCCTATTATGGCATCGACGGCGTCAAGCTGCTGCGTGAGGGTCTCAACGCGCGCGACGTGCTGGCCGCCCTGCTCGCGACCGACGATGGCCGCGAGAGCCGCCAGATCCACATCATGGACGCGAGCGGCGAGATCGCGGCGCATACCGGCCGCGACTGTGTCGAATGGTGCGGCCACATCGCGGGCAGCGGCTTCTCCATCGCCGGCAACATGCTCGCGGGCGCCGACGTGCTCGACGAGACCGCCAAGACCTACATCGCCAATGACAGCCTGCCCTTCCCGCGCCGCCTGCTCGCGGCGATGCGCGCGGGCGAAGCCGCCGGCGGCGACAAGCGCGGCAAGCAGTCCGCGGCGCTCCTGATTCACGGCGAGGAGGAATGGCCGGCGCTGGACGTTCGCGCCGACGATCATCCCGATCCGCTCGGCGAGCTCGAACGGCTCGAACAAGTCAGCCACGAGCTCTGGGTGCATTTTCGCAACTCCATGCCGACGCGGCAGAACCCGGCAGGCAACACCGATCGCAGCGTCATCGACGCCAGCATCGCCGCGAGCCGCGCAAGGCAATCATGAGCGCAAGCCCTCTCATCGAGATCAAGGATCTCCGCATCCGCTTCCACGGCGACGACGGCCGCGTCACCCACGCGGTCGACGGCGTCGATCTCAGCGTCGCCAATGGCGCGACGCTCGGCCTCGTCGGCGAATCCGGCTGCGGCAAGAGCGTGACGTCGCTGGCGATCATGGGCCTGCTGCCGAAACAGAGCGCGGAGATTTCAGGTGCGATCCGCTTCGACGGATTCGACCTGTTGAAGACCTCGGACCAGACGCTGCGCGACCTCCGCGGCAACCGGCTCGCAATGATCTTCCAGGAGCCGATGACTTCGCTCAATCCGAGCTTCACCATCGGCGATCAGATCATCGAGACCATCCTGCGCCACCGCGGCGGCTCGCGCAGAAGTGCGCGCGAGCGGGCGATCGAGCTGCTGCGTCGCGTCCACATTCCCTCGCCCGAGCGGCGGATCGACGAATATCCGCACAAGCTCTCCGGCGGCATGCGCCAGCGCGTCATGATCGCGATGGCGCTCGCCTGCGATCCGCGGCTGCTGATCGCGGACGAGCCGACCACCGCGCTCGACGTCACCTTGCAGGCGCAGATCCTCGAGCTGATGCGGGAGTTGAAGGCGGCGAGCGGCGCCGCGATCATCCTGATCACCCATGATCTCGGCGTCGTCGCCGAAGTCTGCGACGAGGTCGCGGTGATGTATGCGGGCGAGATCGTCGAGCGCGCGCCGGTGGACGAATTGTTCTCGGCGCCGCAGCATCCCTACACCGTGGGCCTGCTCGGCTCGATCCCGCGGCTCGACCATCGCGCGGAACAGCTTGCCACGATCGAGGGCATGGTCCCGAACATGGCGCAGCCGCCCGCCAGCTGCCGTTTCGCCGCGCGCTGCCCTTTCGTGCTGGACGCCTGCACCAAGGCGCCGCCGCCGCTTGTGGAAGTCAGCCCCGGCCATCTCTCGCGCTGCATTCGCGCTCCGCTCGAACTTTTGGTGTCGTGATGGCGTTGCTCGAGGTCGAGGGCCTGGTCAAACATTTCGTCGCCGAGCGCTCGCTGTTCGGAAGGGCGCTGGCGCATGTCAAAGCCGTTGATGGCGTCAGCTTCTCACTCGAAGCCGGCAGGACGCTTGCGCTGGTCGGCGAATCCGGTTGCGGCAAATCCACCGTTAGCCGCCTCGTTCTGCGGCTGATCGAGCCGGATGCCGGCACAATCCGTTTCGAAGGCCGCGATCTCCTCGCCCTCGATGCTGGCGCGCTGCGAGCCTTTCGCCGCGAGGCGCAGATCATCTTCCAGGACCCCTACGCCTCGCTCAATCCGCGCATGACGGTTGGCCAGATCCTGACCGAGCCGCTGGCGCTGCACGATCTGGTGCCGCCAGCACAGCGGCGCGAACGCGTTGAGGAAATATTGCGGCTGGTGGGCCTCGAGCCTCGGCTGGCCCGGCGCTATCCACACGAGTTCTCTGGCGGCCAGCGCCAGCGCATCGCCATTGCGCGCGCGCTCGCGGTCGAGCCGAAGCTGATCATCTGCGACGAGCCGGTCTCGGCGCTCGACGTCTCGATCCGCTCGCAGATCCTCAATCTCCTGCGCGAGCTCCAGGACCGGCTCGGCCTCGCCTATATTTTCGTCTCGCATGATCTGGCCGTGGTCAAGCACATCGCCGACCATGTGGCGGTGATGAATCTCGGCCAGATCGTCGAGACGGCGGCGGCGGACGCGCTGTTCGCCGCACCCCGCCATCCCTATAGCCGGGCGCTGTTGTCAGCGATCCCCGTGCCTAAACCGCGGGCAAAGAGCAGCCGGATTGTGCTGCAAGGGGAGATCCCCAGCGCGCTCAACCCGCCGCCAGGATGCCGCTTCCACACGCGTTGTCCCTACGTGGTCGAACGCTGCCGCAGCGAAATGCCAAAACTCCTGCCGGATGGCATCGGACATGCAACGGCCTGCCACCGAATGTCGGAACTGCCGTCATCCGAGGCGATCGTCCCGTCGGACGGCGGCTTCTCCCCGGTCCTAGAAAAATTGGTCGCCGCCTTCAGCGGCGGCACGGAAGCAGTACGCGCTAGCGGGGTTAGTTCATGAGGCACCGACCCGGCAAAATCGTAAAACAGAGGTTGAGAGCGATGAGTTTTATGCGTTTGACAATCCTGGCGTCGGCTTTGCTGACGTCGCTCGTCGGCACAGCCCAGGCGCAGACCACGCTTCGCATCGGCATCGCCGAGGACCCCGACATTCTCGACCCCAGCATCGGCCGCACCTATGTCGGGCGCATCGTGTTCTCCGCCTTCTGCGACAAGCTGTTCGACATCGACGAGAAGCTCAACATCGTGCCGCAGCTCGCGCTGTCCCACGAGACCTCGGCCGACGGCAAGGAGATGACGATCAAGCTCAGGCCGAACGTCAAATTCCACGACGGCGAACCGCTGGACGCGGAAGCCGCAAAATTCTCGATAGAGCGTCACATGACGCTGCCGACCTCTTTCCGGAAGTCGGAGCTCGCCAGCGTCGATCACGTCGAGGTGGTCGATCCCCTGACCATCAAGCTGGTGCTGAAAACCCCCTACTCGCCCCTGATCGCCCAGCTCACCGATCGCTCCGGCATGATGGTCTCGCCCAAGGCGGCGAAAGAGGCCGGCGACAAGTTCGGCCTGCATCCGGTCTGCGCCGGCCCCTACAAATTCGTCGAACGCGTCCAGCAGGACCGCATGGTGTTCGAAAAGTTCGCCGACTACTGGAACAAGGACAACATCCATATCGATCGAGTCGTGTTCCTGCCGATCGTCGACGCCACGGTGCGCCTTGCCAACCTGAAGTCCGGCGGGCTCGATTTGATCGAGCGCGTGCTCGCCACTGACATCAAGGACGTGCGTGCGGATTCGCGGCTCGTGCTGTCGACGGCACCGGAGCTCGGCTATCTCGGCCTGACCGTCAATATCGGCAACGACAAGGCCAAGGGACCGTTGAGCCAGTCGGCAAAGGTCCGCAAGGCGCTCGACCTGTCGATCGATCGCGAAGCGCTTAACCAGGTCGTCTTCAACGGCGAGTTCACCCCCGGCAATCAATGGGTCAGCCCCACCCATCCCTATTACCAGAAGGCATTTCCGGTTCGTGGCCGTGACATCGCGAAGGCCAAGGCGCTTCTGAAGGAAGCCGGCGTCACTTCGCCGGTGACCGTCGACTACATGATTCCCAAAGGCGCGGAGAACGAAGCCGTCGCCCAGGTCATCCAATCCATGGCTGGGGAAGCGGGATTCGACATCAAGATCCGCGCGGTCGAATTCGCGACGACGTTCAAGCAGGCGCAGGCCGGCGAGTTCCAGATCTTCCAGATCAACTGGAGCGGCCGCATCGACCCCGACGGCAACTCCTATATCTTCATGCGCAGCAAGGCACCGCAGAACGACGGCGGGTACGCGAACCCGGAAGCCGACAAGCTGATGGAAGACGGCCGGCTGACCGCCAACGTCGATGAGCGCAAGGCGATCTACGAAAAGATGACCAAGATCCTGCTCGACGATTTGCCGATCATCTACATCTACCACCGCACGCTTCTGATTGCGCACACGACCAAGCTCCAGGGTTACAGGCAGATGCCCGACGGGCTGGTGCGTGTGGTCGGGCTGAAGTTCAAGTGAGCATGGCATCGTCTGATACGCGACCGGCGCCATGCTGAACTTCCTCGCCCGCCGCATTGTGCAGATCGTGCCGACACTGTTCTTCGTGTCGGTGCTGATCTTCTCGCTCCAGCAATTGCTGCCGGGCGATCCGGCGCTGGTGATGGCCGGCGAGGAACGCGATCCGGCCGCGATCGAGCAGATCCGTCAGCAGTACCGGCTCGATCAGCCGATCCCGGTGCAATACGTCTATTGGCTCAAGGGGGTCCTGACCGGCAATTTCGGCGAGTCCTTGCGCAACAAGATGCCGGTGCGCGAGCTGATCGCTCAGAAGCTGCCGGTAACGCTCCAGCTCGGCTCGATGGCAATGTTGATCGCGTTCCTGATCGGCATTCCCGCCGGCATCGTCTCGGCGGTGAAGAGGGGCACGATGTGGGACTATGGCGCCAATCTGTTTGCGTTGTGGGGCATCTCGACGCCAAACTTCTGGCTCGGAATCCTCATGATCTTCCTGTTCTCGATCGAGCTCGGCTGGCTGCCGGCCTCGGGCTACGTGCCGCTCACCGAGAACTGGCGCGCGAGCCTTGCCGCCACCATCATGCCGGCCTTCGTGCTCGGCAACGCGATTTCCGCGGTCCTGATGCGGCACACCCGCAGTGCCATGCTTCAGGTGCTGGAGAGCGACTATGTCCGCACCGCACGCGCGAAGGGATTGTCGGAGCGCTCGGTCATCCTCAAGCACGCGATGCGCAACGCACTCACGCCGATCATCACGCTCGGCGCGCTCGAGCTCGGCACGCTGCTGTCGGGAGCGGTGCTGACCGAGCAGATCTTCTCCATTCCCGGCTTCGGCAAGCTGATCGTGGACGCCGTGTTCAACCGCGACTACGCGGTCGTACAGGGCGTCGTGCTGGTGACGGCGACGGTCTACATCACGCTGAACCTGGTTGCCGACGTCGCCTACATCCTCGTTAATCCGCGGCTGCGGAGCTAGACTCATGACCGATGCCGCCCTGCCCGCCGTTCCCGTCACCCAAGCTGACGAGCTGGACAGCCCGGCGCGCCGCGCCCGGCGGCGCTTGTTCAAACGCAAGGCCGCAGTGTTCGGACTTGTTATGATCACGATGTTCGTCGGCCTTGCGCTGCTCGCACCGCTTGTCGTGCCCTATGATCCCATCGCGACGAGCTGGAGCCTCGTCCGGAAGCCGCCCACTGCGGCGCACTGGTTCGGCACCGACGAGCTCGGCCGCGACATCTTGAGCCGCGTCGTTTACGGTGCGCGCGCGTCTCTGCTCGCGGGACTCATCTCGGTCGCGATTGCTCTCGGCATCGGCGTGCCGCTCGGCCTGCTCGCCGGCTACCGGGGCGGGTTCGTCGACGCGCTGATCAGCCGGATCACCGATGCGATGCTGGCCTGCCCGTTCCTGATCCTGGCGATCGCGCTCGCCGCGTTCCTCGGCCCGAGCCTGACCAATGCCATGATCGCGATCGGCATCTCGGCAACTCCGATTTTTATTCGCCTGACCCGCGGGCAGGTGCTGAACGTCAAGGCCGAGGACTATGTCGAGGCGGCGCGGGCGCTCGGCAATCCGCCCTGGCGGATCGCGTTCTCGCATATCCTGCCGAACATCCTGCCTGCGCTGCTGGTACAGGCGACACTGTCGATCGCGGCTGCCATCATCGCCGAAGCCGCGCTGTCGTTCCTCGGCCTTGGCCAGCAGCCGCCGGCGCCATCCTGGGGCAGCATGCTCAACGCTGCGCAGCGCTTCCTGACCCAGGCGCCCTGGATGGCGATCTGGCCGGGGCTCGCGATCTTCCTCGTGGTGCTATCGCTGAACCTGCTCGGCGACGGCCTGCGCGACGCGCTCGACCCGCGCCAGCGCTAAGAGCGTTTTCGAGCGAAGTGGATACCGGTTCGCGTAAAGAAAACGCGTCAAAACAAGAGTCTAGAGCCCCGTTCCGATTCTATCGGAACGGAAATGGCTCTAGATAACCACTTCGCGCATCACGCGGCGGCAATCCATCTCGTATTCGAGATCGACCACCGGCGGTCGGGCAAAGTGCCAGGTCAGGCCGGAGCGCAACGCCCCGCGGCGGACCAGCTCGTCGACCAACGCGTGATGGAAGTCGTGCACGGAATAGGCCTGCACGCCGGTGGTGTCCTTCCAGCCGAAGCCGAACGCCGTCATCCTGCTCTCCATCTGCGACGTCGTCGTGAAGCGCACCTTCTCGCGAAGGCCTTCCGGGCTGAGGTCGCGGTAGCGCACGGTGCGCTCGACATAGGTTCCGCTGCCCTCGCGTGCCTCGGCGCCGCCGGCGATCACGAAGCTCGGCGTCTTCGAGCTTGTCGGCCGCGTGAAGGAGAAGGCATAGAGCGACGGCTCGGCCGGTGGATCGATCTCGGGACAGACATTGCTGCGCGCCACCGGATTGGTGGTTCCGTCGAAGATACCCCATTCGGACAGCGTCTTCACATAGTGCAGGTTGAACGTGCGAAAGCCTTCCTCGCTGAAGGCCGCCGGCGAGCGCAGCTCGCAGGCACAGAACGCCGTCAGCGGCCGCCCCGCCTCCTGGATATACTTCGCGGCAAGCGCAAACCCTTCCGCGAGCGGCACCAGGCGGTCGAAGCGGACGCGCTCGATCTCATAGCCGTCATCCGCGGCCGCACCGGCCGAATACTGGAATACGGACGGAATGAAACGGTAATTGCCGGCGGAGAATTCACCCGTCATGTCGGACTCCTATTCCAGTTGCATGCGAATGCCCTTGGCGCCGTTGAGCAGGCGCTTCAGGTGAAAGCCGGCCAGGGAATCGTCGGCATGCATGCCGACCAGCGCGGCGAAGGCCGGCATGGCGGCGGCATCACCGGACTCCATCCTGGCGAAGGCTTCGGAGTACCGCGCCGTCGCCGGCGCTTCGAATTTGGCCTGCGGCAACGGCTCGAACGCGCGCAGAGGTTCGCTGCGCCCGCGCAGCATCAGCTCACCCACGGGGCGGCCCTGGAAATTCTCAGCCGCTTCCGCGACGCTGGCACTGACGCAGATTCGCGTGCCCAGATCCTTGTTGGCGGCCTCCAGCCGCGCTGCGATGTTGATCGTATCACCATAGGCGGTGTAGTCGAAGAAGCGGTTGCCGCCGAAATTCCCGACCAGCGCCGGCCCGGCATGGGCGCCGATGCGGGTGGTGCCGAAATTCACACCCCTCGCCTTCCATCGCGCGCAGAAATCCTCGGCCCAGGCGTCGAGATCGTGCGCGCAGGCGACGGCACGCGTCGCATAGTCCGGCTGGTCGCCCGGCGCGTTGAACAGCACCTGGATCGCATCGCCGATGATTTTTGCGACCGTCCCCTCGTGCGTGAAGACGATCTCGGTCATGCCGCCGACATATTCGTTGAGGAGCTCGCCAAGCGTCTC
Organism: Bradyrhizobium nivariense; assembly: GCF_029846715.1. Classification (GTDB taxonomy): domain Bacteria; phylum Pseudomonadota; class Alphaproteobacteria; order Rhizobiales; family Xanthobacteraceae; genus Bradyrhizobium. Next base: position 94,712 of record NZ_JARVWW010000024.1, read on the forward strand.
GGGCGCCGCGCTCTCCACCAGCGACGTGAAGCCGGTGATGTCGGTGAAGATGGTGGCGACGTCGCGCCACTGCACCTCCATGCCGTCGCCCTTGACATCCGCCGCGAGGCGTTTGGCGATCTCAGGCGAGAAGTAGCGCGACAGCGACGCATGGGCGCGTTCGGCCTCCATCTGGCGGCGCCGCGCCTCGCGCAGTATCTCGATATGGCGGATGGTCTTCTGGATCGTCATTTCCAGATCGGCGAAGTCGATCGGCTTGGTGAGAAAGTCGAACGCGCCGCGGTTCATGGCGGTTCGGATGTTGCTCATGTCGCCATAGGCCGAGACGATGATGGTCGATTTCTTGTCCTCGGCCTCCTGGAGCTTCTGCAACAGGGACAGCCCGTCCATCCGCGGCATGTTGATGTCCGCGACCACCATGTCGACATGCGGATGTCGGTCGATCGACTCCAGTGCCTCGAGGCCATCGCGCGCGAACATGAAATTGACCAGCCCCTCGCGAAGCTGCCTCCGGAACTTTTGCAGGATCAGCGCCTCGAGATCCGGCTCGTCGTCGACGAAGAGGATGGTTGGAGTCATGCCGCCTGCTCGAGTCTCGTATCGATTTCCTGGCGCAATTGCGCAAAGTCGATCGGCTTGGTCAGGAGCGCGACGGCGCCGCGCTCGATCGCCTTCCGGCGGGTCTCGGCGTCGCCATAGGCCGTGATCATGATGACGGGTACGTGCGGATAGTCGGCGCGCACGTGTGGCAGCATGTCGAGCCCGCTCATGCCGGGCATGTTGATATCGGACAAAATCAGGATCAACGAGGGATCGCGGACCTCGGCGGCGAGCTTCAGCGCATCGGCCGCCGACGGCGCGAATTCCATCTGGAAGCGGCCGGCGCGCAGGTCGCGCCGGAACTGCTGCCGGAACAGCGCCTCGACGTCGGACTCGTCATCGACGACCAGAATGTAAACGTTCAAGTCTTGCCTCCGGAAGTGCCGCCTGCCGCCATCATGCGCGGCAGGGTGATGATGAATTCCGTGAATACTCCGGGCTCGGAGTTCACGTCGATCGTGCCGCCGTGCTGTTTCACGACGATATCATGGCTCATGGAAAGGCCGAGCCCGGTGCCCTCGCCGGCCGGCTTGGTGGTGAAGAAGGGATTGAACATCTTCTTCTTCACCTCGGGCGGAATCCCGGTGCCGTTGTCGCGAATCCGAACCTCGACCTTGTCGCCGAGATTCTTCGTTGCCGCGCGCAGGGTGGGCTCGAAGGGGTCTGCGGCGCTCTCCTTGCGCTTGGCGGTGGCGTAGAAGCCGTTCGAGATCAGATTGAGGAAGACTCGCGTGATTTCCTGCGGATAGATATCGACCATGCCTGGGGCGGGGTCGAAGTCGCGCTCGATCGTGATGTTGAAGGCGGGCCTTTCGACACGTGCGCCGTGATAGGCGAGATTGAGGCTCTCCTCCAGGATCGCGCTGATATCGCTGGGGCGATGCTCGCCGGAACCCTCGCGCGAATGCAGCAGCATGTTCCTGACAATGGAATCGGCGCGCTTGCCGTGCTGCACCACCTTTTCGAGATTGCTCCTGAGCAGGCCGGTCAGCTCGTCGACCTCCGCCTTGGTCTTGCCGTCGAGCGAGGCCGTTTGCAGGGCCTCGTTGAGCTCGTCGATCAGCTCCGTCGACACCGACGAGAAATTGTTGACGAAATTGAGCGGGTTCTTGATCTCGTGGGCGATCCCGGCGGTGAGCTGGCCGAGCGACGCCAGCTTCTCGGTCTGGACCAGGCGATCCTGCGCGGCGCGAAGATCGTCGAGGGATTGCGACAACTCCGTCGTACGCTTGCGTAACTCGTTCAGCAGTCGCGTGTTCTCGATAGCGATGACGGCTTGCTTCGTGAAATTCTCAACCAATGCGATTTGCTTGTCGGTGAACGGCCGGACCTCTTTGCGATAAACCGCAACCGTTCCGATCAGCTCGTTTTCCCTCATCATGGGCACTATGACGATCGTGCGGGCGCCGGCGACGTCGGAGATTCCACGAATGGTCGGACCTCCAGCAAGATAGGCCGGCGTTTGTTGCACATCATGAACGTGGACAACTTGACGTGTCCTGACGACCACAGCAAGCGCGCTCTCCGGATGAGGACGGATCGGCACGTCTTTTCGCGAAGCCGCGAACGCAGGCGGCACATTGTAATCGGCAGCAATCGTGAAACTCTCGCCATCCCACAGATTCATGACGCCGAAACTCGCACCACAGACGCGTGTGGCATTCTCGAGCATCTTGTGGAACACCGGTGTGAGTTCGCCCGGAGACGAACTGATGACCTGCAACACTTCCGACGTAGCCGTCTGTTGCTCGAGCGACTCGGTCAACTCAGCCGTTCTCACCTCGACCTTTTTTTCCAGGTCCGCATAGGATTCCTGCAGGCGCTCGCCCATATAGTTGAACTGGTCCGCGAGCCCCTCGAGCTCGTCGCCGGTCCTGATCGAGATGCGCTGGGAGAAATCGCCGCCGCCGATGCGCTCGGCGCCGCTTCGCAGCGCCTGGATCGGCCCGACCATGCGGCGCGCGAGGAATACCCCGGCGAGCACCGCGAAGATCGACGCCGCGAGCAGCACGAATGCAAGCCGTTCCAACGCAGCATAGAGCGCCGCATAGGCCTCCTCGACCGGCAGCTCGACGAACATGGTCCAGTGCAGCGGTGCGATCGGGGCCGAGGCGGTCAGCACCTTCTGTCCCTGGATGTTGCGCGCTTCGGAAAGTGCATCCGGCGTGGAACCGCCTCCGGCAAGCGCGGCGCGCACCTGCGCCAGACCGGACATGTCGGTGTTGCGCAGGACCAGGCTGATATCGGGGTGCGCGATCAGGCGTCCCTCCGGACCGACCACGTAGGCGTGTCCGTGCTCGCCGACCTTGATCTGGGACACGACGTCCCAGATCAGCTTGAGATTGACCTCCGCGATGCTGACGCCCGCATCCTTGCGCGACCCGGCCTGCGCCAGTGTCATGTACGGCTCGGACTCCCTGCGGAAATAGACCGGGCCGTAAAAAACCTTGTGCACGACCGCCTCGGTGAACTTCGGATCGTCCGACAGGTCGATCCCGCTGTCGATCGCGTCCATGGCGAGCCGCGAGACCCGCAGCCGCTCCCTGCCGGTCGCGTCGACCTGGGCGAGCTCGGTGATCGCAGGCACCTGGCGCAGCAGCCGCAGCGCATCGAACCGGCGCTGCTCGATCGAGCCCGCCGACCAGGGCAGCTGCGTGGTCCAGCCGAGCTGGCTCTCGATCTCCTTGACGAACTGACCGATCTTGGCCGCGGCCGCCTCGGCCTGCTCATGCTGAACCCGGATCAGCGCGGCCTTGTGCTCGCGATAATAGAAGAGGACCTCGAACAGGCCGTTGGCCAGCAGCGCGATCGCGACGACGGCCACGAACAGCGCGACATATTTGGTGAAGAGCCGGCTCCTGATCCCCTGCCCCACTGTAGCGCCGGAGGCAACGCCATCCGGTGCGGCGCTCGGCAGCGTCCTTGCTTGCGGGGTGTCGGGATGGAGGGAAAGGCTCATCCCGCCAAACCTAGCAAGAAGGTCGCTCCTTGTCTCGCTGGCGGAACCGCGGATGACGTCGGGCGGGAACGAAAAAGGGCGGCAGCGGATGGGCCGCTGCCGCCCTCGAGTTCGCTTCCCCGCGGCCTCAGGTCGGCCGCAGCACCTTGGAGCCGAGGTCGAGTTCATTGACCTGCTTATTCCGCTCGGAATCGGCCGCCGCGCGATGGTCGGTCGCCAGCACGACGTAAACCGCGGGCAGCACGAACAGCGTGAACAGCGTGCCGATCGACATGCCGGCGACGACCACCAGACCGATCGAGAAGCGGCTGGCCGCGCCCGCGCCGGTCGCGGTCAGGAGCGGGATCAGGCCCGTCACCATCGCGGCCGTGGTCATCAGGATCGGCCGCAGACGAATACGGGCCGACATTTCGATCGCCGAGCGGCGGTCGAGCCGTTCGTTGACCTGGAGCTCGTTGGCGAACTCCACCATCAGGATGCCGTGCTTGGTGATCAGGCCCACCAAAGTCAGCAGGCCGACCTGGGTGTAGATGTTCATGGTCGCCATGCCGAAGAACAGCGGGATCAGCGCACCCACGATCGCCATCGGCACCGAGATCATGATGACCAGCGGATCGCGCAAGCTCTCGAACTGCGCCGCCAGCACCAGGAAGATGATGATCAGCGCGAAACCGAAGGTGATCGCGAGCTGGTTGCCTTCCTGGACATACTGCCTGCTGTCAGCGAGATAATCATGGCTGAAGCCTTGCGGCAGCTTCTTGGCCTCGCTCTCGAGGAAGTCGACCGCCGCACCGACGGTCACGCCGGGCATCGGCACGGCCGAGAAGGTCGCTGAATTGAGCTGATTATAGTGTGTCAGCGAATTCGGGTCGGTCTTGGTCTCGATCGACACCACCGTCGACAGCGGAAGCTGCTGGCCGGTACTGGTCGTCACGTAGTAACCGGAGAGCGATTCCGGCGAGAGCCGCTGGCCCCGCGGCACCTGCGGGATGACCTGGTAGGATCGGCCTTCGAGGTTGAAGCGGTTGATATAGTTGCCACCGAGCAGCACCGCGAGCGTGCTGCCGAGGTTCTGCATATTGACGCCGAGATCCTGCGCCTTGCTGCGATTGATCGTCACCTTCACAGTCGGCTGATTGTAGGCCAGGTCGCTGTCGGAGACGATGAACATGCCGCTCTTGCGGGCGGCGCCCTTCAGCTTCTCCATCTGCTCGTAAACCGTCTGGAACCCCGCGGTGGAGTTGATCACCATCTGCACCGGAAGGCCGCCCGGGCCGCCCGGCAGCGGCGGCAGGTTGAACGCGAACGCCTGAACGCCCTCGATCTTGGAGAGCTCGGCCTGCACCAGCGACTTCAGCTGGATCGACGAGCGCTTGCGCTCCTCCCACGGCTTGAGCAGCATGCCGGCGATACCGCCCTGCGGGCCGTTGATGCCGTTCAGCACGAAGCGCAGATCGGTCTCGGGGAATTTCTGGAACTCGGTGTCGAGCTTTTCGCCGTAGAAATCGACGTAGTCGATGTTGGCGTATTTCGGCGCCTTGGTCACCGCGAACACGATGCCCTGGTCTTCCTCAGGCGCCAGCTCCTTCGACGTGTGCATGTAGAGGAAGCCCACGAGCCCGAGGATGGTCACCGCAAACAGGCCGGTGATGGCCTTGTAGTCGAGCGAGCGGTCGAGCCTGCGGCCGTACCACCGCGTCAGCGCGCCAAATACCTTGTTGACGAGCTTGGCGAAGCGCCCCTCTTCGGTGTTCTTCAGCAGCACTGAGCACATCATCGGCGACAGCGTCAGCGCGATCACGCCGGACACGATCACCGAGCCCGCAAGCGTGAAGGCGAATTCGCGGAACAGCGAGCCGGTCAGGCCGCCGAGGAAACCGATCGGCGCGTACACGGCTGCGAGCGTGATGGTCATCGAGACGACGGGACCCACGATTTCGCGCGCGCCTTCCAGCGACGCCTGGACCGGCGTTTTCCCTTCCTCCAGATGACGATGGATATTTTCCACCACGACGATGGCGTCGTCGACCACGAGGCCGATCGCGAGCACCATCGCGAGCAGTGTCAGCAGGTTGAAGCTGAAGCCGAACGCCAGCATCAGCGTGCAGACGCCGATCATCGACAGCGGGATGGTGACGACGGGAATGATGACCGAACGGAACGACGCCAGGAACAGGAAGATCACCACGATCACGATGATCACGGCTTCACCCAGTGTCTTCTCGACCTCGTCGATCGAGGATTGGATGAACTTGGTCGAATCGTAGGCGACCTTCATCTTCATCGACGGCGGCAGATTGCGCTCGAGCTCGGGGAACAGCGCCCGCACGCCCTTGACCAGCGTCAGCGGGTTGCCCTGCGGCGTTGCCTGCACACCGATGAAGATCGCGTGCTCGCCGTTGAATGCGACGCTCGCGTCCGTACTTTGGGCCGCAAGCTCGACGGTGGCGATGTCCTCCATCCGCACGAAGCCGCCGTCCTTGGCCTTGACGATCATCTTCTTGAACTGGTTGACGTCGGTCAGGCCCGTATTCGTCGATACGTTCGAGACGATGAGATAGCCCTTGGTCTGGCCCGCCGCGGACTGGAAGTTGTTGGCCGTGATCGCGGCCGCGACATCCGCAGGCGACACGTTGCGGCCGGCCATCTTCAGGGGATCAAGCCACAGCCGCATCGCAAAGGTCTGGCCACCGAGAATATCGGCGGAGGCCACGCCGTCGACCGTCGACAGCACCGGCTGCACAACGCGCGTCAGATAGTCGGAGATCGCCGAGCCCGACAGCTCCTCGGACGAGAAGCCGAGATACATCACGGCCGTGGTCTGGCCCGTGGTCTTGGTGACGATCGGGTCGTTGGATTCCTTCGGGATCAGATATTTGACCGAGTTCGTCTTGGCCAGCACCTCGGTCAGCGCCTGGTTCGGGTCGAAGTTCAGCTTGATGTAGACCTGGATCGTCGAGGTGCCGAGCACCGAGGACGAGGTGATGTAGTCGACGCCTTCGGCGGAAGCGACCGCCTGCTCGATCGGCGTGGTGATGAAGCCCTGGATCAGGTCCGCGGACGCGCCCGGATAGACGGTCGTGATGTTGATGACCGTGTTCGACAGCTTCGGATATTGCCGGATCGGCAGCGTCGTCGCCGCGCGCAGGCCGATCAGCAGGATCAGCAGGCTGACGACGATCGACAGGACCGGGCGTTTGATGAAAATATCAGTAAAGCGCATCGCGGCGATCTCGATTTCGTTGACTTGCAAAGCGCATGACCCGGCCGTGCCGGATCATGCTCGACGTGTGCGATGTCAGTATCGCGGCGGCTGCGCCGGGACCTGCGGAGCCGGGTCGGTCGAAATCGACACCGCCGCGCCCGATTGCAGCTTGAGCTGGCCGACGGCGACGACCTTGTCGCCCGGCTTCACGCCCTTGACGATTTCGACGCGACCTTCGACCCGGTTGCCGGTCTGCACGAAAGTGCGCACCGCGCTCAGGCTGGTCTTGCCGTCCTCTTCCTTCTTCTCGGTGATCACGAACACCGAGTCGCCGTACAGCGTATAGTCGACCGCCGTCTCCGGCACGGTGATCACGGCCGGCTTGTCCGGCAGCACCACCGTGGTGGTGACGAACATGCCGGGCTTCAGGATCTTCTCCGGATTGGAGACAGTCGCCTGCACGCGGATGTTGCGGGTGTCGGTCGAGATCTGCGGCTCGATCGTGGTGATCTTGGCGTCGAAAGTGCGGCCCGGATAGGCGTCGACCTTCAGTCGAACCGGCTGGCCGACCTTGAGGTTGCCCGAATCCTTTTCAGTCACCGTGAAGTTGGCCCACAGCTCCGACAGATCGGTCAGCGAGACGATGGCCGTGCCGGCGGTGAGATATTGGCCGACCTCGACTTTGCGGACGCCGAGATCGCCGGAGAACGGCGCGCGGACCAGCTTCTGCGAGATCAACGCTTCGGTCTTGGCGATGCCGGCCATAGCCTGGTCGTAGGCAGCCTGCGCCTGATCGACCGTCGCCTGCGGACCGAACTGGCGCGACGCCAGTTGCTTGGCGCGGTCGAGCGACAGCTGCGCGACGGTCGCCTGCGCCTTGAAGCTCGCGAGATCGCCCTGCTCGGCCGCGTCGAACAGCTGCACCAGCGGCATGCCGGCCTCGACATGCGCGCCCGGCTCGAACTTGATCTCGGTGACACGGCCGTTGACGTCGGCGCTGACGTCGACCTGGTGCACGGCGGAGAGCCCGCCGACAGCGGTCAACAGGTTCGGCACCACCTCGGACTTCGCCTCGGCTGCGCTGACTGCTGTCGGCGGCGGCTTGTTGTTGGCGAAGAACTGCTTGATCATCTGGCCGCGGAAATAATTGAACCAGACGAGGCCACCGACGAGCACGCCCAGAAGCGTGCCGACGATGATGAACCAGAGCACCGGCCGGACCGGACGCTTGGGAGCCTTGCTGTCGATCGGTTCGCCCGAAATCTTGTGTTCGGTTACGATGTTCATGTCATGCGCTTTCTGCAATCGCCGTCTTGCCCGCATCCGCGGCCTGATCGCGGGCCAAATGCGAAGCAATTGCGGCGTCGTTAAGTCCGATACCCCTCAGGAGAAACTCACAGAGCTGCCGCTCGAGGTCGTTCGCCTTGCCGTAAGCGAGACACGGCGTGGCCGGCAGCCTGGTCAGCGCAGCCGTCATCACCGTGTGATGCGCAAACCAGAACAGGTTGAGCGGTTCGCCGTTGTATGGCCGCGCGTCCCCGGCGGCAACCGCCCGCTCGAGCGAGGCGACGAAGGCCGTCCCGATCAGCGTTTCGATCTTGGCATATAGCAAACGAGCGAACTCGCCATCATCCAAATGGCTCGTGGCCATCAGTCGCAGCCGCTGGGCCTCTTCCTGGTCGGGCCCGTCGGCGATGTGAAGGAAATGCCCGACCATGCCGCGGATCACTTCGACCAGCGTGGCGGTCGACGGTTTCCGTTCGAGCAGTTCGATGAGCGCCGGGTCCGCCTCGCATTCGTCGCTGAGAATTTCGGCGTAAAGCGCGGCCTTGGACGGGAAATGCTTGAACAGCAGCCCTTCGGAAATGGCAGCGGCGGCCGCCACGCTCTTTGTCGTGGTGCCGGTATATCCGTGTCGGGCAAAGCAACGCTTTGCGGCGCCGAGGATCAATTGACGCCTCAGGTCGCTCGTCATACGCAATGAGCTCATGCTAGTGAGTAAGCACTCACCCACGCAGAAGTCAAGCACTATGCTGCATCGCAACCTGAATGCGTTGTAATTTCAGTGGAAATTGGCTTCGCCCACACGGCTCCCGTGCAGGACGGGGGCCGCGGAAGGGCGCCTAGATCGGCTGGAAGCCGAGGTCGCCGCGGATCCGGTTGAGAATGTAAGCCCCATCCCGACTTGGCAAAATCCGCTCCAGATTGGCGCTGTCGATCTTTACGTTGGCAAAGCGCGGCCCCGCCGAGACGTCGTGGACGGCTTTGGCGAAGGCCCCAACCTCGGCCATGGTCGTAACAGACCGACTGTCCTTGATGCCGCAGGCCCTGGCGACGCCGACGAGGTCGGTAGCCGCGGCGGTGTGGCTGGTCTGGCCGCCGGTCTCGCCATAGGCCTCGTTGTCGAGCACTGCGATCGAGAGGTTGGACGGCTTCTGCAGGCCGATGGTGGCGAGGCTGCCCAGCCCCATCAGCATCTCGCCGTCGCCGGTGACGACCAGCACCGGCAGATTTGGCTGCGCCAGCGCGAGCCCGAGGCCGATCATCGCGGCGCCGCCCATGCCGCCCCAGAGATAGAAATTGCGGGCATGGTCGCCGGCCGCGCACATGTCGTTGGTGGAGGCCCCGAGGCCGCCGATCGCAACCACGTCCTTGCGGTCCGCAAGAAGCGTGGACACCACCTGACGGCGGTCGAGGAGATTGGCCTTGCTCATTTGGTGAAAACCTTGGCGCCGATCAGGCGCTGCGACAGCAGGACAGCGGTGGGCGTGAGCGCGTTGTAGGCCTGCGCGGCCGCCGCCTCCAACACGGCCGGCACCTCGGCTGCGTTCGAAGCCCGCAGCACCTTGACGCCCGAGAGTTCGAATATGCCCTGCGTGGTCGATCCCATCGGCACCTGCCACGGATTGAACTCGCCCCACTCGCCGCGCATGGTCACCAGCGTGAGGAACGGAAAGCGCAGGATCGGGATCAGCGACAGCATGTTGATGCAATTGCCGACCCCGCTCGACTGCATCAGCAAGACGCCGCGCTGGCCGCCGGTCCAGGCGCCGGCGAGAAGCGCCACGCCCTCCTCCTCCGTCGTCAGCGGAATGCCGCGCATCGTGGATGAATCCAGCACGCGCTGGATCAGCCTCGAATGGCCGGCGTCGGGCACGTAGGGCACCTGGCGGACGTCGAAGCGTTGCAAGGTCGCGAAAATATCATCGGGCCAATGAGTGCTAGACTCGGCGGCCGTGTCGGCAGCGTCAGCGCGGGCGTGCATTTTCCTGTCCGGTCGGCTTGCAAATCACGGCTCGACTGTAGACGGTGACCCGCGCCGCTCGAAAGAGCGAAAACGGCATATCGGTCTCAACCGGCGAGTATGGGCGGCATGAACGCAGATGCGAAAGAACTGGCGGCCAATTTCGATCTCGAGAAGCTGACGGCGGAATTCTACGACAATCCGTACCCGACTTATCGTGCACTGCGGGAGAACGAGCCGGTCAAGCGCCTGCCGAACGGCACCGTGTTCCTGACCCGCTATGACGATCTCGTCACCACCTACAAGAACACGAAGTCGTTCAGCTCTGACAAGAAGCGCGAGTTCGCGCCGAAATACGGCGACACCCCGCTCTACGAGCATCACACCACCAGCCTCGTCTTCAACGATCCGCCGGCGCACACCCGCGTGCGGCGCCTGATCATGGGCGCGCTGTCGCCGCGCGCGATCGCGGGCATGGAGCCAGACCTGATCAAGTTGATCGATGGCCTGCTCGATTGCATCGCCGCCAAGGGCAGCTGCGAGCTGATCGAGGACTTCGCCGCCTCGATCCCGATCGAGGTGATCGGCAATCTGCTCGACGTTCCCCACGACGAGCGCGAGCCGCTGCGCGACTGGTCGCTGGCGATCCTGGGGGCCCTCGAACCGGTGGTGTCGCCTGAAGTGGCTGCGCGTGGCAACAAGGCCGTGACGGATTTCCTCGCCTATCTCTCGACACTGGTTGCGCGCCGGCGCGAGAGGCCCGGCAATCCCGAGCGGGACGTGCTGACGCGCCTGATCCAAGGAGAAGGTAACGGCGAGGAGAACGGCGAGCGGCTGACCGAGAAGGAGCTGCTGCACAATTGCATCTTCCTGCTCAATGCCGGCCACGAGACCACCACCAACCTGATCGGCAACGGCCTCGTCGCGCTCGACCGGAACCCGGATCAGAAACAGCGATTGATCGGCAATCCGGATCTGATCAAGCCTGCGGTCGAAGAGATGCTGCGCTACGAAAGCTCAAACCAGCTCGGCAACCGCATGACGACGGAGCGCGTCGAACTCGGCGGCGTCATGCTCGACGCCGGCACGTCGATCACGCTGTGCATCGGCGCTGCCAACCGCGATCCCGCGCAGTTTCCGGATCCGGAAGGCTTCGACGTCGCGCGCACGCCGAACCGGCATCTCGCCTTCGCCACCGGCGCGCATCAATGCGCCGGCATGGCGCTGGCGCGGCTGGAAGGCGCCATCGCGGTCTCACGCTTTTTGGCGCACTTCCCGACCTACGCCTTGAGCGGTCAGCCGGTGCGCGGCGGACGGGTGCGGTTCCGCGGCTTTTTGAGCGTGCCCTGCTCGATCGGCTGAGGCCCGACAACAAAAAAGTCGAAAACAACCCCATGCACAGTAGACGGCGGTCGGCGGAAGATTGCCATCTGGATCCGCAGAACCATTTGACATTTCGGGCAAATCAGGCGGCACGACGCCATCAATCGCGCATCACGACTTCCGAGCGGGCAGGCTGATAGCTACATCAATCTGAGCGGCAGGTGCAGTCGGTTGACGCCGGCGCGCAGCAATGGAGTGACGACAGATGAGCTCGTCGGTCATTGATTTCCTCGCAACAGAAGCACGCTTTGGCGCCCACAATTACGAGCCGATCGGGGTCGTCCTGTCGCGCGGCGAAGGTGTCTGGGTCTGGGATACCGACGGCAACCGTTACCTCGATTGCCTCTCCGCCTATTCGGCGATCAACCAGGGCCACTGCCACCCCAAGATCCTGGCGGCGATGGTGGAACAGGCACACAGGCTGACGCTCACCTCGCGCGCCTTCCACAACGACCAGCTGGCGCCGTTCTACGAAGAGATCGCGGCGCTGACCGGCTCCCACAGGGTGCTGCCGATGAACAGCGGCGCCGAGGCGGTCGAAAGCGCGATCAAGTCGGTGCGCAAATGGGGCTATGAGGTGAAGGGCGTGCCGGACGGCCAGGCCGAGATCATTGTCTGTGCCAACAATTTCCACGGACGCACGCTGGGCATCGTCGGCTTTTCAACCGACCCTGAGACACGCAAGCACTTTGGACCGTTCGCTCCGGGCTTCAAGATCATCCCGTTCGGCGACGCCGCGGCGCTGGAAGAAGCGATCACGCCGAACACCGTCGCCTTTCTGGTCGAGCCGATCCAGGGCGAAGCCGGTGTCATCATTCCACCCGACGGCTATTTCACCAAGGTGCGGGAGCTCTGCACCGCCAACAATGTGATGCTGGTGCTCGACGAGATCCAGACCGGGCTCGGCCGCACCGGCAAGCTGCTCGCCGAGCAGCACGAGGGAATCGAGGCGGACGTGACGCTGCTCGGCAAGGCCCTGTCCGGCGGCTTCTATCCGGTGTCGGCCGTGCTCTCGAACAACGACGTGCTCGGTACGTTGAGACCCGGGCAGCACGGTTCGACCTTCGGCGGCAACCCGCTTGCCTGCGCGGTGGCGCGCGCGGCGATGCGCGTGCTGGTCGAGGAAGGCATGATCGAGAACGCCGCCACGCAGGGCGCGCGCTTTCTGGAAGGCTTGAAAGATATCCGTGCCAACACGATCCGCGAGGTGCGCGGGCGCGGCCTGATGCTGGCGGTCGAGCTGCATCCCGAGGCCGGCCGCGCACGCCGCTACTGCGAGGCGCTCCAGGGCAAGGGCATCCTCGCCAAGGATACCCATGAGCACACGATCCGCATCGCCCCGCCGCTGGTGATCACCAGCGACCAGGTCGACTGGGCGCTGGAGCGGTTCGCCACGACCCTGACGCAGGATTTCTCTTGAGGCTGCCTGCGTCGGAAGATCGCGCTGTCAGCCGCGGCCAGCAACGAGTTAGCGGTCCGGCCAGAACCGGACTCGTGCAGCGCAGCAAATAGTGACGCATGGTCCTAAGGCAAAACTCGGCATGATCCCGGCAACCGGATGAACGGGGTGCGTGGAACCTATCGGAGCGACGGACGTTTTCCGCGAATGAGCAGCGCCGTGCCCGGCGCAGCAAGCGCCGAGGCCGGAGGCGCTGAGCTGCGCTGATCGGAGAAATGCTCATGAGACTCACTCTTTCAGTCATCAAAGCTGACGTTGGCTCCGTTGGCGGGCATACAAAACCGTCTTCACGCATGATGGCGACTGTCGAGGGCGAGGTTGCCAAGGCGATCTGCAATGGTCTGCTGATCGACGGTTTCATCTGCCACACCGGCGACGACATTGCGATCATCATGACGCACACACGGGGCGAAGGAAGCTCCGAGGTCCATCAACTCGCCTGGAAGACGTTCCTCGCGGCCACCTCGATCGCGAAAACCTCCGGGCTCTATGGCGCTGGCCAGGATCTTCTCGCCGACGCGCCTTCCGGGAACATTCGCGGCGCCGGCCCAGGCGTCGCCGAGCTCAGCTTCGACCACAGCCTCTCCGGCGTGCGACCCGCGGAGTCCTTCATGGTGTTCGCAGCCGACAAATGCGGCCCCGGCGCCTACAACCTGCCGCTCTATCTCGCCTTTGCCGACCCCATGTACTGCGCTGGGCTGATGCTGCCTCCGATGATCAAGGGATTCCGTTTCCATGTCATCGACATGGACAACACAGCCGGCGACAGCCTCCTCGAGCTCGACGCACCCGCCGACAGCTACCACATTGCCGCCCTACTTCGCGACAATGAACGCTTCGGCATCGATCGCATCATTTCTCGAACCCATGGCGAGGTCGTCGTGGCCGTTTCGGCACAGCGCCTCCATGCGATCGCAGGCAAGTACACCGGCAAGGATGATCCAGTCGCGATCGTCAGGAACCAGGGGATTTTCCCAGCTCCGGAGGAAATAATCTCGCCGTTCGCCAAAGCGCACTTCGTGGGCGGCGATGCACGCGGCTCGCATGTGATGCCGCTCATGCCGGTGCCACTCAACACGCCGGTAACCGGCATGTACTGCCTGCCGATCGTTTCTTGCGTCGGCTTTTCGATCGACAGGGAAGGCCGCTTTGCCGAGTCCTACACCGATTTCTTCGACAACCCGGCATGGGATGAGGTCCGCCGGCGCGCCCAGCGCAAGGCAATCGAGATGCGCAGCCAAGGCTGGTCTGGCGCCGCCATGCTACCCTATTCCGAACTGGAATATGGCGGCTTCCGCGACACCGTGTCAGGGCTGCTGAAGCGTTTTCGACTGCGCGACGACCGCAAGCCGGAAGCGGCCGAGTAGCGACCGCCTCCAATCAGAAGCTGGAGCGACGTTCACCGTTCAATCGACAGATGCAGGCGCTATGACGACATGCCGATCCGGGAGGTGGATATGGCAAAGAAACGCATCGGCATTCTCACGGGCGGTGGCGACGTCGCCGGCCTCAATGCAGTCATCAAGGGCGTGACTTATCGCGGCAGTGAGGACGACATCGAGGTTGTCGGTCTGCGCCGTGGTTGGGAGGCCCTCACGCACCTGAACCTCGACGACCCAAACAGCAGGTCCCACTACGTCATCCCGCTGAACCGTGAAAACACTCGAACCATCGACCGGCGCGGCGGCACCGTGCTGCACTCGAGCCGCGTCAATCCCTCCAAAATACAAAAGCTGCCCGATCATCTCGTCGGCAATGATGTTCCGGTCTCGCTGAGCACCAACGGCGGCATCGCGACAAAGACATGGGACCTCACCAGCCGGGTGCTCGCTAACCTTTCGGGACTTGGCATCGAACACCTGATCGCCATCGGTGGCGACGACACGCTCAGTTATGCGGCCAAGCTCAACGAACTCGGCGTCAAGATCATTGCCATCCCGAAGACGATGGATAATGACGTCCGCAACACCGAGTACTGCATCGGCTTCTCGACCGCGATCACCCGCGCCAGCGATGCCATCCAGCGGCAGCGCACCACCGTCGGCTCGCATGAGCGAATTGGCATTTTCCGCGTCTTTGGCCGCGATGCCGGATTTACGGCACTCTACACCGCGTATGCGACCTCGATACGATGCGTCATACCGGAGTATAAGGTCGACCTCGACAAGCTGATCCAGTTGCTCATCGAGGACAAGCGCGCCAATCCAAGCAACTACGCGCTGATCGTGCTCAGCGAGGGAGCTCAGTGGGAAGGCTACAAGCTGCGGGAATACGGCGAGCCTGACGCCTACGGTCACCGCAAGAAGGCCAACGTGGCGGAATCGCTTGCCGACGAGATCAAGCAGCGCACCGGCGAGGAGACGATCACCTCCGATCTCACCTACGATCTGCGATCGGGCGATCCGGACTTCATCGACAAGCTTGTGGCCCTGACCTTCGGTAACATGGCCTACGATGCCATGCTGGAAAGCAAGACCGGCCTCATGTCGGCGCTGGTCGAGGGCCGCTACGACCTCGTGCCCATCCCTGACGCCAAGCTCGGTCCGCGCAAATTGGACGTTGCGAGCAGCTACAACACGGAGCGCTACCGCCCCATCTACGCCAACAAGCAGGGGCTGCCGATCTTTCTTAACCGCGCGTCTTAGCGTGCCGGACCGGCCGAGCCAGCGGTAAGTCCAACCAATGTCCGTTCTGCCGCTGAAAGCGGAAGTCAATTCAGAGGGCTCACGCTGACGGCCGCCAAGCTGGTCGAACCCGCCCTGGACGAGTTCTATGCCACGCTGAGCGGCGAGCAGAAGGCGCGCTTCAACGCGCTGCAACAGGTCGCAAGCCCGTGAGGGCAGCGCTCGTGACCGCCGTCCTGTGCCGTTCGATGTAGGTGCGCAGCACTTCGTCCAATTGCCCCACCAGTCGTTGGAGAAGATCTCGATCTCCGAGAAGCCGGCATAGCCCTGCAAGGTCTTCCGACGTCAGCGCCCTGCCCGCAATTGGCTCAAGCTGGACAGCCGCTTGAGATCGGCTGGGCGCTGGAGCGGTTCGCCACGCCCCTGACGCAGGATTTCTCCTGAAGCAGCCTGCGTCGGAAGATCGCAATGCCGGCCGCGGTCGACAACGAACGATTCCGCCGCCGGCGCGTTGAAAGTCGTGGGCGATTTCGAGTTGGGAGCGAGGATCATGCTTCCGCGTGGCGTTCGCCTGACGGCTTTTTTGGTTGGTGTCTCGATGCTGGCGACGAGCGTCGGCGCGGCCGCCCAGGGACCCGGCCAGGGACACGGAAGGGGTGGACCACCGGGACCGGCCGCAGCGCCGGCGGCCCGGCCGGCACCACCACCTGCCATGGCTCGTCCGGCGGCACCACCTGCCATGGCGCGTCCCGCCGCGCCGGCGTTCCATCCCCCGGCCATGCCGCAGCGACCGGCCATGGCGCCGCATCCGGCGCCACACATCGCCTCACCGCCGCCGCGCCCGACTCCGCACTTCGCTGCACCGCCACAGCGGGTTGCCCCGCACGTGGCGGCGCCGCGGCCTGAATTCCATCGGGCGCCGGCAGCGCCGCAACGTCCGGCCATGGCGCCGCGGCCGACGCCGCATATCGCCGCCCCCTCGCGCCCAAGCGCACCGCCGGCCGTGAGCGATCGGCCGGCACGGCCGGGCGAGATGCTTTCGCGCCAATCCGCGGAACGCCAAGGCCGCGTCGACCGCTTGCAGCAGCGCGTGCAGCAATTGCAGTCGCAAAAGCCAGAAGGCGCAAGGGCGCAACGCGAGCAGCAGCGGTTGCTGCAGTCGCAGAGCCGCCTGCTTGAGCGCGAGCAACGTGTTCAACAACGCGAGCAGCACGTCGAGCAGCGGCAACGCGAGGTGCTGTCGCGCCAGACCGCGGAGCGCCAGACCCGCATCGATCGCCTGCAGCAGCGCGTGCAGCAATTGCAATCGCAAAAGCCGGAAGGGGCGCGGGCGCAACGCGAGCAGCAACGGATGCTCCAGGCGCAGAACCGCCTGCTGCAGCGCGAGCAGCGCACGCAGCAAACTGATCTGGCGCGCCAGCAGCGGCTGGGACTGCAGGCTCCCACTGCAACCGCTGCCGCGGCCGCCACGCGAGCCGCCGAGCGCGGTCGGTTCGCCGAGCGCTTCCGCGAGCAAGCCACTGCGCAAACCCAAGCGGCTCTCGTCGCCCGCCAAAGCGGCTGGGCTCCTCGGCAGGCCTGGCGACACCGCCATCCCGCGGTGTTCGTGGCGTGGCTCGGGCCCGTGTTCTGGCCTTACGCCTATTCCGACATTTTTGACTACACGTTCTGGTCCTATGCCTACGAGCCCGGCTATTGGGCGTACGCGTATGACGACTTCGTCGACACCGTGTTCTGGGGTGGTGACAGCCCCTATGCCGCCTATGGCAGCACCAACCCGTATGACTATCCGCAGGCCGGCGGCGGCACCCGTACGCGCCAGCACCCCAGCGTGAGCCCGCAAACGCTACAGCAATTGTGCGGCACACCGGACAAGGGCGTCACCGCCTGGCCGCTTGCCGATATCGCGCGGGCGGTGCGGCCGACGCCGGAGCAACGCGCGTTGCTCGACGAGTTGAAGGCTGCGGCGGCAAGGGCCGCAGATGTGTTCAAGGACTCCTGCGCGGAGACCTATGCGTTGACGCCGGCCGGCCGCTTGCGGGCAATGATGAACCGCGTCAGTGCGACGCTGGAAGTGGTCAAGATCGTGCGACCGGCACTGGAGAATTTCTACAACTCACTCAATGACGAGCAGCAGGCCCGCTTCAACGCGCTTGGCCCCAATATCGGCGACCGCTCGCCGACGCAGCAGCAAGCCAGTGCCCAGGAAGACAATGCCGAGGGCTGCGGCGATCCGAAGTCCGGCCTGACCCAGTTGCCGATCCAAAGGATCGAGGCTGTGCTTCACCCCGCGGGCAAGCAGAAGGAGGCGCTCGACCGCCTCAGCGAAGCGACGGCGAAGGGCGTTGAGGACCTGCAGGCGGCCTGTCCGAACGATGTGCCGCTGACGCCGGTTGGACGGCTGGAGGCGATGCAGCACCGGCTCGAGGCCATGCTGACGGCCGCCAAGCTGGTCGAACCCGCCCTGGACGAGTTCTACGCCACGCTGAGCAGCGAGCAGAAGGCGCGCTTCAACACGCTGCAACAGGTCGCAAGCCCGTGAGGGCAGCGTCGCATTCTCTCGTTGCAATTGCGCAGCGGCCGAACGACGGGCTCCCGAAGCCACAGGTGCAGTCCATTTCAGGACTGAAATTTTAATTGTGAGCCGCTCTTCCCTGGATGATGGTTAGCTTGCGATCAGGCCGGGCCGGACGAAGTTTGATCCCGAAACTATTTTGACCCGGCGCATTGGACTGCAAGACCGCCTTCGGGCGGTCTTTCTTTTTCGGCGCAATAGAACGGACCCGGGGCTGGACCACGCCGGGCCTTCGGCAAAAGTCGCCAGCCATGCCACGCCGATCACAACAATGGCCCCGACGATTACGCGTCGGGGCCATTCAAGATCATCAGGCATGGGTACATCCGCCGTACCTGCTGATCGTTGATGCCACCGATTACCGCATCCGATCTGGCGCAGATTGTGGCGCGTCTGCGGCATCGGGGTGATGACATTCTGCCCGAAAGCTGATGGCTGTCCACCTCTCGTTGGTGGTACTCCTACCAGTTCGCCAGCTCGCTGAACCGCTCGGTCTGACCGCTTCGGCGCCGACCGAATTGCCGACCGCATCGGCAGCCCGACTCAAATTAGGAACGGAGTCCTCGCACAGCATGTCCGCTGATTTCAGCAGACATTCGCAGCATGGTGTCCGGTTTGTGGTGTACTAAAGCGGAATGGGGTTAGGTTGAATCGATTTGGGATTCCCAAATCAGCTTGTTTCTGATTCACCATGCTGGCTGGGCGGAGGCCAGCATGGATGGGCAAGCCTTATTCTCTGGATCTTCGCAAGC
>NZ_JARVWW010000025.1 GCF_029846715.1 Bradyrhizobium nivariense
TCAAGGCATTCCGGCAGCAACGTCGTCTGCTGGCGATCCACCCCTTGAACGAAACCCCGCATCAATTCCCCCCGCGATTCAGCAAGAGAATCATAGCATCGACGGAGTTTTTACACAGCCTGGGTCATAAGCAGTCGATGCCGACCAAGCGGGGCGACTTCCGCTTAGCCCTCGGAAGCTGACGTTCATAAGTACACGCCCTAGTCGGTCACCTGCTTCCTCAGCGCCGCGAGATCGTTGACGACCATCTTGGTCGGGCCAGTCGAGATGATGCCGTCGTCCTGGAGGCGGCTGAGGATCAGGCTGATCGACTGGCGCGTCGCGCCGATCATGCGCGCGAGATTGGCCTGCGTGATGCGGCCGAGCGGGATCGGGCCCGTTTCATCCTGGGCCGCGTTCTCGCACAGCTTGACCAGGAGCAGCACCAACCGCTCCGCCGCCTTCTGTCCCGCCAGCGTCTGCGCCAGCATCGAATAGGTCTCGCCTTTGAAGCCAAGGCACTCGATCAGCGCGACTGCGAACGACGGCGACTGCGCGATCAGCGCGCGGACCGCATCCTGGTCGAGATGCAGCGCTTCGACCCGCCCGAGCGCGCGGGCGGACCAGCTGTGGCGGTGATCGCCGAGGATATAGGGCGCGCCGACGAAGTCACCTGCCTCCCAGGTCGACAGCATCAGTTCGCGCCCCTGTGTGCCGGCATGGGTGCTTTCGACGATTCCGTTCAGGATGATGTGGATGCCGTTTGCGGGCTCGCCCTCCCGCAGCAGATATTCGCGGTTCTGGTAGGTAGCTAACCTGCCGGTTCGCAGCACCAGGTCCAGATCGGGCTTGTCCAACGCCTTCAGCACATAACGTCCGGTCCCGGGCCGTGGCGGCTCGGCGCGCGGCTCACCCGGATCGGCCACCTCATGCGCATCGCTGCGCTCCACGATCGGTCTCCCTTCGAGTGACGGCTCGAAGGCTAGGAGGTCTCCGCTCAGATTGCAACGCGGCGCGCCCCGACCTTAGCGGCCGATCACCTTCTCCAGATATGCGGGCTGGATGAAGGCTTCGAAGTCGGCGCGCGGCAGCAGCTTCGGCAGGCGCTCCTGCTTCACCAGGAAGTCGGCGGTCGAGACCAGCGTGTCGACGAACTTGCCCTTTTTCGCGGATGTGCCGAGATACTCCTCCGTGAGCTGCTCGTTGCAGGGGACCATCCCGGTGCCCTTCATCATTCGCTGCGCGTCCTCGATCGGCAGCGAAAGCTCTTCCGCGATGATCTCCGCGGTCTTCTCCGGGTTCTTCAGCCAGAATTCGATGCCGTCGCATTCGGCCTTGATGAACTTATCGACATAGGACGGATATTTCTCCGCGAACGCGTTCATGACGACGCCGATGTCCCAGGTCGGGTAGCCGCGCTTGGCCATCTCGCCCGAGGTGACGAGGATCTTGCCGCCGCTCTTCACGGTCTTGCCGAGATTCGGCTCCCAGAACCAGGCAGCGTCGATGTCGCCGCGAAGCCAGGCCGCCGCGATGTCCGACGGCGCGAGGTCCAAAATCTTCATCGAGGCGGGATCGACGCCCTCGTCCTTGAGCGCCTGGAGCAGGAGGTAGTGTGTCGTGGAGCCGAACGGCGCCGCCACCGTCTTGCCCTTGAAGTCCTTGAGCGAGGTGATGTTCTTGTCGATGCGAACCACCATCGACTCGACATAATCGAGCATGTTGATCACCAGGATGCCCTTGATCGGCAGGGCGCGCGTCGCGCCGATCGCCGTCGGCGGGTTGCCGAGGCCGCCGAAGTCGACGTCGTTGCCGGCGATCGCGCGCAGCATGTCGCCGCCGCCGCCGATCTTGACGTATTTGATGTCGACGCCCGGCATCTCCTTGGCGAGCAGGCCGAGATGCTTGGTGACCAGCTGCGCGTTCACGAGGTTCAGATAGCCGACGGTCACCTTCGCCGGCTTGTCCTCGGCGCGTGCTGCGGCCGTGAGCGCCAACGTGGTAACCGCGAGCGTCGCAATCAGTCTCTTCATCATGGAGGTCTCCCCTACGATCAGGATTGGATTCAGGCCCACGGCATCAACAGTTTCGCGATGCCGCGCATAATGAGGTCGAGCACGACGCCGGTGAGACCGAGCACGATCAGCCCCATGATCACGATGTCGGAGAGCAGGAATTTTGCGGCGTCCCAGATCATCCAGCCGATGCCGGCGGATGCCGCGACGATTTCGGCGGCGACGAGAACGGTATAGGTAAATCCGAGCGAGATACGCATGCCGGCGAGAATCAGCGGTCCCGCCGCCGGCAGGTAGACGTGAAAGAGCAGGTGGCGCCGGGTCGCACCGAGCGACTGTGCGGCGCGCACATAGACGGGGTCCACGCTGGTGACGGCCTGGATCGTCGAGATGACGATGCCCGGCAAACCTGCGAGGAACAGCAGCGACAGCTTCGAGCTCTCACCGATGCCGAGCCACATCACCAGCAGCGTATAAAGGCCGAGCGGCGGCAGTGGCCGGTAGAACTCGATCAACGGATTGAGCAGCGCGCGTGCGTTGCGCGACACGCCCATGATGACGCCGAGCGGAATGCCGATCAGGCAGGCCAGCGTGAAGGCCGTGAGGATACGATAGAGGCTTGCGCCGAGATGCTGAAGCAGGGTCGCGCCCTGATATCCCTTCGTCATCGTCTTGACGAACGCGGCCCAGACCGCCTGCGGCTTCGGCAGAAACAGCTCGTTGGCCCAGCCCCTCTCCGTGACGATGGCCCAGCCAGCCAGCAGCACGGCGACGGTCAACGTCGAGAGCAGCACCGATCGTGGGACTTTCGGAAGCCGCAGCCGCAAGCTGCCGCGTCGCGTGCGATCCGCCGAGATTGGAATCGTCATGTGGCTCGCCTCGACGCTCATGTCCGCACTCCCAGGATCTGCATGATGGTCAGCGCGTAGATCCGCGTCGCCATCACCGATTTGGTGATCGAGATGTTCTCGTTGTCGACGGCCCAGCCGTCTTCTCCGGGACCGAACGTCACCGCATTGATGCCGGCTTCGCGGAAGCGGATCGTGTCGTTGAAGGCATTCTTGCGGTTGACCCCGGGCTCGCGGCCCATCAGACGCCGGTAAACCGCGCGCAAGGAGCGGCACGGCTCCTCCTCGACCGGCACCGGTTCGGTCGCGTTGACGAACAGCGAGCCCGGCACCTGGCGCACCTCCACCTTGACGTCGTTCACACCGGCAAAAGTGTCCCGTCCCAGACGCTCGATGTCCGAAATCACGCTCGATAGCGTCATGCCGGGCACGATGCCGACCACGGCGAGCGTGATGGTGCAGGCATCTGGCGAGAACTGCATCTCGCCAGGAAGGCCGGCCCGGATGCGCACCACGGCGCAGCAGGGCGGCGTATGTCCCATGAACCTGCTGGGCGCGTGCGTGAACGCCATGTCCTTCAACTTCGGCAACAGCTTTGCCGCTTCCATGATGGCGTTGACGCTGATGTCCGGCCGCCAGATGTGCGACTTGATCCCGTGAACCGTGAGCTCGATCAGGCAGTGGCCGGAATTGGCCACCGACAGGTTCATGCCCCAGTCCTTGTTGACGTCACCCCAGGCGGTCGGCTCGGCGGTGATCTCGTAGTCGGCGGTGAGGCCAACCTTGTTCAGCATGTAGATGGAGCCCTCGGTGCCGTTCCGCTCCTCATCGACGGTGTAGCAGCACATCAAGGTGCCATCGAACTTCACACCCGCTTCGATCAGGGCCTGCACTGCGAGCAACGATGCAGCGAGGTTCCCGCGCGTGTCGGAAGTGCCGCGCGCATAGAGCAGATCGCCGTGGCGCGTCGCCTTGAACGGATCGAAATCCGTCATGTGCCATTTCTCGGGCTCGACGACCGGATAGGTGTCGAGGTGATCATTGAGAATGAGCGAGGGCGCGCCGTCCCGCCCCTTGAGCACGCCGAGCACGTTCGGCCGGTGCGGTTGCGCGCTGTGCTTGGTGACCTCCATGCCGAGCGCTTCGAGCTTGCCCGCGACCAGCATGGAGATCGCCTCCTCTTCGGCTGGCGGCAGATCCGGATCGAGCGGATTGCCGGAGCGCGGCTGGCCGGTGCGGATCAGCTCGGATGCCAAATCAAGCCAGCGCTCCTCCGTGATGCGCGATAGCACACGCCGTTCGAGCTCGGAGTAAGGTGGGGTGACGGACATCTGCATGACGGGTCCCGTTGGCTCACAGCGCCGGCCGCGCCGCTTCGTTGCAGCTTCCTCATTGCAGCGACTGTGCCAATTGCCGGAAAAGCCCGCAGCGGCACAATAGTCGCTTTGATTTCAATGATTTAGGAAACAATCGCGAGTGCGCAAATTTTTGCGCCCGAGATGCGCTCTGCCGAAGACGCGGCGTCGGCTGAACAGGCAGGGCTCAGCGCGAGGCCGGCCGGTCCAGGTCTTCCATGCGGCGCCACGCGTGCAGGACACGGCGCCCGTCGCGCGCGAATGCGAACACATGACCGCCGCCGGCTGGCTGATCGAGGACGCGGTCGATCGGTTGGCCTGAACAGTGACAGAGCAACAGCGTGCCGACGGCGCCGTGGCCGACGAAGAGGGTATCGCCAAGCCGATTGCGCGCAAGCACCGCCTCAGCTTCGCGCACGATGCGCGCCTGCGCATCCACGGCGCGCTCCCAGCCGCGAACGCTGAGATGCGGCTGCGCGAAAAACTGGTCGGCGACCTCCTCGAATTCGGCCGGCTTCAGGAACCCGGTCGCCGAACGGTCATTCTCATGCATGGCCTCGCGGATTTCGATCATAATTCCGAGCTTGCCGGCAATGATCTCGGCGGTCTCGATCGCCTTGCGCTCGCCGCTGGTGACGATCTGCGAGGTGCTTGCGAGCCAGCTCGCATTCGCCAGCGCTTCGGTGCGCGTTCGACCGATCGGACTGAGGCCCCAGAGCGGTACGGGCACCGCGGGGTCGATTTGCACCTGCGGGTGGGTGAGATAGCGGACGATGGGCATCTCGGTTGACGCGATCGTAGTCCGCATGAGCGCAGCGATATGCGGGAATGCTGTCCCGGATATCGCTTCGCTCATCCGGGCTACAAGGAAAATCCAGTCCGGCTAATCGTCCGCGTACTCGTCTTCTTCGCGCTTGTGCGCGATGCTCTTGCGGCCGAGCGAGCCGGTCACGGAGGGATCGCGCGCATTCGCATAGGGATTGCGCTGGTGCGCGCGCCCGGCGACCTCCTCGCCGGAAACGGCGGCGGGCTGGCAGATCAGGCGGCGGCTGGCGCGACGCATCAGATCGACGTGGATGTGATCGTAGTGATAGACGTTCGAGCCCGGCGCCAGCACCGTGGTGAAATGCGCGCACGCACCCGACTGCACGTCGCGCAAAAATCCCTGCTCTTCCGGCATGCCGCGCCAGCCGTCCTTCACGGTGACGCGGCGGCCGTCGGCGAGCACGAAGGCGGCGATGTCGAGCGCGTTGCCGAAGGCATGCTCGGAGATATGGGCATGCGAATTGCCGTTCATGCCGCGGCACGAATAGGCGGAGATCTGCTTGATCTCCGCGACGCGGGCGCCGAACCAGCGCATCGCCGAGGGCTGCACGGTGTCGGCGAGCCAGCGGTCGAGTTCGGACACGATCGGACAGGCCAGCGTCGCAACCGGCTTGATCGCAACCGGGCCGACGGCGGTGACGGGATTGCCCTGTGCCGGACCAAGACGCGGCGGCGGTTGCTGCGCGGGCGCCTGTGAGTAAGGCGCCGGCCGCGCCGGATAGCTCGGCGCATTCATATAGCGCGACGCGCCAGCGGCATCGGTACCCTCGGGCGGCAGATCGATCTCGTCTTCCTGCGGCGCCACGCCGGGTGCGTTCAGCGACACCGGGCCGGACGGCGCGCCGTAGCCGGAGGGCTGGCGCACCGCGCTCTCGGGATAGTTCGACTGTTGCGGATAGGACGATGCCGGAGCGTTCTGACTCTGCGGGTAATTCGATCGCGGCTGCGTCACCGGCCAGCGCGGCTGGTTGCCGATGCTCCCGGGCGGACGCAGTTCCTCATCGGCAAAGCCGTAGCTGCTCGAGCCTTCGCCGATGGCGGCGACCTTGAGCGGAAACTCGGCGCCGCACATGCCCGGCCCGGAGATCGGGTCGATGCGGACGAGATCCGGCCCCTCTTTCACCGCGCCCGATTTCAGGCACGCGGCTTCGGCCTCGGCCCGCCACGGTTCACGTTCGGCCTGGAAGAAGCCGCGTCCGCAACCCGCTAGCGAAACAAGGACGATGGAGCCGACGAGATACAAACGAACTCCGCGCGTCATGCACGCACGTTCGGTGAATTTACTTAAAGACTCTTCAACGTGTTGATTTCAGCCTTCTTTAACCATGCCAGCCCGCGCACGGCCGAACGCTGGCGAGGATGAGCGACAGCAAGGCTGACTTTTTCGGAAAGAGACTTTCTGTTAACCATGATGCGCTCGCGCAAGGCGGCGCGACAGCTGGAGCGACCTCATGACGTTCGCCGGCAGACTGAGCGTTATCACCGCGTACCTCGCGATGGCCTTCGTCGGCGCCATCGTGCTCGGCATGATCTAGCGGCTCATCAAGCGCATCGAAGACTGCGGTTCTTCACTTCCCTGTGTGTGGGATGGCGAAAGAGCGCGCGCCCACGCTACACTACGACCGCGCACTCCACGGCCGCGACGTCGTGATCAGCTTCTCCGGCCGCTCTTCGGCTCGCGTCCAGTCGTTGCCGGAACACCAGAAGTGGCCCAGTGCGCAGGCTTCGACGTGGAGCTTGCCGGAATTCTGCAGCGTCATCGTCGCATAATAGGTGCTGCCGCTGGAGCGGCTGTAGATGTTGCCGGTCCAGACGTCGTGCGTTTTCGGCTTCATGTTGACGAGCACGCTCTCGCCCCTGTTCGACGCCTCGGTCAGCGCGTAGCCGCACAGCGCAGGGCCGCAGCGTTCGATGCGGACCGTACCCTTGGCGCCTGCGCTCTCCCATTCGCCGAGCGGTAAATAGGCCGGCTCGTCGTCGCTGCGCTCTGGGCTCGTCACGGCCTGCTTGATCTCCGGCCTTGGAGCGACGACCGGCGCCTCCATGCGCGGCGCATCGAGCGCGACGGTCTTCGGCGGATCTGTCCGCGGCAGCTCAACCCGTGGCGGATTGAGGCTGGGCGCCGCAGGTCTTGGCGCCGCAAGTCTTGGCGCCTGCGGCAGGACAACGGGCTGCGACGTCGTTGAAGCAGCGACAGGAGTTGTCGGCGCCGGTGGAGGCGCGACCACAATTGCTTGCGCCGGCCTGACCGGAGCCACGGGATAGACCGGCTGCGACGGTGCAACCGCCAGCGGCGGCGCCGGTGTCGTATCGACGTCCGGCCGAAAGCTGCGATTGGAGGAAACCGAAACACAGGAAGCCGATCGGCAATTCCTGGGCGACGCGACCTGGAACCGATGACCGCCGATCGAGAACGCGTAGGAGCCAGCCGCGGCTGTGGGCGCAATCGCCATCAGCGCGATCAATGTGCCAAGCGAAGTCACAAGCCGCATCATCAGCGCCTCCCTCTGTGTCGCGACGACGTTACGCAGAAGAACCGCGGCCGAATGTGCGCTGCCTCACCCAGCGCCGGCGGGCCGTTGTGACGTCTATCACAGAGCGCCCGACCAGCCCGGCGTAGGGTCGAACCACGCTTCATCCACCCGCGACTCCAGTCCTATCGGGACCCACACATTTTCGGAGGTTGTCATGAACAAGCTCACCATCGCCGCCACCGCGCTCTTCCTCGCTTCGACCGCCGCCGCGCATGCCGGTAACTCGATCTCGTTCCAGATCGAGGGCCAGCAGGTCCGCATCGAGACACCGCACAACTGCGCCTCGCTCAACTGCGTGACCATCGTCGCACCGGGCCTGTCGGACAAGCCGATCAAGCTGAACAACATCAACCTCAAGGGCCTTGGCTCCAAAGACCTTGGTTCCAAGGACGATGACATCGACACCACGCCGGCTCCGGCCACGACCACGCAGCCGGCTCCGGTGCAGCAGCAGCCCGTGCAGCAGGCCCCGGTGCAGGCGACCGCGCCGGCGGCTCCCGCTATCGCGGCTCCGGCCACGACGATTGCCGCTGCTCCGGCCGCCAGCTACGACAACACGACGCAGACTGCGCCCGTTGCGGCTCCTGCTCCCGCTGCTGCGCCCGCGCCGGTCGCGGTTGCTCCCGCTCCGGCTCCGGTCGCCGCCGCGCCTGCGCCGGCCGCCAACACGCCGATCGGCATTTGGGCGACCGAAGAGAACAAGGGCAATGTTCGCGTCGAACAGTGCGGGGCCAATCTCTGCGGCTATGCCATGAAGTCCAACGAGCGCATCCTGATCAACATGAAGCCCGACGGCGCGAAGTGGAGCGGCCGCATCCACGATCCCGACTCTGGCCGAAATTACGACTCGACGATCGCGATGAAGGGCCCGAATGCGATGCGCGTGCAGGGCTGCGCTTTCGGCGGCATGTTCTGCGGCGGCCAGACCTGGAAACGCGTGAGCTGACGCACCACCATCGTCCTATACTATCGTCATCCCGGGCGATGCGAAGCATCGACCCGGGATCTTCCGCGACAGCCTCAGTTTATCCCTCACCCTGAGGAGCCTGCGAAGCAGGCGTCTCGAAGGGCGAGGCCCGGGATCGAGAGCCGGGCCTGCATGGTTCGAGACGCGCGCAAGGACGCGCTCCTCACCATGAGGGGAAAGAGTTGGGTTTGAACGTTCACCGCCCCCGTGCGATAGACATTCATCCGCCGTTCAGCTGTATCAGGCTGATATCGGTCGATCTCGCCTCGCGTTTCTCACCGGAACTCCTCGTGACTTTTATCGTGGCTTGGCGCCGCTTCATGTTCGCGCTTGTGCTGCTGGCGTTGCCGCCGGCCGGCGCGAGCGTTGCATTCGCATCCCATGCGATCGAGCTTGCGCAGGCGCAGCCACAAACGCAGCCGGCGCCCGCCCCCTCTCCGACGCCATCGGCTTCACCGGCTCCCGCGGCGGAGGCGGAACCCGCCGCCGTCGAGCCGATCGGCAACGTCGCGACGGTGACGGGCATCGCGACCGTGATCCGCGACAGGAATTCCTATCCGCTGCGGGTGCGCGACGACATCTATCTCAACGACGTCGTGCAGACTTCGTCGAACTCCTCGCTCGGCATCACCTTCAACGACGCGACCACGTTCAACCTCTCCGCCAGCGCAAAAATCACCATCGACAATTACGTCTATGAGGACGGCGGCAAGCAGAACGCAGGTGTCTTCGACATCGGCAAGGGCACGGTCGCCTTCGTCGCAGCGGCGGTGGCAAAGACCGGCGACATGAAGATCACGACGCCGACGGCGACGCTCGGCATCCGCGGCACCACGGGCGTCGTCGACGTGCCGGAAGGCGCGGCCGCGAACAACGCCAACAACGTCAACATCAAGCTCTATCCCGACGCTGACGGACGGGTCGGACACATCGATGTCGACGACCGCACGAGCGGGACGCGGCTCGGCGCGCTGACGCAAGGCGCGAGCGGTTTTGCGATCCGGCCGGGCGCAGCCGCTGCTGGCGTCACGCGCTTTGCCGCGGTACCGATCACGATCGCGCCACAGCAGATCGCGCGCGACCGCGGCTTCGTCAGCCAGGTGCATCTGGCGCAGACCACGGGCCGGCAGATCGTCACCGAGCAGCGCGACTTCCGCCGCGCCAATCCGACCGCGAGCCCGCGCATCCCGCGGCCGCTCCAGCCGCAACAGCAGCAATTGCGGCCGAACACGGCGCCCGGACAACAGCCGCAGCGGCCGAACGGCCAGCCCGGTCAGAACAACCGTCCAGGCCAGCAGCAGCCGGGCGCGCCGAACCGACAAGGCGCCCAGCCGCAGCAGCGGCAAGGACAAGGCGGCGCCGTGCAGCCGGGCACACCGCGCGCGGGTCAAGGTCAGCAGCAAGGTGCGGGACGGCCGGCCGGTGCACCGCGCACCGGACAAGGCACGCCCGGCAGCACGCCGCAAACCCAGCCGCCACGCAGCGGACAGACACAGCCTGGAGCGGTCACCCCGCCACGGCCGGGCACACCGCCACAGCCACAAACGCCGCGCAGCGGACTGCAGCCCGGTCAGCCCGGCGCGCAGCCGACAGTCCAGCCGCAACAAGGTGGCGTGCATCGCCAGCCCGGCTTGCAGCAGCGCCCGCCGGGCGCGCAACGGCCTGCTCCACAGCGAAAACCGGCGCCGGCGCCAAAGGAGAAGAAAGAGCGGCGGTGACTTTCTTCCTTCTCCCCTTGCGGGAGAAGGTGGCGCGAAGCGCCGGATGAGGGGTTCTATCCGCGAAAACTCATCGACAGCTTCACGCGTGGAGAGAGACCCCTCACCCGGCTTTGCTTCGCAAAGCCACCCTCTCCCACAAGGGGCGAGGGTGCACCGTCAACGCGGGGCGAGGCGATGAGAACTTACGCCTCGCCGCGCAGCCAGGCCCGCACCTTCTGCAACAGGCCATGGCGCACTTCGTCGATGGAGGCGGCTTCGGCCGGTGTCAGGGTCTGCATCGCGGCGTCGACGTCGTCGTTTGCAAGCGGCGGTGGGATCTCCGCGTCGGCCGGCGCTAGCCCCGCCGCCGCCAGCGCGATTGGGCCGACTTGTACCAGGAACACGCGCTCGTACTCTCGCGACAGGCGCGCGAGCGCGTCTTCCAGCGTCAGCCAGTCGACCGCCTTGATATCGTTCATCAGCTTGCGGACGGGACCGCCATCGGCCTCCATGCGCCAGAAATGCACGACCTTGGAGCGGCCACCGGACTGATAGACGAGCGTGCCCAAAAACTCATGGATGGCGACGTCATGGCCGGTCTCTTCCAGCACCTCGCGGTGCGCGGCTTGCTTCGGCGTCTCGCCGTCGTCGAGCTTGCCCTTGGGCAGCACCCATTCGTTGCGCTTGCGCTGGCGCACGACGGCAATCAGCGGCGGCGCGCCTCGCCGCAGCACAATACCACCCGCCGCCATGACCGGCGCCCGTGCCATCACCAGATCCGTGTCGATCAAATCGTCCCCACGGACGATATAGGCGGCCGACGCGGCGGATTGAAGGCTAGTTTTTTCGCAGCAGCGCTTGACCTGCGCGAATGCGCGTGCCTTCGGCGATGCCGTCGCAGAACGCGAAATCGCCGGGCGCGAGGATGATGATGGTCGAGCCATGCTCGAACCAGCCGAGCTCCTCGCCCTTGCTCACGTTGACGTCGCAGGGAAAATTGACCGGCCCCCTGGTCTGCGCATTCAGCACCATGTCGAGGAAGTGCAGACGGATGCTTGCGACCAGGATCGCGGCGACCGGAACCAGCGTCACAGCCTCGCCGGTCGGCAAACGCGTGCGGATCACCGCGCGCTCGTTCTTGCAAAAGAGACGCTCGACCCGCTTCAGCGCGATCGGATTGACGTTCCAGACGTCGCCGTGGATCAGCGTGACGCGCTCGATATGCGCGTCAAAGGGCGCGTGGAAGCGGTGATACATGCTCGAGGTCAGCCGCAGCGTGACGAAGGAGCCGTTGCGGTGTTGGTCGACCAGCGCGGAATCGCCGAGCAAATCGAGCAGCGAGTAAGGCGCGCCCTTGACCTGGAACAGCTCGGTGTCGGCGATCCGGCCATGGGCGCCGACGATGCCGTCGGACGGACTGGCGACGATGGAGGGGTCCGGATCGAAGACTCGCAAGCCGGGCTTGAGCTCCCGGGTGAAGCAGTCGTGCAGGCTCTTGAAGTGGGTCTTGCGCGCCTCCGACAGATCGAGGTCGGAGAACAGCTTCCACAGCGCGATCGAGCCGTCCCGCACCAGCGGGTTCTCGATCTTGGAGAACCAGCCCATGAAGCGGGTCAGGGCCGCGCGGGGGATGCGGTTGGTCAGCAGGAAGTTGAGGTCTTCCTGCTGGGTGAAAGAGGCGATGAGGGCTTTGACTGTCATGAATCTGTCAGCTCGCAGTATTAGCGCTTGTTGTCATGGAAACGACACTCCCGATTCTCTCATTTTCCGTGGCCGCCGCAGCGTCCGCTGCCGCCGCCTTCCCGAAGCTCAAGGCGCGGATTGCGTTGTCCCGCGCCAAGCATCGCTCGCTCTCCGGGCATTCCAAGATGTCGCGCCGGGTGGCAAAGCTGGTCCCGTTCTACGAATTCGAAGGCGATACGTACTTCGCCTGCGACGGCGCGCCGGCGAACGTCGCAACGCAGCGCAAGGACGCCTTCTTCCATCTCGCGCGCCTCTACGCCGAGCGCTACCCCAAGGGCCGCGCGATGACGAGGGAAGCGGCGGAGAAGATCTCCGACCTGCACTTCACCGAGACCTACCGCGTGCCGTTCCAGTTCTCGCGTCTCGTCCGCGAGCAGCTGGGCACCTCGACCTTCGTGGAGTCCTCGCGCGGCGTCACGGTCACGGACGTGGACGGCAACACCTCCTACGACCTCACCGGCTCCTACGGCGTCAACATCTTCGGCAACGACTTCTACAAGGAGTGCATCGAGGGCTCCGAGAAGCGGGCCCATGCGCTCGGACCGGTGCTCGGCCCCTACCATCCCGTCATTCTCGAGAATGTGGCGCGGCTCTGTCAGATCTCCGGCCTCGACGAAGTATCCTTCCACATGTCCGGCACCGAAGCCGTGATGCAGGCGGTGCGGCTTGCGCGCTACCACACCAAGCGCACGCATCTCGTCCGCTTCGCCGGCGCCTATCACGGCTGGTGGGGCGACGTGCAGCCCGGCGTCGGCAATCCGATCACCGCGCACGAGACCTACACCCTCGCCGAGATGTCGGAGAAGACGCTGCACGTGCTGCGTACGCGCAAAGACATCGCCTGCGTGCTGGTCAACCCGCTGCAGGGGCTGCATCCGAACGGCAACGCGCCGGGCGATTCCGCGCTGGTCGACTCCTCCCGCGGCGGCAATTTCGACCGCGCGGCCTACACCGAGTGGCTGAAGAGGCTGCGCGAGGTCTGCGACCAGCGCGGCATCGTGCTGATCTTCGACGAGGTCTTCGTCGGCTTCCGTCTCGCCGCAGGCGGCGCCCAGGAATATTTCGGCGTGCGCGCCGACATGGTGACCTACGGCAAGAGCCTCGCCGGCGGCCTGCCGGTCGGCGTGGTCTGCGGCAGACGGGAGCTGATGCGCCGCTTCCGCGACGACCGCCCGGCCGACGTCTGCTTCGCCCGCGGCACCTTCAACTCGCATCCCTACGTCATGACGGCGATGGACGAGTTTCTGAGCCGGCTCGCCAGCCCGAACTTCCGCGCCGTCTATGACGGACTGGACGAGACCTGGAACGGCCGCGCGCGAAAGCTCAACCAGATGATGACCGATGCCGATCTGCCGGTGCGGTTCGCGAACTTCTCGTCGATCTGGACGGTGAAATACACCACGCCGTCCCGCTACAACTGGATGCTGCAATACTATCTGCGCGCCGAAGGCCTGTCCTTGAGCTGGGTCGGCACCGGCCGGCTGATCTTCAGCCTGAACTATACCGACGCCGATTTCATGGAAGTGGCCGAGCGCTTCGTCCGCGCGGCCGAGAAGATGAAGGCCGACGGCTTCTGGTGGCACGATGGCGTGCTCACCAACAAGACCATCAAGCGGCAGATCCTGAAAGAGATGCTGGCCAAGCGCTTCGGGCGCTGACGCTTCCTTAGACTTCGCCGCGAGCACCGCCCCCGCCTCCCCCTCTTCCCGCCTGCGGGGAGAGGGTTGGGGTGAGGGGGACTCTCCACGAAGTCGGTGGCAGTTGGATACGCCGAGAGCCCCCCTCACCCGAATTCGCGCTGCGCGCAAATTCGACCTCTCCCCGCACGCGGGGAGAGGTGAAGGAAACATCGCGTTTCCAGCCCCCAAGACTAGGATGCTCAAGACGTGGATGCCCGGGACGAGCCCGGGCATGACGCAACCATCAGACATCGGAGGCCTTGGTGAGAACGGCGCGCTCAGGCGTGCTGCTCTTCGAGCGTGGGTTCGCCGATGAGGCCCAGCGTGTGCTCGGGGTTGAGGTGCAGGCCGGGGTCCATCAGCTCGCCGCGCATCAGCGCCAGCGGCGCGTTGCGGTAGAGCATCAGGTCGTGGAAGGGGTCGGTCAGGATCTTCGTCATCCAGACCAGGCCGGTCTCGACGTCGCGAATGAAAAACAGGTGCACCGTGCGGAACATCAGACCGCCGCCGCCGACAACGAGCCAGATCTTGGCGACCTGCCGCATGAAGTCGGTCGCGCCCGCCCAGGGCGTGAACAGTCCGAACAGCGTGGGATCGACCAACAGCACCAGCGGCGACAGCGCCCAGATCGACATCAGCACCACCTTGCGCCGAAGATTGTAGCCGACCTTGATCTCTTCCTTGTGCTCGTGCGTCGCCTGGTTGATCTGGTCGTAGCCGTGCGGCTCGAAGAAGAAGTGACCGGCCTGGCGCGAGGTCATCGAGACCAGCCAGCCGACCAGCGCGGAGACCATGGGATCGATGAACAGCCAGACATAGGCGAACAGGAAGCTCGCCGCGCTGACGAAGTGCAGGCTCTGATTGATGCGGCTGTGGTGATAGTAGCGATGGTCGTCCCAGCGTTGGATCCGCAGCTGCTCGAGATAATTCTTGATCATGCTCTCCCCCAAAATGCTTTCGGGTTCAGGATTTACAGGGATTCGGTGTACGCCGTGTGACATCATCATTTTGTCATGTGACGATGTGCAGCGGCGCGATGACGCACGGTTACTTTCTCCCCTCATCCTGAGGAGCGCGGAACGCGCGTCTCGAAGGATGAAGGCCGAGGTGCAGCAGCACGGGCCTCTATGGTTCGAGACGGCGCTACGCGCCTCCTCACCATGAGGGGCAACAGTTACGCCGCTTTGGCGACGTCGATCTTGCGGAAGCGCACCAGCGAGAAATGACCGAGCGGCGGAATCAGGCGGCGCTCGGCGAGCTCGATGCCGTTGGCACCGGCCAGCCACTTGGCGTAACGCGACCAGGCGAACTCGGCGGTGCGGAAGCCAAGCGGACGCACCACCGGCTGGAGCTTCTGCTCGATGAAGCGGCGCATGCCGGTATCGGCACTGACGCGGGTGAGGATGATCAGCTCGCCGCCCGGGCGCAGCACGCGGGCGAATTCGTCCAGGGCGACTTCCGGATTCGGCACGGCCGTGACGACGTATTGCGCCATCACGACGTCGAAGGAGTCGTCGGGGAATTCGAGCTTCTCGGCATCCATCACCGCGAGGCCCTCGACGTTCTTCAGCTTGCCCTCGGCGACGCGCTGGCGCGCCTTGTCGAGCATGGCTTCCGAAATGTCGGTGCCGAAGATGCGCAGATGCGGCGCGTAGAGCGGCAGCGAGATGCCGGTACCGACGCCGACCTCGAGCACGCGGCCGCCGATCTTGTTGGTGGCCGCGATCGCGGCCTGCCGGCCCTTGGCGAACACGCCTCCGAACACGAGGTCGTAGACCGGTGCCCAGCGGTCATACGCCTGCTCGACCGTGCCACGGGTGAGGTCGAGCTGCTGGGTGCCGTCAAGGTTCATGATCTTAGCCATCGATGAGGTTCTCGCTGTGGTTCAAATCGTTGGGGTCAACCGCGCACCGGCTGCCGCGCCATGACCGGCGAGGCGCGCAAGGCACGGCTGGGCTGAAGTGAAGTGAGGTTGCCGACGAACTGGCGCGCGCTGTTTTCCCAGGATCGTTCCAGCGCGAAGTTGCGGCAGGTCTCGCGCGACATGGTGAGCGCGCGCAGGCACGCGGTACGCAAATCGTGGTCGATCGCGCCGATCGGGTGATCGGCGATGACGTCCTTGGGTCCGGTCACCGGAAACGCCGCAACCGGCGTGCCGCAGGCGAGCGCTTCGAGCTGCACCACACCGAACGTGTCGGTGAGGCTCGGAAACACGAACACGTCGACGGCGGCGAGATGGGCGGTGAGATCGGCGCCCTTCTTCTCGCCGAGGAAGACCACGTCCGGATACTTCTTCTCAAGGGCGGCCTTCTGCGGGCCGTCGCCAACGACGACCTTGGTACCGGGCAGGTCGAGCGAGAGGAATGCTTCGAGATTCTTCTCCACCGCCACGCGGCCCATGGTCATGAAGATCGGCCCGGGCAGATCGAGCTTTACCGGACTGTCGGGATGGAACAGGTCGGTGTTGACGCCGCGCGTCCAGAAGCCGAGCCGCTTGAAGCCGCGCTCGGAGAGCTCCTGCCGCAGCGAGGGCGTCGCCACCATCGTCATCGCTGCGGCATCGTGGAAATGGCGCAGCACGGCGTAGCCGACGGCAACCGGAATACCGGTCCGCACCGAGACGTATTCCGGAAAGCGCGTGGTGTAGGAGGTGGTGAAGGCGAGCCGGTTTCGCCGGCAATAGGCCCGCGCCGCCCAGCCGATCGGTCCCTCGGTCGCGATGTGCAGGGCTTCCGGCGCAGCCTTCTCGATCCGCCGCGCAATCTCCTTGCCGCTCGGCAGGGCAATGCGCAGCCCCGGATAGGTCGGCAACGGCCACGACCGAAAGCCGTCCGGCGTCAGGAAGTCGATCTCGACATCCAATGCCTTGGCAGCGCCGGCCAGCGAGGTCAACGTCCGCACCACACCGTTGACCTGCGGATGCCAGGCGTCAGTCGCGATTAATACCCGCATGGGGAAATCCCGAGAGTTTGATGATTCTCGGCTTAGGACCATCAACCACGGATATTTCAGGCGTGTGACGTCATAGAAGTGTCGGCCCGCTGTTTTGTTCGTTAACGGGCTGGCGGGGCCACGAAACTGTCATGAAACAATCCTTTCCGCCATGAAACCGTTTTCGGTTTTCCGCGCAAACGTCCCGAAACCTATTGCCGTTAGTGATCTAGGCAACAGAGCACCGAAACGGTGCCGGGGTGACCAAGAAACACCGCGCAAACAGGGGCGACCAATGATCAATCTGGACACGTTGAAGAATTATTCGCGCGCCGTTGCTTTTGGCGCAGTGGCTGTTACCGCGATCGCGTTCGCCGGCCCGGCCAAGGCCGCGCCCGTGCAGCTCTTCCCGTTCTTCCAGCCGCTGCCGCCGATCGCAGCGCCGCAGCCATACCAGCCTTATCAAGCGACGCCCTATCAGGCCGCGCCGTCCGAAGATCAGGACGCCGTCGAAACGCCGGCGCGGTTCCGCCGCCAGACAGTCTCCTACACGACGCGTGAGGCGCCCGGCACCATCATCATCGATACGCCCAACACCTACCTCTATCTCGTGCTCGGCAACGGCCAGGCCGTTCGCTATGGCATCGGCGTCGGCCGCGACGGCTTCACCTGGTCCGGCACCCAGTCGGTGACCAAGAAGGCGGAGTGGCCGGATTGGACCCCGCCGCCGGAGATGATCGTCCGCCAGCCCTATCTGCCGCGCCACATGGCCGGCGGCCCCGGCAACCCGCTCGGGGCCCGCGCCATGTATCTCGGTGGCACAATTTACCGCATCCACGGCACCAACGCGCCCGACACCATCGGCAAGCACGTCTCCTCCGGCTGCATTCGCCTGACCAATGACGACGTCTCGGATCTCTACTCTCGCGTCAATGTCGGCACCAAGGTGATCGTGCTGCCGATGACGGAACGCCGCGCGGACCTTGGAGCCGCAACGCGGTAAGCGACAGGACATTGTGACGCAAGCGGCCCCGGAACCCACCGGAGCCGTTTTCGTTTGCCCTCGGCATCCCGATGCGCGCGCGTGCTGCGGCGCGATGCCCGACGGAGGCGCAAATGCAACCACGCCCGCAAACGCCGCCAGGTACATGGCTGCGCGCGATCGCTGGCGCCGGCGCATTGACGCTGCTGCTGTCCGCCCCCTCCTCGCTCGCGCAGCAGCCGGCGAGCGACGCGGCCCAACAAGCCTTCAATAATTCATGTCGCACCTGCCACTCCGTGAAGGAGGGCGACAATCGCCTGGGTCCCAATCTCAGCAAGATTGTCGGACGCAAGGCAGGCTCGCTGCCGAACTACAACTATTCTCCGTCGATGAAAGAAGCCGGCTTCGTCTGGGACCAGGACAAGCTCACCCGCTTTATGGTCAAGCCGGACGAGGTCGTGTCCGGCAACAAGATGCAGCCCTATGGTGGTGTCTCGGCAGAAGAAGCGGCGAAAGTGGTTGCTTATTTGCAGGCGGCGGGCGGGCAATAGCGGCCCGGCGCACCGCTCTGGTTTGCATTGGAAATTACGGCGCATCCTTCGAGACGCCCGCCTCCAGCGGGCTCCTCAGGATGAGGGCGGGTGCGCGGCCACCAATCTGCCCGCAGCAATTGCACTACGTCACAGATGCCAGTTAGCCTCATCCTGAGGAGCGCGCCCTTGCGCGCGTCTCGAAGGATGGGGCCGGCACGATGACAGAAGGCGCGTATCTCTACATTCTCAGATGCGCCGACGGCAGCTACTACATCGGAACGACGCGCACTGAGCTTGAGATCAGAATCGCGCAGCACAACGCCGGCACATTCGGCGGCTATACTAAGTCACGCAGACCGGTGACGCTGGCCTTCTCCCAATGGTTCGGCAGGATCACCGACGCGATTGAGTGCGAGCGCAAACTCAAGAAATGGAGCCGCGCCAAGAAGGAAGCCTTCATGCGCGGCGACTTTGCTGAGCTGCATGAATTGGCCAAGCGCGGATCTCATCATCCTTCGAGACGCCCGCCTGCGGCGGGCTCCTCAGGGTGACGGGCTGAGTGCATCGCTCAAGCTACTCGACGAAAGACCTCCGCTTTGCCGCGCCTACCGCAACCCGCAGAATGCCCGTTGAGCCTCATCCTGAGGAGCCCGCGTAAGCGGGCGTCTCGAAGGACGAGGCGGGCACCACGCGGGACGCTACTCACGCCGCCCTGCCTCGCCGCTCCGCGATCAGCCTCAGCCACGCCGCCGAATGAAACGCGCTCATCAGCAGATACATCGGGACCATCCCGCCCAGCAAAGAGCCGTGTCCGGCAGCGCACAGCATGTCCGCCGGACCGCCGAGCACGGCCGTCAGCACGGCCATGATCGCGAAGGTCGGCGTGGCCGCCAGCCCCAGCCATCTGGCGAGGTGACGCGCGGCCACGACGCCATCACGGCTGGCGCCGGCGGCCGCGCTGACGGGATTGGTCATTTCCTTTCGCCTGCGGCCTCCTCGCGAAAAGCCTTCTCGCCGGCGGCCGAGATCTCGACCCATTTCTTGTCGGGCGCGGCACCTTCGGTGTAGCTGTCGTGCCAGTTCCACCATTTATAGGTCGGCGTCTGGGGATAGCCCTTCGGCGAATCCTCCCAGACCTCCTGCCGTCCCAGCGGCGTGATGTCGAGATAGTTCCAGGTGCCGCCCATCTGCTCGTCGCCCCGGCTCTTGACGAAATAGGTGCGGAAAATGGGGTCGCCGTCGCGGTAGAACACGTTCGTCCCGTGCCATTCGTCGACGCCGAAATCGGCATCGAAACTGTCGGTGACGGTGACCCATGGCATGGTCCAGCCCATCCGCTTCTTCAGCCGTGCGATATCGGCCTGCGGCGCGCGCGAGGCGAACACCAGCGTGGTGTCGCGGGCATTCAGGTGCGAGACATGGGCGACCTGGTCGGCCACCATGGAGCAGCCGCGGCAGGCATGATCGGGCCAGCCGAACACGCCCGGCTCGAAGAAGGCACGGTAGACGATCAGCTGCCGCCGGCCCTGGAACAGGTCGGGCAGACTGACCTTGCCGCCGGGCCCCTCGAACGCATAGGTTTTAGTGACTTCCATCCACGGCATGCGCCGGCGTTCGGCGGCCAAGGCGTCGCGGGCACGGGTATGCGCCTTTTCCTTCACGAGCAGTTGCTGACGGGCTGCCTCCCAGTCCTGCGGCGACACCACCGGCGGTGTTTGCATGGCGGCCTGTCCGTTATTTCCTGCGTTTTCAGCTGATGTCATCATGGCTCTCCAAACCTCTTGCTTGACCTTTTGCCCGGGCGGCCATCCCGCGTCGCGCTATGCGAGATGCGGAACCGGTCGCCCCTCACCGCACATTGTCGGTCGTCAACGATCTCTCGCACCGGACAGTTGCGCGGTGGGAGTAACAAGTGTGGCGGGATTTGAATGGAGTCGCTGATCACGGCCGCGGCCCGCGCGCTCGAAGCCGGCAATCCGCTCGGCGCGCTGAACCGCGTTGCACTGCGCAACGATGCACCTTCGCTGGCGCTGCGCGGCATCGCGATGGCGCAACTCGGCGATCTCGCGAAGGCGAAGACGCTGCTGCGGAGCGCCGCACGCGCCTTCGGTCCGAGAGAGGCCGTGGCGCGCGCAAGATGCGTGGTGGCCGAAGCCGAGATCGCGCTCGTCTCGCGCGACCTGAATTGGCCGGCGAAGACGCTCGCGGCCGCGCGGGCGACGCTCGAAGGGCATGGCGATCTCGCCAACGCCGCCCATGCGGGTCACATCGAGGCGCGCCGTCTTCTCCTCGTCGGGCGCCTCGACGAGGCCGAACGCACGCTGGCCGAAATCAACACCACGCTGCTGCCCCCGGCTTCGCAGGTCGGCCGCGAGCTCGTGATCGCCGGCGTCGCAATCAGGCGGCTCAGAACGAAAGACGCGCGCGCGGCGCTCGGCCGCGCGGCTCGCGCAGCACGGCAGGCCGGCATTGCTGCGCTTGCGGCCGAGGTCGAAAGCACGAGCCGCGTGCTCGACACGCCCGCGGCACGCCTGATCACGCGCGGGCACGAACGGCCGTTGCTGCTCAAGGAGGTCGAGGACCTCGCGACGTCGGAGGCGCTTGTCGTGGACACGTTCCATCACGCGGTTCGCAGGCGGGGCATCCTCGTGCCGCTCGGAAGGCGGCCGGTGCTGTTCGCGCTCGCCCGCATCCTGGCGCAGGCCTGGCCCGCGGATGTCTCGCGGGAAGCGTTGATCACGGGAGCGTTTCAGGCAAGGCACGTCGATGAATCGCATCGCGCCCGGCTGCGCGTCGAAATCGGGCGGCTCCGCACCAAGCTCAAGCTTCTCGCCGATGTCAGCGCGACCAGGCATGGTTTTGCGCTGACACCTCGCAAGACGCGGCAGGTTCTCGTGCTGGCACGGCCTGTCGAGGAAAAGCACGCCACTGTGCTCGCCCTCCTCTCCGACGGCGAGCCCTGGTCGAGCTCGGCGCTCGCGCTGGCGCTGGGAACGAGCGCGCGCACCGTGCAGCGCGCCCTCGAAGAGCTGGCGCGATCGAACAAGGTGCAGTCCTTCGGACACGGACGGGCGCGGCGCTGGATGACTCCGCCCGTCCCGGGTTTCCCGACAGGCTTGTTACTCCCCGGACCGCTTCTGAAGACGTAGGATGGTCATCTCACAGGGATCAAGCAGATGAAACGTTCAGCCGCCGAGATCGTCAGGGAATACGGGCCCTTTGCGGGCGTCGAAGCCGTGCACGGCGTCACCTATGACGGCACCCATATGTGGTTCGCATCCGGCGACAAATTGAATGCGGTCGATCCGGCCGATGGCAAGATCGCCCGCTCCATCGATGTCGCCGCGCACGCGGGAACGGCGTTTGACGGCCGGCACCTGTTCCAGATCGCCGAGGACCGCATCCAGAAGATCGACGCTGCGACCGGCAAGGTGCTCGCCACCATCCCGGCACCTGGCGGCGGTGGCGACTCCGGATTGGCCTGGGCCGAGGGCTCGCTCTGGGTCGGGCAGTATCGGGAACGCAAGATCCATCAGGTCGATCCCCAGACGGGAAAGGTTCTCCGCACCATCGAAAGCAAGCGCTTCGTCACCGGGGTGACCTGGGTGGACGGCGAGCTCTGGCACGGCACCTGGGAAGGCGAGGACAGCGACATCAGGCGGATCGACCCCGATACGGGCAAGGTGCTGGAGCAACTCGACCTGCCCGCCGGGACGATGGTCTCAGGATTGGAGTCCGACGGCGGTGACCGCTTCTTCTGCGGTGGCGGAAGTCGCGGCAATGTGAGAGCGGTCCGCCGTCCGAAGCGCAGCTAGGTGCGCAATGACGAATGCGCGGCAACGGTGCGTTCGCAGCCGTTAACCTGTTCGCCCCAATTCCACCCCATCCGTGCGCTCTAGCGCCCTCCTCGCCTGCCCTGTAGACTTCTGCCCCGGGGCGGCCTGGGGGATTGATGCGACTGACGCTGAACTTGAAAACTGTCCTGATCGCCGTGGCGGTGCTCGCGGCGTCGTTTTTCGTCAGCCTGAAGGCGATGGACTGGTTGTCGCCGCGCGCGACGAATTCCGCGCCGCCGGTCGCGCAACTGCCACCGCTGCCCCCGGTCGCGAAGAGCTCGATCGTGGTGGCGCCGGTCACCATCGCGCTGTCGGCGATCCGCGAGCAGGCCGAGAAGGCCGCCCCGCGCAATTTCGCCGGCAAGGCCGAGAACCCGATCTCGCAAATCCTGCAAGACGCCGACATCGGCTGGTCCGCCGTGCGCGGACCGATGTCGGCTGTCGGCGACAAGGACGTGCTGACGCTGTCGACGCCGCTCACGGGCAAGCTGAACGTGACGGGCTCGCTGTCGTCGAAAGCCACCGGCGCCCTCGGCGAGGCGCTCGGCAGCGTGCTCGGCGGCAATGCCGCGAAACAGATCGGCGCGGTCAACATCAAGAATTTGAACGCCAGCGCCGAGATCAAGGGCAACGTGGTCGTGACCGCGCGGCCGAAGCTCGCGGCCAACTGGCATCTCGAGCCCAATCTCGGCGCCCAGGTCAATCTCGGCGACACCAACCTTTCGGTCGCCGGCGCCAAGGTCAACGTGCCGGCTCAGGTGAAGCCGCTGATCGACAAGACCGTCGGCGAACAGATCAACGCCGTCTCCGAACGCATGCGCAACGATCCGAGCTTGCGGGAGAACGCGAAGGTGCAATGGGCCAAGGCCTGCCGTTCGATCCCGCTGCAAGGCTCGGGCTCCTCGGCCGCACTGCCGCCGCTCTGGCTGGAGATGAAGCCGATCCGCGCCATTGCGGCGCAGCCGCGCGTCGACGCGCAGGCCGTGACCCTGCTGATGGGCCTGGAAGCGGAGACGCGCGTCACCTCGACGCCGACCAAGCCCGACTGCCCGTTCCCCGACAAGATCTCGATCGTGCCGCCGACCGGCACCGGCGTGAACATCGGCGTGCCGATCGACCTGCCCTTCACCGAGATCAACAAGCTGATCGCGGCGCAGATGGTCGGCCACACCTATCCCGAGGACGGCTCCGGTCCGGTGGACGTCACCGTCAAGAGCGTCAACGTGATCCCGTCGGGCGAGCGCCTCCTGATCTCGCTTCTGGTGCGCGCCAAGGAGAAGAAGAGCTGGCTCGGTCTCGGCGCCGAAGCGACGGTGCACATCTGGGGCCGGCCGATGCTCGACCAGGCGCAGCAGACGCTGCGGCTCGCCGACATCCAGCTCGCGGTGGAGTCCGAGGCGGCCTTCGGCCTGCTCGGGGCCGCGGCGCGCGCGGTGGTGCCGCAGATGCAGCAGGCGCTGGTGCAGAAAGCGACGGTCGACCTGAAGCCGATAGCCGCCAACGCACGCGAGAAGATCGCCGCCGCGATCGCCGACTACCAGAAGAACGAGGACGGCCTCAAGGTCGAGGCCAGGATCGACAGCCTGACCCTCGCCGACATCGCCTTCGATTCCAAGACACTGCGCGTGATCGCGGAAGCCGGCGGCACGCTGAATGTGTCCGTGACGAAACTGTCGGGGATGTAGCGCGCGCCTTTCCGCAACGGGTCCGTGCGCGTCGTCGCTTGCGCCGCTGGCATTCTGGTCGGAGGATGCTAAGCTGTTTCTCGCAACCTCGGACGAGGTGCTGACAGCACTGTAGCTGATGACGCGAGGACGACATGGAAGCCGGCATGGTCACGCCTGCGCCGGCGCTGGTGCGCTTTTCCGGCATTCAGAAGA
Organism: Bradyrhizobium nivariense; assembly: GCF_029846715.1. Lineage (GTDB taxonomy): Bacteria > Pseudomonadota > Alphaproteobacteria > Rhizobiales > Xanthobacteraceae > Bradyrhizobium. The sequence goes on from NZ_JARVWW010000025.1 coordinate 23,808, forward strand.
CCTACGATGGCGAGCACCTCGTGGTGAAGAACCTCGATCTCGAAATCAGGAAGGGCGAGTTCATCACCCTGCTTGGCCCGTCGGGCTCGGGCAAGACGACCACCCTGATGATGCTGGCCGGTTTCGAGGTTCCGACCCATGGCGAGATCCACCTCGCTGACCGGCCGATCAAGAACGTGCCGCCACACAAGCGCGACATCGGCATGGTTTTCCAGAACTATGCCTTGTTTCCGCACCTGACGATTGCGGAGAATATCGCCTTCCCGCTGTCCGTCCGCAACACGAACAAGGCCGAAGCTCAGGAGCGCGTGAGAGCGGCGTTGCGCATGATCAAGATGGAAACCCTGGCGCACCGGCGGCCCGGGCAGCTGTCCGGCGGTCAGCAGCAGCGCGTGGCCCTGGCCCGCGCCCTGGTTTTCAATCCGCAACTCGTGCTGATGGACGAGCCCCTGGGCGCCCTGGACAAGCGCCTGCGGGAGCAGATGCAACTGGAGATCAAGCAACTGCACGAGACAATGGGCATCACCGTCGTCTACGTCACCCACGATCAGAGTGAAGCGCTCACCATGTCGGACCGCATCGCCGTGTTCAATGACGGCATCGTGCAGCAGATCGACAGGCCCGACGCGCTGTATGAGCATCCGGTGAACAGCTTCGTCGCCCATTTCATAGGCGAGAACAATGTGCTGGCCGGCACCGTCGAGACGGTCGAAAAAGAATATTGCCGCGTTGCGCTGGCCGGTGGCGGCGCCGTGACCGCACGCGCGGTCAATGTATCAGGCGCGGGCGCATCGACCTCCCTGTCGGTGCGGCCGGAGCGGATCGCCATTATCCCGGATGGCACCTCCAGCGACGAACCGAACCGGCTGCCGGCCAAGGTGAAGAACACCATCTATCTCGGCGACCACGCGCTGGCCGTGCTCGACGTCAGTGGGAATGCCGAGTTCATGGTCAAGCTTCAGCCGGGTGCGCTTCACAATCTCACACCCGGCGAAGACGTGTTCGTCACCTTCCGCCCGGAGGACTGCCTGGCCCTCGATCCCGTCTGATCCGGACCCGCATCGATCAACCTCAACGCAACGCAGATGAAGAAGGAACAAAGACCATGCTGAAGCGCAAGACTGGCAAGATTGCTCTGGGTTTCGCCGCGGCGCTCACCGCCAGCGCTGCGCTGGCGACGGTCGCGCAGGCGCGTGACCTCACCGTCGTATCGTGGGGCGGCGCCTATCAGGATGCCCAGAAGAAGGTCTATTTCGAGCCGTTCAAGAAAACGGCCCGTGTTCCGATGAACGACGAGTCCTGGGACGGCGGCGTCGGCGTGTTGCGCGCCAAGGTGCAGGGCGGTGCCGCCACCTGGGACGTCGTCCAGGTCGAGAGCGACGAGCTCGCGGTCGGCTGCGAGGAAGGCCTGTTCGAGAAGCTGGATTATTCCAAGATCGGCGGCGAGGCCGCCTACATCCCGCCCTCGGTCAATCCCTGCGGCGTCGGCGCCATCCTCTACGATTTCGTGCTCGGCTACGACAAGGACAAGCTGAAGGGCGCGCCTGCGGGCTGGGTCGACTTCTTCGACACCAAGAAGATTCCGGGCAAGCGCGGCCTGCGTCAAGGCCCGAAGACCACGCTGGAGATCGCCCTCATGGCCGACGGCGTCGCGCCAAAGGACGTCTACAAGGTGCTGGCGACCGACGAGGGCGTCGAGCGCGCGTTCAAGAAGCTGGACACCATCAAGGGCGACATCGTCTGGTGGAAGGCCGGTGCGCAGCCGCCGCAATTGCTCGCCTCCGGCGAGGTGGCGATGACTTCGGTCTACAACGGCCGCATCGACACCGCGAACAAGAACGAGAAGAAGAATTTTGGCATGGTGTGGGACGGCGCGCTCTTCACCCTCGATAGCTGGGTCATCCTGAAGGGCAGCCCGAACAAGGACGCAGCCTACAAGTTTCTGGACTTCGTCGGCAAAGCGGAAAACCAGTCAAAACTGTCGGAGAACATTGCCTATGGCACATCGAACAAGGACGCAGCCGCTCTGCTCGCGCCTGCCGTTCTGAAGGACCTGCCGACAGCACCTGATAACATCAAGAATGCGGTCGAGATCAACGTTGCCTTCTGGCTCGAGAACATCGACCGCCTGACCGAGCGCTTCAACAAATGGGCAGCGAAATAGCGCGCGGCCGAACCGGCGTGCGGCGCGCATTGACAGCAGTTTCGTCGCGGCCATCCTTCGAGACGCCCGCCTTAGGCGGGCTCCTCAGGATGAGGACGGAGTGCGCAGCAGCGACGTCAGAGAGCCTCATCCTGAGGAGACCGCGAAGCGGTCGTCTCGAAGGACGAGGCGCTTGCTCAGGTCGCTCTGAAAGGCCACACGCGATTGCCACAGCCAAAATGGCGAGAGATGTCCGGTCACAATGGGGCTCCCGATGACGGCAGCCTCCTCAACCGGCGCCGATGCGTTGGCCAAGGTGCCGCTCAAGCGCCGTCTGAAGCAGGCGGAGCGCGCGCGCCAGATCAAGGCGCTGGCACTAATTCTGCCGCTTCTCGTCTTCCTGCTCTTCACCTTCGCAGGCCCGATCGCCGGCATGCTGTGGCGCGCGGTCGATGACCGGGAGGTGCGTCAGGTTCTGCCTCAAACCGTCGCTGCTCTCGCGAGCTGGGACGGCAAGGACCTGCCGGACGAGAAGGCCCACGCGGCGCTCGCAAGCGACATCCTGGCGGTGCGCGCCTCGGGCACCATCGCCATCGCGGCCAAGCGGCTCAACTACGCGCTGAACGGCTTCCGCACCATCCTCACCAGCACCGCACGCAGTCTGAAGACCGTGCCGGAGCCCGGCACGGCCAGGGAGACGCTGGGCAAGATCAATCCGGCCTGGCGCGAACGCACCACCTGGACCACGATCAAGAACGCCAGTGGCCCAGTCACCGGCTTCTACCTTTTGTCGGCGCTCGATCTGACGCGGAACGCGGACGGCGCGATCGTCGCAGCTCCGCCGGATCAGGCGATCTACCGCGACATTTTCACCCGCACCTTCCTCATCGGCCTCAGCGTCACGGTGCTCTGCCTGATCCTCGGCTTCCCGGTTGCTTACCTCTTGGCGACGCTACCGCCCGGCCGGTCGAATCTGCTGATGATCTTCGTCCTGCTGCCGTTCTGGACTTCGCTTCTGGTCCGCACCTGCGCCTGGATCGTGCTGTTGCAGAGCAAGGGCGTCGTGAACGACAGCCTGCACTGGCTTGGCATCATCGACGAGCCGTTGCGCCTGATCTACAACCGCTTCGGTGTCTGCGTGGCCATGACCCACGTTCTCCTGCCATTCATGATCCTGCCGCTGTACAGCAGCATGAAGGCGATCTCGCCTGCTTACATGCGCGCCGCCGCCTCGCTCGGTGCGCCACCACTCACCGCCTTCCTGCGCATCTACCTGCCCCAGACCCTGCCCGGCATCGGCGCGGGAAGCCTGCTCGTCTTCATCCTGGCGCTCGGCTACTACATCACACCGGCGCTCGTCGGGGGCGCCGCCGATCAGATGATCAGCTACTTCATCGCGCTCTACACGACCGAGACGGCCAATTGGGGCCTCGCTTCGGCGCTGGGTGCTGTGCTGCTGCTGGCGACTGTTCTGCTCGCTCTCGTCTACGGCAAGCTGGTGCAGGGACAGCATGTCACGGGAGGAATGAAGAATTGAGCGACAATCCCTCCCTCCGCACGCCCAGCCAGCGCATCGCGTGGACTGCGACCATCGTCATCTCCACGCTGGTGTTCATCTTCCTGATGGCGCCGATCCTTGCGATCATGCCGCTGTCCTTCAGCTCGGGCTCGTACCTCACCTATCCGCTGCCGGGCCTCTCCTTGCGCTGGTACGACGACTTCATCAATTCGCCGCGCTGGATGAATTCGCTGAAGAACAGCATGATCATCGGGGTAGCCTCGACCCTGCTGTCGATGGTTCTTGGCACGCTGGCCGCGCTGGGGCTGGCGCAGTGGAAGAGCCGATTCAAGCCGCTCGTGCTGGCTTTCGTGCTGTCGCCGGTGGTCGTGCCCGGCGTCATCACCGCGGTCGGTCTCTATTTCTTCTTCGCGCCGATCGGACTGACCGGCAGCTATCTCGGCTTGATCCTGGCCCACACTGCGCTTGCGACGCCCTTTGTGGTGATCACGGTCGGCGCGACGCTGCAAAGCTTCGACACCAATTTGGCACGCGCCGCCGCCTCACTCGGCGCCTCGCCGCTTTATGCGTTCCGCCGCGTGATCCTGCCGCTGATCCTGCCCGGCCTGGCATCGGGGGCGCTGTTCGCATTCGCGACCAGCTTCGATGAGGTGGTGATCGTGCTGTTCATGGCAGGTCCGGAACAGCGCACCCTGCCGCGCGAGATGTTCAGCGGCATCCGCGAGAACATCAGCCCGACCATCACGGCAGCGGCTGTGATTCTGACGACCGTATCGGTCATCCTTCTCGCCACCCTGGAAGGCCTGCGCCGACGCAACGAACGGCTCAAGGGCGGCAGCGCCTGAGCTTAACTTCTCCCTCTCCCCGCAAGCGGCAGGGCTATCGCATATGGTGTGCACGATGCGGCGGCATCGGCACTGGGCTCCCTCTCCCGCTTGCGGGGGAGGGCTGGGGTGGGGGTGTCTCCGCGTCGGGATTGTTGAGCATTGCGGAGAACGTCCCTGCGAGGCAAGAGCCCTCACCCGCCGCGCTCTGCGAGCGCGTCGGCCTCTCACGCAAGCGGGAGAGGCGAAGGAAACACCGTCGCGCCCTGCTTATTTCTCCACCCCCTCACGCATCTTTGGCTTAGCTGCCGCGACCGTTTCTCGCTAGAACGGTCCCCGCAACAAACCCAAACAACAACGCTGAGGGAGAAACATATGCAAAAACTCATCGCCGCGGTCGCGGTCGGTCTCGCTCTTGCCGCCACGTCAGGCGCGGCGCAGGCGCAGATTTCCGACGACGTCGTCAAGATCGGCGTGCTCACGGACATGTCGAGCCTCTATGCGGACGCGACCGGCAAGGGCTCGCTTGCCGCCGTCGAGATGGCGGTCGCCGATTACGGCGCCAAGGTCGCCGGCAAGCCCGTGCAGGTGGTCGCCGCCGATCACCAGAACAAGCCTGATGTCGGCGTCAACATCGCCCGCAACTGGTACGACAACGACAAGGTCGACGCGATCTTCGATGTGCCGACGTCCTCGGTGGCGCTGCCGATCTCGGCGCTGACGCGCGAGAAGAACAAGATCAACATCAATTCCGGCGGCGGCTCCTCCGACATCACCGGCGTCGCCTGCTCGCCCAACACCGTGCACTGGACCTACGACACCTATGCGCTGTCGAACGTCGCCGGCAAGGCGATGGTGAAGCGCGGCGAGGACACCTGGTTCTTCGTCACCGCCGACTACGCCTTCGGCATGGCGCTGCAGCGCGACGCCGCCAACGTGGTCAAGGAGAGCGGTGGCAAGGTGCTCGGCGAGGTCCGCCATCCGCTCAACTCGTCGGACTTCTCCTCCTTCCTGCTCCAGGCCCAGGCCTCCAAGGCCAAGGTGGTCGCGCTGGCCAATGCCGGCGGCGACACCACCAACGCGCTGAAGCAGGCGGCCGAGTTCGGCCTGACGCAAGGCGGCCAGAAGATGATCGCGCTGTTGCAGGAAATCACCGACACGCATTCGCTCGGCATCAAGGCCACGCAAGGCCTGATCGTGACCGACGCGTTCTACTGGGACATGAACGAGGAGACGCGCGCCTTCTCGAAGCGCTTCAACGAGAAGGTCGGCCACATGCCGACCATGATCCAGGCCGGCCTCTATTCGGCGACCATGCACTATCTGAAGGCGATCGAAGACATCAAGACCGACGAGGCGCCGAAGGTGATGGAAAAGATGCGCGCCACGCCGGTCAACGACTTCTTCGCCAAGAACGGCAAGATCCGCATCGACGGCCGCATGGTCCACGACATGTATCTGTTCGAGGTCAAGAAGCCTGAGGAATCCAAGGGCGAGTGGGACCTCTACAAGCTCATCGCCACCGTCCCCGGCGACGAGGCGTTCCGCCCGCTCGACAAGGGCGGCTGCCCGCTGGTGACGCACTGAGCGAACATCCTGAGTCATTACGAGCGACCGCGCGCCCGGTGAAAACCGGGCGCGCTTCGTTTAGGCCGTCAAGCGAGCCGCATTACTCCGAATACTTGAACTCGGGCATGTTCTTCAGCTCGTCCTTGGACGCATTGAACACGGCGTGGTCCGGATACCACTTCGACGAAGACGTCGCGGTGGGCGTCGTGGACTTGTCCATGCCGGTCGCAGCGCCCGTCGTCGTGCTCGCGGGGGGCTTGGCGCCCGGGTTCGTGCCGGCGCCGGTATAGGCTATCGCCTCGTTGGCGAATTTCAGCTTCTCGTAAGGCACGGCGACCAGATGCTCGCCCATGCCGAGGAAGCCGCCGACACCGATCACGGCAATCTTGATGTTGCCGTTCTTGTCCATCAGCAGCTCGTTGATCGAGCCGATGTTCTCATTGGCCTCATTGTAGACCCTCAGGCCTGACATCTTCGACGTACGCCACTCGCCGGAAGCGGTCGCGGTTGTCGTCGTGGCCGCAGTCGGCGCCTTGTCAGTGGTGGCGGTCGGCGATTGTGCGAACGCAACGGTCGCAAGCAACGCGGTGCCGGCAAGGCCGGCGGCGATCGATTTCATCAACATGTTGTCCTCTCCTTCGACAGAACTCGTGTGGAGAGAACCGCGCTGAACACGGGCAGTTCCTGAGTCGCGGCAATTTCGTTGCGTAATGATGGCGCTGCACTGCGACGAAGGTTCCTGCGTTCCGCAGGAACGTTCGAGATGCACGGTTCCCCGCCGGCGATGATGCGCCCTGGGAAGAAGCATCATCGCGGCGAGGACCGCACCGACCCGCGTCGCTCAGGTCAGCTCTTGTAGTCGATCAGAAGCGCGGAGAAGTCCGAGCTGGTGGATGAGCTGCCGCTGGCGCCGTAGGACGACGCCGACGATTGCGACTGCTGGAGCGCCTTGAGGAACTGCTGGAGGATCTCGGCCGTGGTGGAGTCGGTCGACGTGCTGCTGGTCGAGTCCGTCGACGACGAATCCGAGGAGCTGTCATCCGGCGGCGGACCGGGCGGGGGCCCTCCCGCACCACCGGGACCACCGGGACCACCGGCGCCGCCGGGACCGTTGGCGAAGGTGGACTCGAACACGTTCTTCAGCTCGTCGGCCTGGTCCGAGGTCAGGGTCCCGTTCGACACCTCGTTGGAGATGAGGTCGTCGATCTTCGACTTCATGTCGTCCTTGGAGGGACGCGTGCCGCTCGACTGATCGCTCGACCGGCTCTGCTGGAGCGCCGTGTCGATGTCGGTCAGCGCCGTCGAGAGCGCCGACTGGTCCGACGACGAGACCGTGCCGGCGGAAACTTCCGATTGCAATTCCTGCTGCAGCCGCTGCAACGGCGACTGGTAGTTACCGGCGGAGGCCGCCGAAATCGAGGTCATGATGGCTCCGTGGGTTTTGCGGGGTTTCGTAGCCGACGACGCCACGATATGGTTAACGGTCTTAACGAGACCTTGCCGCTCCACTGCCCGGTGATGTCCTTGCGTTGCGGCGAGGGCTCTAGAAACAATCTGAAACAAAAATCTTCGCCTTTTGGCCCGAATCTTGGACAAACAAAGCGCATGGCCATTCTCAATCCCAACATCCTGGTCGTCGAAGACGACCGCGAAACCCGGACGTTGATTGCGAAATATCTGCGCAACAACGCCTGCAACGTCACCGCCGTGAGCGACGGCCGCGAGATGTCGCGCGCCATGGCCGATCATCGCGTCGACCTCATCATCCTCGACGTCATGCTGCCCGGTGAGGACGGCCTCAGCCTGTGCCGCAAGGTGCGCGCGGAGGCGCAGACGCCGATCATCATGCTGACCGCACGCGGCGAGGACATCGACCGCATCGTCGGCCTCGAGATGGGCGCGGACGACTATCTGCCGAAGCCGTTCAATCCGCGCGAGCTGCTCGCGCGCATCAACGCGGTGCTGCGCCGCCAGGCGTCCGCACAAGCCGCAAGCTCGATCGAAGGCGCCAGCACGCTCGCCTTCGAAGGCTGGCGCATCGATCTGCGCCTGCGCGAGCTCCGCAATCCCGAAGGCGCGCGCGTCGCGGTGACCAGCGCCGAGTTCGACCTGCTGCGGACGTTCTGCGAGCGGCCCGGCCGCGTGCTGTCGCGCGACAGCCTGCTCGACCTCACGCAGGGGCGCAACACCGGCTCGTTCGAGCGCTCCATCGACGTGCTGGTCAGCCGCATCCGCCGCAAGATCGAGCCCAATCCGGCCGATCCGACCATCATCAAGACGGTGCGCTCCGGCGGCTATTTGTTCACGCCAAGAACGGAAGCGGTAAGAACGGAAGCGGTCGCGGCAGCCCTGAGCGTCTGACATGCGTTTTTTGGGATTTTTCCATCTCAGGAGCATCAGCGGCCAGATCGCCGCGCTCGTCGTGGTGTCGATCGTCGCGCTTCATCTCATCATCGCGGCCGGTTTTCTGATTACGCGGCCGGACCGCGCGACGGCGCCGCCCGACAGCGAGCATGAACTGGCTAATGCCGCGCTGCTGCTGTCCGCGGCCGACGCGAGCGAGCGGCCGCGCCTTCTCGCCGACATCGCGCGCGCCTTTCCGGATCTGCGGGTCGAAGCGATCGCGCCCGGCTCCGTGACGGCCATCGGCGACAGCGAAGGCCCGCATTTGCACGGCATGCGCCGCCATCTCGGCGAGGGCTACAAGGTCGTCACGCTGGCGCCGAACGGCGGCTCGTCCCGGATCGGCATCCAGGTGCCCGACGGCACAACGATCGCTGGCCATATTGAACGGGGACGGCCGGGCTGGTTCTGGGGCAATCCCTGGATATCGACGCTGCTATCTGCGGTGATCAGCGTGACGCTGCTCGGCGTATGGGCCGCGCATGCGCTCGCCGCGCCGCTGTCGTCGTTTGCGAAGGCGGCCGAAAGCTTCAGCCTGGACGGGACGGCGAATCCCCTGCCCGAGCGCGGCCCGGAAGAGATCCGCTCGGTCGCGCGCGCGCTCAACCGCATGCACGAGCGGATCGCGCGACTGATGTCGGACCGCACGCGGATGCTCGCCGCGATCAGCCACGATCTGCGCACACCGATCACGCGGCTGCGCCTGCGCGCCGAGTTCATCGAGGACGAAGGCAACCGCAAGCGCATGCTGATCGATCTCGACCAGATGCGCTCGATGCTGGAATCCGTGCTGTCGCTGTTGCGCAACGACCGCCAGATCGAGGCGGTGACGCTGGTCGACATCGCGAGCACGCTGCAGCTCATCGCCGACCAGTTCGGCGACATGGGCCATGTCGTGCACTATGACGGCCCGCTATCTGCGACCGCCGCGGCGCGGCCCGACGATCTGCATCGCGGCGTCACCAACCTCGTCGAGAACGCGGTGCGCTTCGGCGCCGAGGTGACGATCCGCCTCGACATGTCAGGCACCAGGCTCGTCATCGACGTCGAGGACGATGGTCCCGGCATTTCGGATGCGCGCAAGCAGGAAATGCTGGAGCCGTTCGTGCGCGGCGACGATGCGCGCACCATGGACGATTCCACCGGCTTCGGCCTCGGCCTGTCGATCGCGCGCGCGATCGCGCTCGCCCATGGCGGCGAGCTGTCACTGCACGACCGCGAGCCGCACGGCTTGATCGTGCGGATGCAATTGCCGGTGTGGCAGCAGCCGCGGCTGGCGGCGTAAGCTCAGGCCGCGAGCGGCGGGTGCTCGAAGGCCTCACGCTCGAAGATCGCCACCGCCTCGAAGCGATAGTTGCAGGCGCGGCAATTCCAGAGATAGGAGATGCGTCCCTCGCCCGGCTCGATCCAGTCCGGCTCCGGAATCGGCGTGCCGCATTGGGCACATGGGTTCTGCCTCGGAATTTCGCCGAAATGTGCCTTGGCCTTGTTGGCTTTTGTCATGGCACCTCTCCCGATTTGCAACGCGTCCTTACTCGCTTTCGCGTACCTGCGCGAATAGACAGGCATGCTGTCACGAGCGGGGGGTCGTCCGCCCCGAAGCGCATCTGCGCCAGCTTTGAGTCGGAATGGCGGCTCTGCGCCGCAGAATCGCTGCCGGCGGCGTTTGGTCACATCATCGCCGTGTTCGGGAGTCCTAACGGCAACCGGGCGCAGGCTACTCGGGGAAATCTGATGAAAATTTTACGTATTGCCGCGCTGCTCGCGGCCGGACTGACGTTGCCGCAGGCCGTATTCGCGGGCGAGGCCGACTATGCCGAGATGGTCGCGGCACATGCGCGCGCCAACGGCGTGCCGGAAGCGCTGGTGCACCGCGTGATCATGCGCGAAAGCCGCTACCAGCCCGGCCTGGTCGGCCATGGCGGCACCATCGGGCTGATGCAGATCAAGCTCGCGACCGCCCGCGGGGTCGGCTACACCGGCGACGCTGCGGGCCTGCGCGATCCCAACACCAACCTCACCTACGCCGTCAAATACCTCGCCGGCGCCTATCACGCCGCCAATGGCGATCACGCGCGAGCCGTTCGTTATTTTGCGGGCGGCTATTACTACGTCGCAAAGCGGCAGCGGCAGGAAACCGCGCAACAGATGGTGCAACAAGCGAGCACGGAGACCTGGCTGGAGCCGAACGGCAATCCGCAGCCGATATTCGGCGCCGTGCCGCACCGGAAGCTCGCCCAGCGCGTCCGCAACGCCCGGGCGCAGGCGCCCAGGTAAGTGCGGTTCCCGCCAAACGCGTTGACACAGCCCGTCACTGGCCTACATTAGAGCCGTTCCGAGGGGTGCTCCGAGGAGGAGCTGAGATACCGCTAAATGGGCAAATCCGCCCAGGACCGCGGTGACCCTTTGAACCTGATCCGGGTCATGCCGGCGAAGGGACAGGGATGTTGCAGACGACCAAACGACCGGATTCCACGGTATCCATCATCGGCGCAGGCATTGCGGGCGCCTGGCAGGCCTTGCTGTTCGCGCAGGCCGGCCACGCCGTCACCCTGCACGAGCGCGGTGACGCCGAAATGACCGATGCCACCAGCCATTGGGCCGGCGGCATGCTCGCGCCTTATTGCGAGGCGGAAGTTTCCGAGCCCATCATCAGCCGCCTCGGCCTGCGCTCGCTCGACATCTGGCGGCGCGAATTGCCGGACACGCCCTTCAACGGCTCGCTGGTCGTCGCCCATTCGCGCGAGCGCAACGACTTCGAGCGCTTTGCCCGGATGACGCAGGGCCATCGCCGGCTCGATGCCGCCAACCTTGCCGAGCTCGAGCCGTCGCTCGAAGGCCGCTTCCGCGACGCGCTGTTCTTCCCGACCGAGGGCCATGTCGAGCCGCGCCGCGTGCTGCCGAAACTGCACGAGCGCATTCGCGCCGCCGGCGGCACCATCAAATTCGAAAGCGACGTAGCCGCGGCCGAACTCGACGGCATCGTGATCGACTGCCGCGGCCTTTCTGCGCGCGACGAGCAGCCTGGCTTGCGCGGCGTCAAGGGCGAGATGATCCTGGTCGAAACCGCCGAGGTGCAGCTCGCGCGCCCGGTGCGGCTGATCCATCCGCGCTGGCCGCTCTACGTGATCCCGCGCGAGGACAATCTGTTCATGCTCGGCGCGACCTCGATCGAGGCCGAGGACACCGGCGTCAGCGTGCGCTCGGCGCTGGAGCTGTTGGGCGCGGCCTATGCCGTGCATCCCGCCTTCGGCGAGGCCCGCATCGTCGAATTCGGCTCCGGCCTTCGCCCCGCTTTTCCCGACAATCTCCCGCGCATCGGCATCCGCGGCGGCAAGATCAGCGTGAACGGCCTCTACCGCCACGGCTTCCTGATCGCGCCTGCACTCGCAGAGCTGACGCTCGCTTATGTCGAGCGCGGCCAGATCGACAATGAGGTGATGCAATGCGCGTGATCGTCAACGGCGAGCAGCGCGAGATCAATTCCGCGAGCGTGGATGCGCTGCTCGGCGAGCTCGACTACGAGGGCACCCATTTCGCGATCGCACTCAACTACGACGTCGTGCCGAAGAGCCGCTGGGCCGAGACCCACCTGAAAGCGGGCGACGAGATCGAGATCATCACGCCGCGGCAGGGAGGGTGATGGCTATGCAGTTGCCCCACACTCAACTGTCATCGCCCGGCTTGACCGGGCGATCCAGTACGCCGCGGCTTCACGATTCCAGCCGCGCCGCCGCGGAGTACTGGATCCCCGCCTTCGCGGGGATGACAGCTACATTTAAGGAGACACCGACCCCATGGTGACCTTCTACGGCAAACAATTCGCTTCCCGCCTCCTGATCGGCAGCGCGCTCTATCCCTCGCCTGCGATCATGCAGTCGGCGATCCGTAGCTCAGGCTCGAACATCGTCACGGTGTCGCTGCGGCGCGAATCCGCCGGCGGCAAGACCGGCGATGCGTTCTGGAACCTGATCCGCGAGCTCGACGTCACCGTGCTGCCGAACACCGCCGGCTGCCGCAGCGTGCGCGAGGCGGTGACCACGGCAAAGCTCGCGCGCGAATTGTTTGCGACATCCTGGATCAAGCTCGAAGTCATCGCCGACAATGACACGCTGCAGCCCGATGTAGTCGGACTTGTGGAAGCCGCGACCATTTTGATCAAGGACGGCTTTGAGGTGTTCCCGTATTGCACCGAGGATCTCTCGGTCGCCAACCGCCTGGTCGATGCCGGCTGCAAGGTGGTGATGCCGTGGGCCGCGCCCATCGGCAGCGCGAAAGGCATCACCAACCGCGACGCGCTCAAGCTGATGCGCGAGCGGCTGCCCGATATCACGCTGGTGGTCGACGCCGGCATCGGCGCGCCGTCGCACGCGGCCGAGGCGCTCGAGCTCGGCTATGACGCCGTGCTGCTCAACACGGCAATCGCAAAAGCCGCCGATCCCGTCGCGATGGCCAATGCCTTCCGCCTCGGGATCGAGGCCGGCCGCACCGCTTACGAAGCCGGGCTGATGAACGCCCGCGACTTCGCCTCCCCCTCAACCCCTGTCGTTGGGACACCTTTTTGGCATGCCGTATCCTGATCGCAACGCGTATCCTGATCGCTTCTACCCCGTCGTCGACAGCCTCAGTTGGGTCGAGCGCCTGACCAAGCTCGGCGTCGGCACCATCCAGCTGCGCGCGAAAGATCTCGATGATTCGCAGTCGCTCCAGATGGTCACCGATGCGCTCGCGATCACCGAGGGCACGCAAGCCAAGCTCGTCGTGAACGACTATTGGCGCGCCGCGATCGTCGCTGGCGCAAAGTACCTGCATCTCGGCCAGGAAGATTTGGCGGATGCGGACCTCAAATCGATCCGCGAGGCCGGCCTGTCGCTCGGCGTCTCCACCCATGACGAGGACGAGCTTGCGACCGCGCTCGCCGCAAAACCCGACTATGTCGCGCTGGGCCCGATCTTCTTCACCACGCTCAAATCGATGCGCTTCGAACCGCAGGGCATTCCAAAGATCACGGAATGGAAGAAGCGCGTGGGCACCATCCCGCTGGTCGCGATCGGCGGCATCAAGTTCGAGCACGCCGCGGAGATCTTTGCCGCCGGCGCGGATTCCATCGCCGTTGTTTCCGACGTCACCCAGAACGCCGACCCCGATGCGCGGGTACGGCAATGGCTCGGCCTACCTGCGGAGGCTGCGTGATGCGCCTTACTCTCTCCACACACTCCGCGTCATCGCCCGGCTTGACCGGGCGATCCAGTACGCCGCGGCCTCTCCTCCGTATCCCATCGAGGCCTCTGGAATACTGGATCCCCGCTTTCGCGGGGATGACAGTCGCAATTGACGCACGCGCAACGACATCAACGAACTAAAGAGGATCCCATGAACATCCGCTCCAACCCCGACAAGACCATCCCCGCCGTCACCACCGGCCCGCTGCCGTCGTCGCGAAAAATCTTCGCGTCGCCCGATGCCGCGCCTGATATCCGTGTACCCTTGCGCGAGATCATCCTCTCCGAAGGCGCCGGCGAGCCGAACCTGCCGGTGTACGACACCTCCGGCCCCTACACCGATCCGTCCGTGACCATCGACGTCAACGCCGGTCTCGCGCGCGGCCGCAAGGCCTGGGTGCTCGAGCGCGGCGGCGTCGAGGAATATCAGGGCCGCCAGATCAAGCCCGAGGACAATGGCAGCGTCTCCACCGACAAGGCCGCGCGCGCCTTCTCGGCCTATCACCAGCCGCTGCGCGGCCTCGACGGCCACAAGATCACGCAGCTCGAATTCGCCCGCGCCGGCATCATCACCAAGGAGATGATCTACGTCGCCGCCCGCGAAAATCTCGGCCGCAAAGAGCAGCTCGAACGCGCCGAGGCAGCCCTTGCCGACGGCGAAAGTTTTGGCGCGGAAGTGCCCGCCTTCATCACGCCGGAATTCGTGCGCAGCGAGATCGCGCGGGGACGCGCCATCATTCCCTGCAACATCAACCATGCCGAGCTCGAGCCGATGATCATCGGCCGCAACTTCCTGACCAAGATCAACGCAAATATCGGCAACTCGGCGGTGACGTCATCCGTCGAGGAGGAGGTCGAGAAGATGGTGTGGGCGATCCGCTGGGGCGCCGACACCGTGATGGACCTCTCCACGGGGCGCAACATCCACACCACCCGCGAATGGATCCTGCGCAACGCGCCGGTGCCGATCGGCACCGTTCCGATTTATCAGGCGCTGGAGAAGTGCGACGGCGATCCGGTCAAGCTGACCTGGGAGCTCTACAAGGACACACTGATCGAGCAGTGCGAGCAGGGCGTCGACTATTTCACCATCCACGCCGGCGTGCGCCTGCAATACATCCACCTCACCGCCAACCGCGTCACCGGCATCGTGTCGCGCGGCGGCTCGATCATGGCAAAATGGTGCCTGGCGCATCACAAGGAAAGCTTCCTCTACACCCATTTTGACGAGATCTGCGATCTCATGCGCAAGTATGACGTCTCGTTCTCGCTCGGCGACGGCCTGCGCCCGGGCTCGATCGCCGACGCCAACGACCGCGCGCAGTTCGCCGAGCTCGAGACGCTCGGCGAACTGACGAAGATCGCGTGGGACAAGGGCTGCCAGGTCATGATCGAAGGCCCCGGCCACGTGCCGATGCACAAGATCAAGATCAACATGGACAAGCAGCTCAAGGAGTGCGGCGAGGCGCCGTTCTACACCCTCGGGCCCCTGACCACCGACATCGCGCCGGGCTACGACCACATCACCTCAGGGATTGGTGCGGCCATGATCGGCTGGTTCGGCTGCGCCATGCTCTGCTACGTCACGCCGAAGGAGCATCTCGGCCTGCCCGACCGTAACGACGTCAAGGTCGGCGTCATCACCTACAAGATCGCCGCCCACGCGTCCGATCTCGCCAAGGGTCACCCCGCCGCGCAGCTTCGCGACGACGCCCTCTCCCGCGCCCGTTTCGACTTCCGCTGGAGCGACCAGTTCAACCTCGGCCTCGACCCCGAGACCGCAAAGAACTTCCACGACGAGACCCTGCCGAAGGAAGCCCACAAGGTCGCGCATTTCTGCTCGATGTGCGGGCCGAAGTTCTGCTCGATGAAGATCACGCAGGACGTGCGCGACTATGCGGCGACGCTGAATGATCCGAACGGCGTGGGAATGTCGATGAGCGGGACTGCCGAGGACGGCATGGCCAGGATGAGCGCGAAGTTCAAGGAGATGGGCTCAAGCGTGTATCTGGATGCGGAGAAGGTGAAGGAGAGTAATCGGGTGTTGTGAGGTAATCACGACCTAACTTTGAGGATCGCGATGTTTGATTTCGTTCCGCAACGACCGATTCCTCAGGAGCAGGACGCTACCATCCGGCTGGCTGTATGGACACTGATGAACGACGTTTATCGGGACATACAGCTGCCTCAAACTTTATATCACTATACTGATGCGGGAGGCTTAAAGGGCATTGTAGAAAGCGGCCTGCTTCGCGCGACGCACCTCGCATTTATGAACGATGCAAGCGAATATCTCCATGCGGTATCACTTCTTGCGCGGGAGATCGACCAAGCTCTTCTGAGCGAAAGTGACCCGCTAAGGATCAGTCTCCTGAAGGAAGTCAAAGACCCCGTTTCCCTCGCCGGCCCCCAGCACGTCGGCCCCTATTTCGTCAGTTGCCTATCGAGTGAAGAAAACAGCCTTAATCAATGGCGCGCATATGGGCGTGGGGAAGGCGGCTACTCTATAGGCTTCGACCTCGTTAAGCTCAATCAAGACGTTTTGGGCCTAGATGGTGTATTAGCGCCGGTGATCTATGAGCCCTCGCGGCAGTTAGCTTTAGTGCAAAAGCTGCTCCAATGGGGGCTTTCCGAGTATCAGAAGGTTGCGGCTACTATACCCATCAATGATCGCGACGAACATCGACGCGACTGGGCCCATATGTTCTTGTGGCGCGCTACAGCTGCCGCGCCGTTGATCAAGAACCCTGCGTTCGTTGAAGAACGAGAGTGGCGAATCATCTTTAGGCCAGCCTGGAAAGAACAGGTGCGACTTTTGCCAAGATCAACAGGACTCGCTCCGTTTGTCGAGCTAAAGCTCGGCGCACCCGCCGCGGAGATCTCCTCAGAACGACTAAAACATTTGGGGCGCGCTAGTCTTCCTGATCGCCTGCCGATTACAAAGCTGTGGTCCGGTCCGGGCAGAGCCACAGATACGTCCTTGTTGGCCGGCCGTACGCTGCTCGAACAAATGGGTTACGATGGGGTATCCCTGGAAGCTTCTAAGATACCGTTCCGGGTAGGATGAGCTAAGCGACGTCGGGGGATGGACTGCTGTCTCGCATATCGCTTCACCCGGTACGTTGCGCGCAGGGAAGCGTCCCCACTTTGGCGCCGACAAGCCTACGGAAATGTATTTTGCTCAGGCTTCCCCTCCACCGCCTCCCCGATCAACTCCGCCCCGACCTCCGCCTCGTCTTCGTCGGCACCGCCGCCAGCACGCGCTCGGCCGAGCTCGGGCACTACTACGCCCATCCCGGCAACCGCTTCTGGCGCGCGATCCATGAGGCCGGGATCACGCCACGGCGCTATCAGCCGGGCGAGTTCGGAAGCTTGCTCGAGCTTGGGATCGGCTTCACCGATCTCTCCAAGTCGGGCGCCGGGATGGATCACCAGATCGCGACTGAAACGATCGACGTGCCGGGGTTCAAGGCTAAGATCGAAAAGTATCGCCCGAAGACGATTGCGTTCACGAGCAAGAAGGCGGCGAGCCTGTTTTACGGCAGGCCGTCCAGCGTGATTGTGTTGGGGCGGCAACCGCGCGGTGAATGCGCGGCCGAGGTGTTCGTACTGCCCTCGCCGTCGGGTGCGGCGTCCGGGCATTGGACGCTGGAGCCGTGGCGTGAGCTTGCGGCGTGGATCAGTTTGTCGAACGCTCAACACCCGCCGACCTCATCCTGAGGAGCCTGCGAAGCAGGCGTCTCGAAGGATGGCTGCGAGCGGGATGCGGGCCTGCATGGTTCGAGACGGCGCTACGCGCCTCCTCACCATGAGGGGCTCCGCTGATGCCTCAGCGAGCGTCGCCCGATAGAGCGAAGCGCAATCCGGGACTACCCTATCCGCTGACTTCGATTCCGTATTGCGTTTCGCTCCATGCGGGCCACGGGGTTTTTGGTCAGACGTCACGAAACCATCTTCTTCAACAACGGCTGGTCCTCTTTGACATCTGCTCTGCATTCCGCCTCCCAGGGAAAGTGCCGGTTGACGTCCTGCCAGATGATTTGGAGGCAGGGAAATGCGAGGCGGGACTTGGAGTAGAACCAGACCGCCGTGCCGAGATATTCCGGGTAAGCCTTGAACGGCACTTGCCAGAAGCCGAGCTTGTAGTCGTTCTCCAGAAGATCGCCGCAGATATCGCCGTCGACGAACTTGTGACCCTCCGCCACGCGATCGCGAACAAGATTGATTATCGCCTGCGCGTTCTCCGGGCGCTGGCCGAAAATGATAAGCTCGGGGTGGCCAAAGTTTAGAAACAGGCCGATTGAAAATGCAAACGGCGGATTGGCGTCCGGAATGCCGACGATATGGCAGCCACGATTGCGGACGTTGCGAAAAATGGCCTCGTCCGGCGCTCCATCCGGCTTTGGCCATTGGAAATTGTCCAGCATGCGCGGCGACACGGCATTACTCCTCGAACAACTCCTTGAAGAGCGTCTTCGCGCGTTCAAGCCCTTCAGGCGTGAACACCACCGACTTCACCTTGCCGACGGGATCGTGAATCATGCCCTTGTCGTGCAGGCGGCCGAGTACATCCCAATCGAATCCCTTCCATGCCCGATATTGATCGTGCAGGGTCAGATAGAGTAGGGCCAGCGCTGCGTCGTCGACCTTGTCCTTGTTGATTGCCATCTCGCAATCCTCGTGAGCAGTTTCGCGTATCCTATTGGGCAATTCGGAATCCGCAATGCCTTCCAACGCGCTGGTTCGTTAAAATGATCGCGGTATGGCCACAACCGTCATTGCGAGCGAAGCGAAGCAAAGGATGGCCGCGGGCGAGATGCGGGCCTGCATGGTTCGAGACGGCGCTGCGCGCCTCCTCACCATGAGGGTCTCGCTTCGCATACGCCCCAGGAAATCAAGATAGTCTGTCGGAAACTGTGCCCGCCGTTCGTCTTCTGGACACAACGTCCGACCACCCCGGAGCCCTCCCATGCCCCCCACCATCACCGCCTTCGAAAACTCACCCGACCGCGGCAAGGGTCAGGCCCGCGACATGCGGGTGCGCTGGGCGCTCGAAGAGGTGGGCCAGCCTTACGACGTGCGTCTGGTTTCGTTCGAGGACATGAAGGCGCCGGCGCATCTTGCGCTGCATCCGTTCGGACAGATTCCGACCTTTGAAGAAGGCGATCTCGCCCTGTTCGAGTCCGGCGCGATCGTGCTCCATATCGCGGAGCGCCATGCCGGGCTGCTGCCTGACGAGCCGAACGCCCGGGCGCGCGCGATCACGTGGATGTTTGCCGCGCTGAGCACGCTGGAGCCGCCGATTGTCGAGCTCGGGATGGCCATGCTGTTCGAGCGCGACAAGAGCTGGTACGCGGAGCGGCTGCCTATGCTCAGGGATCGCGTCCGTGTCAGGCTCGGCGAATTGTCCCGTCGCCTCGGCGATGCCGACTGGCTCGACGGCGCGTTCAGCGCCGGCGATCTCATGATGGTGACGGTGCTGCGCCGGTTGAACGCGTCGGGCCTGCTGGACGAATATCCCGACATCGCCGCCTATGTCGCCCGCGGCGAAGCGCGGCTGGCCTTCAGGCGCGCTTTCGACGCTCAATTGGCGGTTTTCACCGCCGCATCGAAGGGTTCGTAGGGTCGGTTAGCGCCCTAAAGATCGAAATTGGTCGGCAGCATCACCACGTCGCGAATTGTCATGCCGCGCGGCCGCGTCAACATGAACATCACCACGTCGGCCACTTCGCTGGCCTCCAGCAGGCTGCCCGATTCCCTGGCTTCCTTCAGCTTCTCCGGCGGCCAGTCCGCGAGCAGGGCGCTGACGACCGGGCCGGGCGAGATCGAGCCGACGCGAATGCCGTGCTTGAAGACCTGGCGCCGCACCGTCTGGACGAAGCAGTTGACCGCCCATTTCGACGACGCATAGACCGGCTCCCATGGCGTCGGAAAATGCGCCGCCAGCGAGCTCGTGACGATGATGTCGCCGGTCCGGCGCGCGATCATGTGCGGCAGCACGTCGTGCACGTTCTTCATCACGACGTTGACATTGAGGTTCAGCATCCGGTCGATCGCCGTGGTGTCGGCATCGACCAGATCGCCACCGACATACGTGCCCGCATTCGCATGCAGGATGTCGAGCTGGCCGGCCTGCTCCAGAACGCGCGGCAGCAGCGTCGCGCAGTCTTTCGGGTCGAGCAGGTCGACGAGCAGCGGGATCACTGCGTCGCCGTGCTTGTCGCAGAGCGACTTCAGCGCGGCCTCGTCGCGGTCGACCATCACCACGCGCGCGCCCGCGGCCAGCATCGCCTCGGTGCTGGCCAATCCGATGCCCGACGCGGCCCCGGTCACGGCCGCAACCTTGCCTTCCAAGTCTGTCGCCATAGGATCCCCATCTTGCCGAGGTCACTGGGATCGCGAGTATAACAATCCCGGCCGGGGTTGTCGGGGACAAACCAGCGCCGCTGGCATGACAGCAGGCGTAGGGCGGGCACTCCTCCGACCGAAGGAGGCGCTGCACAAAGCGCGGGACTGTTGCAAGTCCGTCACGGCGGCGATACGACTTCAGCGCGAGGAGCGTCCCATGCTGACCCTCTACTCCTACCCAAAACTGTTCGGCGTCGCCGACAACAACGGCTACGGCCTCAAGGTCTATGCCTTCCTGAAGCTCGCGGGCGTGCCGTTCGTGCATGAGCATTTGTTCGATGCCTCCGCCGCGCCGCGCGGGCAGCTACCTTACGTCGTCGACGACGGCGAGACCATCGGCGACAGCGAGACCATCATCGCGCACGCCATTGCGAAATACCGCCTGACTATCGACGCGGGGCTTTTACCGGAGCAGCACCGCACCAACCATTTCGTCACGCGCATGCTCGACGACCTCTACTGGGTGATGTCGTATTCGCGCTGGAAGGACGAGCGCTATTATCCGGCATTCTGCGATGCGTTCATTGCGCAGCACAAGCAGATCGACGCGGCAGGATTTGAGAAGGCGAAGGCGTATAATACGCAGCGCTATCATTTCCAGGGCATCGGCCGCTACACGCCCGAGCAGGCGTACGCGCGGGGGCTCGCCGATCTGCAGGTACTGGCCGAGATCGTGCCGGCGACCGGCTTCGTGCACGGCACGGCGCCGACCAGCGTCGATGCCGGCATCTACGGCTTCATCGCCAACATCTATTACTTCCCGATCCCGACGCCGCTGAAGGCGTTCGTCGATGCGCATGAAAACCTCGTCGCGCATTGCGAGCGGATTCATGCGGCGGTGACGCCGCAACCACAGACCTCATCCTGAGGAGATCGCGAAGCGATCGTCTCGAAGGATGGCCGCGGGCGAGACGGGCCCGCATGGTTCGAGACGGCGCTTACGCGCCTCCTCACCATGAGGGTCTAACACCGCAATGGTGGGCACGGCGCAAGCGCGCCTTTGCCCACCCTACGCGACCGGCGCCCCCTACCGCATCGTGATCGCAAGCCCGCTCAGATCCGCATTCGCCATCAGGCCGACCTGCGTGCCGGTCAATTCCAGCACCGCGCCCTTCTGGTTGGTCAGCACGATGGCGCGGGCGCCGCGGCCGATCGCGATGCCGGCACCGGCGGCGCCGTAGACGCCGGCGACATCAGAGGGACGGTTGATGTTGGAGACGCGGCCGCGCAGCACGGTCTTGGAGCCGCCGAAGACGAGGCCGTAGTCGAGACCGCCGGTCGAGAGCGAATAGGCGCGGCCGCGGAAGCTCAGCACGCCCGAGCCGCCGGAACCGCCGATGATCCAGCCCGCCTTGTAGATCGTCAGCACCACGGTGCCGCCATCGGCCATCGCCGAGGTCGAGAGGCCGGCAAGCGCGGCAACGGCGAGAAGCGCGGCGCGGAAGGCGGGTGCGATCTTCATGTGTGTCTCCGGGGGCTATTTCTTGGGCAGGAATCGAATCAGACGAGGCGAATCTATCCGATGGATCGCGGCGGCAACATGATGGAGGCCGCTATGAGGCCCGAGGTGCAGCAGCGCATTCAACTGTCATCGTCCGGCTTGACCGGACGATCCAGTACTCCGAGACGGTTGTGGTTTAATCGATGGGCCGCGGCGTACTGGATGCCCCGCCCCAGTGCGCAAGTGCGCACAAGGCGGGGCATGACGGCAGAGTTTGGGGCCGCCTACCGGCACCACTGCCATCATGCCATTCTGCCCCTGTGTTGCCCGACGGAGCAAATGATTATTTTGCTTTTCCCGAAGCAGAAAAAAGATCAATGATTTCTGCTTGATGCCTACTGTGCATGGGGTTGTTTTCGCAATTTTTGTTTTGCGCCCTCCCCGTCCGTTAATCCCGATTGCAACTCCCCCGCATGTCGCTACCCTCAATGCGACCGTTCCATCCGAGGTGACCCATGCCGATCCAGCATTTCGCACCCCCGCCGCACGTCAAGGCGCCGCCGCTGTCCTTTGCCACGCGCGCCGGCGATCTCCTGTTCGTCTCCGGCATTCCCGGCTTCGACGCCAGCGGCGCGCTGCCCGACGGCTTCGAGGCGCAGTTCGCCAACGTCGCCGTCAACATCAAGCGCGTGCTGGCGGAGGCCGGCGCTGGTATCCGCGATCTCGTCAAGGTCAACGTGCTGCTGACCCGCGCCTCCGACGTCGCCGCCATGAACGCGCTCTATGCCGGCGCCTTCGGCCCGCCGCCCTACCCCGCCCGCACCACCTGCGTGGTCCAGGCGCTACCCGATCCGAAGATGCTGATCGAGATCGAGGCGGTGGCGTCGCTGGCCAAGGGGTAATCAAGCGACAGTCAAGGGATAAGGGTCGTCCGAACGGCCGACGAACGGCTGACATATCCGTGAACGGTCGCCGCCCCGCTTGCCAGCCGCGCAGATTTGCCGCACCAGTTTCCTTCTCACGTTCCCATCAGGAGATATTTCATGCGTCGCGTTCTCGCCCTCTGTGCCGTTGCCGGCATCGCCACCACCGTCTTTGCCGTGCCGGCCTCTGCGGCGGTCGGCTATTACGTGATCCGCTGGGACAACACCGGCATCTGCCAGGTCTGGAACGAGGACCTCAAGTACAAGCCGTTCCAGTGGGGCGTGTCGACCTACAAGGTCGTCAGCAAGCCACTCCCGACCTTCACGGCCGCCTCGGAGCTCCAGATCAAGCTGCGCACGGAGCGCCGCTGCACGCTCTAGGCCTGACGCGACAAATCGAATTTCAGGGGCGGGTCGCGCGAGCGGTCCGCCCTTTTCTTTTTGGACGCGCCGCTGCGATGCTAGAATCCTTCGGCCGCTTCGAAGGTTTCGTCGCCGTGATCGGCTGCGGCCGCGTCGACAGCGGCCCGACCCGGCACAGCGAGACCGCACTCCTGGTCACGCTGAAGGGCACGACCGACTATTACACGATCCAGTGGGCCGAGCGCGGCCCCGAAAGCGACGAGCCGCCGGTGAATGACGACCGCTGGCAGGCCCGTTTGCGCGCGCTCAGCCCGATCGAGCTCTGCCCGATCCTGGCCGGCGAAGCCGCCCCCTATCCGAGCTGCGTGAACAAGAGCTGTGCCCTCACGCGTCCTTGTGCGCGCCGGGATGGATCAGGACATCGCGCGCGGCGGCGAGATCGATGAACGCTTGCGCGCTGCCGCCCCGGTCGGGATGCATGCCCTTGGCGGCGCGGCGATAGGCCTGGTTGATGTCCTCGCAGGTGAGCTGCACCGCGAGCGGCAGGCCGAGCACCTTGCGGGCGCGATCCTCGGTGGACAATTTCTTCGGCGCAGCATTGCGGCGGCCGAAGCGCGGCGCGGTCAGGTCGTGAACGACATCGAGCACCACGCCGATGCGGCGCTGGGCCGCCAGCGCGACGCTGTGATCGTCATTGTCCACGACCTGGCGCAGCACCGGAAGCGCCTGCTCGGCCGCCTGGCGCAGCATGGTATCGGTGCTCATCCGCACGATCTCGGCGACGAGCCGGCCCGCCTCGGCCCAATCGGCGCGTTGCGCCGACCGCAGGCGTTCGAGTGCGAGTTTCCAGGATTCAAGCCGTTCCATCATGCGCGCAACGTTTAGCAATCAAGATCAGTATGCCAAGGCCGCCGTTTCCGACCCCTTAATTTCGAGTTAGCCTTTCATGAAATTTAGAAGCGAAATCGGGAGGAAATTGTCATGGCATTGCTCGCAAACCACGTCGCCGTCATCACGGGCGCCGGTTCCGGCATCGGCCGGGCAATCGCGGCCGGCTACGCCCGCGAAGGCGCGCAAGTGGTGCTGCTCGACGTCAACGCCGACACGGTCGCGGAAGCCGCCCAGGAGATCCGCAAGTCCGGCGGCAAGGCCGAGAGCTTTGCGCTCGACGTGACCAAACGCGACGACTGCTTTGCGCTCGCCAGGCAGGTCGCCGACAAGGTCGGGCAGGTCTCGATCCTCGTCAACAATGCCGGCATCACCCGCCGCAACGCCTTCACCGCGGAGCCGGAGACAGTGGCGAAGGACTGGAACGACATCATCTCGCTCAATCTCAACGGCGTCTTCAACATGACGCAGGCGTTCCTGGCGCCCTTGCGCGCAGCTAAGGGCCGCATCGTCAATATCGGCTCGATCCAGTCCTTCGTGCACCTGCGCACGCCGAGCTCGGCGGCCTACACCACCTCGAAACACGGCGTGCTCGGCTTCACCAAGGCGCTGGCGGTCGAGCTCGGCAAGGAGGGCGTGCGCGTCAACGCGATCGGGCCGGGCTTCATCGAGACCAACATCAACGCCAATGTGCGCGCGACCAATCCGGCGCTGGTGCAGGCCTTCGTCGATCACACCCCGCTGGCGCGCACCGGCAAGCCTGAGGACATCGTGGGTCCCGCGATCTTCCTCGCGTCGGATATGTCGGCCTACGTCACGGGAACGATCGTGATGGTGGACGGCGGATACCGGACGGTGTGAGCGGGGCGCAACGACGCAGCCATGGTGCGAGATAAGCCCGCATCTCGCGTCAATCGCGGCGCCTTCGCGGCAATCCTGAGGTCAATTGGTGCGATCGCCCGCGGTTAACCTTTCGTTAACCAAACCCGCGCACCGTAGATCTACGGCTTGGGGGTCGTTGGTTCTCGATCCGCTTCCAAAGACGGAAGCGGGCGTCGATCGGGAGGTGTGTCGATGACCACTGTTCATGTCGCTGCGTCCGAATCGGGCGCGCAATTCCTTGCTCCGAACCAGATCGTTCCGCTTCTGATCGGCGCTACCGTCGACGAGGTCGAGCGTGAGCTCGTGCTCCAGACGCTCGCGCGCTGCGACGGCAACCGCACGCGCGCGTCGCGCGTGCTCGGCCTGTCAGTGCGCACGTTGCGCAACAAGATCAGGATCTATGCCGCCTCCGGCATCGAGGTCCCGCCCTATCAGGACTAGCGCGTGACGTGCAGCCGATTGATGTTGATCAAACCCGGCGCGATGCCCGGGGCAGAATTGCTGCTGTCGTCAAAGGCCGCTAAGTAGCTTGCTTCCGCAGAGGGAGCAGTGGCGTGGCAGACGAACAAAAACGGCAGGGACCTCAGGGACCGCGCGGACGGCAGGGCGAACCGGGACGGCCGGGACCGCAGGGTCATCCGGGCAAGCGGGGACCGGACGGCGCGCGCGGCAAGCCCGGGCCAGAGGGCAAGCCGGGCCCGATCGGAAAGGCCGGACCGCTGGGCAAGCCCGGCCCGCAAGGCAAGCAGGGCGAAGCCGGCCCGCGCGGGACAGCCGGAGCGCAGGGATCAGTCGGCCCGCAAGGCCCCACCGGCCCGCAGGGCCCGCGTGGTGAAGCTGGACCTCCGGGCCAACTGCCGTCGATCGAACAAGTGTTGCCGTGGCTCGATCAGCTTTTCGACTCATGGGACGAACGCCGCCGCCAGCGCGAGCGTGAAGCCGCCGAGCGCGACGCGCTGGAGGCCGCCGTGCAGGAGGCGGACGACGCGCCGCTCGATGACGAGGACGACGGCAGCGAAGGCGACGATCACAGGAAAAAGAAGAAAAAGAAGAAGCACGGCCACAAGGACTGACAGACCAATCTATTTCGTCCCGTTCTCGCGTCGCGGCAGCATGCCCATGCGCTCGAACTGCCAGCGCATGGCGCGGTACCAGAGATAGCCGACCGCCGCGCCGCACAAGGCGAGGATCACGACGTTCGCGCTCGAGAACGAGCCGCTCCACCACGTCATCCACGCGGTCCACAGCAGCGTGAAGACGATGGCGCCTGCTTTCAGGGGAAGAAGGGGGCGGGTCATGGTGGTGCTCCGGGTTGTCAAAACCCCGGCGAACATCATCGCGCCTTGAGACCGTTGCGACCGTGAGCCAGATCACGGAACGGACGTTCGAGACGCCTAACCGAAGCGCAGCCGCGAACGTTCCTTGGCCTTTTCCGCCTCGACCTCACGGTCGCGCGCCGGCGCATGGGTGTGCAGCGACGTCAGGAGTTTTCGCGCAGCCTCCGAGACCTCCGCCACCGCACGATCGAAGGCCGCCTCGTTGGCCTGCGAGGGCTTGTTGAAGCCGGACAGTTTTCGAACGAACTGGAGCGCGCTGGCGTGGATCTCATCCTCCGTCGCCTCCGGCTCGAAGTTGAACAGCGTCTTGATATTGCGGCACATGCCGTCTCTCCCGATGTTTCCCTCAAAGACGATCGACGAAAACGAAATCCTACATCCTTCCGGACGGTTCTGCTAAGTTCCGCCGCAACGCGGCCGCCGACCATGAGCCGCACGGGGGAATCGACATGAAAGCTTCTTGCGCGGCGCTGTCAGCCATCCTGTTGTCCGTCTCGTTGTCGGCCATCTCGACATCCGCATTGGCTGCCGATTATCCGGCGCCGAAGCAGGGCGACCGGATCGCCAGGGATTTCAAGTTCCACACCGGCGAGACCATGCCGGAGCTGAAGCTGCACTACACCACCGTCGGTGAGCCGAGCGGCCAGCCGGTGCTGGTGCTGCACGGCACCGGCGGCTCGGGCGCGAGCATGCTGTCGCCCGCCTTTGCCAGCGAGCTGTTCGGCGCGGGGCAGCCACTCGATGCCTCCAAATATTACATCATCATCCCCGACAATATCGGCCATGGCAAATCGTCAAAGCCGTCCGACGGGATGAAGACGAGCTTCCCGAAATACGATTACGACGACATGGTCGAGGCGCAGTATCGTCTGGTGACGGAAGGGCTCGGGGTCAAGCACCTGCGGCTCGTCATCGGCAATTCGATGGGCGGCATGCACACCTGGCTGTGGGGCGAGAAATACCCGAAGGCGATGGACGCGCTGATCCCGATGGCCTCGCAGCCGACCGAGATGGCGTCGCGCAACTGGATGCTGCGGCGGATCATGCTCGACACCATCCGCAGCGACCCCGACTACAACGGCGGCAACTACACCGGCCAGCCGCGCATGATGAAATACGCGATCACCGCCTACGGCATCGCGAGCATCGGCGGAACGCTGGCCTATCAATCGCAGGCGCCGACGGCGGCCAAGGCCGACAAGATCGTCGACGAGCGGCTGGCCACGACGATCACGGCAGATGCCAACGACTTCGTCTACCAGTGGGAGTCCTCGCATGACTACAATGCCGGCGAGAAGCTGGAGGGAATCGAAGCGCCGCTGCTGCTGATCAATTCCGCCGACGACGAACGCAACCCGCCCGAGACCGGCATCACGGACGCTGCGATGACGCGGGTCAAGAACGGACGTCTCTACCTGATTCCAGGGAGCATCGAGACGCGCGGCCACGGCACCACCGGCAATGCAAAATTCTACAGCGAGCAGGTCCGGCAGATTCTGCAAACCGCGCCGCAGCGGACGATGTAGGATTGCCAAGCTCGCCGCCATATCGCGATGCATCATATGCGACGCCTCGACGCCGCATATTATTTGAGCATGCATTGCGCTGACAGCTCGGGCTTAATCGCATCAACGATACGAATCGACGCGCGGGACAATCGCGCGCCAATGGCACGACACGCGATGAGGAGGATCGCATGCGCAGGCTCGTACTGTGCGTTTGGCTGGCGGCGCTGACGAGCGCCGCGTTCGCGTTCGACAACGGGCAATATGAGCACGTCCCGCCCGACGTCCGCGCCTGGTTCAAGAGCGTGATCGCACCGAACGGCGTGCCCTGCTGCGACGTCTCCGACGGCCATCGCACGGAGTACGACGTGCGCAGCGGCGCCTATTGGGTGCCGATCGAGGGACAATGGACGGAGGTGCCCGAGCGCGCCATCATCCGCGACCGCGGCAATCCGGTCGGTCAGGCCGTGGTGTGGTACGTTCACCACCGCGGCGCCATCATCATCAGTTGCTTCGTGCCGGCGGATGCGGTGTAGCGCGCGATAGCGCCTCGGCGCCGCGCGTCCTGATCTGGTGGGCTCTGTACTGCGCCGGCTGATCGACTCGCCGTGGCGTGACAAGGGGGTTAGCGATCGGGCCGAGGGATGATATTCTCAGGTATTCAATCAGGGAGAGCTTCGTGATCGATCTTTGTGCCGAAGACCTCGCCACCATCTATGCCAAGCCGAGCCCGCGCGTGATCGCGAAAGCGCGCCCAGCGATCGACACGCATGCGAAGAAGTTCATCGAGATGTCGCCGTTCTGCGTGCTCGCGACATCGGGAGCGGACGGCAGCGTCGATGCCTCACCACGCGGCGGCGGCATCGGCTTCGTCCACGTCGCCGGCCCCAACCAGCTGCTGATGCCCGATCGCTCCGGCAACAACCGGATCGACAGTTTTCGGAACGTCGTCGAGGGCTCGGGCTTCGTGCATCTGTTGTTCTTCGTCCCCGGCATCGACGAGACGCTGCGCGTCGGCGGCCGCGGCACGCTGTCGGCCGATCCGGACCTGCTCGCCTCGATGGTGGAATTCGGCAAGCCGCCGCGCGCGGTGCTGAACGTCGCCGTCAGCGAAGTCTATTTCCACTGCGGCAAGGCGCTGATGCGCTCGAAGCTGTGGTCGCCGGAGAAGGTGCAGCGCTCGGTGATGCCGAGCATCGTCGAGGTGATCCACGAGCAGACCGGCCTTGGCGAGCCGCAGAGTCAGGAGATCGTGGAAGAGCTCTACAAGACGCAGCTGTAGCTGACGTCCTAAACTGTCGTCCCGACCTTGGTCGGGACGACCCGGAGTTGGTGGCAGCGCTAACGCGCCAAACTAATGTCCTTCGCCCTCGAGCCCGCCGACGTGCTTCTGGGTGTAGAGCTCGAGGCCGATGCGGCCGATCAGGTCGAGCTGGGTCTCGAGGAAGTCGATGTGGTGTTCCTCGTCGCTCATCAGCTTCTCGAACAGGTCGCGCGTGACGTAGTCCTTGACGCTGTGGCAATAGGTTGCAGCCTCCTGGTAGAGAGCGCGCGCGCTCATCTCGGCGGCAAGATCGCAATCGATGATCTCCTTGACGTTCTGGCCGATGCGCAGGGGATCGAGCACCTGCATGTTCGGGAAACCGTCGAAGAACAGGATGCGCTCGGTGAGCTTGTCGGCGTGCTCCATCTCCTCGATGGACTCCTTGCGCCAGACCTTGGCCATGTCCCGGAGGCCCCAATTGTCGAGGAAACGGTAGTGCAGCCAGTACTGGTTGATCGCAGTCAGCTCGTGACGCAGTGCCTTGTTGAGATATTCGATAACTTTTGCGTCGCCCTGCATGGTTCACTCCAGCTCTTGCAGTCCAAATCGGCCGTAAACCGAATTTAGAACGCTTCTAAATGAGTTTGAGGACCGGGGCAACCGGCTACAGGACCGCAAACCGGGGAAAAGCTCGGCCAGGGTTGCGGAAGATTTCAGCAGGCCGCGAGGGCGAACTCGGCCGGCTGGGCCGCCTCGTCATTGGCGGCCACGGTGTGGTTGTGCGGGCAGCCGGAGCAGCAGGACGTGGCACAGGGGCCAAGCGCTTCGTCGATGATGGTCTTGATGGTCCGCGCGCAGCGGCCGCATTCGGCGCTACAGCCGAGACATCCATAGACCTGCTTGGCGTGGCGCACAGCGTCGTCGGACTCGGCGACGGCGGCGCGGATGTCGTCATCGCTCAACACGTTACAGGAACAAACGATCATGGAAGTGGCAGGCCCTTTGGTGATGCGCCATCATCGATATTTAAGGGAGGGGCCGGATGCAAAAGGAAAAAGCGGTATTTGAAGCTATTCCAAACTGGCTCGGAAACAGCCTAGAACGGCTCTAAAATAGGGCCTTGCGCTGGATCAAGATCGCGGTGGACCTAATCGCCCCCACCGCCTCCACCACCATCGCTGCCGCCTCCGCAATCCCCGCCACAACTGCCGCTATCGCTGCTGGAACAGCTGCCGCCGTCGGTCGAGCTGCCGGAACTATCGCTGGAAAACCAGCTTCCCAGCGAGAAGCCGTCGCTCGTGCCCGTGGAGGTGTCGCCGCCGCCATCGCCGCCGGCCCCGGCGCGAGAGCGCCGCTGGCTGCGGTTCTGCAGATGGCTGATCCAGCCGTAGCCGATCGCGAAGATGACCCCGGCAGCGATCAATGCATTTATCATCGCGTTGCCCATTATCGCCCTCCCTTGATCGCCCTCCCCTGGCGATGCTGCGATTCCATACCAATTGGTCGCCCCCGGCAAAGGTGCCGTTCATTGATCATTCAAACGAAGTATGGAACTTTAACCCCAAAGAGTTCCCGCGTGTTTTGCTCGAAAGGTCAGCCAATGAAGAAGTCGCTCCTGGCAATCGCCACCGTCGCCGCTGTG
The DNA here is from genome assembly GCF_029846715.1 of Bradyrhizobium nivariense. Taxonomy (GTDB): domain Bacteria; phylum Pseudomonadota; class Alphaproteobacteria; order Rhizobiales; family Xanthobacteraceae; genus Bradyrhizobium. The sequence continues at coordinate 54,141 of NZ_JARVWW010000025.1, forward strand.
GCCCTTACGGCCGGTACACCAGCCCAGGCGCAACGCGGCGTCGCCGCGGGCGTGGCGGCCGGCATCATCGGCGGCGCCATTGTCGGTGGGGCGCTGGCCTCTCCGTACTATTACGGGCCCGGCCCTGGCCCCGGCTACGCATATGATCCGGGATATGGCCCCGGCTACTATCCGCCGCGCTACTACGCGCCTGGCCCGGGCTACGTCGCCGACGACTATTACGGCAACGGCTGCGTCTGGCAGAAGCAGCGCTTCTGGGACGGTTATGCCTGGCGCGCCCGCCGCGTCAGAGTCTGTGGCTAAGTCGCCCCAATCCGGTTCATTGCGAATGCGCCGTTCATCTCGGGGCCTGAAAAAGACCGCTTTTTCTCGTCACAGCTCCGTGTGCGTTTACCGTGGATTGACCAATTGCGTGCTTCCTAGCTGCAAGGCCAATTCCATCAGAGTCTGCGTGAACCTTTGAAACCCGGGCGCCTCTAACAAGGGGAGCCCATCTCCCAGGAGAGCCAAGAGCATGAAGAAGACTTTTGTTGCCGCCCTCACGGTTGCGACGATCGCCGGTTCGCTGGTGACCGCCACTCCGTCCGCCCAGGCCCATGACGGCGTCGGCGTCGGCATCGCAGCCGGCCTGATCGGCGGCGCGATCGTCGGCGGTGCCATCGCATCGAGCCGCCCCGCCTATGGCGGACCGGTTTATGTGGCCGAGCCCGGCCCGCCGCCCCCGCCCTGCTACTGGCAGCGTCAGCGCTACTGGGATGGCTACGGCTGGACCGTCCGCCCGGTTCGCGTTTGCTACTGATCTGATCGCACGGCGTTCATGAGCGCCGCGATCGAAGCCCGGCCGAGCACCTCGGCCGGGCTTTTTCTTTGGCGAAGAGCTGCGGCTCGCTATCGCGCCGCCTGGATCGAGCGCAACACCTCTTCGCTCGGCCAGCAATCGACCTTGAGGCCTGCGGACTTCTGGTAGGCGCCGAGCGCGGCGCGCGTCTGCATGCCGGCCTTGCCGTCGATCTTGTCCTTGTAGAGCCCGACGCGCGTGAGCCCGCGCTGCATCGCCTCGACATCCTTGGTTCGCAATTGCTTCGAGGCCGACCACTGCGTCGCGAACGGCTGCGGGCTCGTCATGCGGTCGCCGAGATGACCGACGAACAGCACGTAGAGATCGGAGAAATTGTATTCCTTGATGACGAAGTAGTTCTTCGTCGTCAGGAAGGACGGGCCGTAGATGCCTTCCGGTTGCAGCAGCGAGGCCGGCTGTGCCTGCTCCGCGTCAGTGAGCTTTTGTCCGCGCACCGGCACAAAGCCTTCGCGCAGCCACTGGCCGATCGGCTTCGTCACCTCGGGCACGCCGGCGGTGCAATCGACCTTGGCCGGTGCCTGCACCTCGTAAGCCCAGCGCACGCCGCTCTGCCAGCCTTTGTTGACGAGCTGTTGCGCGGCGGAAGCCAGCGCATCCGGCACCGAATGCCAGATGTCGATGCGGCCGTCACGATCGAAATCGACGCCGTGCTTGTAATATTCCGACGGCAGGAACTGCGTGAGCCCGGTGGCGCCAGCCCAGGACGCGCGCATGTCTTTCCGCGTCACCACGCCCTCACCGAGAATTTTCAGCGAGAGGATGAACTCGTTGCGATAGGTGTCCTTGCGGCGGCCGACATAGGCCTGCGTCGCCAGCACGCGCACGAGATCGTAAGGCAGCGTGTAGCGGCCGTAATCGGTCTCGCGGCCCCAGATCGCCAGCATGACGGTGGCGGGCACGCCGGAGTTCTTCTCGATCTCGGTCAGCGCCTGACGATATTTTTGCAGCAGCCGCTGCCCCTCGCCCGCAAGCCGCGCGATCGAGGCTTCCCTGACGTAGTCGGCCGGCACCTGCACGAACTCCGCCTGCGACGGCGCACCCGTTGCGGGCCGCCCCGGCAGGATCAGATCGGGCAGCTTGTAATCAGGCTCGAGCCCGCGCGTCTCTTGCTCGAACGTCGCGCGCGACACGCCCGCGGCCTGCGCTTCCGGCCAGAGCGAGGCGATGAATTGCGTGAAGGCGGCGTCGGCGGCGCGGGCGGGCGACAGGCCACAGGTGATAGCGATCACCGCAGCTATGAGCGCCCGCCGCATCATAGTGAGGTCACCGCGTCAGCTTCTTGTACTTCACGCGATGCGGAATGATGCTGTCCTGGCCGAGACGGCGCATCTTGTCCTTCTCGTAGTCCTGGAAGTTGCCCTCGAACCATTCGACATGGCTGTCGCCTTCGAAGGCCAGGATGTGGGTCGCGATGCGATCGAGAAACCAGCGATCATGGCTGATGATGACGGCGCAGCCGGCGAAATCCTCCAGCGCCTCTTCGAGCGCGCGCAGGGTGTCGACGTCGAGATCGTTGGTCGGCTCGTCGAGCAGCAGCACGTTCGAGCCGGACTTCAGCATTTTTGCCAGATGCACGCGATTGCGTTCACCGCCCGAGAGCGCGCCGACTTTCTTCTGCTGGTCGGCGCCCTTGAAGTTGAACGACGAACAATAGCCGCGTGAATTGACTTCCCTCTTGCCGAGCAGGATCAGCTCGTTGCCGCCGGAGATCTCCTCCCACACGTTCTTGCTGCCATCGAGCGCGTCGCGCGACTGGTCGACGTAACCGAGATGAACGCTCTCGCCGACCGTGATGGTGCCCTTGTCCGGCTCTTCCTGCTTGGTGATCATCCTGAACAGCGTGGTCTTGCCGGCGCCGTTGGCGCCGATCACGCCGACGATACCGCCGGGCGGCAGCTTGAAAGTGAGATCGTCGATCAGCATGCGATCGCCGAAACCTTTGCTGAGGGCTTCGAAGTCGACCACGTTCTGACCGAGTCGCTCGGCCACTGGAATCGTGATCTGCGCGGTCTGGGTCTGCTTTTCGCTCGCCTGTTTCAGCAGTTCGTCATAGCGCTGATAGCGCGCCTTGGATTTGGCCTGACGGGCTTTCGGCGAGGACGCGATCCATTCCTGCTCGCGGGCCAGCGTCTTCTGATGCGCAGCGTCCTCGCGGCCCTCCTGCTCGAGCCGCTTCTGCTTCTGCTGTAGCCAGGACGAGTAATTGCCCTCGTAGGGAATGCCCTTGCCGCGATCGAGCTCGAGGATCCAGCTCGTGACGTTGTCGAGGAAGTAGCGATCATGGGTGACGATCAGGATCGCACCGGGATAGTTGCGCAGGTGACCTTCCAGCCACGACACCGACTCCGCGTCGAGATGGTTGGTCGGCTCGTCCAGCAGCAGGAGTTCGGGCTGGTCGAGCAGCAGCTTGCACAGCGCGACGCGGCGGCGCTCGCCGCCGGAGAGTTTCGACACGTCGGCATCGTCGGGCGGGCAGCGCAGCGCGTCCATGGCCTGGTCGACCTTGCTGTCGAGATCCCAGAGGCCCTGGGCCTCGATCTCGTCCTGCAGCTTGGTCATCTCGTCGGCAGTCTCCTCGGAATAATTCATCGCCAGCTCATTGTAGCGATCGAGGATGGCCTTCTGCTGGGCGACGCCCAGCATGACGTTCTCGCGCACGCTCAGCGTCGGATCGAGATGCGGCTCCTGCTCGAGATAGCCGACGCGGGCGCCCTGGGCGACCCAGGCCTCGCCGTTGTACTCCTTGTCGAGGCCGGCCATGATCTTGAGCAGCGTCGACTTGCCCGAGCCGTTGACACCGAGCACGCCGATCTTGGCGTCCGGGTAGAAGCTCAGATGGATGTTATCGAGCACCTTCCGGGTCGGGTAGCTCTTGGTCAGGCCCTGCATGAAATAGATGAACTGGCGCGCCATCGGTCCCGAAAACCTTCGATTTGAGGAAATTTGCTTGCCGCCGATGTAGCGATCCCGCCCCCAAAGGGCAATGTTTTCCCTCCGTTCACCACGGATGAATACGGGACGGACACCATCCCGCCGCCGATCCGGACAATTGAAACCATCTTTTAATAAATCAGGCCAAAGCTCGGCTTCGCGCGGAAACAGCGCCACCCGCTCAGAATGAACGGGAGCACAGCGAGACAGCGTCATGGCCATGATCGAGACCAATTCTCTTCCCGTTCCGGTAGACACCGGGAACGCGCCCGCGTTCGTCTCGGAGATCCGGGGCTTCTGGAAGCGCTTCTTCGTCACCGCTTTCAACCCCTACCGGCCCGAACTGCATTACATGCGCGGCCCCGGCCCCGCCTGGCGCGCCAAGCACGGCATGAATGCGCCGTTCCGGCTCAAGTCCCGCGACCTCTGAGCCCTTATCCCCTGTCGGATTTTTGAAGACGCGAACGGCTTGCGCAGGGTCCTGATTGCGCGCAACCATGGCTTGGTTCCACCTCTCGCCATGGATGAACGCCGATGACGCGGCTGCGCTGTGCAATTCTCGACGACTATTTCAACCTCTCCCTCGACGTCGCCGACTGGCAAAGGCTGTCCGACCGCGTCGACGTCACCGTGTTCAGCCATCCCTTCGCCTCGGAACAGGCCGCGGCCAGCGCGCTCGCCGATTTCGAGATCGTCTGCGCGATGCGCGAGCGCACACCGTTCCCCAAGAGCCTGTTCGAGAGCTTGCCGAAGCTGAAGCTGCTGCTGACATCAGGCATGCGCAACGCCTCGATTGACATCGAGGCCGCGAAGGCGCGTGGCGTCACGATCGGCGGCACGCAATATTCGCGCGATCCGACCGCGCCACTCGCCATGGGCCTGATCCTGGAACTGACCCGCGGCATCGGCCGCGAGAACGCGCGCATGCATGCGGGCGCGCCCTGGCAGACCTTTGCCGGCGTCGAGATCGAGGGGCTGACGCTCGGCATCGTCGGGCTCGGCAAGCTCGGCAACAAGATGGCGGGCATCGCGAAGGCGTTCGGCATGAACGTGATCGCCTGGAGCCCGAACCTGACGCCGGAGAAGTGCAAGGATGCCGGCGTCGGCTACGCCACCAAGGACGAGCTGTTCGCCAAGGCCGACATCATCACCATCCACGTGGTGCTGAGCGATCGCTCGCGCGGGCTGGTCGGCCGCGACGATCTCGCGCGGATGAAGCCGACGGCCTTCCTCGTCAACACCGCGCGCGGGCCGATCGTGGACGAGCAGGCGCTGCTCGAGGCGTTGCAGCAGAAGAGGATTGCAGGCGCCGGCATCGACGTGTTCTCGGTCGAGCCGCTGCCGACGGACCATCCCTTCCGCAAACTCGACAATCTCGTGCTGACGCCGCATCTCGGCTACGCCACCGAGGACGGCTTGCGCATCCACTACGGCCAGATGGTCGAGGCGATCGACGCCTTCACCAACGGCGGCGGGCTGCCGCGGAAGCTGGCCTGAAGCCTCAGGCCGCCGAGCGGTGGCTGGTGGGCTGCCTTGCCGCATCGGCAAAGCCGTCGCGCCAGGAGGCATGCGCCGGCAGCCAGCCGAGCTCGCGCTTTGCCTTGTCGTTGGATGCTCCGCGCACCTCTGTCATCATCGCAACCATATGCTCGCCCGCAAGCAGGCGCCCGAGCCAGGCGGGAATGTGACGCGGCGGCTTGGCGCCAAGCAGTTCGGCCAGCGCGGGCAACCAATTCTTCACCTGCGCCGGATGATCGTCGACGATGTTGTAGATGCTGCCAGCGCGTCCGCGTTCAACCGCGGCAAGCGTGGCAGAGGCGGCATCTTCGGTGTGAATGAACGACCACGTGCCGCCGCCATCGCCGATCACTGGCACACGCCGGTGGCGCAGCTGGTCGATCATCGCCGGCGAGAGCGTGCCGGTGCCGGGTCCATAGAAGAATCCATAGCGCAGCACGATGCCCTCCGGCTTGGTTGATGCGGTGACGCTTCGCTCCAGATACTGGATTGCCTCGAGCGTGCGTCGCAGCTCTTGCGGCGGATGCGGGTCGAGTTCATCGGCCTCGGTCTTCACCATTCCCCCGGCGCGACTGAAGGTCCAGCCGCAGAAGCTTTGCGCTATGAAGCGCTTGGCGCCGGCCTCGCGTGCGGCGTTGAGCAGAATGTCGGTTCCGCGCGTGCGGAGCTCGTTGGTTCGCGCGAAAGCCCGATCGAAATGCCGGAGGTCTGTGGCGGCCGCGAGATCTGTCATCTGGTGGATGACCGCCTCGGGCTTTGCCGCAATCACCGCGGCGCGCATGCTGTCGGCATCGAGGCCGTCGGCGACGACCGGCTCCGCACCCAATCGGCGCACAAAGTCTGTTTTTGCCGCACTCCGTGTCGTGCCAATCACGGAATGACCCGCGGCGACCAGCGCCGGAACAAGATACTGACCGACCGCGCCGGTCGCGCCCGCAACAAAGATGCGCATCCTGTGCTCCTCAATTCGTTGCAATCCTCTTGGACCTAATCGAGGTGCGGAGCCGTTCAAGTGAGACATGCGCAAGTAAGACATGCGCGCATGCGTCAAATGATTACGGCGCGTGACCGAAGTTCACGCGCCGTAATCAGATCAATTCCTGCAAGGCCGGTTCAGCGCACGGTGACCGGCGCGGGCAGCGGCGGCACCACCGTCGGCTGGGTGCCCCCGACCGGACCGGCCTGGGCGGCCATCGGAGCCGGACCAGCGGCGCCGGGGATGGGCGCTGCGGATGCGGTTGCCGTTCCCGGAGGCGGGCCACCCGGCATCACCACCACGCGGGTGCCGACCTTGACGCGATCGAACAGGTCGGAGACGTCCTCGTTCAGCATGCCGATGCAGCCGGAGGACACGAACTTGCCGATCGTCGAGGGCTGGTTGGTGCCGTGGATGCGGTAGACGGTCGAGCCGAGATACATCGCGCGGGCGCCGAGCGGATTGCCGGGGCCGCCGGCCATGAAGCGCGGCAGATAGGGCTGGCGCTCGATCATCTCCGTCGGCGGATGCCAATCCGGCCACTCGGCCTTGCGGGTGATCTTCTGCACGCCGGTCCAGGTGAAGCCATCGCGGCCGACGCGAACGCCGTAGCGGACCGCACGGCCGTTACCGAGCACGTAATAGAGATAGGTATTCGGGGTATCGACGATGAGCGTTCCGGCCGGCTCCTTGGTCGCGAGCGAGACCTCCTGACGGCGCAGGTTCTGCGGCAACTGCGCCGGGGCGGCGTCGGGCTGCTCCTCGGGCGGCAGCGAGGCGATCGACATCGGCCGGCCATCGGCGCCAACGGGGGGCTGACCAGCCTGGACCGTTCCGGTCGCGGCGGGACCACCGACGGCCTCCGGCGGACGCAGGCCGTCGCTACCGGGCGCCTGGCCCGGACGATCGGCGTAGATCACCGCGGGCGGACCGGCAGGGCGACCGTAGCGGGGATCGTCGGGCGACGTCACGGGACCCTGCGGCGGCGCGGCAGAGTAGACGGGGGCGCCTGCGGGACGTCCATAACGGGGATCATCCGGCGACATCACCGGGCCCTGCGGCGGAGCAGCCGAATAGACCGGCGGACCAGCCGGACGGCCGTAGCGCGGGTCCGGACCAGGCGGCGGCAGCGCCGCCTGCGGCATCGCGTCGTCGTCATCTTCCAGCGCGTCGAAATTCGGCGTGCGGTCGCCGGGCCGATATTCGGCCGGCGCGCCATAGCTCGGCGCCTGCTGGACCGGATAGCTCTGAGCCTGTGCGAGCGAGGTTCCCGCCGCAGCGACTGTTGCGGCAGCGCATATCGTCAGAAAATGTTTGATCATCATCGCTCTTGTATAGTCCCCGGGCCCCGTCCGGACCATTAACGGCCAGATGACCGAAGATAGCGGCACATTCAAGACATTACAGGCTGATTTGTGCCTGATTTGCCGATTTGTGATCCGCAAGACTACCGTTAAGACTACCGTTGCCCCGTTGCATCACGGGACGAAAATCAACGCACGCCTGAGATCGCCAGTCGCCGGCTCTATATTTTTGCGGAACGGCGCGGAATCGTTGCGGTATGTTCGAATCAGCCTGATTCGCCTCCGCTTTGAGCTTCGATCCCCGCGTGGCGAACGCGGCAAGCAGTACCGTCACCGCGTTCAGATGGCTCATGGGCCCTGGCCACTTCGCCGCCGGGGCGGAAATTCGCAATCCCTCGATGCTTCCCGGCTTTCGCTTCCTGTTTGCCGCGATCCTGCTGTCAGCCTCCATCCTGGTGTTCGGCCTGGGCGCCGCCGCGCTGCTGCGCGCGACCCATGAGCAGTATGTCAGCAACCCCTCCTGGCGGAACGGTCCGCAGGAGCAGGTGTTTGCGCAAGCTCCCGAGCCGGCCCAGCCGGTGCTCGCGGCACTCCGCGCCGAGCCGGAGGCGGCCGAGCCCACGCCGTCGCTGCGTGACCAGGTGCCGACGATCGGATTGCCGGCGAGCGAGCCCGAGCAGGTCGTGGCGCTGACGACCGCGACCGACGTTCAGCCGCAGGTCGTTGCACCTCCGGCCGACGTCCCGGCCGAGGCGACGACGGATGCCGCAGCGCCAGCTCCCGCCGACACGCTCACCCCGGCCGACACCACGGCATCGATCCCCGAGACCAAGCCAGCCGCTGTCGCGAGCGCCAGCGCGCCGGCCCCGGCCGATCCCAGTGCCGCCCTCGCCTCCTCCGCGCTCGATATTGCCTCGGCCAAGGTGGCCGCGCTGAACGACCCCGCGACCACCGCCTGGAAGGATCCGCCGGCGAAGGGCAAGGCCACCGCCAGCGTGCCGGAGAGCAAGGCGACCAAGCGGCAGGCGAAGGCGAAGAAGCGGCACCGCGTGGTGCGGCGCCCCCCGCCTCAGCAGGTGCAGCAGCAGCTCGACCCGTTTGGGCAGCAGCAGACCTTCACTACGACGACCACCCGCACGCGCTGACGCTTCACCTCTTCCCGCAAGAGCGGGGCGAGGGAGCGCACCTTCAGCGCGGCAACAGTCGGGCGACTCACGCCGGCCCGGTCGCGACCGGCGGGCCGCCGGCCTGACCCCATTCCGACCATGAGCCGTCATAGAGCGCGGTGTCGGTGATGCCGAGGCGATAGAGCGCCAGCGTCAGCACACCGGCAGAGACGCCGGAGCCGCAGCTCGTCACGATCGGCGCATCGAGCTTGACGCCGGCGTTCGTGAAGGCGGCGCGGAGATCGTCGAGCGGCTTCATCGTTCCGGTCGCGGCATCGAACAGCAGATTGTAGGGCACGTTGCGGGCGCCGGGGATGTGGCCGGAGCGGATGCCCGGACGCGGCTCGGGCGCGCGGCCTTCGAAGCGATCGGCGGCGCGCGCGTCGATCACCTGCTCGGCGCGGCTTGCGACGTTGCCGATCAGCTGCTGCATGCTGCGCACGCGTTTTGAATCGTAGCTCGCCTTGAAGGTCGCAGGCCTAGGCTTCGTCTCGCCGGTCTCGGTCGCACGCCCTTCGGCACGCCACTTCTTGAGGCCGCCGTTGAGGATGCGCACATTGCTGTGGCCGAAAGCCAGGAACATCCACCACGCGCGCGGCGCTGCGACCCAGCCGCCGGCATCGTAGATCACCACGGTGTCGGCATTGGAGATGCCGAGATTGCCGACGTCGCGGCCGAACTGCTCGGCGCTCGGATACATGTGCGGCAGCGGGTTGGAATGGTCCGAGACCGCATCGACGTCGAAGAACACCGCGCCCGGCAGATGCGCGGCGAGATAATCATCCTTCGGCAATGGCAGCACGCCCGGCAGCTTGAAGCTGGCGTCGATCACCTTGACGTTGGTGTCGTCGATGTGGGCGGCGAGCCATTCGGTGGAGACGAGGGGATCGGTGGTCATCGGCGTTTCCTTGTGGTCATTCCGGCGCGCGCACAGCGCGGGCGAGGTTGAAGCAGGGCGCGGCAAACTCCACTGTCATCGTCCGGCTTGACCGGGCGATCCAGTATTCCAGAGGCGGTAGTGATTGAGCGGAAGGGCCGCGGCGTACTGGATTCCCCGCTTCCGCGGGGAATGACGCCGGAGATGGAGCAACGGCGAAACACCCCTCAGCCCTTCTTCTTCGGCTCCCACTGCTCCACCGGCCCGCCGGCGTCGCGCCAGGCGGCGTAGCCGCCGGCGATGTGGGCGACGGGTTTGAGGCCCATGTCCTGCGCGGTCTTGGCGGCGAGCGCGGAGCGCAGGCCGCCGGCGCAGTGGAACACGAACTTCTTGTCCTCCTGGAACACCGGCTTCGCATACGGGCTCTGCGGATCAATCCAGAATTCGAGCATGCCGCGGGTGCAGGCGAACGCGCCGGGGATGCGGCCGTCGCGCTCGATCTCGCGGGGATCGCGGATGTCGACGATGACGACGTCGCCGTTTTTGGAGATCTCGATGGCGTCCTTGGCGGTGAGCGTCTCGATCTCGGCATTGGCCTCGTCGATCAGCGCCTTGATGCCGCGGGTGATGGTCTGGGGCATGTGGCTCTCCCTCTTGTTCTGTCGCCAATCCTAGGCGATCTGCCGGAGGCGGTGGTCACCTCTTCCGCTTGCGGGAGAGGTCGCGGAGCGAAGCGACGCGGGTGAGGGCTCTCTCCTCTAGGGGAGCGTCGCCCGTGGAGAGACCCTCTCCCCGACCCTCCCCCGCAAGCGGGGGAGGGAGCGCGGTCCCATCGCCGATGGAGCGCCTCGTCATGAGCTAGTGCGTCAATTCCTTCATCGCACCTTCGAGCCCCTCGATCGTGATCGGATACATGCGGTTGGCGAAGATGCGTTTGATGATCGTGGTGGATTCCGAATAGTCCCAGTGCTTCTGCTGCACGGGATTGAGCCACACCGAATGCGGATAGGTGTGGATGATGCGGTCGAGCCAGACCGAGCCAGGCTCCTCGTTGACGTGTTCGACCGAGCCGCCGGGCACCATGATCTCGTAAGGCGACATCGAGGCGTCGCCGACGAACACGATCTTGTAGTCGTGCGGGTATTTATGCAGCACGTCCCAGGTCGGGGTGCGATCGGTGAAACGGCGCTTGTTCTGCTTCCACACGCCTTCATAGAGGCAGTTGTGGAAGTAGAAATACTCCATATGCTTGAACTCGCTCTTCGCCGCTGAGAACAGCTCTTCGACCTGCTCGATATGCGCGTCCATCGAGCCGCCGATATCGAAGAACACCAGCAGCTTCACGGCGTTGCGCCGCTCGGGCCGCATGTGGACGTCGAGATAGCCGTGATTGGCGGTCTCGCGGATGGTGGTGTCGAGATCGAGCTCGTCCGGCGCGCCGGTGCGCGCGAACTTGCGCAGGCGGCGCAGCGCCACCTTGATGTTGCGGATGCCGAGCTCGACATTGCCGTCGAGATCCTTGAACTCGCGCTTGTCCCACACCTTCACGGCGCGGTTGTTGCGGTTTTTCTCCTGGCCGATGCGGACGCCTTCGGGATTGTAACCGTGGGCGCCGAACGGCGAGGTGCCGGCGGTGCCGATCCACTTGCTTCCGCCTTGGTGCCGGCCCTTCTGCTCCTCGAGGCGCTTCTTCAGGGTCTCCATGAGCTTGTCCCAGCCCATGGCCTCGATCTGCTTCTTCTCGTCGTCCGTCAGGTATTTCTCGGCGAGCTTCTTCAGCCACTCCGCGGGGATCTCGGCGCCTTCCATCGCGTCGAGCAGGCTTTCCAGCCCCTTGAACACGGTGCCGAAGACGCGGTCGAACTTGTCGAGGTTGCGCTCGTCCTTCACCAGCGAGGCGCGCGACAGATAATAGAAGTTCTCGACCGTGTAGTCCGCCAGATCGGCGTCGAGCGCCTCCATCAGCGTGAGGTATTCGCGCAGCGTCACGGGGACCTGCGCATCGCGCAGAGAAGTGAAGAATTGCAGGAACATGGGTGACAGATTGCCCGTCGGGGGGCGAACGTCAAGGGGCGGAGGCCGCTGCTCTGCGCTGGACCGGGAGGCTTTTTGCTCTAGAATTCGCGGTCTCATGGGGTTGTTTTGGGGACGTTTGCAATGGGAATTCTCGCAGCGCTCATCATTGGCGCGATCGCCGGCTGGCTCGCCGGCAAGATTGTCCATGGGGCGGGATTTGGACTGATCGGCAACATCGTTGTCGGTATCATCGGCGCGCTCGTGGCGAGCTGGATTCTGCCTCAGCTGCATATCCAGCTCGCAACGGGCACGGTCGGGGCCATCGTGGATGCCACGATTGGCGCAGTGATTGTGCTCGTCATCCTTTCGCTGATAAAACGGGTCTGAAAGCCTGACCGAACCAGGAACGGCCGCCACGCGCGGCCGTTCCCATGTCGCGACCGGGGCGATGCCTGGGCCGACGATCAACAAGGACGCGCGATGAAATTTACCGGCACCAAGGACTATGTTGCGACCGACGATCTCAAGGTCGCCGTCAATGCCTCGATCGTGCTGGAGCGTCCGCTGCTCATCAAGGGCGAGCCCGGCACCGGCAAGACGGTGCTGGCGGAGGAAGTTGCGAAGGCGCTGAACGCCCCGCTTCTGACCTGGCACATCAAGTCCACCACCAAGGCGCAGCAGGGTCTCTACGAATACGACGCGGTGTCGCGCCTGCGCGACAGCCAGCTCGGCGATGCGCGGGTGTCCGACATCAAGAACTACATCAAGCGCGGCAAGCTGTGGGACGCCTTCACCGCCGAGCAGCGCCCGGTGCTGCTGATCGACGAGATCGACAAGGCCGACATCGAATTCCCGAACGACCTGCTGCTCGAGCTCGACCGCATGGAATTCCATGTCTACGAGACCGGCGAGACGATCAAGGCGAAGCAGCGCCCGATCATGATGATCACCTCCAACAACGAGAAGGAGCTGCCGGACGCGTTCCTGCGCCGCTGCTTCTTCCACTACATCAAGTTCCCCGACGCCGACACCATGACCCGGATCGTCGACGTCCACTTCCCCGGCATCAAGAAGCGCCTGGTCGAGGAAGCCTTGCGCATCTTCTTCGAGGTCCGCGAGGTGCCCGGCCTGAAGAAGAAGCCCTCCACCTCCGAGCTGCTCGACTGGCTCAAGCTGCTGCTCAACGAAGACATGAGCGTCGAGCAGCTCAGGGAACGCGACCCGCGAAAGCTGATCCCGCCGCTGCACGGCGCGCTGCTCAAGAACGAGCAGGACGTGCATCTGTTCGAGCGGTTGGCGTTCCTGAGCCGACGGGAAGTGTAGGCCACAGCGCCTCCGCACGCTCGCCTCGCAAACTTGAAGCCCCATGCAAACCACAGGGTCGTCCTGGCGAAAGCCAGGACCCATACCGCGTGATCTATCGATTGAGACTCCGCGGCTAGTACCGCCCACCAAACCAAACCCTGTGGTAATGGGTCCTGGCCTTCGCCAGGACGACATTGGAGAGGCATCGCGCTTCAACACACCCGCATCCTAAATCGCAGACACGCCTTCGCGTCCTCGCGGCGCATTCCGCCCGAGCTATGCTCTCTCCGTCACCCCTTTGAATACAGAGGGTGCAGGGAAGGCCGGGTGCCGGCTTGGCACCCACGGTCCGCTGTGCGCATGTAGCGCAAAAGGACTGCACAGCGGCATACAGGCGAAGCCCAACACACGGCCTTCCCTGCGCAATGGTTGGACGGCTTATGCCGTGCCCTCCCGGGAGCCGAGTTCGTTCTGGCCTCCCTCGCTCCAGCGAAATTCGCCGGCACCGCGCCGGTTGACGCGACTGCCGCCTTCGCCAAAGCTTGACCGTAGCAACGACGGCCAGGACCACACGGTTTTGCCGTACGCACGGTTCGCTTGTTCGCCGCATGATCTCCCGGCGTTGTCGACGTTGCCGGAAAAATGCTGGCGAGACGAACCTTGCAGCGCCGTCGTCCGCACGAAGCCTTAGGGCTCACGGAGAGCAATCCGCCCTGCCCTCAGCCGCTCGTGCCGACGCTGCCGCGTCCACCGCAACCCGGCCCACGTTTCGAACGACAGGCGAACCGCCCCTCTTCGTCGGGCCGGGCTGTTTCGATTTATGCCGCAATTCCGAATTTCGGTAAAGTGGAATATTTTTGCGGGGAGGGGTTGACGGGGTGGCGGGTGTTTTGCCCGACGGGCCAAGTAGCCCGGACCATCCGGTCTACCTTGCGGGATTTTCGACCTGCTCCGCCGGAGAAGTTTCGGCCCAGCGCAAGAAGACCGAAATGACTTCGCGGAGCCTATTGGGAGGGCACATACCCGTGAATACATCGTCCTTCACGCGACAATGGAAAAACTCCCGGTGATCACTTGATTGAGGCTCGGCAATTTCTTCGAAAGTCCAACCGGACAAATAGGTATCTCTAAGCTCCACCTTGAAGCTCCAGCCGGGATTGTCCAACGTCTCGATCGTTATGCCGTAGGTGTGTTCCCAATCTCCATTGCATTGAGCCGCATACCAACGCTCCAGTTGTTCAAGCATGTTGCCTGCGTCGTGCATTGGATTTCTTTCTCTTGGATGATCAGCTGTAGGGTGGATAACCCACCTTGCGAAGACGTGCCCTACGCCACCGCCGTATCCGGCACGCGCGCCGCTTCCATCGGCTGCTTGCCGCGGATGAGGTCCGAGGCGCGGTCGGCGATCATCATGGTCGACGCATTCAAATTCGCCGAGATCATGCGCGGCATTACCGAGGCGTCGATGACGCGGAGGCCTTCGAGGCCGTGGACGCGGAGCTGGTCGTCGACCACGGCCCAGGTCGAGTCCGCCGGGCCCATGCGGCAGGTGCAGCCGGGGTGGAAGGTGGTGGTGCCGCGTTCGGTGGCGGCGGCCAGGAACTCGTCGTCGGTGTTGATGTTCGGGCCGGGGAAATCCTCGTAGGCGTAATAGGGCGACAAGGGCGCGGACTTCAGGAGCCTGCGCGCGAGCTTCATGCCGCCGACGATGACGCGGCGGTCGAGCTCGGCGTCGAGATAATTGGTCTGGATGATCGGCGGCGCAAACGGATCGTTGGAGCGGATGCGGACATAGCCGCGGCTCTCCGGGCGCTGCTGCCAGGACGCGACGGTCATGCCGGGCTCGTCCTCGAGCTGGCCCTGCACGCCTTCCTTGTAGCTGGCCGGCGTGAAGGTGAGCTGGAGATCGGACGAATCGGCACTCTCGCCGGAATGCCAGAAGCAATAGACCATGGTCGGCGACAGCGAGAGCAGGCCGCGGCGCGTCGTGGCCCATTTCAGCGCCTCGATCCAGAGCGAGACGCCGCGGCGGAGCTCGTTGATGGTCCTGATGTCTTTTACGCGTGCGACCGTGCGCGGCGCGTAATGATCCTGCAGGCCTTCGCCGACCGGCAGCGCGTGACGCACTGCGATGCCGTGGGCGCCGAGCAAATCGGGCGAACCGATGCCGGAGAGCTGAAGCAGCTGCGGCGAATTATAAGTGCCGCCGGAGAGGATCACTTCCTTGTTGGCGCGGACCTCGACCGGCGTGCCGCCAGAGCCGCCCTTCATGTAGCGCACGCCGACGGCTCGCTTGCCCTCAAAAATGATCTCGGTCGCGTGCGCGTGGGTGCGCACATGCACGTTGGGCCGCTTCATCGCCGGCTTGAGGAACGCGGTCGAGCCGGAGACGCGCAAGCCCTTGTCGATGGTGCGCTGGCAGTAGGAGACGCCTTCCTGGGTCTTGCCGTTGTAATCGGGGTTGCGGGGAATGCCGAGCGAGACCGCGCCTTCCATGAAGGCCTCGCAGAGCGGATCGCGCCACTCCATCGTGGTGACGGTGAGACTGCCGTCGCGGCCGCGATAAATGTCCTCGCCCTCGCCCACGCGCTTCTCCAGCCGCCGGAAGTAAGGCAGCACGTCGGCATAGCCCCAGCCGCGATTGCCCATCTGCGCCCAGGTGTCGAAATCCATGCGCTGGCCGCGGTTGTAGATGTGGCCGTTGATCGAGGACGAGCCGCCGAGCGTCTTGCCGCGCGGCGCGTAGATGCTGCGCCCGCCGGTCCAGGGCCCGACCTCCTGCTGGTAGGCCCAGTTGATGCTCTTCATGTGGAAGGTTTTGATGAAGCCCGCCGGCAGATGGATGTAGGGGTGCCAGTCGCTGGGCCCGGCCTCCAGCACGCAGACACTGGTGCCGGGATCTTCGCTCAGCCGGCTGGTGAGCACGCAACCCGCCGAGCCCGCGCCGACAATCACATAATCAAATCTGTCCATCTTGCCTCGGCCGCCGCTCAGCGCGGCTTGTCGTTGAGTTGATAATTCAAATGCGTCCGCACGGTCGGCCATTCGGCTGCGGTGATGCTGTAGACGACGGTGTCGCGCAGCGTGCCGTTCGGCGCGACCTGGTGGCTGCGCAAGATGCCGTCCTGCTTGGCGCCGAGACGCTCGATGGCATTGCGGCTCTGATGATTGAAGAAGTGCGTGCGGAATTCCACCGCGATGCAGTCCAGGGTTTCGAAGGCATGGGTGAGCAGCAGCAGCTTGCACTGCGTGTTGAGCGGGCCGCGCTGCGCGCTCTTGCCATACCAGGTCGAGCCGATCTCGACGCGGCGATTGGCGGCATCGATGTTCATGTAGGTCGTCTGGCCTACGATCTTGCCGTTGGCATCGAACACGGTGAAGGGGAGCATCGAGCCCGCGGTCTGAAGGCCGAGCCGGCGGTCGATTTCCTTCGCCACATTCTCCGGCGTCGGGATTGCGGTGTACCAGATCGTGTAGAGCTCGCCGTCCTTCACGGCCTCCACCAGCCCCTCGCGGTGCTGTTGCGACAGCGGCTCCAGACGGGCGTGCTGTCCACGCAATGTGATGGGATCAGGCCAGGGCATTTTGAAGTCTCCTTACGTCATTGCGCGGCGAGGCACCGGGGCTGCCAGTCCCTCATCCTGAGGAGCGCGGAACGCGCGTCTCGAAGGATGAAGGCCCCGCCCAGAACATCCATTTGGGCCTCGCCCTTCGAGACGCGCGCGAAGAGCGCGCTTCTCAGGGTGAGGGTCTGCTGGTTGCTTTGCCTCGCTCGCAATGACGGCTTGGCTCACTTGTTCAAGAAATTCAACGGCAATCCGCCGCGCGGCCAGTCCATGGCGATCAGCTCGCCCTTGCCAGACAGCGTGATGTAGGCGGTTTTCAGCCCCTCGCCGCCGAAGGCGATGTTGGTGGTGACGCGGTCGCCGGTCGGGACCTGCTCGACCAGAGTGCCATCGGGCGCGATCACCGAGATGCAACCGGAGACGAGGGTGGCGACGCAGACATTGCCGCCTGCTTCCACCGCGAGCGAGTCGAACATCTGGTAGCCGCCGAGGCCGCAGATCGGCGTTCCCCGCTCGCCGCGATAGATCACCTCGCGCGGCTTCAAGGTGCCGGGCGCGGAGAGTTCGTAGGCCCAGAGCCGGCCCGTCGGCGTCTCCGCGATGTAGACGGTGTTTTCGTCCGGCGAAAGCCCGATGCCGTTCGCCGGCAGCACGCCATGCACGACCTCGACGATCTCTGTCATGCCGGGCTTGAGGTAGTACATGCCGCCGACGTCCATCTCGCGCGCGCGGCGTTTTCCGAGATCGGAGAACCATAGGCCGCCCTGCTTGTCGAACACCAGATCGTTCGGCCCGCGCAGATCGTGCCCGCCGCAACTCGTCACGACGGTCTCGATCTTGCCGGATTGCAGATCGACGCGCTGGATCGAGCCACCCTGATAATCGTCCGGCTGCGGACCCGGCATGATCATGTTGCGGGTCGGAATCCAGGAGAAGCCGCCATTGTTGCAGATGTAGACCTTGCCGTCAGGACCGAGCGCCGCGCCGTTCGGGCCGCCCGGAATCTTCGCGACGATCTCCTTGCGGCCGTCGGGATAGACCCGGGTCAGGCGCTGGCCGCGGATTTCCACCAGCACCACCGAGCCGTCCGGCATCACGACCGGCCCTTCGGGAAATTCGAGGTCGGTAGCGAGAACGCGGACGTTGGACATGTGGGCCCTCCCGGCTGCTTGTTATGACTTGCACGGGATGTCCGGCACGGGCCCCACACGCAAGATTTGCCTGCGGTTATGACAAAGTCACCGGGGCTTGCCAAGCAAGCGGGATGGTATGCCAGCGTTGCGCACTACTGCTTCTCGGTCCCGGCTCGGCGGAGCAGCGTTACACGCTGCACCGCGTCCGGGACACGACATTCATTTCGCATCCTTCGGCGGCGGCGCGTCCTGCTTCTTCTTCACATCCTCAGCCATCTTCGCCTGCGCGGACTGGAGATCACCGAGCGTCTTCTGCAGGCCGGCCACGGTCGTCTTCAACGCATCGATCTGGCGGCCCGCGGCATCCAGCTTCTGCTGGTGATCGAGGTTCAGCTTGGTGATCGTCTTCTGGAGGAAATCGACATTGCTCTGGAGGCAGCTGGTGCGGCGCTCCATGGTCTTCTCGACGGTGCAGATCTCGATGCCGGGCACGTCCTGCGCGCGGAGCGGCGAGATCACCAGCGTGGCGAGCAGCAACATGACGCAACAAGCGCCGGCGCTTCGAAGCAGCATGCAGGTTCCTCGTCAAATCAATCACGGCAATGTGCGCTTTTTGCGCGTAGCCAGTCGAGGCTACCACACTCGTACCGCATTCTCGCGTTGAGCTTGCAGCTGTTCCCTTGGACGGGGAGCGATGATCTGCACGCGGGGAAATGGGCGCTCCTTCCGCGGCTTTGTTTAGGGGAGATTTCTGGAATGGCAACGCGCGACAGACGACTGGCAGAATTCGACGGCGCCGGTGAACCGCCGCCCGGCCTTGCAGTCGAAGTGCTGTGCGAGGACCACAGCGGGACGTATCAACTGCCGTTCGCCTGCCGCTATGTCGGGGGACGCTGGCAGAACCACGCGGCCGGCGTCGCGGTCGAAGCAACTGTCATCGGCTGGCGCGTCCCGCGCGTGAAGCACTCGGGCGCGGCCTGAACACCAATGTCTGTCTCAAAATGCAACGGGGTCGCGTCCCGGCTTAACCTTCGGAACGCGGCCCGAACAAATCACGTCCGAATCAGCCGTAAGTCCGTGTCCACGCCTGTTCACGGCTAGATGTCGCAACCGGCCCGCACGCGTATACAATATCTGCTCAGCGCGTGAGCAGGCCCGAGCCGGCCACGGACGCCAAAGGTTAACGGCTTCAATGACTTCAACGACATGGCGGCCGGGTACGGCGGTGTGAGCCTCGCTCCTAAAACAGGCAGCGCGGCACCAGACCTGCCTAATATTCGACCTCGAGCTCCTCGATCTCGGCCGGCTCTTCCCTTGCCGCCGCGATCCATTCCCGCATCTCGGGCATGGCCATGATGGTATCGGCATAAGCCTTCAGGAGCGGGTCGAGCTTGACGTTATAGGTGACGAAGCGCGTCACCACGGGAGCGTACATCGCGTCCGCCATGGTGCGCCTCTCGCCGAACAGAAAGGGGCCGCCCGATTTCTCCAGGCAATCGCGCCAGATCGCCCAGACCCGGTCGATGTCGGCCTGCGCGCGCGACCAGATCTTGAAGCCGGGGAAATGCCCCTTCAGATTCACCGGCAGCGAGGCGCGCAGCGTGGTGAAGCCGGAATGGATTTCGCCGCAGATCGAGCGGCAATGCGCGCGCTGGACGCGATCCGCGGGCAACAGCCCGGCATCCGGCATCGCCTCATTGAGATATTCGGCGATCGCCAGCGTATCCCAGACGGTCGCGCCGTCGTGCCGCAGGCACGGCACCAGGATCGACGAGGACAGCAGCAGGATTTCGGCGCGCGCCGACGCGTCGTCCGGCGCGGTGACGATCTCCTCGAAATCGAGCCCGGAAAATTTCGTCAGCAGCCAGCCACGCAGCGACCAGGACGAGTAGTTCTTGCTGCTGATGGTCAGTGTCGCCTTCGCCATGTGGCCTTCCCTCACGCCTGTGACCTGCACCCGCCCGGCCTGCGGCGTGCACATGATCTGTGCTTCCCGCGGAATGAGCAGCAAGCGACGTGCCAGTCTTGAGGGCGGTCCACCTCCCGTTTGGCTTCGATATTGCATAGCAGCACGGGACAGGTGGGCGTTTCAGTATGATGTCGATGTATTATCAGGCCTTTCAGAACCATATGGACCTGACGGCGCCGTGGCGGTCGGGGGCTTCGTCCGCGCTTAAATTCCTCAATCTGGTGCCGCAGGGCCTGTCGGATCAGGTCGTCGGCCGGCTGTCGGCCGCGCTGGAGCTGATCTCCCGCTCCACCCTCACCTATCACCGCCCTGCCTACGGCATCGACAGCGTCATGGTGGGCAATCGTGAGGTCGCCGTTACCGAGGAGGTCGCTTACGCGACCCCGTTCGGCTCGCTGCTGCGTTTCAAGAAGGAGGGTGTGGGCGAGCAGCCGCGCATGCTGCTGGTGGCGCCGATGTCCGGCCATTTCGCGACGCTGCTGCGCGGCACCGTGAAGACGCTGCTCCAGGACCACGACGTCTATATCACCGACTGGCACAATCCGCGCGACATTCCCCGCAGCGAGGGCCGCTTCGGGCTCGACGACTACACCGAGCATCTCATCGACTTCCTCGGCCAATTGGGCCCGCGTCCGCATATGGTTGCAATCTGCCAGCCCTCGGTCTCGGCGCTCGCGGCCGCCGCGATCATGTGCGAGGGCAACCATCCCTCGCGGCCGGCGACGCTGACGCTGATGGCGGGGCCGATCGACACGCGCATCCAGCCGACCAGGGTCAACGATTTCGCCAAGAGCAAGCCGATCGACTGGTTCGAGCAGAACCTGATCAACTACGTGCCGATGCAGTGCCGCGGCGCACTTCGGAAGGTCTATCCCGGCTTCGTGCAGCTCACGGCCTTCGTCTCGATGAATCTCGAGCGCCACATCAAGCAGCACATGGATCTCGCCAACCACATCGCCAAGGGCGAGAAGGAGAAGGCGGCCAGCATCAAGACCTTCTACGACGAGTATTTCGCCGTGATGGACCTGCCCGCGGAATTCTACATCGAGACCGTCCGCGACGTATTCCAGGAGCACCTTTTGCCGCAGGGCAAGCTGATGCATCGGGGACGTCCGGTGAACACCAAGGCCGTCAGCCGCATGGGGCTGATGACCGTCGAGGGCGAGAAGGACGACATCTGCTCGATCGGCCAGACCCTCGCGGCGCAAGACCTCTGCACCGGCGTGCGCGCCTATCGCCGCGTCCACCACATGCAGGCCGGCGTCGGCCATTACGGCGTGTTCTCGGGCAAGCGCTGGAACAACGAGATCTATCCGCTGCTGCGGGATTTCGTGCACGTGAATTCGTAACCCGTCAGCCCCTGGCCCGTACGTCACGTGCGAACCTCAACGCGCAATCGCAGTGAGGCGACCGGAGATGCTGGGCAGGATCGAGACGCCTCTCCTGACCAAACGGCTAGCTAGAGAAACCGCACGTGCCTAATGCACTTGCTTGAGCAGCTCTTTGGCTTCAACGACTTCGGGAAGATTGCGCTCCGCATCGAATTCAGCGAGCACGGGAGCGAGCACCTCGGATACCGCGCCCGCTCGGCCATTTGTCTTGTGCAGGCGTGCAAGTCCAAGGGCGCTGCGCAGCTCGAAAGTCTTCACCCGTTGGTGTCGTGCGATTTCCAGCGCTCGGTTGAGGGCATTTTCGGCACAGGCTAGGTCCGAAGGACCATGACGCAACAAAAGTTCCCCGTAGACGCGATGCAGCTCGGCATCAAGCCAATGCTGACCGGATTGCCCCGCCCATGCGATCAATCCGCTCAAGATTTCCAGCCCGTTTTCGAGTTGGCCCGATTCTGCATCCGCCATGGCGACATGCATCCCCCAAAACGGCTCACAGAGGTAGCAGTCATTCTCGTGCAGCAAGGTCCAGCCGCGACGCATTTCCGTTAGCCCGGCCATTCCATCGCCGGCACGCCACTTGGCCAGGCCATTCAGGTAGGTGCCGGCGGCCACATACAGCGGCATCGTGTGGTCGTGAGCGAGACCGAGCGCCAGGATCGTCTCTGTTTGCTGCAACATGCCCCCGCATAGTCCGTCGAACACAGCTCGATGAACAAGCGCATTGGCCTGAGAAAGCGCCCGTTTTTCTCCGGAAGCACTTATCGCTTCCGCGGCGAGGCGGCGTGCGCGAGCGATCCTGCCAAGCGGCCAAAGCACCAGGGCAAGAAACCTCATGATCACGAATGGGAGATCCAGCGCCGAGCCCCTGAACGTCGCGGGATCCGGCTCGTCACCATAGATCTCTAGTGCCTTCTCAAGATGTACTCTCGCGTTCAAGTAGTCGCCCCCGAACCAGCAGGTAACCCCGCCCGTCCAATGTGCAACGACGGCGGCCACCGGTGAGTCCGGTCGCCGGTCAGCGGCGTTCATGATGGCATCCACCAGCGCCCGCATCGGCGCGAGTTCGCCGTGTGTCAGGCAGGCATTGAAGAGGCCCGAATGGACCGGCGCAAGTTCAACCGGATCATTAATGTCGGCTGCGAACTGCCGGGCGCGCGTCCATGCGGCTACCGTTTCGGGAGCGCTGTGCCCAAGGCTGCCCCGCAATGCACGGCCATATGCAATTTGAAGATGAAGCCTACTCATCATCCGGTCGGGCTCATCGGGCAGCTCATCGGCGATGGCAATCGCCTTGCCGAGATGTGCAATCGCCTCGGAATAGGCGGAGCGTTTCAGCGCCTGCAGGCCCGCCTTGCGCCACCATTCGAGGGCGACCTCGTTCAGCCCCGCCTCAGTGAAGTGGTGTGCCAGAACTTCCGGCTCAGTCTCGGCGACGATTGGAAACTTCTCGCGCAGGACATCGCCGATGCGCTTGTGAAGCACCTGCCGTTTGCTCTTGAGCAGGCTCTCGTAGGCCGCTTCCTGAACGAGAGCGTGCTTGAAACTATAATTTGCTTCGGGCGGAGCCCCGCGACGCACCAGCAGTTCGGCCTCTTCGAGTTGCGCTAGCGCAGCGCTCAGCGTCAGATCATCGCGTCCCGCCACATATCTCAGCAGCGCGTATGAGAAGTCGCGACCGATGGCGGCGCCTATCTGTGCCAACTCCTTGACTGGAGCCAGCCGGTCGAGCCGCGCCATCAGCGAATCCTGCAGCGTCGCCGGAATAGCGAGCGGCGGGAGCGGACTATCGAGGCGATAGCGCCCGGCATCTTCGACGAGCAGTCCGGACTCCAGCACCATCTTGGTCAATTCCTCGACGAATAGCGGGATGCCATCCGTCCTATCGATGATCTGCTTCATCATCTCGCGTGGCAGCTGGCGACCAACGGCCACCTGTTCGACCAGCGCGCGCGAGTCCTGCCGATCGAGTCGGTCGAGCCGCAACAGACTGACGTTGGCAAGGCCCGACCATGAGGGCTCGAACTCTGGCCGGCATGTCATGAGCACGAGTATCGGCAGTCCCCTGATCCGGTCGACCGCGAGATCGAACAGTTCAAGTGTCGTGGCATCGGCCCAATGCATGTCCTCGCAGACAATCAGCAGGGGCTGCTCTCGCGCCAATCCCTCAAGCTGATCGAGAAGGGCGGCAAATGTCTGTCGCCGCTGCTGCGCCGGGCTCAAACCCAGCGGCGGACAATGGTCGCCGGTGGGAATCGAAAGGAGAGCCGCAATGAGCGGTGTCGCTTGGGCGACCTGCTGTGTTCCAAGCGCCAGCATTGCTTCGAGCTTGTCGAGCTTTTGCCCGGACGTGTCGTGCGAGCGGATGCCGGCGGCGCGCTCGAGCTGCGCGACAAAGGGATGGAGCGCACTGTTGGTATGGTAGGGCGAACACTGATATCGCACCCGGCGGTGCGCCCCCAACGAGGGGCTTTCGGACAACGTTGCGACAATGCGCGACTTGCCGATGCCCGCTTCGCCAGAAATCAATACCATCTGGCCCTGCCCCTGCCATGCCACCCGCTGGCGCGAGAGAGTGAACTCGATCTCGTCCCTGCGGCCGACAAAACCGATCGAGCGCGCCGCGCGGACCGCCTCGAAGCGGCTCTCGGATGCGATCGCTCCCTCCACCGCCCAGACTGCGATGGGTTCGGCTATCCCTTTGACCTCACGGCGGCCGAGATTGCGAAACGTGAAGAGATCACCAAGCAGCCGGCGCGTCGACGACGCAACAACGACCGCGCCCGGTTCCGCCAGGCTCTGGAGCCGAGCGGCGAGGTTTGGTGTGTCGCCGACGGTTGCCTGCTCCTCTGACGCATCTCCGCTGATGAGGTCACCGACCACCACAAGCCCTGTCGCAATTGCGATGCGCAGTTCAACCCGTTCGTCGGCGCCTGTTTTGAGCTGCCTAATTGCGGAGATAGTGTCGAGGCCCGCTCGCACTGCGCGCTCCGCATCATCCTCGTGGGCGCGAGGATAGCCGAAATAAACGAGTATTCCGTCGCCGACGAACCTGGCTATCCTTCCGTCATAAGCGGCAATGACGCTCGCGCAGGCGGCGCGGTAGGCCCGGATCACTTCCCACATATCCTCGGGATCGAGACGCGCCGAGAGCGCGGTCGAGCCGACCAGATCGCAAAACATAACGGTGAGGTGGCGCCGCTCGGCGTCCTGAGGAGGGGTCGGCGATGCGATCAACGCGGCTGGATCGAGGTCGGCAATAGCACGCAGCATTTTGCGGCGATGGCCTAGCAGGACTCCGAGCTTATCAAAGTCCTCGTCCATCAGTTCGGGGAGGACGCCCACGTCGATCCCATTTTGGACAAAACGCTCTGCGTATTGCCCAAGCCCCAGTTTCTCGAGCCACTCCGCAATCTGCATTGGCTCCACCGATCGTGTGGTTGGCGGTTAGCAGAATTTTGGACCACGGCGCGGGGACGATATCCCAACATCGCCATGATGGCACGTCTTGTTTGTTGTGCGATAATTTAGGTTACTCAGTACCGACACGGC
Source organism: Bradyrhizobium nivariense (assembly GCF_029846715.1). Lineage (GTDB taxonomy): Bacteria > Pseudomonadota > Alphaproteobacteria > Rhizobiales > Xanthobacteraceae > Bradyrhizobium. The sequence continues at coordinate 78,701 of NZ_JARVWW010000025.1, forward strand.
TTCCAAGCCGGGTCGCCGCCCGATGCGAACGACTGCGCTACCAAAAATCGCCTTCACGCAGCGTTGGACGACAGAGGTTGCGATGAGTGGTCACGACTCACTCCAGACCTGAAGCCGAATCCAACGCTGCGGCTTGTGCTCACGTCACGACGCCAAGCAGACGTTCTTCCGTGAGCACAATTCCTTCATTGCTTGTCCATGCGCGCTTCGTAGTTGCGAGCCATCGTGCCCGCCGCAACTTGGAGCGAAGAACCAACCACCCAACAGCCGGCAACAAAGGCTATCAGCCCACTGGCTGGGTTTTGATCAAGGACAAGGATGCTGACGGACAGAGTTGCGGCAATCGCGGCGCCGAACGTTCCGGCTGCACTCATGATCTCAGCCGGCTCGGAACCATTCCACTCTTCCGAGGTGCTCGAAATCGACTTCCGTGCGACACTGCGAGACAAATCAATTCCGACATAATAGCTAAGAGCTCCGTAGAGCATCGTTATCAGCACGATCCAGCCGCTTTCAAACAGTCCGCCTTTCTCACGCAACAGGGTCGCACCCACATAGAGGCCGCAAGAGGCCCCAACGGCTGCGAGCCCAATTCTTTCAAGAAGATGGGCCGACCTGATCAGACTGGAACGAGCGATCCGAAGATTGCCGGAGCCCCTCGTTAGGGAAAATGCGCTGGAAACTGCATCACTAATTTTCATTGGGGTCTCCTTCTTAAGTAAGTAGCGGCCTACCGGCCGACCCCGAATAGAGGCAGCCACGTGGACGCGTTTTGCGATTGCCTTGATTCCAATTTCTGAAAAATCTGTGCTGAGTGATGGGGCTGGCTTGCTCGTGAGCAAGACGAGAGCCAATCCAAAGCTGCGAGCACGCGGCTACGCAGGCATTGCATCTCACCCGTGTCTGTCAGTTAGGTCCGGGTGCGGCAATTTCTTGCGGGAGTGATAGCTCGAAAGAGAGTGATGGAATATGAGACGGTTCACATAACGCGGTTCCCCGTCGCTCCATCCGGTCACAATTTCCGGAGGACAGGTCTGCATCGTCGCGAGACCCGGGAGCGCGGGAGCTGAAAGAGCCGTCAGTTAACAAGTTGTCCCGCGTCTCGCCGACATCAGATCTATCCACTCATGCCGTGTTTCGTGCACGTGAATTCCTGAAGATCCGCCAAATTCCTTCAGCAGGATCGGACAAAGCAGCGCGGCTTTGGGAAAGACGCCGGCGCTGCACCAGCCCTAAAACACGGACATGCCGCTCGAGCCGGAGGCCTTGCTTTGTCCGAATTGCCAAATCCTGCCGCCACGCCGGCTGCGATCGTCGACGCATTGAAGACGCTCGCAGGCAATCCGCCGAAGGTGCGCGCGAGCTTCGCCAAGGGCCGATGCGTGCGCGGCACCTATGCCCCGTCCGACCGCGCGGCAGAGATCACGCGATCGCTGAGCTTCACAAAACCGTCGCGCGTGCTGGCGCGGTTCTCCGTCGGTGGCGGCAATCCCGGAGTGACCGACACCAACAACCTCGTGCTGCGCGGTTTCAGCTTCAAGCTTGGCGACGACGCCCATCGCTCGGACATCCTGCTGGAAAGCGCTCCGGTGCATTTTGCACGGACGCTCGACCAGATGCTCGCCTTCCTCGAGGCGCGCATTCCGGGCGTGGACGGCAAGCCCGACATGGCGAAGGTCAAGGCCTTCTCCGCGGCCAATCCTGAGACGCTGAACCAGGCGAACTACATCGCCGCGCGCCGGCTGCCCGGCAGCTTTGCCGGCACGACCTATTGGGGCGTGCACGCCTTCCCCGCGACCAACGCGAAGGGCGAGACCCGCTTCATCAAGTTCAAGCTCTCGTCCGTCGGCGGCGATATCACGCTGAGCGAGGATGAGGCCAGGGCGAAATCCGCGGACTTCCTGCATGACGATCTCGCGCGGAGGATCGCAGGCGGCGACGTCCGCTTCAATGTGATGGCCTTGCTCGACCGTCCCGGCGATCCCACCATGGACGTGACCCTGCGATGGCCTGACGAGGACAATCGCGAGGGGGTGCGGCTGGGGACGATCGTCATCACCAGCTTTGAGGCCAATGAGGCCTGCGACGGGTCCATCTTCAATCCGGCCAATCTCGCCGATGGCATCGGCCATCCGCCGGACGAGATCTTTGCGGCGCGCCGCACGGCCTACACGATCTCGCTGGCGAAGCGCCGCTGATCAGATTCTTGTTTTGACGCGTTTTCTTTACGCGAACCGGTATCCACTTCGTTCGAAAACGCGCTACTCGTCGGGTCCGCCATCGGTTTCGCGGCGCCACGCGCCCGGACTGACGCCGACCATGGACGAGAACACCCGCGTGAAATGGCTCTGATTGGCAAATCCGGCCGAGATGGCAATCTCGGACAACGGCAGGTCGCGAACCGTCATCAGTTGCTTGGCCGCCTTCACGCGCTGCTGGAGCAGCCATTGATGCGGCGGCAGGCCGGTGGAGATCCGGAATGCGCGCGAGAAGTGGCTGACCGAAAGGCCGAGCTCGGTTGCGATCTGCTGCAACGCGATCTTGCCTGAGAGATCGGAGTCGAGCCGATCGCACGCGCGCTTCACCTGCCATGGCGCGAGACCGCCGCGGCTCGGTTCTGCGGCTGGCTTCAGCCCACCATAGGTCTGGGCGACGTGGGCGGTGAGCGCAAGCATCATGTGATCGACGAAAAGCTGGTTGGTCTCGTCGGGTCGACGCAGGCCGTGCTGCAACGAGGCGCCGACATGTCGAATGACCTCGTCGTCATGACCGACACCTGGCTCGTAGCTGAGCTCGCCGACGCGCGGCCCGCCGGGCTGCCTGGCAATGCCGTTGAGCGCCGAGCGCGGCAAATAGAAGAAGAGCGAGTGAAACGGCTTGTCGATCACATAGCGAGGGTCGCGCTTGAGGTCGTACAGATAGGTCGCACCTGCGCGAACATCCGCCTTGGTGACACAGCGGCCCTCCTCCCAGCATTCGCAATCCGGATAGTCGCGGAATTTCAGGCTGACGAGATAGGCATCTTCCGCAGCCAAGGAGCCGGACATATCCGGCGTCGGATCGTCGTTGCGGACCTCGGTGACCGCGAGCGCGGCGCTGTGCAGCGAACGCGTGATCAGGACCGGTGCTTGCTTCGAGCGAAGGCCCCGCCCAAGCCTCTGTCCGTAGACGCCTGCTTGTGTCATTTCAATAAACTCATCCGTAAAGGCACGTCTTCGTCGGCCCTCCCGAGATCCGCATTATCGGAGATCGCCGGCCAACGGTCCAGCTGCAGCGCATAACACGAAGCTGTCGTGGCAGGCTGTCGCACCGGATCGCGACGCGATGATTTCATTGTGATTTCAGCGTGATGTCACAGGCCCCGGCGTCGCAAAGGACAACACCGTTAACCTGCTCGGCAAGTCATCGCGCGATTTCATCGTGCGTTCTCGAAAACAATTCGTGGCCGAAGGCGCGCTCGCGGCCTGCGCGCGTCAGGCGGACCATTCCTCGCCCCAAAGCTGGACGACGTGGCCCGGCGACACTTCGCGATATTGCCGAACCGGCGGCTGGAAGTCGGGCACGCGCACCGGGCTTCTGATCTCGTCGTTCGAGGCTTGGCGCCTAGTGCCGCGGCGCGCCGGATCCGGCACCGGCACGGCCGCCATCAGCTTCTTCGTATAGGGATGCTGCGGATTGCCGAACAATGCCGCGCGCGGACCGGTCTCGACGATCTCGCCGAGATACATCACCGCGACGCGATGACTCATGCGCTCGACCACCGCGATGTCATGGGAAATGAAGAGATAGGCAAGACCCATGCTGGCCTGAAGGTCGAGCATCAGATTGACGACCTGCGCCTTGACCGAAACGTCGAGCGCCGAGACCGCTTCGTCCGCGACAATGAGCTTCGGTCCGAGCGCGAGCGCGCGCGCGATGCAGATGCGCTGGCGCTGGCCGCCGGAGAATTCGTGCGGAAAACGCGCGGCCATGTCGGCGGAGAGACCAACGCGAACGAGCAGGTCGGCGACCTTTTCCCGCGCCTGCGACGCCGAGGCGAGCCCGTTGGCAAGCAAGGGCGCTGCGATCGCCGTTCCCACCGACATGCGCGGGTTGAGGCTCGCGAACGGATCCTGAAACACGATCTGCATCTGCTTGCGGAAGTCGCGCAAGGTGCGGGCATTCATGGCCAGCACATCCTGCCCGTCGATCACAACCGTGCCGCTGTCCGGCTCCGTCAGCTTGAGAATGGAGCGGCCCGTCGTCGACTTGCCGCAGCCGGACTCGCCGACCAGCGCCAGCGTCTCGCCGGCGCGCAAGGTGAACGAGATGTTCTCGACCGCATGGACGCGGCCCGAGACCTTGCCGAACAAGCCCGAGCGGATTGGAAAGCGCGTGGTGAGGTTGGAGACTTCGAGCAGCGGTCGCTCGGCAATCGAGACCGTATCGGGCGTCTCCGCCGGCTCGTCCGAGGTGCCCGTCACCTTGTCGACGATCGGAAAACGCATCGGCCGCGTCCGCCCGTCCATCGAGCCGAGGCGCGGCACGGCCGCGAGCAGTGCCCTTGTATAGGGATGCGACGGCGTTGCGAAGATGCGCGAGGTATCGTCGGTCTCCACCGCCTGGCCGCCATACATCACCACGGTGCGGTCGGCGATCTCGGCGACCACGCCCATGTCGTGGGTTATGAAGAGGATCGACATCGCCTCTTCCTGCTGAAGCTCCTTCAGAAGCTCCAGGATCTGGGCCTGGATCGTGACGTCGAGCGCAGTGGTCGGCTCGTCTGCGATCAACAGCTTCGGCTTGCAGGCCAGCGCCATCGCGATCATCACGCGCTGGCGCATGCCACCGGAGAAGCGATGCGGATGCTCGTGGAAGCGCGCCTTCGCCGCAGGGATGCGGACACGATCGAGCAAGCGGACGGTCTCCGCCTCCGCCGCCGCGCGCGACAGGCCGCGGTGCTGGATCAGTGCTTCCGCAATCTGGAAGCCGATGGTCAGCACCGGATTGAGACTCGTCATCGGCTCCTGGAAGATCATGGCGACGTCGTTGCCACGAACATCCTTCATGCCCGCTTCAGGCAGCGTCAGCAGATCGCGGCCAGTAAGCCGGACGCTGCCTTCGACGCGGCCGTTCTCCTTCGGGATGAGCCGCATGATCGAGAGCGCGGTGACGCTCTTGCCCGAACCGGACTCGCCGACGATCGCCACGGTTTCGCGTGGCGCGACGTCGAACGAGACATTGCGAACAACGGGGATCCATTGCCGTTCGCGCATGAAGGACGTGGTCAGGCCGGCGACCGATAGCACGGGCGCCTGTGCTTGTGCGATCACCTGGTTGGCTCCGCTCGCACCGGTGCTCATGCGAAGAACCTGACGCTCGCCCCGAAGAAGGTGCGCTCCCTCCCCCGCTTGCGGGGGAGGGTTGGGGAGAGGGTATCTCCGCGGTCGAAAACCCCCCAGAGGAGAGAACCCTCACCCGCGCCTTCGGCGCGACCTCTCCCGCAAGCGGGAGAGGTGAGACGGGCCCGTGGCTGCACCGATGTTCCCATCATCATCACACCCTCAATAACCGCGGCTACGATCGACACGCCCCGGCAAGGTCTCGCCGCGGCGGTGACGTGCGATGGTGTCGAGCACGTAGTCGACCGCCGTCTCCGGCTTCGTCGTGCTGGCGATGTGCGGCGTCAGAAGAATGCGCGGATGACTCCAGAACGGATGGCCCGCAGGCAGAGGCTCGGGCTCGGCGACATCGAGAACGGCAGCCGACAGCACGCCGGCATCGAGCGCCGCGATGAGGTCGGCGTCGACCAGATGCCCGCCCCGCCCGACATTGAGCAGCCGCGCGCCGCGCGGCAGACGCGCGAACAGATTTGCGCTGAGGAGACCGCGCGTCTCTGGTGTCAGCGGCAGCAGGCAGACCAGAATATCGGTCTGCCCGAGGAAATCCGGCAACGCGTCTGCGCCCGCATAGCAGGTGACGCCCTCGATGCTGCGCGGCGAACGGTTCCAGCCGAGCAGCGGAAAATCGAACGATTTGAGCCGTTCGAGCACGGCCTGCCCAAGCAGGCCGAGCCCCATCACGCCGACACGCCGCTCGCCGGTGTGCGTGACCGGAAGCTCACGCCAGACCTGCTCGCGCTGCTGGCCGATGAACTGCACGAGATCGCGATGCAATGCGAGCACGGACATGCAGGCATATTCGACCATGCGCTCGGTGATGCCAGGCTCCAGCATGCGGACCAGCGGAACATGCGGCGGAAGTTTCGTGATGTCGAACTGATCGACGCCGGCGCCGACCGAGAACAGCAGCTCGAGATTGGGGAACGTCACCGCGATGTCGTCCGGCGGCTGCCAGGCCACCAGATAGCGCACCGCCTGGGGATCTCCGATATCGGGCCAGAGCCGGAACGGCAGCTCCGGCGCGCGCTCGGCGAAGAGGCGAGCCCATTCGGCGCCGCGGACAAGATTAGCCTTGTAGAGGAATGTCATTTCGCCGACCGCCGCGGTTAGAACGGACTGACCGGCGCGAGCCGGCGGCCGTCGATCAGGCGCTTGTGGCTGTAGGCCGCGGGATCGACCAGCGGCGTCGCGCCCGTCACGATGTCGGCCGCGAGCTTGCCGGCCGCAGGGCCGATGCCGAAGCCGTGGCCGGAGAAGCCGGTGGCGAGGAAGAAGCCGGGCAAGGTGTCGACCGGCGAGATGACCGGAATGGTATCCGGCGTGCAGTCGATCGTGCCTCCCCAGGCTTCCGCGATCTCGATCTCTTTCAACTCCGGGTTCGACTTGATCAGCGAGGCCAGTGCCGCATTGACCAGCGACATGTCGGGCGCGGGATCACGCACGCGCTCGGTCTCGAACGGCGACGGCTTGTCAAAGCTCCAGCTCGTACCGCGCGCAACCTGGTCGAAGAACGACTTTCCGAATGACAGCTTCAATCCATTGCGGCGATGCAGATAGGTCGGCCAGAAGGTCCGCGCATAGCGGAACAGATCGGGCGACAGCTCGACCGTGCCGCGACCGCGCAGAGCCAAGGTGAAGCCACCGTCGAGGCGGCGGCGGATGCAATAGAAGTCGGTGCCGAGCGCGCCGGAGGTGATCTCCGGTGCCGGCGTGGTCCGGCACGCGGTCGCGTTGACGAGACCGATCGGCAGCTCGATGCCGTGGCGACGGCAGAACAGCGACGACCATGCGCCGCCGGACAGCAGCACCGATTGCGTGCGAATGGTGCCCTTCTCGGTGACGACGGCGCTCACCCGTCCGCCCTGCGTTTCAAGCCCACGCGCGGCGCAGCCCTGATGAATGGTGACGCCGTGTTTTCGCGCGGCGGTCGCAAGCGCAGGCACGGCCATCGACGGCTCGGCGCGCCCGTCGCTCGGCGTATGCAGGCCGCCGACCCATGTCTCGGAATTGCCGGGCAGGCGCTCGGCGACTTCCGCCGGCGTCAGGACGGTCGAGTGCACCTGCATTTCGCGCGCCGTTGCGGCCCATCGCTCCCAGCTGGCGAGCTCGTCCTTGCTCTTGGTCAGGAACAGCACGCCGGTGCGGCGGAAGCCGGCATCGACGCCGGCATCGTTCTGCATGTCCTCCCACAGAAGCAGCGCTTCGCGCGCGAGCGGGATTTCCTCGCGGGCGCGGCCCTGCTGGCGGCACCAGCCCCAATTGCGGCTCGACTGCTCGCCGCCGACATGTCCCTTCTCGACCAGCGCAACAGAAAGCCCCTTCTTCGCCAGATGATAAGCCGCGGACACCCCAATGACGCCGCCGCCGATGACGACGACGTCCACCTGCGCCGGCAGGCGTTCGTCGCTGTTTATACGGGTGAGCGGCGGGGACATGGGACACTCCTTAACGTCAGCCTGGACTTCAGTTCGATCGAGATCTTGCTCGTCATGGGATGTTCATTCGCGGGTCGAGCGCGTCGCGCAGGCCGTCGCCGAGGAAGTTGAAGCTCGTCACCGCAAGCGTGATGGCAACGCCCGGTGCAATCGCGAGCCAGGGCGCGCTGGTGAGATAGATCTGCGCGTTGTTGAGCATGTTGCCCAAGCTCGCGGCCGGCGGCTGGATGCCGTAGCCGAGATAGCTGAGATAGGATTCCAGCAGGATCGCCTTGGCGACGTTCAGCGTCGCCGCCACCACGATCGGCGCCATCGCGTTGGGCACGAGCTCGCGGAACATGATCCGCAGGTTCGACGAGCCGAACGCGAGTGCAGCAACCGCAAACTCGCGTTCCCGCAGCGAACGCACCTGGGCCTCGACGACGCGGGCCACCCACATCCAGGCGGTCGCCGCGATCAGCACGGTGGTGGTGACGAAGCCGGGCTCGGTGAGCGCCGCCAGCGCGAGCAGCAGAAAGATCGTCGGAAAGCACAGCACGGCATCGACGAGCCGCATCAGGACCGCGCCGACCACGCCGCCATAGAAACCGGCGAAGGCGCCGACGGCAATGCCGACCGCCATCGCAATCACCATCGCGATGATGCCGATCGACAGCGAGACGCGCGCGCCCATCATCAGCCGGGCCAGCACATCGCGGCCGAGCTCGTCGGTGCCGAGGATGTGCGCGCCCGACAATGGCGGCGCGAACCGCTTCATGATGTCGATATAGGTGTCGTCGAACGGCAGAAGATAAGGACCGAGCGCCGAGCCAAGGACAAGAACCAGAATGATCAACGCGCCCGCGAGCGCCAGCCGGTGGCGGCGGAATCGCCGCCAGGCGGCCTGGCCGGGCGCGAGCTGGTCTGTGGAGAGAACCGCAGTCGTCATCGCCTAGCCCACCCGGATGCGCGGATCGACGACGGCATAGAGGATGTCGGCGAGCAGCGACCCGATCAGCACCATGATCGCCGAGAACATCAGGATGCCCATCACCACGGGATAGTCGCGGTAGCCGATGGAATCGAGGAACAGCCGGCCCATGCCGGGCCAGGTGAACACGGTCTCGGCAACCAGCGCTCCTCCAAGCAGGGTCGGAAATTGAAGCCCCGCAACGGTGATCATCGGCAGCAGCGCGTTGCGCAGCGCATGCACAGTGAGGATGCGCCATTCCGGCATGCCTTTGGCGCGCGCGGTGCGGATGTAATCCTGGTTGATGACCTCGAGCATGGAGGAGCGCATGAAGCGCCCCCACATCGCGGTCTCGACCAGCGCCAGCACCAGCGCCGGCGCGATCAGATGATGCAGCAGGTCGAGCGGCGAGCCGTCGCCGATGGTCTCACGGTTGCCGGCCGGCAGCCAGCCGAGCTTCACCGAGAAGACATAGATGGTGACGAGGCCGAACCAGAAGGTCGGGATCGACAGCGCGATCATGGCGCCGACGGTCGCCAGCGTATCGAACAGCGAGTAGCGGCGCAGCGCACCTAACACGCCGATCCAGCAGCCAAGCAGGACCGCGATGATCGTCGCCGTCGTCATCAACTCCAGGGTGGCGCCGAGATGCGAGGAGATCACCGACAGCACCGCCTCGCCGTCGCGATACGACCGGCCCCAGTCGCCCTTCAGCATACGGCCGAACCAGTCGAGGTACTGGATCGGCAGCGGGCGATCGAGGCCGAGCTGGCTCCTGACGCGATCGAGATCCTCCTGCGTCATCTGCGCGGACGCCGCAAATTGCGAGAGCGGGCCGCCCGGCGCCAGATGAAGGAGGGCAAAGCCGATCGCGGACACGATCACCAGCAGCATGATCGCCTGCGCCAGGCGATTGGCGACGTAACGGGCCATCTCAGGCGATCCCGCGGATCGGATGCATCAGGCCCAATACCACTCGCGGATGTTCCAGCAGTTGATCGACATGTTGATGTTGGGGCGGAAACCCTGGAGCCCTTCCTTCACGCCCTCGGCGATAAAGCCCTGGAACAGCGGCAGGATCGCGAGATCGTTGCGGACCAGCTTTTGCAGATCGCCATAAGTCGTCTTGCGCTGGGCCAGATCGAACTGCTTGGCGCCTTCGGCGAGAAGCCGATCCGCTTCCGCGCTCTGGTATTGATAGGTGTTGTAGCCGCGGCCGCCCTTGGCGGGAATCGCGCCGGAGCCGAACCGCGGCGTCACGTCGGGGTCGCTGCCAAGCATGAAGTTCACCCCCACGATCACCGAGTTGAACTTCGACTGCTGCCAGAAATCACCCCAGATCACGGCCGCCGGCATGTTGTTCACGCGCATGGCAGCACCAATCGCGCGCCAGTCCTGGATCAGGAGCTGCTGGGTCTGCTCGCGGACCGCATTGCCTGATGTCGTCGAGTTGGTGAATTCGAGCTTGACGCCGCCCTTCTCGCGCACGCCGCCGGCACCGCGAACCCATCCGGCGGCATCGAGCAGTGTATTGGCTTTTGCGGGATCATATTTGTGTTGCGGCAGGCCCTGCTGGAACGACCAGGCCTGCTGCGGCACGAAACTTTCGGTCTGCGTCGGCAGGCCGTAATTCAGCGCATCGATGATCGCCTGCTTGTTGATCGCGAGATAAAGCGCCTCGCGCACCGTGCGGTCGGCGAACGCACCGAACTCCAGATTGGGCGCGATGTGCTCCACCGAGGACGTCGAGGAGACGAAGATCTTGCGCCCCTTCAGCGTCTTCGCCTCCTGCACGAAGTTCGGCAAGATGCCTTGCAGGCCGGTGTAATCGACCTGGCCGGTGCGGAACTGGGTGTAGAGGACGGTGAGGTCCGGAATGTACTTGAACACCACGCGCTCAACGTAAGGTCCCTTGCCGTGGTAGCCGGCATGAGCATTCAAGAGGATGTGGTCGCCCGGCACGCGCTCGCCCCAGCGGAACGGCCCGGTGCCGACAGGCGCGTTGTGGAACGGCGAGGCGTTCGGATCGGTCACCTTCTCCAGGATGTGCTTGGGCACGATGAAGGTCAGCGCCCCCAGGATCGACATATAGGGCGAATAGGCCGTTTCCATCCGCCAATGGATCTCGTCGGGCGCGACGACCTTGATGTCCTTTACGAGGCTATGGCCGACGCGGCTGCGCGCGCGGAAATCGGAATTGTTGATCAGATCGAGCGAGAATTTTACGTCCTCGGCCGTGAACGGCGTGCCGTCATGCCACTTCACGTCGCTGCGCAGCTTGATCTTCCAGGTCAGGCCATCGGCCGACAGGCCGCCATTCTCGATGGTCGGGACTTCGCGCGCGAGGTCGGGAACGAACTTGCCGTCGGGATCGATGAACCAGAGCGGCGAGAACACCTGCCACCAGATGCCCTGATCGACCTCGATGCCCGGCATCAGGGGATGAAAGACCGTCGGTTCCTGCGACAGCGCCGCGATCACCTGCCCGCGCGGCTTGTCCGGCGGATTGGAGGGACGTTCGGTCTGCGCAAATGCGTTGCCTGAAAGCGTCCATCCCGCCGCGGCGCCTGCGCCGAGCTGGACGAACTGACGGCGATTCGGAATGCCGAGATGCAGTGCCCCAACGCCGAACTTCCCGGTGTCGTCCGCCATGACCACTCTCCGTTGTCGCACGCGGCACCATCTCCCGCGCCCCGAGATCCCCGGCAAGGGACAGGAGTGGGCTTTAGTGCTTCTAAATTTTTCTATCAAAAGTTCATCATGACTAAATACAGCTGTCAATCACATTGCTAGGATGCGCGACCTTTTCACTCTACTGAAGCCCCGGACCGTCGTTGTCCGGGGCTGAGATGATGCATGGGAGAGCGACATGGATGGTCGCGGCGACACGAACAGTCCGAAGGGGGCCCCGACGATCGAGGCTGACGATGCGGTCGACCAGCGCCTCGGCGAGACCGTGCGGCTGCTGCGCCAGCGTGCCGGCCTCTCGATCCAGGACGTCGCCAACAAGACCGGCCTTTCCAACGGCATGATCAGCCAGCTCGAACGCGCGCGCGCCATGCCGTCGATACGCACGCTGCGCCTGCTCAGCATCGCGCTCGACGTCCCGATCTCCTATTTCTTCGAGACCACAGATCCCGCCGACGTGCAGCGCTACATCGTGCGCAAGAACAGCCGGCGCCTGCTGCGGCTCACCGCCAGCGGCGTCGTCAAGGAGGCGCTGACCCCGGCAGACAAAGGCCAGCTCGAACTCTACGAGCTTACGCTCAATCCCGGCGCGTCGTCCGGCACCGACTTCCTGCAGCACACCGGCGAGAAGGCGGGCTATATCCTCTCGGGCAGCCTGCGGCTGTGGCTCGACAACCAGGCCCATCTGCTCGAGGCGGGCGACAGCTTTCGCTTTCCGAGCATCGTGCCGCACATGTTCGACAACCCGACTCAGCAGACGGCGCGCGTGATCTGGGTGACGACGCTGCGCCAGACCGATTCGCCGGCAGGTTGAAGCGTCCGCCACCCGGCACCACCGCAAATTGCCCCTCGACGCCGCCGCACGGAATCTGTAGCTCACGTGGAGCCGGCCTCGTTGACAGGGCGGACACAAGGGTCCGCGACTGACGCGTTGGTGTGAGACCATGAAACTCAGGGGCGTTCTGACATTCGCGATGGCCGCGCAGGTCATCGTGACCGCGGCGGCTCTCCTCGTCTCCTATGCCGCGACCGGAACCGGCTTCGGCATTGCCCAGATTGTCGCCCTGCTGGCAAGCGGCGGCGTTGCGGTGCTACTCGCCCGTCTCTGCACGCGCGCGATCGAAACGTCGCAGGACAAGCGCACTGCTGCGCAACTGGCCGAGCAGGCTCGGGCCAGCGCGCAGATGACCCAGGCCGTCATCAAGACCGCACTCGATGCCTTCGTTCAAACCGACGCGAACGGTATCGTTCTGGAGTGGAGCGTTCAGGCCGAGGCCTTGACCGGATGGACGCGCAAGGAGGCGCTCGGCACTGACGTCGTCAGCCTCCTCATCGCCGAGCCGCTGCGCGAGGGCTTCAGGCAACGCATGATGCGGCTGCTGCCGGAACTGTCGAACACGCCGATCGGCATCCGGTTCGAAGCGGGTCTGCTGCACCGGAACGGCGAGGAGATCCTGATCGAGGCGTCCAGCACGGCGCTCCATCTCGGGGGCCGCACCCTCATCAACAATTTCGTCAAGGACGTCACCCGGAAGCGCGCCGCCGAGGAGCAGCTGATCCAGGCCCAGAAGATGGAGGCGGTCGGCCAGCTCACCGGCGGCATCGCGCACGAATTCAACAATATGCTCACCGTGATCACCGGCACGATCGAGATCCTTGCCGACGCCGTGAAGGACGATCCGCCGCTTGCGACCATCGCCAAGCTGATCAGCGAAGCCGCCGACCGCGGTGCGGCGTTGACGTCGAGCCTGTTGTCCTTTGCCCGCAAGCAGGCGCTCAAGCCGGCCGAGAGCGACGTCAACGAACTCCTTGAAGAGCTCGCAAAGCTGCTGCGGGCAACCTTTGACAAGAAGATCGAGATCGTGACCCGGCTCGACGGCAACATCTGGCTCGCCCTCGTCGATCGCGGCCAATTGAGCTCGGCGCTGCTCAACCTCGCGATCAACGCCCGCGACGCGATGCCGGATGGCGGCAGACTGACGCTGACGACGCGCAACGTCGTGTTCGGCGTCCGCGAGGCCGTGGCGGTCGGGGCCGGCTATGCCGGCGACTATGTCGGGATCGAGATCGCCGACACCGGCACCGGCATTCCACAGGCCATTCTGGAGCGGATCTTCGACCCCTTCTTCTCGACCAAGGAGATCGGCAAGGGCACGGGGCTCGGGCTCAGCATGGTGTTCGGTTTCGTCAAGCAGTCCGGCGGCGGCATCAAGGTCGCTTCCGAAGAAGGACGCGGCACGATTTTCACGATCTACCTGCCGAAGGCGGAGGCGAGCACGCTTCGCCCGGCCGGCTATGACGAGCGCAAGGTCGTGGGGGGTAAGGAAACCATCCTTTGCGTCGAGGACGACCGCGACGTCCGCCAGTACGTCACGGTCCAGCTCGAAAGCCTCGGCTACAAGGTCATCCCGGCCGCCAACGCGACCGAGGCGCTCGCAATCGCGGCCGAGGGCACGCGGTTCGACCTGCTTTTCACCGACATCGTGATGGCCGGCGGCATCAACGGACGCGAGCTCGCCGAGCAGATGGTGACTGCGCGGCCCTCGCTACGGGTGCTGTTCACGTCAGGCTATGCCTATGATTCGCTGCACGCGCAGGGACACGCCACCATGGGCGCGCCGCTTCTGACAAAACCCTACCGCAAGGCCGAGCTCGCGAACCTGCTGCGCCGTTCCCTCGACACCGCCGTCGACGCCGCTGGCGATCCGATCCCAAAGCCCTATTCGGTGCAGGCCGATGTCGAAGGCTTTCTGCGCAAGCAGGCGGCTGACCGCGACGGACGCTAGTGCAGTCGAACGGATGGACCGCGCGCGATATTTGCGCAAAACTCATCCAGCCAAATCCATTGGAGGCGAGCCATGACGTCACTCGAACAAGGCATTACCGCAAACGGCACGGGCTATGGCGGCAAGACCTGGAACATCCTGGGCCAGGTCTATTTTCCCAAGGCCATCACCGAGTCCGCCTTTGCCTTCGAGACCAACAGCGAGCCGGGCCAGTTCGTGCCGGTGCACATCCATCCGACCCAGGACGAATTCATCCTGGTGCAGGAAGGTACGCTCGACCTCAAGCTCGACGGCAAGTGGGTCAAGGCCCACGCCGGCGACCTCGTGCGCCTGCCGCGCGGCATCCCGCACGGCTATTTCAACAAGTCCGACAAGCCGGCCCGCGCGCTGTTCTGGGTCTCGCCGATGCAGAAGCTGGAGGCGCTGTTCAACCAGCTCCACAATCTGACCGACCCCGCCGAAGTCGTGCGCATCTCGGCGCTGCACGAGGTCGACTTCCTGCCGCCCGAAGCCAACGACTAGGCTACGATCCCCTGACCGACGAATCGTTGGGGGAACCGGCCATGCCTGCACGACGTCAACTCCTCGCAATCATCGCGGCGCTTGGGCTGGTCCTGACGACGTTCGTCCAGAGCCAGGCGCAAACGCTCACGGCAAGACAAACGGAGGCGCTCGCGGCCTACGAGCGCGCCCTCGGCGATTTCAAGTCCGTCCTTGCCGAGCGGCGCCGCCAGATTGACGCGAAGCAGCCGCTGCCGAACCTGCCGGGACAGGCGCTGTATCTGGCCCGCGTCGCCGTGATCAGCGCTTACAAGGATCTCACCGACGCCATGCCGTCTCGGATCGGCAGGCCCAACAAGTTCGAGATACCACCGGCCTATTTCGATGCCGACATCGAGCCGCTGATCGACGAATACGCAACGCTGTTCGAGATCATGGAGGCGCCGCCCGCGGAGGCGCAGAACTCGGCGACGCCGTTCAAGGACGTCGTCGATCTCGCCGGCGCGATCGCGCGCGTCAGGGGGCTCGCGCCTGACCACGCGGAAGCTGCGGGCCGGATCAGCCTCGGGCTGTTCTTCGCCGAGACCAACGGCAAGCAGAACGTCCGCAACGGGCGCTCGAACACCTATATGGGCAGCTTCCAGACCGGCCCGTCCGAGGACCGCAACGGCCGCAGGAAATGGGAAGCCATCAAGGGAGAGATCGCGGCGGCCAATCCCGAACTGAGCGCACGCGATGACAAGGAAGAGGCCCGCGCCCGCGGCACCGATCACCGTTTCAACCACTGGACCAACGTGCGCGACGGCCTGATGAACGCGCATGCGGATGTTTTTCGGGAGATCCCGGGGATCGTGAAGACGCTGCCCGACCCGATCGACCAGATGAAGCTGTTCGAGCTGATCCAGATCGTCCCCACGCCGACGCGGTCCGCGCTCAAGTCCGGTGATCTCCTGAACTACAGGGTGTCCAGTCCGACGATCATGAAGCACCTGCGCAACAACAGCATTTTTGCTTTTGGACAGGCCGACCGGGCGCGAACCTCGGCAAGCTTCCGGGAAATCCTTGGCGCGATGTGGCTGTTCAAGCGGAAATTCGAGAAGGCGATGGTGAAATACGCGGAGATCAAGCCGCGCTAGTTCTCCGGCTTGTAGCCGTCCGTCAGCGTCTTCAAGAAGGCGATGATGTCGGCCTCGTCCTGCTCCGTCATCGCCGGCTTGTCGCCGGGGTGACGATCGAAGGGCGGATCGGAGACGTCGACATTGGCGTGATATTTTTGCGGCAGGTCGTTGTATTTCAACGCAGCGCCATCGGCTGCGCGCGGAAAAACCTTGTCCGGATTGGTGTCGCGGAAATTGTAGAAATCGAGCACCTGCTCGAGGCTATGGAAGACGCCGTTGTGGAAGAAGGCGTGGCGCGTCGCCGTGTTGCGCAACGTCGGCGTCAGGAACATGCCGCAATACTGCGTCTGCTCGGCGATGTCGGTGCGATGCGGGCCGCAGACGCCCAGGTCGAAATGATCGGGGTCGCGATTATTGGCGAGCGCGGCATTGCGCGGCGCGCCGAGCGCCTCGTATTGATGATCGGTGAACAGCGGCGGCAGGCCGTCGCGGGTCGGCGCAGAGGTGTGGCAGCCGGCGCAATTGGCCTTGTCGGGATCGTTGAACAATTGCAGGCCGCGTAGCTCGCTCTCCGAAAGCCGTGCCTTGCCTTCGAGCCAGTAATCGTACTTGCTGGTGTAGGGATGGAAGCTCGGCTCTTCCACCTGATAGCGCGCGACCGCGAACATCGCTTCTGCGATCAGAAGCCGCTGATTTCTCAGCACACCAGCGCCGAACAGCTCGACGAAGCGTTGCACATAGGGCGCGCGACGCAGCTTGTCTGCCACGATCTCGGCGCTGCTGCCGTCCATCTCGTTCGGATCGAGCAGCGGAAACAGCGCCTGGTCCTGCAGCGTGTCGGCGCGGCCGTCCCAGAACAGGCCGCCCTGCGGCACGATGTTCGCCGACGCGCCGGTGCCGCCCGCGGTCTTCGTCGTGCGCGCCGCCTGCTGGCCGAGCGCCGCCATCTGCGCGAGATCGATGATGTTGTCGTCGTCGCCCTTGTCGGGACCGATGCTGAAATTCGGGTGGCGGTCGAGATAGGTCAACGACGGCACCGCGCGCGCACCCTGCCGCGACAGATCGGCGCCGCCGAGCATGACCGGCCCGTCGTTGGGCGGGCCGTAAGCGTGATCCGGGCTGTGACAGGAAGCACATGACAGCGCGCCGGACGAGGATAGCGAGGCGTCGTAGAAAATCTCCTTGCCGAGCTGCGCCATCGCGGACAATTGAGCTGTGGGCGAGCGCATGAGGCGAACCGGGTTGGGATTCGTGCCGGCCGGATTGGCCTCCGCAAATCCTTGCGTTTCGACAGCAAAGACGGCGCCGGCCAGACAAAGCAGGCCGGCGCCGAAAAGCCACATCGTGCGGCTGTTCATAGGATCAGTGGTCCTAGTGGTGGTGATGCTCGTCCGGCGGGCTGGTGATCACCGTGCCGGAGCTCGGATCGAGGAACAGCGCATCGGTCCGGTAATCATGGCTGTGATCATGATCGAAATCGAACAGGTCGATGATCGATCCGGCGCTGGCGTCGAATGAGCCGCCGCCGAGACGCTGGCCGCGCAACCAATTGTCCTCGATGAACCGCACCACGGAGGCCTGGGAGATGTAGGTGTGGCTGACGAAGTTCGTTCTGGCGTAAGGCGAGACCACGATGAAGGGAACGCGCGTGCCCGGACCGCAACGGCCGTTCACCGGCTTGCCGCCCAGGCCCTTCGGCGCAGGCTGCTTGTTGGGGCCGAGGCCGCACAGGCCCGGACCGTTGACCTGATCGGCAGTCGGATCGTAGGAGGCGCTCTTCGGCGCGACGTACTGGTGGTCGTACCAGCCGTCGGAGTCATCATAGGTGATGATGACGGCGGTCTCGCGCCATTCCGGCTGCTTCTGGAGGAAGTTGATCAGCTCGACATTGCCGACCTGCTCGTCGAGCGGATCGGAGTTGCCGGCATGACCGTCCTGGAAGGCCGGCATCTTGATGTAGGAGACGGCCGGGAAATTGCCGGCCTTCACCGCGGCGTAGAAGTCCTCGAGATCGTAGCCGTGGTTGGCCGGATCGACCTTGCCGTTGAAGTCGTAGGTATGGCCGATCGCGCGGACCGAGCTCGGCCGCGCATGGGTCGGGTTGGCGGTCGATTTGTAGTACTGGAACCAAGCGTGGTGCGGAATGTAGTCCACGATGGTGCCGTTGACGTTGCTGGAGAACGTGCTGCGACCGCAGCCGGTGGTGCCGTTGGCGTTCTTGAGCGTCAGGTCGAAGCCGCCCATGAAGCTGCCCCAGCCGATGTGCTCGGCATTGAGCAGGTCACCGATGTTCTTGCCGTCCATCAGGATGGTGCTGGTCTTGCTCGAGCAGGGATCGTTGCCCGGATCGGTGTCGCCGATCAGCGTCAGGCCGCCCTGGCCGTCGGGCACGGTCTGCGTCGAGGTGCCGACGATGTTCTGCACCCCGTTGGTCTGACCCGAGATCACCTCGAGCATGCCCGGCGTAGACGGACCAAAGGTGTCGGTCCAGGCATTGTCGCTCATGGCGAAGTGCTGGGCGTAATTCCAGAAGGCGGTGGTGGTGTTGCCGTCGAAATAGCCCATCACCTGACCGTTGGTGCCGAAGGCGCCGGCGCCGCCGGCGGTGCCGCGGCCGGTGAACTTCGGAAACAGGTCTTCCTTGCCGTTGTCCACGGCCTGCTGCTCGGGCGTATAGGCGTGGTTCTGCGAGCGCGTGTTGGCCTGGGTGCGATCGAGGCGGAACGGATCCGTCGCGCCGGTGCCGTTGGCCGGGCTGTTGTTCGGATTGTTGACCAGCAGGTTCGCCGTGACGAGATTGTTCACCTTCGGCGTATGCGGCTTCGGCACGAACGGGATCGAGCCAGACGGATTGGCCGCGTTCGGATAGGTCGCGAAGTAATGATCGAACGAACGGTTCTCGTTGAAGATGATCACGAGATGCTTGATCGGCGTCTCGGTGTGGATGTCATGCGGATGACGATGATGATCGCGGTCCTGATCATGATCCCGACCGTGATCGCGGTCGCGACCGAAATCGTCCGCGAGGACGGGAATGCTGCACGCGAGTGCCGTCGCGGCCGCGAATAACACGACCGTCGTCAGAAATCTGGATTTCATTGTTCTGTTGCCCCGAAGGATTGACGCCGACCTGCGGGAGCCTAGCGATCACGGGTGACAGAGCTGTGTCAGTTTGACGCACGAGACACTCTGCGTAGTGATTCAGACAAATTTTTTCAGGACCGCGCTCGCCGGAAGCTCCACCTCATCCCAGCTCCGGGATGCGTCTTGCGCATTTATTCCATGCGCCGAAAAAAAACTGCCGCCGAATTGTTGCGAAATCCGCCCGGTTGGATTTAGCTTCGCTGCACAAAAACAAAGTCTCTGGGGGAAACATGAAAGCCGCTCTTCGCGGGCGTACGCGCCGCGCCGCATCAACTCTGGTCGCAACGTCCCTGACAGCCCTCGCAAATTGCGCCGCCCATGCCGAGATCGTCGTCACCGCCAATGACGGCAAGATGGTGCTGGAGAACGGCAACGCCGTGGTGCGCAAGCAGCCGCTGCCGGACACGGTGAGCGTCATCGACTTCACCGACGGTGCCTTGAAACTGCTTGGCGAGGTGCCCGCCCCGGCCAGCGTCGTCGGCCCGCCGCCGAGCGTGGCAATTGCGCCGGATGGCGCGTTCGCCCTTGTCACCGGCGCGATGAAGCTCGATCCTGCGGATCCGGCCAAGACGGTGCCCGACGACAAGCTCTCGGTCATCGACCTGAAATCCACTCCGCCCAAAGTGCTGGCGACCTTGCAAGCCGGCGCGGGCGCTGCCGGCGTTTCGATCAACCGCGCGGGCACGCTGGCACTGGTTGCGAACCGCAGCGAAGGCACGGTCTCGGTCTTCGCGATCAGCGGGGGCACGCTGGCGCCGGCCGGCAAGATCCAGCTTGGCGACGCCAAATCAGGACCCAGCCACGCCGTCTTTTCCCGTGACGGAGCGACCGCGCTGGTCACGCGTGACGGAGACAGCAAAATCTCGCTTCTGACTGTGGACGGGAGCAAGGTCGAGTACGCCAAGCGCGACCTCTCGGCAGGCATTCGTCCCTACGACATCGATCTCACCGGCAGCGCCACCGCCATCGTCGGCAATGTCGGCGCCAGCAGCGGCGACGGTGACACGATCAGCCTGATCGACATGACCGCAAAACCAATCCGCGTCGTCACGACGGTCACAGTCGGGCAGACGCCCGAAGCCGTAAAAATGTCTCCGGATGGCAGCCATGTTGCCGTGACCGTCATGAACGGCTCGAACAAGCCGCCGGCCTCGCCGTTCTTCAACGATTTCGGCCTGCTCAAGGTCTACAAGATCTCGGGAACCGACCTCACGCCGGTGGCGGAAGCGAAGATCGGCCATTGGTGCCAGGGCATGGTGTGGTCGACGGACTCCAAATATGTCGTGGCGCAATGCATGGTCGAAAGCGAGCTGATCGCGTTCTCATTCGACGGCAAGGCGCTGAACAGGACGTCCACGCTCAAGATGCAGGTGAGCCCCGCGGGCATTCGCACCGCGGAGCCGTAGGGCCGGAGCGCGGCGCAGCCATCCTGCGCCGCGCGCCCTACTCGGTGCGGATCGGCGAGTCCTTCAGGCCGTTATTGTCATAGGCCTTGCGCAGCGTGCCGTTCGTCGTCGCTTCCGTCATGAACCTGGTGACGAATGCCAATGCCTGGCTGTGGCCGAGCGGCACGGCGACCGCGGTGACGGTCTTCTTGAAGGTCTCGTCCAGCACTCGCGTGCCCGGAATCTTCTGCGCCATCTTGTTGAGCTGGTCGCGCGACAGCGCGAAGGCGTCGATCTCGCCGCTGCTGAGGAGGCCGAAGATCTCGTCATAGGTCTGGTAGCCCGTGACTTTCGCGTTCTTCAGATGCGCGGCCGCGCCGCGCATGGTGGTCGTGGCGTTGACGGCTGCGACCTTGATGCCCACCTGGTCGAGCGCGGCGAAATTGGTGACGCTCGATCCCGCCTTGACGATGTAGGTGGCGTCCGCGACCTCGTAGATCGGGCCGAACATCATCCTGGTCTCGCGCTCGGGGTCTTTGGGCAGCCAGGTGACGTCCCAAGCACCTTTTTCAAGAGTACCATTGCCGGCGGCATCGGTGATCTGCCCGGAATTCTGGTGCACGACATATTCGACGGGGACGCCGAGCTGGGCGGCCATCTCCCTGCCGAGATCGACCGGCACGCCGGCATAACCGGCCTCGGTCTTGGTTGACCAGAACGCACCACCCGCCGCGCTGATCGCGATCGCGACCCGCAGCTTGCCGGTCGGTGCGATGTCGTGCTTCAGACCATCGGCTAGCGCGGGCATGGCAACCGCCGCTGCGAGAACGAGGCCGGCAAGGACAGACTTAAGGACCGACTGGAGAGACGTGGGCATGTCATGATCTCCTGACCTTTTCTTCTTCTCTTGGTTTCTTCTTCTCTTGGTCTCTTGGTCTCTTGCTCTTCCCGACCGCTTCGCGCGCCGTCGCTCGGCCTTTGACACAATTCTGGTCGATCGTGCGCGCGATGAAAAGCGGTTTGTCTTGGCAAAGCTGCCAAAGGCCACAGCGCGGTTTGCAGTGCAAGGCCGATGACTGCCATGGCTATGGTGTTCCACGGTCGGGCATTTGTTGGTAGCCTCCCGCCCCGACAGACAGCAACCGGGGGCCCCCGAATGACCTGCGCGAATCCCGCACGGCGCAACGGAGCGTGGAGACATGTCGGGCGGGCACTGGCCGCCGCGATGGCCGTGGCCGCGCTTACCGGCTGCGAGGACAAGAACACGTTCGTCGCCCCGCCGCCGCCCAAGGTGGACGTCGCCGCGCCCGTGCAGCGCCCGGTGACGCGCTATGTCGAGGCCACCGGCAACACCGCGCCGATCAAGAATGTCGATCTCGTCGCGCGCGTGCAGGGATTCCTGCAATCGATCGACTACACGGACGGCACCTTCGTCAAACAGGGCACCCAGCTGTTCACCATCGAGCCCGAGACCTACAAGCTCAAGCTCGAGCAAGCGCAGGCTGCCGAGGTCGGCGCGCAGGCCACGCTCAAGCAGGCCGAAGCCGACTTCAAGCGGCAGGCCGATCTCGTGCAGCGCCAGGCGGTCTCGCAGGCCACCCTCGACACCTCGACATCCACCCGCGACAACGCCCAGGCCAGCCTGCAGCAGGCCCAGGTCAATACGAGGCTCGCCGAGGTCAATTACGGCTACACCAAGGTGAGCGCGCCGTTCGACGGCATCGTTAGCGCGCATATGGTGTCGGTTGGCGAGCTCGTCGGCGTCTCCTCCCCGACCCAGCTTGCGACCATCGTCGCGATGGACCCGATCTGGGTGAACTTCACCGTCAACGAGCAGGACGTCCTTCGCATCCGCGCCGAAGCGGCCCGCCGCGGGCTGACCGTCGCCGACCTCAAGCAGTTGCCGATCCAGGTGGGCCTCCAGACCGAGACCGGCTATCCGCATGAAGGCCACCTCGACTACGTCTCGCCGACTCTTAATTCATCGACGGGCACGCTCGCTGTGCGTGGCGTCGTTCCAAATGACGAAAGGGTGTTGCTGCCCGGCTATTTCGTCCGCGTCCGCGTGCCTTTCGACCAGGAGAAGTCCGCCCTCCTCGTCCCGGACACCGCGCTCGGCAGCGACCAGGGCGGCCGTTATCTCCTCGTCGTCAACGGCGACAACATTGTCGAGCAGCGCAAGGTGCAGATCGGCCCCGTCGACAACGGCCTGCGGGTGATCGAAAGCGGCTTGAAGCCGGACGACCGCGTGGTGATCGCAGGACTGCTGCGGGTAATTCCGGGCCAGAAGATCGACCCGCAGGTGACGAAGATCGAGCAGCCCCAGGCGTCGGCCAAGTAAGATCTGCAAGCAGGAGCGCCCGGCCATGATCTCAAAATTCTTCATCGAGCGGCCGGTCCTCTCGAACGTCATCGCGCTGCTGATGATCCTGATCGGCGGCGTCGCGCTGTTCAATCTCGCGATCGCGCAATATCCCGATGTGGTGCCGCCGACGGTGCAGGTGACGACGCGCTATCCCGGCGCCAGCGCCAAGACCGTGATCGACACCGTGGCTCTGCCGATCGAGCAGCAGGTCAACGGGGTCGAGGACATGCTCTACATGCAGTCCTACAGCGGCTCCGACGGCACCTATACGCTGACGGTGACGTTCAAGATCGGCACCGACCTCAACTTCGCGCAGGTGCTGGTGCAAAACCGCGTCTCCAGCGCGCTGTCGCAACTGCCGTCATCCGTGCAGAACCAGGGCGTCACCGTCCAGAAGAGGTCGACCTCGATCCTGCTGTTCGTGACGCTGACCTCGCCGGACAAGACGTTCGACAGCCTCTATCTGAGCAACTATGCCACCATCAATCTCCGCGACGAGCTCTCGCGCCTGCCCGGCGTCGGCAACGTCACCGTATTCGGCGCCGGTCAGTATTCGATGCGGGTGTGGCTCGATCCGAACAAGCTGCAAGTCCGTGGCTTGGTGCCGCAGGACGTCATCCAGGCGATCCAGCAGCAGAGCCAGCAGGTCTCCGCCGGCCAGGTCGGCGCACCGCCGACACCGTCGGGACAGGCGTTCCAGTACACGCTCAACGTCAACGGCAGGCTCGACGACACCGCCGAGTTCGAGAACATCATCGTCAAATCAGGCACCAGCGGCGACGTCACGCGCGTGCGCGACGTCGGCTGGGTTGAGCTCGGCGCGCAGACCTATAGCCAGATCTTCTCCCTGAACCAGCAGCCGGCCACCGGCATCGGCGTGTTCCAGTCGCCCGGCGCCAACGCGCTCCAGGTCGAGCAGGCCGTCGAGAAGAAGATGGCGGAGCTCGCAAAGGCCTTCCCGCAGGGCATGAAGTACGACACGCCGTTCGACACCACCAAATTCGTGCAGGCCTCGGTGCACGAGGTCTACATGACGCTGATCGAGGCCGGCCTGCTGGTGCTGGTCGTGATCCTGGTGTTCCTGCAGGACTGGCGCGCGATGCTGGTGCCGGCAACCACGGTGCCTGTCACCATCATCGGCGCGTTCGCCGCCATGGCCGCGCTCGGCTTCACCATCAACATGTCGACCTTGTTCGCGATCGTGCTCGCGATCGGCATCGTCGTCGACGACGCCATCGTCGTGGTGGAGGGCGCCGCGCACAACATCGAGCAGGGCATGAACGGCCACGACGCCGCGATCAAGGCGATGGACCAGCTGTTCGCGCCGATCGTCGGCATCACCCTGGTGCTGATCTCGGTGTTCTTGCCGGCCTCGTTCCTCGCAGGCCTCACGGGGCGCATCTATTCGCAATTCGCACTGGTGATCGCGGCAACCGCGCTTTTGTCCGCCATCAACGCCGCCACGCTGAAGCCGACGCAATGTGCGCTCTGGCTGCGGCCGACGGTGCCGCCCACGCAGCGAAACTTCTTCTACCGGGGCTTCAACGCCGTCTATGACCGCGTCGAGCGTGGCTACACGAGGCTGATCAGCTTGCTGTGCGGGCACGCCACGATCTCGGTCGCATTCGCGCTGGTGCTGATCGGGATCGGTGGCTACGGCCTGTCGCGGGTGCCGACCGGCTTCCTGCCGATCGAGGACCAGGGCTATCTGATCGCCGCCGTGCAACTGCCCGACGGCGCCGCGCTGGAGCGGACCCAGAAGGTGCTCGACAGAGCGAGCGAGCTCATCAAGGACACGCCCGGAGTCCAGCAGGTCATCACCATCGCCGGAATCTCCGCGCTCGACAACAGCGCCAGCCTTGCCAATGCCGGCGTCGCCTATATCATCCTGAAGGACTGGGAGGCGCGCAAAGGACCGGGCGAGGATCTGCGCTCGCTGGTCTACGGGCTGAACGACAAGCTCGCGGCCATCATGGAAGCGCGCACGCTGGTGCTGCCGCCGCCGCCGATCCAGGGCATCGGCAACGCGGCCGGCTTCTCGATGCAGGTCGAACTGCGCGACGGCAACAGCGACTTCGCCAAGCTGCAGGCGATCACCGGCGCGATGGTCAGCAACGGCCAGAGCCAGAGCGCGCTGCAGCGCGTCCAGTCCTCGTTCCGCTCTTCGGTGCCGCAATTCAACGTCGAGATCGACCGCATCAAGACCCAGACCCTGCACGTCACGACGGACCAGGTGTTCGCGGCGCTGTCGACCTATCTCGGCTCGTCCTATGTCAACCAGTTCAACAAGTTCGGCCGCGTGTTCCAGGTCTACACGCAAGCCGATCCCGCGTTCCGCGTCACCGAGCACGACATCGCCAACATGATGGTGCGCAACTCGAACGGCGACATGATCCCGATCGGCACCGTCGCCACGATCACGCCCGCCACCGGCCCCTCGCTGATCAGCCTCTACAATCTCTATCCCTCCTCGACCGTCATCGGCCTGCCGGCGCAAGGCTACTCCTCGGGCCAGTCGCTGCAACTGATGGAGGAGATCGCGGACAAGACGCTGCCGCCGGGCACCGGCTACGAATGGACCGCGATGTCCTATCAGGAGAAGGCGGTCTCCAACCAGATCTACTGGGTGTTCGGGCTCGCCATGCTGCTGGTCTATCTCGTGCTCGCCGGCCAGTACGAGAGCTGGTATGCGCCGATCTCGGTGATCCTGGCGGTGCCTCTGTCGTTGATCGGCCCCATGCTGATCCTCAACGGCCTCAAGATCGACAACAACCTCTACTGCCAGATCGGCCTGATCCTCTTGATCGCGCTGTCGGCCAAGAACGCCATCCTGATCGTCGAGGTCGGGCTCGAGCTGCATGGCCGCGACGGCAAGCCGGTGCTGGAATCCGCGATTGAAGCGGCGCGCGCGCGCTTCCGCCCGATCCTGATGACGTCGTTCGCCTTCATCCTCGGCGTGGTGCCGCTGGTGATCGCGACCGGCGCCGGCGCCAGCGCGCGCAAGTCGATCGGCATCACCGTGTTCTCGGGCATGCTGGCCTCGACCTGCCTTGCCGTGCTGTTCGTGCCGGCCTTCTTCGTGGTGGTGCAGCGCTTCGAGAACTGGCGTGCGTCGAAGAAGGCGCCGAAGGCGGTGGCGGTGGCGGTGGCCGAGGTGAAGCACTAGGCTTTCTCGGTAGACGTCGGCCGCGCCTCGCCGCTCGAGACCAGGAGCACCGAGACCTTCGCCTGCCTGAGCACGGCGTCGGCGACGCCGCCGAAGGAGAGGTGATCGGCCTGGATGCGGTCGACGCCCATCACCACGAGATCGACATCGGTGGTCTCGATTTCGCGCAGGATCGCCGCCTCCGGCGCCCGGTTCACGCGCAAGGTCGTGGTGATGTCGACATCGTAGCGGGCCGCGAGATCGCTGGCGTCCTTCAGGATGCCGGCCTCCTGGCTCAGACTACGAGAGGCGCCGCGCTGCGCGCCCTTGTCGCGCGTCGTCGCCACATAGATCACCCGGAGCGAGCCTGATCCCGCCTGCGCCAGCGCGACCGCGACCTCGGCGCCGCGCTTGGAGACGCCGCCGCCGGACACCGGAACGAGGATGTTGAGCGCGTCGGGCATCGGCTGCTTCAGGTGCTTTCCCTTGGCCGCCACGATTGCGAGCGGTCCTTCGAACTTCGCTGCAATGTCCTCGACATTGCGATCGAAGCGATCCTTGGCGGCAGTGGCCTTGTCGACGCCGATGACGAGGAGATCAAAGCCCTTGCGCGCTTCGTCGGCGATGGCCTCGCCGAGCTCCGCACGCCTTGTCCGCGTGACGACTTCGACTCTGCCGGCGTCACCATCGCCATGGGCCGACACGGTCTCGGCGGCCTTCTTCACCACGGCTTCGGGGCTTTCCTCCTCGTCGCGGCCCTTCTCCTGCTCCTTGGCGCGCTTGCCGATGTGCAGCACGGTGACCGGCAAGCCGCGCATGCCGGCGATCAGGCCCGCGATGTGGGCGGCGAAGGTGGCGTTGACGCTCTCGTCCACCGCCAGCAACGGACGTTCGAGATTGGCGAGGAAGCCGCGCTTCTCGAATTCCTCCCGCTCCAGGCGGTCCTCCTCCTCCTTGTTCATCGGCAGCTTTGCCAGCGCCGCGCGCAGCATCGGCGGCATTGCCATCGTGGTCAGGATCGCCATGGTCACGATCATCGTGAACAGGTTCTGGCTGAGCACGCCGATCGAAAGACCGATGGTCGCGATGATCACCTCGGTCGAGCCGCGCGCGTTCATCCCGCTCGCGAGCGCCAGCGACTCCCTTGTGTTCAAGCCGCCGACGGTGCCACCGACGAAGGCGCCGCCGAACTTTCCGACGCTGGCGATCACGACCAGCAGGCCTGTGAGCATCAGCAGATCGGGATCGCGGAGCACCGTGAGGTCGGCGCTCAGGCCGGCGAGACCGAAGAACACCGGCATGAAGAAGCTGGAGATCAACCCGCGCAGCCGCTCGTCGATCTGCCGCGTCAGGATCGGGGACTCCCCGACCAGGATGCCGGCGACGAAGGCACCGAGCACGGTGTGAACGCCGATCAGATGCGTGATCAGCGCCATCGCGCTCATCAGCAGCAGGATCACCGTGATGACGGGCGCGGTGCTGACGAGATTGTCGTTGGCCCAGCGGATCAGCTGAGACACAAGCTTGCGGCCGATGGTGAAGCTGACGGCGAGGAAGGCGAGCGTGCCCAGCACGGCTTTCGCCACCGAGGCGATATCCAGCGTGCCGTGCGAGGCCAGGCTGAAGATGACGGCGATGATGATCCAGCCGATGGCGTCGTCGGTGACGGCAGCGGCGACGATGATCTGGCCGACATTGCGGCGCATGAAGTTCATCTCACGCACGACCACAGCAACGATCTTCACCGAGGAGATCGACAGCGCCGTGCCCATGAACAGCGACGCAACCAGGCGGGCTTGCGGATTCGGCAGCAGTGTGTCCGGCAGGAACTCGCCGAGCACGAAACCGCAGGCGAAGGGCACGAGGATGCCGGCAATCGAGACCGCGATCGCGGCCCTGCCGACCTTCCTGACCAGCTTCAGGTCGGTCTCCATGCCGGTCAGCAGCAGCAGCAGGAGAATACCGAACTGCGCGATGCCGTCGATCATCGCCTTCTGCTCGGGCGTCTTCGGGAAGATCGCGTGCTGCGCGTCGGGCCAGAGCCAGCCGAACAGCGACGGCCCGAGCAGGATGCCGGCGAGCAATTCGCCGATCACCGAGGGCTGGCCGAAGCGCTGCATGATCTCGCCGAGACCGCGGCCGACCGCGATCAGCAGCACGATCTGCGCAACGAGCAGGAATTCGGACGGGCCGGCGGATTTACCGCCCTCGGCACAGGCCGCAATGGTGGTGAGGACAAGCGCCGCGGGGACAAGGCCGACCGGTCGGAGCAGGCTCCACTGCATGCAGGCGTCTTCCCCCTTCATCTGCCCCGGCAGGGTGCCGGGGGCGACAGAGGGTAGAACCCGCGGGAGGCAACGGGAGTTCCCTGACTTCGCGACGGGGGTAAGGGGTGCTTCAACAAAAAACGCGAAAACAACCCCATGCAAAGTAGAACGACATTGACGGCGTTGGGGTTTTTCGGCTGCACCGACGTTCAGCTGCACCGACGTTTGACTCGTCGGGCAAAACACCGGCAGAATGGCATCGTGGGTGGTGTGCGCGACCGCCTCCTCAGTCCGGTCATTGCGAGCGAAGCGACTTGTCCGCCGAAGCCTCTGGCGAAGGCGGAAGCAATCCAGACTCCCTCCGCGGAAGGATTCTGGATTGCTTCGTCACGAGGGCTCCTCGCAATGACGAGAGAGTGCTGACGTTACGCCGCGCTCATGCCACGGACGCAGCGCAGCGCCACTTCGCGGTACGCTGCAGAGCCGGGGCCCATGCCACACGGGAATTCGCAGCCTCTGGGTCCCGGCTCTGCGCCGCAACGCTCGCGCGTTGCAGCTTGTCCGGGACACGAGAACGTTCCCCCTCAAACAGCCTGCGGTGTCCGGATCTCGCGCGGGAGAATGATCGCCGCTGCGATCGCGAGCAGGCAGAGTGCGGCGAAGGCATGCAGCATGGTGACGAAGCCGCCCTGCTCGTAGAGCCACGCGACCAGGCCGACCGAGGCGCCGGCGGCGGTGAAGCCGATGAAATAGCGCACGGCGTAGGCGCGCGAGCGCCACTCCTCGCTGGTGTACTTGCCGACCATGGCGTCGTTGACCGTGACCTGCCCGAACGCGCCCATGACGATGCCGATCGAGACCAGGATCAGCGGCAAATTGGACAGGCTCGCGGCCAGATACAGGAACGGCGCCAGCATGAAGGACAGCGGCAGCGCCACCGTTTTCAGCGAATAGCGGTCGAGCAGCCGGCCGATCGTGTACTGCGTCATCGCGCCGAACACGTAGACGCACGCTGCGATGACGCCAAGCAGCGCCGGGCTTTTGGTGAGATCTGCGAGCCGCTCGGCGAACAGCTTTGGCAGCGCGACGGTGACGGCGTTGAAGGTCGTCGAAATCGCGATCACCACGATCAGCAGCGACAGGATCACGCGCCACATGTCCTGCTTGGCCACGCGCGCCTGCGCCGCAGCCTGCTTCGAGCCCTTGCGGTCCTCGTGCACGACCATCATCGCGAAGGCAATGCCGATCAGGATGGTGACAATGCCCGGGACGATGAAGGCAAAACGCCAGCCGAGATACTGGCCGATCACGCCGGTGACCAGCGCCGATGAGGCAACGCCGAGATTGCCCCACACGCCGTTCAACCCCATCTCGCGGCCGAGCTTGTCCGCGTAAGACACGATCATCGCGGTGCCGACGGGATGATAGATCGAAGCGAAAATGCCGATCGCGAACAGCGCGGCGCCGAGCTGCGCCGGGGTCTGCACGAAGCCGACCGAGATCATGGAGACGCCGATGCCGACGAAGAAGATCAGCATCATGTGGCGGCGGCTCCAGCGGTCCCCGAGCCAGCCGGTGAGCAGCGAGCCCGCACCGAAGGCGACGAAGCCCGGCGTCGCATAGGGCAGAAGTTCCGAATAGGCCATGCCGAGCGCCGGTCCCATGATGATCACCGCGGCGGCGAAGATCAGCATCGCATAATGGTCGATGAAATGGCCTGCGTTGACGAAACTGATCACCCGGCTGGGGCTGTTCATAGCAATCCTCTCCTGCTCCGAAATGAGTTATATGTCGGGCGCATTACGGGATGCTGCCAATGACTGTCGTCGAGACGCCAATCCGGGAAGTTTTGGGCAACCACCGCTCGACCGCCGGCGTGCACCTGGTCGCGCGCGACTATCCCAAGGGATTGCGGCTCGACCCGCACATGCACCGCGAGGCGCAGCTGGTCTATGCGGCCAAGGGCACCATGCAGGTGACGACGCCCAAGGGGCGCTGGCTGGTGCCGCCGGACCGCGCGGTCTGGGTCCCCGCCGGGCTCGAGCACGCCATCGACCTGCTCGCCGACATCGAGATGCGCACGCTCTATTTCGACCTGTCCTGGCTCAAGCGCGAGCAGCGCCTCAAGAGCCTGACCAAGGAATTCGTGGTGCGGGTGTCGCCGCTGCTGAATCAGGCGATCCTCGCGCTGTTCGACGCCCGCAATACCGAGGAGCGCACCGATCTGCTGGTTCGCCTGGTGATGCTGGAATTGGTCCAGGCC
Source organism: Bradyrhizobium nivariense (assembly GCF_029846715.1). Classification (GTDB taxonomy): domain Bacteria; phylum Pseudomonadota; class Alphaproteobacteria; order Rhizobiales; family Xanthobacteraceae; genus Bradyrhizobium. Next base: position 109,128 of record NZ_JARVWW010000025.1, read on the forward strand.
GAGGATTCCGCGACCTTTGTACCGCTGCCGCACGAGCCGCGCTGCCGGCGCGCGGCCATGATCGTGCTCGACGATCCCACCGGCCTGCACGACATCGACACGCTGGCGCGCGAGGTCGGAACCTCCGCGCGCACGCTGTCGCGGCTGTTCTCGACGCAGACGCAGCTGAGCTTCAAGAGCTGGTGCCAGCGAGCAAGAATTGCGGCAGCGATCCAGCTTCTGTCGACCGATGCCAATGTGTCGGTGAAGCAGCTCGCGACCCAGCTCGGCTATGCCAGCGTGCCCGCTTTCTCGGCCGCGTTCCGTCAGGTGACGGGACGGACGCCGACGGAGTTTGCCACACACTCGGTGTCATCGCCCGGCTTGACCGGGCGATCCAGTACTCCGAGACGGCGCGGCTAGAACCGAGAAGCTGCGGCGTACTGGTTGCCCCGGTCAAGCCGGGGCATGACAGCGCGCTGCACAGCATGACAGCTTTCTTGGAGCGCATGGCACAGCTAAAGATGCAAGATTCTTGCGCTTGATTGTGATCGGCTTCCGCCTAAATCCCGTGTAAGCTTCCCGCACCGCACAAACCGGATTCGAAAGTCCAGATGGCCAGCGCCTTCTTCTCCGACCTGCTCACCACCATCTCCGAGCGCGGCCGCACGCTGCTTCGCCGCCGGGATTCTGCCGACACCAAGCAGGATGCCGACGGGCTGATCGAGCTTTGCGGCGCGCTGCTGTCGGGCCGGGGCGAAGCTTCGGGCACCGCCATGGCGCGTGAGGTGCTCGACATCTACCAGGAGTTGGATGCGACAGGACGCCGCGCCTTCTTCGAAGCACTGGTGCGCGATTTCGGCCCGGATCGGGAACGCCTGTCCAAGGCGATCGAGACATGGCGTGCCAAGCCGGCCGACGAGGATGCCAGCGCCCTGCACTTCGCCTCCGAGCCGCGCCGGCAGGAGCTGATCCGCCGCCTCAACCGCGCGCCCGGCGGCACCGGCGATCTCGTCAACATGCGCGCCGATCTGCTCGGCATGATGAACGGACACACCGATCTCGCCGCACTCGACCGCGACGTCTCGCATCTTCTCTCTTCGTGGTTCAACAGGGGGTTTCTCGTGCTGCGCAGGATCGACTGGTCGACCCCGGCCAACATCCTCGAAAAGATCATCCGCTATGAAGCCGTGCACGAGATCAGCGACTGGGATGATCTGCGCCGCCGCATCGATCCGGTCGACCGCCGCTGCTACGCCTTCTTCCATCCCGCGATGGTCGACGAGCCCCTGATCTTCGTCGAGGTGGCGCTGACCGAGACGATCCCCGGCGCGATCGCGCCGCTGCTCGCGGTCGATCGCCCATCCGTCCCGATCGAGCGCGCCCGCACCGCCGTGTTCTATTCGATCTCCAACACCCAGCGCGGTCTCGGCGGCATCTCATTCGGCAGCTTCCTGATCAAGCAGGTGGTGGAGGAGCTGCGCCGCGAAACGCCGAAGCTCGACACTTTCGTGACGCTGTCGCCGGTGCCGGGCTTCATGCAATGGCTGAAGCAGGACAAGGACCTGCCGCTGTCGGACGAGGACCGCGAGGTGCTGAAGCGTCTCGACGATCCCAAATGGTTCGAGAACCCCGAGACGACAGCGCTGCTGCGCGGCGTGATCGAACCGCTCGCGGCGCACTACTTCCTCAAGGCGCGCACGCCGAAAGGCAAGCTGATCGACTCCGTCGCGCGCTTCCATCTCGGCAACGGCGCCCGCCTCGAGCGCATCAACTGGCTCGGCGACCTCTCGCCGAAGGGCGTGCGCGAGTCCGCCGGCGTGATGGTCAACTACCTCTACCGCCTCGACGACATCGAGAAGAACCACGAGGCCTATGCCAATGACGGCGAGGTCGTGGCCTCGAGCGCGGTGAAGAAGCTGCTGAGGGGCGAAGGACGGCGGCTGCTTGACATGCGGTTGTCGTAAGAGGCGGCTGATTGAGTTGGTTCGTAGCCACAGTCTCGGTGTCGTCGCCCGGCTTGACCGGGCGATCCAGTATTCCAGAGGCCGCCGTTGAAGCGCTCGCTCTCGCCACATTCGCCACGGCGTACTGGATGCCCCGGTCAAGCCGGGGCATGACAGCGGAATGTGGCGCGGCCGTCGCGCTCTCAGCGCGGCTTACTCCGCCAGCGCCTTCATCTCCTTGTAGAGATCTGATTTGCCTTCGAAGCCGATGCCGGGAAGATCGGGCATGGTGATGTGGCCGTTCTCGACGCGGACGCCGTCGGGGAAGCCGCCGTAGGGCTGGAACAGGTCGGGATAGCTTTCGTTGCCGCCGAGGCCGAGGCCGGCGGCGATGTTGAGCGACATCTGGTGGCCGCCATGCGGGATGCAGCGGCTTGGCGACCAGCCGTGGGTCTTCAGGACCTCCAGCGTGCGCTGGTATTCGCACAGGCCGTACGACAGCGCGCAGTCGAATTGCAGCCAGTCGCGATCCGGGCGCATGCCGCCGTAGCGGATCAGATTGCGGGCGTCCTGATGGCTGAACAGGTTCTCGCCCGTTGCCATCGGTCCCGGATAGAACTCGGCGAGCGCCGCCTGCAGCGCGTAGTCGAGGGGGTCGCCGACTTCCTCGTACCAGAACAAGGGATAATCCCGCAGCATCTTGGCATAGGCGATCCCGGTCTCGAGATCGAAGCGGCCGTTGGCGTCGACGGCGAGCTGCGCGTCCTTGCCGATCTCCTTCAGCACCGCCTCGATGCGGGTGCGGTCGTCCTCGATTGACGCGCCGCCGATCTTCATCTTCACGACGTTGTAGCCGCGATCGAGATAGCCGCGCATCTCGCCGCGCAGCATCGAGAGGTCCTTGCCCGGATAATAGTAGCCGCCGGCGGCGTAGACGAACACGCGCGGATTGGCTTTGACGCCATGACGCTCGGCGAGCAGGCGAAACAGCGGTTGGCCTGCGATCTTCGCCACCGCATCCCACACCGCCATGTCGATGGTGCCGACCGCGACGGAGCGCTCGCCATGACCGCCCGGCTTCTCGTTGGTCATCATCGCGCCCCAGACCTTGTCGGGGTCGAGATTGTCGCCGGCCGCGTCCAGCAGCGATTTCGGATCGGCCTCCAGGATGCGCGAGGCAAAGCGCTCGCGGATCAGGCCGCCTTGCCCGTAGCGGCCGTTGGAGTTGAAGCCGTAGCCGACGACGCGCTTGCCGTCGCGGACGACGTCGGTGACGACGGCAACCAGGCTCGTCGTCATTTTGGTGAAATCGATATAGGCGTTGCGGATCGGCGAAGAGATCGGTTTTGTGATCTCGCGGACGTCGACGATGCGGACGGACATGGGCTTGGCTTTCGGTGGTCAAGAGAAAGTTCGTCAGACTGTTTCCCCGTCAACCTGAGGTACGAGCCGTGGGGCGCATCGCGTCCCACGGAGAGCCTCGAAGGATGAACGGCCGAGATGCAGCCGGGCCGTCGCCCTTCGAGGCTCGCCGCAGAGGCGCGCACCTCAGAGGGTGTGATCTATTCGACGGCTCATCGAGCACTATAGCCGAAAGCCGTCGCAGTGTGATTCTCTGGCGATGGCGGATTCGCAGGAGACCACGATGGCTAGCGATGAATTGTTCGGAGCAC
>NZ_JARVWW010000026.1 GCF_029846715.1 Bradyrhizobium nivariense
GCTGCCGCGCGAACCGTCGACGCGGTCTGCGCCGCAATCGGCCGCGCACTCGATGCCTTCACATCCGAGGAATGCGCCAACTACCTCAAAAATTCAGGCTATCGAACCTAATGCCATCACGCTTTAGATCTGGCGCTCGACCAGCTTGAGCTTGAGCTCGGCGATGGCTTCGGCCGGATTGAGCCCCTTCGGGCAGGCTTTGGCGCAGTTCATGATGGTGTGGCAGCGGTAGAGGCGGAACGGATCCTCGAGATCGTCGAGCCGCTCGCCGGTGGCCTCATCCCGCGAATCAGATACCCAGCGGTTGGCCTGGAGCAGGGCGGCGGGACCGAGATAGCGCTCGCTGTTCCACCAATAGCTCGGGCACGAGGTCGAGCAGCAGGCGCAGAGGATGCACTCGTAGAGGCCGTCGAGCTTCTCGCGGTCCTCGTGGCTCTGCTTCCATTCCTTCTGCGGCGTCGGCGAGGTCGTCTTCAGCCACGGCTCGACCGAAGCATACTGCGCGTAGAAATTGGTGAGGTCGGGGACGAGGTCCTTCACCACCGGCTGGTGCGGCAGCGGATTGATCTTCACCGCGCCGTCCTTCACGTCGTGCATCGAGCGGGTGCAGGCCAGCGTGTTCTGGCCGTCGATGTTCATCGCGCAGGAGCCGCAGACGCCCTCGCGGCAGGAGCGGCGGAAGGTCAGCGACGGGTCGATGTTGTTCTTGATCCAGATCAGGCCATCCAGCACCATCGGCCCGCAATCATGGGTGTCGACGTAATAGGTGTCGACGCTCGGATTCTTGCCGTCGTCCGGATTCCAGCGATAGACGCGGAATTCGCGGACGTCTGTCGCGCCCGCGGGCTTCGGCCAGGTCTTGCCGCCGGTGATCTTGGAGTTCTTCGGAAGTGCGAATTCAACCATTTCGATTAAGGCCTTCGCTGTTCGCTTCTAGTACACGCGCGCTTTGGGCGGGATGTACTGGACGTCGTTGGTCATGGTGTAGTCGTGAACGGGGCGGTACTCGATCTTGACCTTGCCGGAATCTTCCAGCCAGGCCAGCGTGTGCTTCATCCAGTTCTTGTCGTCGCGGTCGGAGAAGTCCTCGCGGGCATGCGCGCCGCGGCTCTCGGTGCGGTTGGCGGCCGAGTTCATCGTCACCACCGCCTGCGAGATCAGATTGTCGAATTCGAGCGTCTCGATCAGGTCGGAATTCCACACCAGCGAGCGGTCGGACACGGCGATGTCGGTGATGCCGCTATGGACCTTCTCGATCAGGTTCTGGCCTTCGCTCAGGATGTCGCCGGTGCGGAACACCGCGCAATTGTTCTGCATCACGTGCTGCATGCCTTCGCGCAGCTTCGCGGTCGGCGTTTCGCCGGAGGCGTAGCGGTAATGGTCGAGCCGGCCGAGCGCCAGATCGGACGAGGTCGCCGGCAACTCCGGCTGGCTGGCGTTGGGCGTGAGCTTTTCGGCGAGGCGCAGCGCGGCGGCACGGCCGAACACCACGAGGTCGATCAGCGAGTTCGAGCCGAGGCGATTGGCGCCGTGCACGGAGACGCAGGCGGCTTCGCCGATCGCCATCAGGCCGGGGATGATGGCGTTGTCGTCGCCGTCCCTCTTGGTCAGCACTTCGCCGTGGTAGTTCGTCGGGATGCCGCCCATGTTGTAGTGCACGGTCGGCACGATCGGGATCGGCTCGCGCGTCACGTCGACATTGGCGAAGATCTTTGCGGATTCGGAGATGCCCGGCAGCCGCTCCGCCAGCACCGCGGGATCGAGGTGGTCGAGATGCAGGAAGATGTGGTCCTTCTTCTTGCCGACGCCGCGGCCTTCGCGGATCTCGATGGTCATCGCGCGCGAGACGACGTCGCGCGAGGCCAAATCCTTCGCGGAGGGCGCATAGCGCTCCATGAAACGCTCGCCCTCGGAGTTGACGAGATAGCCGCCTTCGCCGCGTGCACCCTCGGTGACGAGGCAGCCCGAACCGTAGATGCCGGTCGGGTGGAACTGCACGAACTCCATGTCCTGCATCGGCAGGCCGGCGCGCAGCACCATGCCGCCGCCATCGCCGGTGCAGGTGTGCGCCGAGGTGCAGGAGGCATAGGCGCGGCCATAGCCGCCGGTCGCGAGAATCACGGTCTGGGCGCGGAAGCGGTGCAGCGTGCCGTCGTCGAGCTTGAGCGCGATGACGCCGCGGCAGGTGCCCTGGTCGTCCATGATAAGATCGATGGCGAAGAACTCGATGAAGAACTCGGCCGCGTGGCGCAGCGACTGGCCGTACATCGTGTGCAGCATGGCGTGGCCGGTACGGTCGGCGGCGGCGCAGGTGCGCTGCGCCTGGCCCTTGCCGTAGTCCATGGTCATGCCGCCGAACGGGCGCTGATAGATCTTGCCGTCTTCGGTGCGCGAGAACGGCACGCCCCAGTGCTCGAGCTCGTAAACCGCCTCGGGCGCGTTGCGCACCATGTATTCGATCGCGTCCTGGTCGCCCAGCCAGTCCGACCCCTTCACGGTGTCGTACATGTGCCAGCGCCAATCGTCCTTGTGCATGTTGCCGAGCGAGGCCGAAATGCCGCCCTGGGCCGCGACCGTGTGCGAGCGGGTCGGAAACACTTTTGTGATGCAAGCGGTGCGCAGGCCGGCTTCGCTGCAGCCGACCACGGCGCGCAGGCCCGCGCCGCCGGCACCGACCACGACGACGTCATAGGTGTGGTCTTCGATCGGATAGGCTTTTCCGTTGGTGGCGGGAGCGCCGTTGCCCTTGCCATTCGTTGTGGCGGCCATGGGTTTACACTCCGGATGAAAGCTTCAGGATCGCGTAGGTCGAGGCGAGCGCCACGGCGATCGAGAAGAAATTGTTGAGCATGATCGAGACGAGCTTCAGCTTCTCGTTATGGATGTAGTCCTCGATCACCACCTGCATGCCGATCTTCATGTGCCAGGCACTGGCGGCGATGAAGAGTAGCAGGATCAGGGCGACGGGAAGGGAGCTGAGGATCTGCGCCGCGCCGGCCTGATTGCGGCCGAGCAGCATCATGACGATGACCAGCACCGGGATCATCAGCAGCGTCATGGCGACGGCGGTGATGCGCTGGCGCCAGAAATCGGACGTGCCGGAATGCGCCGCGCCGAGATTGCGGACGCGGCCGAGCGGGGTGCGCATGCTGCGCTTGGGCGTATCGGCTGTGTTCATCGTCCGCCTCCGATCGCGTAGGCGATGATCCAGATCAGGACCGTCAGCACGATGCCGCCGATCAGCGCGCCCCAGGTCAGCGCTTCCCGCTCGTTGGCCTTGAAGCCGTAGCCGAGGTCCCAGACGAAATGCCGGATGCCGCTGAGCATATGATGCATCAGCGCCCAGGTGTAGCCGAACACGATCAGCCGGCCGATGATGCTGCCGGTGAAGGCCTGGACATGGCCATAGGCGGCGGGGCCGGAGGCCGCCGCAATCAGCCACCAGGCCAGCAGCAGCGTTCCGGCGTAAAGGGCGATGCCGGTGGCGCGATGGACGATGGACAGCGCCATCGTCAGCGTCCAGCGGTAGACTTGCATGTGGGGCGAGAGCGGTCGTTCGATCCGTGCGGTCATGGGCTTTGATGTTGTATTGCGGCCCAATAGGGGGCGCGCGGGGATCGGAAAGGTCGGCTCTATTTACGGAGTCGATTTCGCCTGCGCAATCACCAAATCGCCATCAATCGAACCCGGGTTCAGCGCTATGGCGTTGATGAAACAAGGCCAATCGGGCGCTTGGTATACCAGAGCGTTGGCCTACTCGCCAAAGACAGAATGCAAATCCATTCTTTCATGTGCCGGTCCATGGCCCATTGAAATCGCTGTTGGAACGCGTCTAAACGGACCATCCCGTCCAAACCGCTCAAGGCGGGGGCCCGGCGACCTTCCGACCCAGTCTGCCACCCCGCCAATTCACCATTTCTGTGGTCCGCTCCCGGATATGCGCACCCTGCATTCCACCCCACCCGCAAGCGCTGTGTGTCGACCGCGGAAACCAGATCGCTTACAGCTTTCCGCGCAGCGATGTCCGAGCCAATGCTTCGGAGACGTTGCGACCGGTCGCGGGGGCAGCTCAGGGATGATTGCAGGGCTTGATATCAAGGAGATCGTCGAGCTTGCGCTGCTGCTGATCGCAACCGGCGCACTCTCTGGTTTTTTGGCTGGCGTGTTCGGCATCGGCGGCGGCGCGATTCTGGTGCCGGTGTTCTACGAGTGCTTCCGCATCGCCGGTGTGCCGCTCGAGGTGCGCATGCCGCTCTGCGTCGGCACTTCGCTCGCCGTCATCATTCCGACTTCGATCCGTTCGTTCCAGGCGCACTACAAGCGCGGCGCGGTCGACATCGCGATCCTTCGTGTCTGGTGGCTGCCGATCGTGATCGGCGTCGTCGCCGGCAGCGTGGTCGCGCGCTACGCGCCGGAGCGGCTGTTCAAGATCGTGTTCGTCGCCGTCGCCTGGTCGGCCGCGGTACGGCTGATCTTCGCGCGCGAGAGCTGGAAGCTCGGAGATGACTTGCCGAAGGGTCCGCTGATGCGCGTCTACGGCTTCTGCGTTGGTATCCTGTCGACGCTGATGGGTATCGGCGGCGGGCTGTTCTCGAACCTGCTGATGACGTTCTACGGCCGTCCGATCCATCAGGCGGTGGCGACCTCATCGGCACTCGCGGTGCTGATCTCGATCCCGGGCGCGCTTGGCTACATCTATGCCGGCTGGCCGGCGGCCGCGAACTATCCGGGAATTGCAGCCCTGCAGGTCCCGTTCGCGCTCGGCTACGTCTCGCTGATCGGCGCCGTGCTGGTCATGCCGATGAGTCTTGTGACCGCGCCGCTAGGTGTGAAGGCGGCGCATGCGATGTCGAAGCGCACGCTGGAGGCAGCGTTCGGGTGTTACCTGTTTATCGTCGGCAGCAGGTTCGTGATGAGCTTGTTAGGCGGGCAATGATAGTTTTGGGGCGCGCACGCCCTACGCGCTCGGTGTCATTCCCCGCGAAGGCGGGGAATCCAGTATTCCAGAGACGACAGTGATTGAAACGAGAAGCCGCAGCGTACTGGATGCCCCGCCTTCGCGGGGCATGACGGCGTATGGCGCCGTTTTGCCTGAAGTCTGCGCCCCTACTTCTTCGCGTAAAGATCCTTGTAAGTATCCCGCAGCACGTTCTTCTGCACCTTGCCCATGGTGTTGCGCGGCAGCTCGTCGACCACGAACACCCGCTTGGGCATCTTGAACTTGGCGAGCCGGCCGTCGAGCGCCTTCAGCACCGCGGCCTCGCTGATGTCTGCGCCCTTGTTGCAGACCAGGACCGCCGTGACGCCCTCGCCGAAATCGGCATGGGGCACGCCGATCACGGCGGACTCGATCACGCCGGGCATGGCGTCGATCTCGCTCTCGATTTCCTTCGGGTAGACGTTGAAGCCGCCGGAGATGACGAGATCCTTGCCGCGGCCGAGAATGTGGACGTAACCCTTGGTGTCGATCTTGCCGAGGTCGCCGGTGATGAAGAAGCCGTCGTCGCGGAATTCCGCCTTGGTCTTCTCCGGCATGCGCCAATAGCCTTTGAACACGTTGGAGCCCTTGACCTCGATCATGCCGATCTCCTCGCGCGGCAATTCCTTCGCCGTCTCGGGATCGGTCACGCGTACGGAAACGCCGGGCAGCGGAAAGCCGACCGCGCCGGGCACGCGCTCGCCGTCATAGGGGTTCGACGTGTTCATGTTGGTTTCGGTCATGCCGTAGCGCTCGAGCACCGCATGGCCGGTGCGGGCCGACCATTCGCGATGGGTTTCGGCCAGCAGCGGCGCTGAGCCCGAGATGAACAGCCGCATGTGTTGTGTGGTTTCGCGCGACAGCGCGGCGTTCTGGAGCAGCCGGGTATAGAATGTCGGCACGCCCATCAGCACCGTGGCACGCGCCATCAGCTTGATGATCAGGTCCGGGTCGAGCTTCGGCAGGAAGATCATCGCGGCGCGCGAAAACAGCGTCACGTTGGTCGCCACGAACAGGCCGTGGGTGTGGTAGATCGGCAGCGCGTGGATCAGCACGTCCTTGTCGGTGAAGCGCCAGTAGCCGACGAGCGAGAGCGAGTTCGACGCCAGATTGTCGTGGGTCAACATCGCGCCCTTGGAGCGGCCGGTGGTGCCCGACGTGTAGAGGATCGCGGCGAGATCGTCGTTTGCGCGCGACACCGTGGTGAATTCACTGCTCGCCTTGTCGGCGGCTTCCGTCAGCGAGCCCTTGCCGTCAGGCCCGAGCGTCTCGACTTTGGCCTTCACCTTGGCGGCGATCGGGGCGAGTCCCTCGGCCTTGGAGGGATCGCAGACCACGAGCGCCGGTTCGGCATCGCCGATGAAGTAGTCGAGCTCGTTCAGCGTATAGGCGGTGTTGAGCGGCAGGTAGACCGCGCCGGCCCGCACCGTGGCCAGGTACAGCACGATATTGGCCACGGATTTCTCGACCTGCACCGCAACGCGGTCGCCGGGCTTCACGCCGCGCGCGACGAGCACGTTTGCCATTTGCCCGGCCCGTGCGATCAAATCGCCATAGCTGACGCGCCCTCCGTCATGCGTCTCGATCGCGAGGCGCTGCGGATCGTCCAGGCCGTCGAACAGGCGGGAAAACAGGTTGGCGTTGGCTGCTTGGTTCATGCAAGATTTCCTCGACCGCAAGGCTCGTCAGACAAGGCCGGTCAAAACCGAGGGCTGGATTAGCAAAAACCGCCCCGATGAAGCAACGGAGACAGTTTGCATGACCAAAAACGGGAAACGCGTGGCCTGGGTGACCGGCGGCGGCAGCGGGATCGGGGAGGCCGGTGCCGAGGCGCTTGCGGCCGACGGCTGGATAGTCGTGGTCTCGGGCCGGCGCAAGGACGCCCTGGATACCGTGGTTGCGAAGATCACTGGGGCGGGCGGGGCAGCCGAGGCGATTGCGTTGGACGTGTCGGTCGCCGCCGAAGCCCAGAAGGCGGCCGATCAAATCGTCGCGAAGCACGGCCGGATCGACCTGCTGGTGAACAATGCCGGCATCAATGTCCCCAAGCGGAGCTGGAAGGACATGGAACTGGAGGGCTGGGACCAACTGGTCCAGGTCAATCTCAACGGGGTGCTCTACTGCATGCGCGCGGTGCTGCCGACGATGCGCACGCAGCAGGACGGCTCCATCATCAACGTCTCGTCCTGGGCCGGCCGCCACGTCTCGAAGATGCCGGGCCCGGCCTACACCACGACAAAGCATGCGGTGCTGGCGCTGACCCATTCCTTCAACATGGACGAATGCGTCAATGGCCTGCGCGCCTGCTGCCTGATGCCGGGCGAGGTGGCGACGCCGATCCTGAAGCTCCGCCCGGTGGTGCCGAGCGAGGAGGAGCAGGCCAGGATGCTGCAATCCGAAGATCTGGGCCGCACCATCGCGTTCATCGCGAGCATGCCGGCGCGGGTCTGCATCAACGAGCTCTTGATCAGCCCGACGCATAATCGCGGGTTCATTCAGACGCCGTTGAGCAGGGATTGAGGGGTAGCGCGCGTCTCATCCTCCATCGTCGTCCTGGACAAGCGCAGCGCAGATCCAGGACCCATTCCCCCAGGCAGTAGTTTGGCGAAGACTCGGAGTAGCCAGCGTCGCACCGCAACTCCTCCCTGGGGTAATGGGTCCTGGCTTTCGCCAGGACGACGAGTGAGAGTGCGTCACCCCACGGAGCACCACGTTTCACGCATCACAAAGAAGTTTTGTTCGAAACCGCTTCGCGAACCCTCCCGTAGTTCGGTCCAGCGACGGCGCTACTGCCTCACGTCAAACTGTCGCAGGCGCCGTTGTTGCTCCAACTCGAACGCCGGCAACCGCCGGTCACAATCCAATCGGGAGACTCTCCATGTCCAAGCCCATGTCCAAGCGTATTGCCTATCTCGTCGCCGCAGCTTTCAGCGCGCTGGCCATCACCGCGACCGTCGTCGCGCCCGTCCGCGCCGAGGAAAAGACCGTCATGGTCGGCGGCGCCGCGATGTTCCCGTCCAAGAACATCGTCCAGAACGCCGTCAATTCGAAGGATCACACCACGCTGGTGGCGGCGGTGAAGGCGGCCGGCCTGGTGCCGACGCTGGAAGGCAAGGGCCCGTTTACGGTGTTCGCGCCGACCAACGCCGCCTTCGGCAAGCTGCCGGCCGGCACCGTCGACACCCTGGTCAAGCCTGAGAACAAGGCGACGCTGACCAGGATCCTCACCTACCATGTCGTGCCCGGCAAGCTCGAGGCCTCCGACCTCACCGACGGCAAGAAGATGAAGACCGCCGAAGGCGAGGAGCTGACGGTGAAGAAGATGGACGGCAAGGTCTGGATCGTCGATGCCAAGGGCCGCACCTCGATGGTGACGATCTCCAACGTCAACCAGTCCAACGGCGTGATCCATGTGGTTGACACCGTGCTTATGCCGGCGACGTAACACCGCGCCATCCTGTTCCATCCCCCAATCAGGGTGCGACGAAAACGGCGAGCCGGGGCACCCGGCTCGCTCTATTGTGACCACGATAGCCCGCCCGTATCGATTCGATGCCGGACAGGGCGTAACGAAACCGGAAGCATCGGCGTATAATTGCTGTCAGACGATGTTCAGGACGGAACCATCATGTCGAGCCTCACAGTTACCGACGAGCAGGTTAGCGCCGCCCCGGCCAAAGTGATCCAGCCGGCCTGGGTCCGGGTCATGCACTGGGTCAACGCCCTCGCCATGATCCTGATGATCCTGTCTGGCTGGCAGATCTACAATGCCTCGCCGCTGTTCGGTTTCAGCTTTCCGCGCAACTACACGCTCGGCGGCTGGCTCGGCGGCGGCCTGCTCTGGCATTTTGCGGCGATGTGGCTGTTGATGATCAACGGCCTCGCCTATCTCGTCACGGGTTTCGCCACCGGCCGCTTCCGGAAAAAACTGCTGCCGATCACCCCGTCCGGCGTGCTTCACGATGTCAGGGCGGCGCTGACCTTCAAGCTCGGCCATGCCGATCTCACCGTCTACAATTACATCCAGCGCCTGCTCTATGCCGGCATCATTCTGGTCGGCGTGCTCATCGTGCTATCGGGGCTGGGGATGTGGAAGCCGGTGCAGCTGCACTGGCTCGTGAGCCTGTTCGGCGACTATCCGACCGCGCGCTACGTCCATTTCTTCTGCATGGCCGCGATCTGCGCCTTCCTCGTCATTCACGTTGTGCTCGCGCTGCTGGTGCCGAAGAGCCTGCGCGCGATGATCATCGGTCGTTGAGCGGAGAGAGAACCATGGCCAAGCGCTCATTCCTGATCCCCGGCGTCGACAAGCGGCTGCTGATCAAGGACTCCATCAAGACGATGCCTGATGTCAGCCGCCGCCGCTTCATCGCGGGCGGCGCCAGCCTGGGTGCGCTGACGCTGCTCACCGGCTGCGACGTGATCGACTCGTCCTCCGCCGAGGAGATGCTGAAGACGGTTTCGAAATTCAACGACGCCGTACAGGATTTCATCTTCAATCCCGACGCGCTGGCGCCGACGTTTCCCGAGAGCGCGATCACCAAGCCGTTTCCGTTCAACGCCTATTACGATCTCGACGACGCGCCGGATGTCGACGGTGCCGACTGGAAGCTCGAAGTCCGCGGCCTCGTCGACAACAAGAAGTCGTGGACGCTTCCGGAATTGTACAAGCTGCCGCAGGTCACGCAGATCACGCGTCACATCTGCGTCGAGGGCTGGAGCGCGATCGGCAGCTGGACCGGCACGCCCATGCGCGACTTCCTCAAGCTGATCGGCGCCAACACGCGTGCAAAATACGTCTGGTTCCAGTGCGCCGACAAGGACGGCTACAACTCCCCGCTCGACATGCGCACCGCGCTGCATCCGCAAACCCAGATGACGTTCAAATACGCGGGCGAGATCCTGCCGCGCGCGTATGGGTTTCCAATGAAGATCCGCGTCCCGACCAAGCTCGGCTTCAAGAACCCGAAATACGTGGTGTCGATGGAAGTCACCAACGACTACAAGGGCGGCTATTGGGAAGACCAGGGGTATAATTCGTTCAGCGGGAGTTAGTGTTTTGTAGGGTGGGTTGGCCGAAGGCGTAACCCACCAACTCCGTTCGGCAAACGCGGAAGCATGGTGGCGCCGAGCGGTCTGCGCTTCGCGCAGTCCGCAGGGCTAACCCACCCTACGGCACCGAGCCCTTCGGCCCCACCTTCCGCTGGCACAGCGCCGCAACCGCGCCCAACGCCAGCAACCCCGCCGACACATTCAGCGCGTAACTCAAACTCCCCAGCGCATCCGTGATCGCGCCGACCACGATCGGCCCCAGCGTCTGTCCGACGCCGAAGGAGATCGTCATCGCCGCGATCGCGGTCGGCCATTCCTCGTGCGGATAGTTGAAACGGACGAAAGCGGTGGTCGAGCCGACCACGGCGAAGAAGGCGACGCCGAACACGACCGCCGAGATCGCGAGCCAGGCCGTGGAATTTCCAAGGATCGGAAGCGCCGCGCCGAGCGCGTTGGTGCCGAGGATGATGGCGGTCGCCAGTCCGCCGCGATCGAGCGCGAGCACGCGACGCCAGGCCCAGGGCGTCACGAAAGCACTCATGCCGATCAGGCCCCAGAACGCGGCCTGCGCCGTCGCATCGCCGCCGCCGTCGCGGACATAGGCGATCATGAAGGTCATGTAGGAAATGTAGCCCGCGCCGAACAGGAAATAGCCGGCCAGGTAGACCAGCACCGGGATAATCGCAAAGGAGGCGTGGCTGGCTTCGGTGAAGCGCGCCCTGCTCTCGATGCGGACCAGGAACAGCGGCACCGCCATTGCGGCTGAGAGCAGCGTCAGCGCCCACCACACGATCCACCACGAGCCCGGTCCGAGCCATTGCAGCGTGAACGGCGCAATCAGCCCGGAGGCCAGGATGCCGACACCGGGGCCGGCATAGAACAGGCTGAGCAGGAAATTGGCGCGCTCGGGATGTGACTGCGCGATATTGGCGGCGAGCGCACCGCCGGCGACGAAGCCGGCCGCGGCGCCGATGCCCAGCACCAGCCGCGCCAGGCTCAGCGCGACGAAATTCCCGGTCAGCGCGCAAGTCGCGAGCGCGGCGAGGCAGGCCAGGGTTCCGCCGCGGATCGCGGCCGCCCAGCCGACGCGCTGGATCAGCCGGGACGCCACAAGCGCGCCCGCGAGGTAGCCGACGGCGTTGATGGTGTTCATGAAACCGGCCGCCGAGTAGGACCAGCCGAGGTCCTCCCGCATGTCAGGCAGCACCAGCGCATAGGCAAAGCGGCCGATGCCGAGCCCGACCGTCGCCGCCAGCGACAGGATCAGGATCAGCCGTGCGGGGTGCGCGTCGGGCGGGGGGCGTTCAGGGGCGTGCAAGGGGTACTCCGGCGTCCCGCAGTGTGACAGGCCCCGCCCGACTTGCACAGCGGCGAGGCCGCAATGGTGTCTTGCCAAGCGCGCAACGCCGCTCTAGCACTCCGGCCGAAATTCGATCTCAGAGGAAACCACCATGGCGACCCACAAACTGCTGCTGCTCCCCGGCGACGGTATCGGCCCCGAAGTGATGGGCGAGGTGAAGCGGCTGATCGACTGGCTCAATACGGCCGGGATCGCCAAGTTCGAGACCGACGCCGGCCTCGTCGGCGGTTCCGCCTATGACGCCCACAAGGTGTCGATCTCGGAAGGCGACATGGCCAAGGCCAAGGACGCCGATGCGGTCATTTTTGGCGCGGTCGGCGGCCCGAAATGGGATGCCGTGCCCTACGAGGTGCGCCCCGAAGCCGGCCTGTTGCGCCTGCGCAAGGATCTCGGCCTGTTCGCCAACCTCCGTCCCGCAATGTGCTACCCGGCGCTGGCGGATGCCTCCAGTCTGAAGCGCGAGGCGGTCGAAGGCCTCGACATCGTCATCGTGCGCGAGCTCACCGGCGGCGTCTATTTCGGCGAGCCCAAGACCATCACCGATCTCGGCAACGGCCAGAAGCGCGCCATCGATACCCAGGTCTACGACACCTATGAGATCGAGCGCATCGCCCGCGTCGCCTTCGAGCTTGCGAAGAAGCGCAAGAACAAGGTGACGTCGATGGAGAAGCGCAACGTCATGAAGTCGGGCGTGCTCTGGAACGAGGTCGTGACCCAGGTTCACAAGCGCGAATATGCCGACGTCACGCTCGAGCATCAGCTCGCCGATTCCGGCGGCATGATGCTGGTGAAATGGCCGAAGCAGTTCGACGTCATCGTCACCGACAATTTGTTCGGCGACATGCTGTCCGACATCGCCGCGATGCTGACGGGATCGCTCGGCATGCTGCCCTCGGCCTCGCTCGGCGAGGTCGACGTCAAAAGCAAGAAGCGCAAGGCGCTGTACGAGCCCGTGCACGGCTCGGCGCCTGACATTGCAGGCCAGGGCCTCGCCAATCCGATCGCGATGATCTCGTCCTTTGGCATGGCGCTGCGCTATTCCTTCGACATGGGCGATCTCGCCGACAAGGTCGATGCCGCGATCGCCGCGGTGCTGGCCAGCGGCCTGCGCACCGCCGACATCAAGTCGGACGGCACCACGGCCGCCTCGACCACGCAGATGGGCGAAGCGATCTTGAAGGAATTGCAGAAGCTGCACGCCTGAACGAGTTGTCGTAGCCCGGATGAGCGCAGCGACATCCGGGGCTTTGACTGCAGCGTTCCCGGGTATCGCTGCGCTCACCCGGGCTACGACTTCATCGGAGCCGGTTCATGGACACTTCGCATCGACCCAAGATCGCGGAAACAATCATCGATGAAACGGTGCGCCTGCGCGAGGCGCAGATCGGGCGCCGCTGCGAGATCCTGTCCAACACGCGCATCGAGTTCTCCTCGCTCGGCGACTACTCCTATCTCGGCGAGAACTGCGAGGTCGCCGACGCGGGAATCGGAAAGTTCACGGCCATCGCCAACTCGGTGCGGATCGGCGCGCCGAACCATCCGATGGGCCGCCCATCCCAGCATCGCTTCACCTATTGCCCCGAGTATTACGAGGCGACGGCGGCCCGCGACCGCGACTTCTTTGCGGACCGTCGCAGCGACCGCGTGATCGTCGGCAATGATTGCTGGATCGGGCACGCCGCCATCCTGCTGCCGGGCGTGAGCGTCGGCGACGGCGCGGTGATCGCCGCGGGCGCGGTCGTCAGCCGCAACGTTGAGCCCTATACGATCGTCGGCGGCGTTCCGGCGCGCCCCATCCGCCAGCGCTTTCCTGATTCTGTCGCGGACAGCCTGCGCCGGATCGCCTGGTGGGATTGGCCGGATGAGCTGATCTTCGAGCGCCTGGGCGATTTCCGCTCCGAGGCGATCGAAGAATTTTGCAGGCGCTACGACCCGGCCGCCAACGCGTAAGGCGGTTGCATCTCTCACAAACAAAAATGGCCGGGCGCGAGCCCGGCCATTTGATTCGGTCGATGATTCCGGCTCAGTACAGCGGGAAATTCTGCGGATAGCCGCCGACATCGGCCGGCGTGGCGAGCGGCTGACGATCGATCGGACGGTTGAGGTTTTCGCGGGCGAAGGTCGGATAGCCCACCGCCGGTGGGAAGGCGTAGTCGGAGAACTTGCGGTCGCCCGGATTGACCTCGGTGCCGCCGTCGAGCCAGGAGCGCTTGCTCACATAGAGGCGGGTACGTCCCTGCTGATAGACCGCGTTGGGGCCGCTCGGTCCGTAATAATGCCGGCCGCGATCGTCATAGCGCTTGGGCTTGGTGTCGGCCGAGGCCGGCGTCACGAGGCCCATGGCAACCACGGCGCCCGCCGCAAGCCATGTCGCCAATTTGGCAGAGAATTTCGAGCTCATCACGTCCCCTTCAGGCGGCAGGCCGCCAGTCGATATCACCCCATACTAGCCCGCCCGGGACGGCCGCAACTAGGTCTATTGGGTCACACCAGCGCTGAATAATCGTGCGCGCCGGCAAAAGTTGCATGGATACCAGCTACTTGAGCTTGATGCGGGTCAGAGCGTCCCGCGCAATTGCGCGTTCGCGGCGCCGAGCAGCCAGTCCGACGAACCCTGGGAAGCGCAGGAGCGGCGCTTCAACTCGGCATGGGCGAACAATTCGGCCAGCTTCGGTTCGTTGCCCGAGGTCAGTAGGGTCAGCCGGTTCAGCGTGCAGGCGATCGCCGCGCGCCGCGCGGGCAGGCTGTCGCCCTGGCAGGAGAAGCCGGAAATCTGCAGCGCCGGCTCCTCGCTGCGCTTGAGATAACCGAGGCAGGACGGCATCCCTTGGGTCGTGCCGGTGGGACGGAACAGGACGACAGGCCCGAATTTGGTGTCGATCAGGCCGGCCTGCTCGAGCGGGGTGGTCGGGCCAAGGCCGATTCGCACAGCCAGGTCGGCGGTCGCCGGACGCGCCACGTCGAATTCGCCGCCTTCCCGGTAGATCTCGAGCTCGGCCATGGGCTTGTCCGCCTCGCCCGCCCAGCGCATCACGTCCCTGCGGCCGCCTTCGGGATGCCTGAGAATGGTGTAAGAGGCTGTTTTTTCTAATGAATCGAGCCGGCTAAGGGCGAAGGCCGGATGCGAGCGGTCGGCCGCGCTCCAGCCCGGTTTCAGCGCCGGCTCATCGTCGCGCAAGTTTGGCAGCTGGCCGAGTGCCGCAAGCCCGAGGATGGCAAACAGCACCAAAGCCCCCACATAGGCGAACAGGCGCGCCAGCGTGCCGACGACCTCGTCGGCGACGGCTGCGAGCGCCAGATGGATCTGGGTGGGGGTTGCGGCCGTGCTGGCCTCAGGCGACTGCATCCACGGCCTTCAGGCATGGTCCAACGTTGTCTTGAGGCCGGTTCTCGCATAGAAGCGCTGCTCTTCCTGTTTAAGCCTCAGCTTCAGGAAAGAGCTTTTTCGTCGGAGAGTGAACGATGGGTTACAAAGTCGCAGTCGTCGGCGCGACCGGCAATGTCGGACGGGAAATGCTCAACATCCTCGATGAGCGCAAATTCCCCGCGGACGAGGTGGTGGCCCTGGCGTCACGCCGCAGCATGGGCGTCGAGGTCTCCTACGGCGACCGCACCCTGAAGGTCAAAGCGCTCGAGCATTACGACTTCTCCGACGTCGACATCTGCCTGATGTCGGCGGGCGGCGAGGTGTCGAAGGAATGGTCGCCCAAGATCGGCGCCGCCGGCACGGTCGTGATCGACAATTCCTCGGCCTGGCGCATGGACCCGGACGTGCCGTTGATCGTGCCGGAAGTGAATGCGGACGCGACCGCGGGCTTCAAGAAGAAGAACATCATCGCCAACCCGAACTGCTCGACCGCGCAGCTCGTGGTCGCGCTCAAGCCGCTGCACGACAAGGCCACCATCAAGCGTGTCGTGGTCTCGACCTATCAGTCGGTGTCGGGCGCCGGCAAGGACGCGATGGACGAATTGTTCTCGCAGACCAAGGCCGTCTACACCAACCAGGAGCTGATCAGTAAGAAGTTTCCCACCCGCATCGCCTTCAACGTCATTCCCCAAATCGACGTCTTCATGGAGGACGGCTATACCAAGGAAGAGTGGAAGATGATGGCGGAGACCAAGAAGATGCTTGATCCCAAGATCAAGCTCTCCGCGACCTGCGTGCGGGTGCCGGTGTTCGTCGGCCATTCCGAGGCGGTCAACATCGAGTTCGAGAATCCGATCACCGCGGACGAAGCGCGCGACATCCTGCGCAAGGCGCCCGGCTGCCTCGTCATCGACAAGCATGAGCCCGGCGGCTACGCCACGCCATATGAAGCGGCCGGCGAAGACGCCACCTATATCAGCCGCATCCGCGAGGACGCGACGGTCGAAAACGGTCTCGTGCTGTGGTGCGTGTCGGACAATCTACGCAAGGGCGCCGCGCTCAACGCGATCCAGATCGCGGAAGTCCTGATCAACCGCAAGCTGATCAGCGCGAAGAAGAAGGCGGCGTAAGAGCTGTCGTTGGGTGGGTTAGCGAAGCGGCCGCGCGAAGTGCGGTCCGCTGAGCGTAACCCACCACTTCTGTTACCGCGGAGATTGAAGAGGTGGGTTACGCCTTCGGCTAACCCACCCTACGAGACTTACGTCGCCTCGCGCGCGTTCCTGAATTCCTTCGCGATCTTGTCGAGCACGAACAGCGATCCCTCCGCGACGCCGAAATAGGCGCCGTGCGTCTGCATCTGGCCGGCGTCCACCGCCTTCTGCACGAACGGGAAGGTCATCAGGTTTTCCAGGCTGCGGAACACCGCGGCCTTCTCGATGCGCTCGACGAATTGCGCCATGGTCTCATGGTCGCGCTGCTCCACCACTTCGCCGGGCTTGATGAACATCTGCATCCATTTGCCGATGAAGTCGCCGGGGGTGAGCGGCTCGATCTTGTCGACGAAAGCGCGGATGCCGCCGCATTGCGCGTGCCCGAGCACCACGATGTGCTTCACCTTCAGCACCTTCACGGCATATTCCAGCGCCGCCGAGACGCCATGCGCGTTGCCGTCGGGCTGATATACCGGCACCAGATTGGCGATGTTGCGGACCACGAAGAGCTCGCCCGGGCCGACGTCGAAGATCACTTCGGGCGAGACGCGGCTATCGCAGCAGCCGATCACCATCACTTCCGGGAACTGCCCCTTCACCGACAGCTCGCGGTAGCGGGTCTGCTCGGTCGGCAGCCGCTGGGTGGCGAAGGCCTGGTAGCCTTCCAGCAAATGCTCTGGGAATCCGGTCATGGCCTATGCCTAATCATATACCGCTGGGGCGAACAAGCCTTTCGAATAGGCAGGCCAGATGCTATCGGCTTCGGTCAGAATAGAGACGAGGAAACCGGAAGGAACGCTTGCATGACCCGCCCGCGCCGCAGCCATCTGTTCATGCCCGGCTCCAACCCCCGCGCGCTGGAAAAGGCGCGCAATCTCGCCGCCGACGGCCTGATCCTTGATCTGGAAGACTCCGTCGCGCCTGATGCCAAGGCGGTGGCGCGCGACGGAATCGCGGCCGCGATCGCAGCCAAGGGGTTCGGCAAGCGCGAGATCTTGATCCGGACCAACGGCCTCGACACGCCCTGGTGGGCCGACGACGTCGCGATGGCCGCCAAGGCCTCGCCGGACGGCATCCTGGTTCCGAAAGTTTCAAGCATCGAGGATCTCCAGACCATCGGCCACCATCTCGCCGAGCTCGGCGCTGCGCCGACCGTGAAGGTCTGGGCCATGATCGAGACCGCACGCGCGGTGCTGCATGCCGAGGAGCTGGCCGTGGCCGGCCGCGATCCGAAAACGCGCCTCTCCGGCTTCGTGTTCGGTCCGAACGACATCTCGCGCGAGACGCGCATCAAGATGATGCCTGGCCGCGCCGCGATGATCCCGATGATCACGCATTGCATCCTGGCGACGCGCGCTCACGGCCTCGAAATCCTCGACGGTCCCTACAGCGACATCGCCAATTCCGACGGTTTCGCAACCGAATGCGCGCAGGGCCGCGATCTCGGTTTTGACGGCAAGACGCTGATTCATCCCTCGCAGATCGAAGCCTGCAACGCGATCTTCACACCGCCGGAGGAGGAAGTCGCCCGCGCGCGAAAGATCATCGCCGCGTTCGAGCTGCCGGAGAACGTCTCGCGCGGTGCGATCCGTCTGGATGGCGCCATGGTGGAGCGCCTGCACGCCGACATGGCCCGGCGCACGATCGAAATCGCGGACGCGATCGCCGCGATGGGGAAGGGTTAGGGCGCGTGCTCTAGGAGTTCTTATGACCAGGCGGCCGACCAACATCGTCACGGCTATGCTTGCACCGCTTATGTTTTTCGAGGAGCGATGCCAGGATAAGGAAACGCTACGCAAGCTGATCGCTCTCGCCAATGACAAGTCGAGTCGTAAACAGGCTCACGCCCTGTTCTCCGAGGTCAGGCGAAAGACACTTGCGGCCGACAAGCGCAAGGATCAGTTGGCTCTGGCTCAGTACTCGTTCGAAGAGATTTGTGCCAAGACGCTCTACAACATTTCGGGCGAGCCGGCGCCATTCGATCCCGACTCTCCGTTTTGGGTCCTGCCGCTTGCGCTCGAGCTAGGAAGGATGCTGGGCGTTACGGACGCCGGTGACGTAAGTCCGCTGCTGAGATTGAAGTAAATCCGACCTTCGCGCAGCGAAGGCACTCGCCGAAATTTAGCGACGCGCGTGATCCGCGCGATCGAGCGACTCCAGCGTTGACGCATTGGCGCAGAAGCCGTGGTAGTTCTCCGCGGCCGTGCCGTCGGCGAGCTCGCGATCGCATTGAGCCTTGTGGCTGCAAAGGGCGCAGACCCGCTCCATGTTGCGCAGCAGCAGCGGCTGGGCGCGGCCGAGCGCTTCGGCGTTGATGCCGAGCTGTTCGAGCATCTTCGGCAGCTCGTCGGCGGCGTGCCGTCCATGGCGGACCAGCTCTTCGAGATCGTCAGGCGCGATCCTGAGGTCCTGCGCGATCCGGTCGAAATCGGCGCGGTCGAGCTGCCGGATCTCGTTCAGCTCGCGCCGATGCTTCAGCCAGCTTGCAACGGACTCGATGAGGTCCTGAACGATGGGATAAGGCCTGCTTGCGGTGCTCATGCGAAGCTCCATTCGAACGGCGGAATTGGAGCGAGACTACGCACAATGGCGCAGATGCGCGTTGCGCTGGATCAAACAGCGCTGATGGGGCCGCGGCCTCCGCTGCACCTCTCCCGCTTGCTTGCGGGAGAGGTCGGCGCGTCCGGGCGATGCGAAGCATCGTCCCGCGCGCCGGGTGATGGGTTTCACCTCTTGGGGGCTCTCGCTTGCGGAGACACCCCACCCCAGCCCTCCCCCGCAAGCGGGAGAGGGAGCATACCTTTCCCGTGGCAATTATCGAAACCGCTCCGCCGCCCAGGCATACAGGCTGCCGGGGATCGGCTTCTCGCCGCCACGGCCCTTGGGCGAGATGTGCAGGCCGATGATCTCGGGGTCGGTGACGAGGCCGAGATAGCTCGAGGGATCGAAGAACAATTTTGGCTCGGCATGCACGGCGTAGAACGACTGCTTCGGCAATGCGCAAGCCAACTCGCCGGTGCGGCGCGCGAGCGCGGTGAGTGCCGCCGGCCCGAAGATCGCGACGCGGATGTCGGAGAGACGGTTCGAGCCGCCGCGCAGGCGGCGCATCGCAAACGTGATGCGATGGCGCAGCGACAGCCAGTCCGGCGTCAGCTCCTCCTGCTCCATCAGCTCCTCGAAGGCGGCAACGATGCCGTGCTCCGGCGGCAGATAGATCACGGAATTGCCGAGCTGGCGTGGCCGCTCCCACGCGAAGTAGGGCTTTGCCGGATCGATCTCGGCAGGCTTGAGCAGCAGCACGTCGGCATCGAGCCAGAGACCAAGACCCTTCGCCATCAGCTTCATGCGGAAGAAGTCGCTGAACTGAAGCGTAGTCCAGTCGCGCCAGCTGCCGTCCGGCTGCGGCGGTCGCAATCGTTCGGAGAACGCATGCGGCAGGATCGCCTCGGCATCCGCATTGCCGACGCCTGAGGGCAGGCCGGGAATGGTGTCGAAGCTGTAGACCGTGACCCTGTGGCCGGCAGCCAACTGCGAGCGCAGACAGGTCTGGCGCAGGGCGTCCATCGGGCCATGCCAGAAGGTGACGATGTCGGGCGGCATGGGCGAAGCTTAGAGCATGATCCGGAAAAGTGTGCAGCGGTTTTCCGACAAGATCATGCTCGAAAAATAGAGGATATCGAGGGCAAAGAAAAAGCCCCGGCGCTGTCAGCACCGGGGCTCGAAACTCGGATCAATCTCAGGCCCAGGCGCGTTCGCGCTTGAGCTTCTCCTCGTAGCTGTCGATCGAGGACTTCTTCTCCATCGTCAGGCCGATGTCATCGAGGCCGTTGATCAGGCAATGCTTGCGGAACGGATCGATCTCGAACTTGACCTTGCCGCCGTCGGGTCCGCGGATCTCCTGGTTCGGCAGGTCGATCGTCAGCGTCGCGTTGGCGCCGCGCTCGGCGTCGTCGAACAGCTTGTCGAGGTCTTCCTGGGAGACACGGATCGGCAGAATGCCGTTCTTGAAGCAGTTGTTGTAGAAGATGTCGCCGAACGAGGTCGAGATCACACAGCGGATGCCGAAGTCGAGCAGCGCCCAGGGCGCATGCTCGCGGCTCGAGCCGCAGCCGAAATTGTCGCCGGCGACCAGCACCTTCGTGTTGCGATAGGCGGGCTGGTTGAGGACGAAATCAGGATTCTCGCTGCCGTCGTCCTTGTAGCGCTGCTCGGAGAAGAGCCCCTTGCCAAGGCCGGTGCGCTTGATGGTCTTGAGGTACTGCTTCGGAATGATCATGTCGGTGTCGACATTGATGATCTTCAGCGGCGCCGCGACGCCTTCCAGCGTGGTGAACTTGTCCATGGTTGCGCTTTCCCGGGGTGGTTCAGGGGGAACAGGTGTTTATCGCGATCGGAGCCCGAATTCTAGGCCGAATTCGGTAGGTCTCGTCTGCTTGTCTGGATCAAGCCACGGAGGAGGTGCGCCCCCTCTCCCGCTTGCAAGCGGGAGAGGTTAGGGAGCCCGGGGCTCGATACTGCCCTATTCCACCTGCGCCTCGATCGCGGCCATATCGTCGTCCGAGAGACCGAAATGGTGGCCGATCTCGTGGACCAGGACGTGGCGGACGATATGGCCGAGGCTTTCGTCGTGCTCGGCCCAGTAGTCCAGGATCGGGCGGCGGTAGAGCCAGACCATGTTGGGCAGCCGCGCCACATCGCCAAAGCTCTGCTGCGGCAGGCCGACACCCTGGAACAGGCCGAGCAGGTCGAACTCGCTCTCGCATTCCATCTCGTCCAGAACCTCCTCGGTCGGGAAGTCGTCGACGCGGATGATCACGCCCTCGCAGAGGCTGCGAAACTCCGCCGGCAGGCTCTCGAATAATTCATGCGCCGTCGCTTCCATCTCGGCCAGCGAGGGCGCTTTCAATTCTGTCCACATGGGCTTCTCATAGCGTGGGTTCCTCAGGCATGCATCCGGCTTTATAAGCGCGGCGAGGTTGACGGGCGCCGTCAAAACGGGGAGCGTGGGGCCTCGAATGGGACGTTCAGGTGGGCGGTAAAATGCGAGCGAAAACAGCGCTGACGCTACTGTGCATGGGGTTGTTTTCGCAATTTTGCGTTGGCGCGGAAGCCCAGACCGCCGGCCACGGGGTCAGGCTGGCCCAGGCGGCCTCGCCGGACGATGTCCCGCCGCCGCGCAAGCGGCCCCCGGCGCGCCTGCGCGTCACGCCCTATTACAGCCCGGATGGCGTCTATCCCCGTTACAATCCCGGTCCCGATGCGGTCCGCGAGTGCAACGCCACCTATGTGCAGGAATTTCGGCCGAGCGGCACGGTGATCGTGCCGCATATGAGCTGCTACTGGCGCCGGGGCTGAGTTGGCCGATCCCGCCGGCAGCGCCGCATGCGGACGCAGCGGAGGTCGATCATGACGAGATGGATTGGAATCGCGGTTGCCCTCGGGCTGATCGTCGCTTCGCCCGGCGTCTGCATTGCAGCGACGCAGGCTGCCGCGAAGTCAAAGGCACCAGTGTCCGCAACAGAGATCGGTACGCGGCGTCATGCGCGCCATCATGACGCTGTGCGCCAATTCGCAGCTCCCGCGCCGCGTTACTACGCGCGGCCTGTCTCCTACCGTCCTTATCCCTACGGCGTGCCCGCACCGTTCGTGCTCGGCTTCGGGCCGTGGTGGTGACGTCGCAGCGCCACGCTGGGAACGTCGTTCATTCATGAGGCATTCACGTCGCTGTCCCTAATTTAATCTCGGGAGCGACTGCAAATGAACAGGGATGACGCGGGCCGGAAACGAGCGTCGCAGCTCCGCTGTCCGATTCAGGGAGAATTCCATGCTGAGGATATTGGGTCGCAGGGCAAGCCCGATGCGCTTGCTCGGGATTGCGGCCGCCGCGACGCTGTTGCTGTCGGCCGGGACCGCGCGTCGTGCTGAAGCGCTGACCTTGATCAATCCGGCGACGTTGCCGGCGGCGAAGGCCGCAAGCGACGACATAATCCCGGTTCGCCACGGCGGCGGCGGTGGCGGTGGACACGGCGGTGGTGGACATGGCGGCGGCTTCCATGGCGGAGGCGGCTTCCACGGTGGCGGAGGACATTTCGGTGGCTTCCGCGGCGGTGGCTTCCACGGCGGTGGCTTCCGCGCCGCGCCCGCCTTTCATGGCGGCGGCTATCGCTACGGTGGAATTCACCATTACGGCGGCTATCACCGCTATGGCGGCTATCGCCCTGCCTACTACGGCCATCGCCATTTCCATCGGCGCTACTACGGCGGCTACTATCCCTATTACAGCTATCCGCGCCGCTGCCGGGTCATCTGGACCTATTACGGGCCGCGCCGCGTCTGCCGCTGGCATCGCTGGCACCATCCGTATCGCTATTGGTGAGCACGATCGAAATGAAAAGGGCGCCTCGACGGCGCCCTTTGTTCATCTGGTGGCTTAGAGCCAATCCTTCAGCTTCCAGGACGCCGACTTCCACCGCGTGAGGTTCTCCAGCTTCCACTGCTTGAACATCGCCGGCGGCCAGCGGCTGAGCTTCGAGGTCTCCTCGACCTCGGGCCTGGCGACGACGCGCAGCGGCGCTGCGCGCCGCCGGTGCTGGGGCGTCGCCGCGCTGATCAGATCGACATATTCAGGCTTGTTGGCCATGAGCAGCGTCCCCGCGAAACCGTCGCGAGGACGCAGTGTCGGCGCTGCCGATTAACGGCGGTTTGCCGCGATCGTTCAAATTGCAGGAAGAGGCTCAGCGCCACTCCCTGACGTCGACGAAGTGACCCGCGATCGCCGCGGCAGCAGCCATTGCCGGCGACACCAGATGAGTACGGCCCTTGAAGCCCTGGCGGCCCTCGAAGTTGCGGTTCGAGGTCGAGGCGCAGCGCTCTTCCGGAGCCAGCTTGTCGGGGTTCATGGCGAGGCACATCGAGCAGCCCGGCTCGCGCCATTCGAAGCCGGCCTTGATGAAGATCTTGTCGAGACCCTCGGCTTCGGCCTGCTCCTTCACGATGCCGGAGCCCGGCACGACCATGGCGTTCACGTTCGCCGAAACCTGCTTGCCTTCCGCGACCTTGGCGGCCGCGCGCAAATCTTCGATGCGGCCGTTGGTGCAGGAGCCGATGAAGATGCGGTCGAGCTTGATGTCGGTGATCTTCGTCCCGGCCGTCAGGCCCATGTACTTCAGGGCACGATGCTTGGAGAGGCGCTTGGCCTCGTCCGCGATCTTGTCGGGATCGGGCACGACGCCGGTCACCGAGATCACGTCCTCAGGCGAAGTGCCCCAGGTCACGATCGGCGGCAGCTTTGCTGCATCCAGGCGGATCTCATGGTCGAAATGCGCGCCGTCGTCGGAGCGCAGCTTTTCCCAGTATCGCATCGCTTCGTCCCAGGCGGCACCCTGCGGCGACTTCGGACGGCCGCGCAGGAAGTCGAACGCCTTCTGGTCGGGCGCGACGAGGCCCGCACGCGCGCCGCCTTCGATCGA
Organism: Bradyrhizobium nivariense; assembly: GCF_029846715.1. Taxonomy (GTDB): domain Bacteria; phylum Pseudomonadota; class Alphaproteobacteria; order Rhizobiales; family Xanthobacteraceae; genus Bradyrhizobium. The sequence goes on from NZ_JARVWW010000026.1 coordinate 23,438, forward strand.
CATGTTGCAGACCGTCATGCGGCCTTCCATGCTGAGCGCGCGGATCGCGTCACCGGCGTATTCGAGCACGTAGCCGGTGCCGCCGGCGGTGCCGATCTCGCCGATGATGGCCAGGATGATATCCTTGCCCGTGACGCCGTCCGGCAATTTGCCGTCGACGACCGCGCGCATGTTCTTCGCCTTCTTCTGGATCAGCGTCTGCGTCGCCAGCACATGCTCGACCTCGGAGGTGCCGATGCCGTGTGCGAGTGCGCCGAACGCGCCATGCGTCGAGGTGTGGCTGTCACCGCAGACGATGGTGGTGCCGGGCAGCGTAAAGCCCTGCTCGGGGCCGATGACGTGGACGATGCCCTGGCGCTTGTCGAACTCGTTGAAATATTCGATGCCGAATTCCTTGGCGTTCTCCGCCATCACGCGCATCTGCTCGATGCTCTCCGGATCCGGGTTCGGCTTCGAGCGGTCGGTGGTCGGGATGTTGTGGTCGACGACGGCGAGCGTCTTTTCCGGCGCGTGCACCTTGCGCCTGGTCGTGCGCAGGCCTTCGAACGCCTGCGGCGAAGTCACCTCATGCACCAAGTGGCGATCGATATAGAGCAGGCAGGTGCCGTCCTCGGCTTCGTGCACCAGATGGTCGTTCCAGATCTTGTCGTACAGTGTGGTCGGCTTGGACATGAGCGTCAGCTCCAGGAATGTTGTGTAGAGCGGATAGGCGCGTGGCGCGCGGGCAACAAAATCGTCAGCGCAGCTTTTAGGCTGCGCGCGTAAGCTCTGACGTTGCCGAGGTCGCGAAGCGTCCGAAGAACCGGCCGGGCAGCCGCGAGCGATCGTCGATGACGATGCGCTTGACGGGCGAGAGGCTGGTCAGATCTGGAAACATTCCAAGAATATATAGCAGGCCGAATTGGAATCGCGAGGGCTTTGACGCGCACGGCTGACGCAACAAAAAAGCGCGGGGTTTGGCCCCGCGCTCTCGGTAACTCGCCTGTAAGCGGAGCTTACTCGTTGACGGCAGCCGGGCGGTCCTGCTTCTTCTCCACGATGCGGGCCGACTTGCCGCGGAGGTTGCGCAGGTAATAGAGCTTGGCGCGACGCACCTTGCCGCGGCGCACCACCTTGATCGAGTCGATCATCGGCGACATCACCGGGAACACGCGCTCGACACCCTCACCATAAGAGATCTTGCGCACGGTGAAGCTCTCGTTGAGCCCGCCGCCGGAACGGCCGATGCAAACGCCCTCATAGGCCTGAACGCGGGTGCGGTCGCCTTCGACGACCTTCACGTTGACGATCACGGTGTCGCCGGGGCCGAACTCAGGAATGTCCTTGCTGGCGGAAAGCTTGTCGAATTGCTCTTTTTCGAGCTGTTGGATCAGGTTCATGGGTAAATCTCCATCGGCGCGCCCAGCCTTGGAAAACGGGGGCCGCGCGAAATTCGTTTATCCAGCCATTGCGGATGTGGCCGCTCCTATAAGACAAGCCGGAGCGTTTGTCACCCGTCTGTCTTGTTTTTTGGCGTTTTTTGGCGTCCGGCCCGATTCGGGGCTTTGGCCGGGACTTGCGCCCACAAATCGGGCCGCCGGGCCGCTGTCAGCGCTTCCGATTGCGCCCGCCGCCAGGCCGAGACCTTGGCGTGGTCGCCCGAGGTCAGGATCTCCGGAATCGGAGTTCCCTCGAACAGCTGCGGTCGGGTGTATTGGGGGTACTCGAGCAGGCCGTCCGAAAAACTTTCCTCGGTTCCCGAGGCTTCCTTGCCCATCACGCCCGGCAACAGCCGGACGCAGGCGTCGATCAGGGCCAGGGCCGCGATTTCACCGCCGGACAGCACGTAGTCGCCGATCGAGATCTCCTCCAGGCCGCGTCCGTCGATCACCCGCTGGTCCACCCCCTCGAACCGCCCGCAGACGATCAGGGGACCCGGACCCTTGGCCAGCTCCAGGACGCGGGCCTGGGTCAATGGCCGACCCCTCGGGCTCATCAGCAGTTTCGGCCGATCCGAGCCGCTCCCGACGGCATCGATGGCCGCCGCCAGAACATCGGCCCGAAGCACCATGCCCGGCCCGCCCCCGGCCGGGGTGTCATCGACGCTGCGGTGCCGGTCGGTGGCCGAGGCCCGGATGTCGCGCGCCTCCAGTTCCCAGAGCCCGGACGCCAGCGCCCGGCCGGCCAGGCTCACGCCCAGCGGCCCCGGAAACATGTCCGGAAACAGCGTCAGCACCGTCGCGCGCCAGGGTGAGGAGGTCGTCATGGCCGCTGGTTAGGGCATCGCGGCCAAGAGGTCGAGACCTGAACGAGCCGCGGCCTTCTCGGCCAGATCATTGGCAGTACGCAGCCTATTTCTTGCGGCCGTATTCGACGAGCTCGCTCGTGCTGCTGTTCACCACATGATTGTTCGCCCGAGACACGAAGCTGCGCTTGACCCAGTGATCGATCGCCGGTGCATACCAAGTCTGCGCCGTGATCTCTCCCTTTTTGGACGGATCATTGGTCGAGTGTCTGGAGACCGTCGTTTCGATCTTGAATGTGTCGAACCTGCCGGCCTTGGTGGTGATGGTTTCCTGGCCGACGACCTTTGCATTGACCGAGCGCCTGAAAATGTTGCCGTTTTGCGAATTGACATCGTCTGCGGTGACATTCCAGGCGGCGCCAACCTTCAGCGGCATGCGAATGCCCGAGCCGTCAATCGGCTGATATTTCCATGGGCCTGTGCTCTTCAGGTTCCATGACCGGTCGTAAACATTGAGCTGATCACCGCTTTTGCCTCCGGTGATATCAACGCGGATCTCGCCGGGCTTCACTTCGGTGACGGTCGATTTGCGGGCTTCAGTGCTTCCGCCGATTTCGTCTCGCACCTCGTATGTCCAGAAGTCGCCCGGCACCGGCTCTTCCATTGAAGTGGGCGACTTTGTTTCGACCCCACTTGAAGCAGCAGGCAGCGCGTCTCTCTCGGCGCCTTGTGCCGCGGGGATACCCGCGAGCAGGCAAATCATCGCCGCAGTGGCGCAACGAGACATGAGGTGCCTCCAGCGGGATCCATGGTGATCGGAAGCCGTCGGCCGGCGACTAGCGGCGGCCATATTCGATCAGCTCGACCGAGCCCTTGTCGTTGACCTTGCCGGCCGACTTATTGACCCAAGTGCGCTTTACCCAATGATTGATTGCCGGCGCGTACCACGTCTGCTGCTCGGTCTGAAACTTCTTGGTCGGATCATTCGCGTTTCGCATCTCGAGGGACGTCTCAATCTTGTACGTCTCGAACGTGCCGGCGCGTGTCGTGATGCTTTCCTGACCGGTAACTTTCGATTTGACGGAGCGCTTCAGACTGGCACCGGTGCCGCTATTGAAATCACTCGAGCTGGCTGACCAGGACTTGCCGACCTGAAGTGGGGCCTTGATGCCCGAGCCGTCGTTTGGGGTAAACTTCCACGTACCATTGTCGATGAAATTCCACGAATGATCGAAGGTCTGGAATGAAAGACCCGGCTTTCCAAGAAAGCTCAGGCGGATGCCGATTTCCGTGGGAGATACGTCGGTTATGGTTTGGGTGACCGTCGATTTCAGCTCGCCTGTGATCTCGTCGCGAACTTCGAAGGTCCAGCGATCGCCCGTCCGCGGCTCTTGCTGCTCGGGCGTCTCCGTGGATGCCTCGGCAGGCGGTTGACTCGGCGCCGTTTGGGCCGCCAGCACGCCGACAGACGCGAGCAGGCCGATCGTTGCCATAAGACAGCGCCGCAACATTTGTATCTCCGGATGTTCAGGAATCGTCTTGGTAGGGGTGCAACCCAAACGTGATCGAGCCGGATAGCAAACGCAAGTCTCTATTTTGTGAGGGCGATCCACGGCCCGTCACCGTCATGTCATGACGGCGATGCCTCGTCATCGCCCGCGATCTCCTGCGGCAGCGCGATCACGACGCGGCCGCCTGTGAGATCGACCTCCGGCACCACCGCGTCCGTAAACGGCAGCAGCATCGTGCTGCCTTGGGGCGGCGCGATTTCGATGATGTCGCCGGCGCCGAAATTGTGGATCGCGAGCACGCGGCCGAGCGCGTCGCCCGCCGTGGTGACGGCGGCGAGCCCGATCAGATCGGTGTGGTAATATTCGCCCTCGTCGGTCGCGGGCAGCTTTTCGCGCGCGACGTAGAGCTCGATGCCGTTGAGGCGCTCGGCCTCATCGCGGGTCGTGACGCCCTTGAACGTCGCGACCAGATGATCCTTGGCCTCGCGCGCCTGCGCGACCTCGAACTGGCGCTTGCCGTCCTTGGACGAGAGCAGACCGTAGTGCCGCACGGCAAAGGGATCTTCCGTAAAAGTCCACAGTTTGACCGCGCCGCGCACACCATGCGCGGCACCGATCCGCGCGACGCAGACCAGCGCCGGCATGGTCTGGCCTTAACCCTTCGCGGCGGCTTCGGCCTGCGCCTTGCGCTCCTTGCGCGGCACGGCCTTCTCCGGATTGTTGCGCGCTTCGCGCTTCTTGACGCCGGCGGCGTCGAGGAAGCGCGACACACGGTCCGAGGGCTGCGCGCCCTTGGCCAACCAGGCCTTCACCTTGTCCATGTCGAGCTTCAGCCGGGTCTCGTTGTCCTTCGGCAGCAGCGGGTTGAAATAGCCGAGACGCTCGATGAAGCGGCCATCGCGGGGAAAGCGCGAATCGGCGACGACGACGTGATAGACGGGGCGCTTCTTGGTGCCTGCGCGGGCGAGGCGGATAACGACGGACATTTAGTTCTCCTTCGAAGTACGGTTTGCAAAATACAGTTTGTTCGGTTGATTGGTATTTTCGCGCCGCGCGGGACCCCTACGACCCGTGCGACGAATTCCTCATTTCTTCTTGCCCGGAAATCCGCCGAGGCCCGGCAGCATCGGCTTGCCGCTCAGCCCGGTCAGGCCGGGCACGTTCGGCAGACCGGTGCGCAGCCCGGCCGGCAAATCCTTCGGCAGGCTGGGCAGACCCTGTCCGCCGCCACCCTGCATCTTCTCCTGCAGCGCCTTCATCTCTTCCGGCGAAGGCGGCTTCATGCCGCCGCCAAAGCCCATCGCCTGCGCGATGCCGGCGAGCGGACCGCGCTTGCCCGAACCCATGGCCTTCATCATATCGGCCATGTTCCGGTGCATCTTGAGCAGCTTGTTGACCTGCTCGACACTCTGGCCGCTTCCGGCGGCGATGCGCTTCTTGCGGCTGGCCTTGAGCAGGTCGGGATGACGGCGCTCGTCGCGCGTCATGGAATCGATCACCGCGACCTGGCGCTTCAAAATCTTGTCGTCGATGCCGGCGGCCGCGATCTGGTTCTTCATCTTGGCGATGCCGGGCATCATGCCCATCAGGCCGCTGATGCCGCCCATGTTCGCCATCTGCGACAGCTGCTCGCGCATGTCGTTGAGGTCGAACTGACCCTTGCGCATCCGCTCCGCGGTGCGCGCGGCCTTTTCGGCGTCGATGTTGGCGGCAGCGCGTTCGACCAGCGAGACCACGTCGCCCATGCCGAGGATGCGGCCGGCGATCCGGTCGGGATGGAAATCCTCCAGCGCGTCGGTCTTTTCACCGGTGCCGAGCAGCTTGATCGGCTTGCCCGTGACCGCGCGCATCGACAGCGCGGCGCCGCCGCGGCCGTCGCCGTCCACGCGCGTGAGCACGATGCCGGTGAGGCCGACGCGCTCGTCGAAGGCGCGGGCGAGGTTTACGGCGTCCTGGCCGGTGAGGCTGTCTGCCACCAGCAGCACTTCGTGCGGATTGGCGGCGGCTTTGATCGCTGCTGCTTCCGCCATCATCTCTTCGTCGAGCGTGGTGCGGCCGGCGGTGTCGAGCAGCACGACGTCGTAGCCGCCGAGCTTGCCGGCCTCCAGCGCGCGCTTCGCAATCTGAGCCGGCTGCTGGCCGGCGACGATCGGCAGCGTCGGAATGTCGAGGTCGCGGCCCAGTACGGCCAGCTGCTCCATCGCCGCGGGACGGTAGATGTCGAGCGACGCCATCAGCACCTTGCGCTTGTCGCGCTGGACCATGCGACGGGCGAGCTTTGCCGTGGTGGTGGTCTTACCGGAACCTTGCAGTCCGACCATCATGATCGGCACCGGCGGCACGGAATTGACGTCGATGGTCTGGCTTTCGGCGCCGAGCGTGTTGATCAGCTCGTCATGGACGATCTTGACCACCATCTGGCCTGGCGTCACCGACTTGACGACGGTGGCGCCGATCGCCTGCTCGCGGACGCGTTCGGTGAAGCTGCGCACCACTTCGAGCGCGACGTCGGCTTCCAGCAGCGCGCGGCGCACCTCGCGCATCGCGGCGTCGACGTCCTTTTCGGTCAGCGCACCGCGCCCCGTCAGACGATCGAGAATGCCGCCAAGCCGTTCCGACAGATTGTCGAACAATGCCGTTGTCCCTTGTCCTGCTCGCGCAGGGTTGCCGCGTTCACCACTGTCATGCCCCGGCTTGACCGGGGCATCCAGTACGCCGCGGCATCTCGGTCCAGGCCGAGCCGCCTCTGGAATACTGGATCCCCCGCCTTCGCGGGGGATGACCACTTCCCTCGAGAAGCGATCTTCCAAACACCTTTACGCCCGAGGGCGCATAGCGCTGTCGGGCGTGGGCCTCTGGTCTCCAGGACCAGTGGGCGGGTCGAAAAGAAAGCCTTTCCGAGAAAGTGGCGGGGTTAAACGCCGCCCACGCCCAAAAGTCAAGGAAAGTTAGGCGGACTGGGCGGCTTTACCAGAGCAAGCCACTGAAAACAAAGTTCTTTTAGCCGCGGGTTCCTTTTCCCCTGGTCCGGCCCATATGAGAGGGTGATGTCTCATCGCCCCGACCATCCCTGAAGCTAGATCCGTGCCGATCACTCGCCGCCGCCTTTTCGGACTGCTCGCCGGGGCCGGCGCATTGGTCGGCGTGCCCTCCCTTTGGATGTCCCGCATGAAAACCTATGACGGTCCCGCCTCCGACCATTTCGACGGCCTGACATTCTTCGATCCGGACGGCGCGCCGCCGAAATCGCTTCGCGAGGTCTTGCGCTGGCAATTCGGCGGCAAACGGCAGCGCGCGGCCTGGCCGGAGTGGGCGCCGAGCCCCCATGCCGACACCCCGCCGGACCGCGTGGACGGCGACAAGGTGCGGCTCTCTTTCGTCGGCCACGCCAGCTGGCTGATCCAGACCGGCGGCCTCAACATCCTCGTCGATCCCGTCTGGTCGATGCGGGTCTCGCCCGTCAGCTTCGCCGGGCCAAAGCGGTACAACGACCCCGGCATCGCCTTCGACAAGCTGCCGAAGATCGATACCGTGCTGGTCTCGCACGGCCATTACGACCACCTCGACATCGCGACGCTGTCGCGGCTCGCCAAGAATTTTGCTCCGCGCGTGGTTACCCCGCTCGGCAACGACGTCACGATGCGTAGCACCGATCCGACGATCAAGGTGGAAGCGTTCGATTGGCACGATCGCGTCGAGCTCGGCGGCGGCATCGCCGTGACGCTGGTGCCGACGCGGCACTGGTCGGCGCGCGGCATGTTCGATCGCAACAAGGCACTGTGGGCCAGCTTCGTGCTGGAGACGCCGGCGGGCAAGGTCTACGTCGTCTGCGATTCCGGCTATGGCGACGGCACGCATTTCCGCCGCGTCGCCGAGAAGCACGGGCCGTTACGCCTGGCGATCCTCCCGATCGGCGCCTACGAGCCGCGCTGGTTCATGCGCGACCAGCACATGAATCCGGAAGATGCGGTGAAGGCGCTAGCGGATTGCGGCGCGCAGCAAGCACTTGGGCATCACCACGGAACGTTTCAACTTACGGATGAGGCGATCGATGCACCGGCGAAGGCGCTGGTCGAGGCGCTCGATGCCGCGAAGGTTCCGCAGGAGCGGTTCGTTGCGATGAAGCCTGGGCAGGTGGTGGAGATTTAGCTTCGTCGTCGCTTTTAACTCCTCCGTCGTCCCGGCCTAGTGCGCCATCGCACACGGGGGGCCGGGACCCATAACCACCGAACGCGATTTGGCGAAGATTGGTCATTGCCATCTCGGCGCCATAACTTCTTCTGAGGAGTATGGGTCCCGGCCCCCCGTGCGCGATGGCGCACTAGGCCGGGACGACAATGGAGTCTGTAGCGGCAGCTGTCCCTACTGCTCTTTGGCCTTGATCGCCCAGCTCACATTCACCGTCACCGACAGCGTCTCCTCGCCCGGCGCGACCGCAGCGGTTGCTCTGGCCATCGGTTCAGCCATGCGCGTCTTGAACAGCGGCACCGGCCCGCCGCCTTCGGAAACGCTGAGCGGCGCGCCGAGCGTGACCCCGGTGGCCTTGGCGTAGATCTCCGCTTTGCGGCGGGCGTCAGCGACAGCCTTCTCGCGGGCATCGTCAAGCAATTTCGAGGCCTGCGTCACCTCGAAGAAGATGTTGCCGATATCGTTGGCGCCAGCGCTGACCAGCGTGTCGATGATGCCGGCCACCTTGGTTACGTCGCGGATCTTCACCGTGACGCGGTTGGAGGCGCGGAAGCCCACCACGGGCGAGGCGCCGGTGGATTTGTTCTGGCCGTATTGCGGCTGCAGCGACAGCCGCGAGGTCTGATAATCCTTCTCGTCAATGCCTGCGCCCTTCAACGCCAGCAGCACCTTGCCCATCGCGGCGTTGTTGGCGTCGGAGGCTTCCTTCGCAGACTTGGCGTCGTTGGCTACGCCAGCATCGATCTGTGCAAGGTCCGGTGCGGCGGAAATCGTCGCTTCGCCGTTCACTGAAATCGCAGACGGAAAATCGTCGGCGAGCGCGGGCGTTGCCAGCAGCGTGGCGGCGAAAGCGGCGGCAAGGGAAGTAAGAAGGGAGGTAAAAAGAACGGCAGGCTTGTTCATCGGTCTCACTTCAGTGGCACGAACACATTGATCACGAGCTTGTCCTCGGCCGTCTTCAGGGGATCGGTGAGGTATTCCTCGATAAAAGTGTCCTTGGCTTCCAGCTTCTTGTCGTCGAGGTGATTGGTGATCGCCTCGTAGGTGTTGTCCATGTTGTCGTAGGAGCCGCGATGGACGAATTTCAGCGCCTTGCCTTCCGGCGATTTGCCGACACTCATGTCCTTGGGCAGGTTCTTCGGGTCCTGCTCGACCGGGATCTCGGCAAGGAAGGTGAAGCCGGTATCGTCGGTCGAGGTGTAGACGATCATCGAATTGCCGGCGTGCTTGATGCCCTGCTTGTCCAGCAGCGCGTTCAGCGCCTTGAAGGCGTCGATCAGCGTGTCGAAGGCCGAGTCCCAATTGGCGGTGCCCTTGACCATCACGACCTTCCTGGGCTCGAGCGTGGTCTCCTGGCCGAAGGGATCGGCGGTCTGCACGGGAGCCGGCGTTGCCGCGGCAGCGGGTGGCGGGGCGGCGGGGCTCGGTGAGGCACTGGCTGCGGGCGAGGGCGACGTTGCAGGGCTTGGCGAGGCGCTGGCCGCCGGCGAGGGCGTTGCCATGGGTGCGGGCGAGGCACTTGCCGCGGGGGCGGGCGAAACCGACGGGGCCGGCGAGGGGCTCGCCGATGCGGCCGGCGCCGGGCTCGGCGTTTGGGCCAGCGTGGCGGACAGACCATACGACAAGGCCGCTGCCGGGATCAGCGCGGCCAAAGCGAAACGACGAAACCTGAACATTCTTATTCTCCCCAAAACCTTACGCACCAAGGCCTTAACCCACCAAGGCCTTAACCCACCAAGGCCTTAACCCGGCCGCGCGTCCCGGTTTGCGCGAATTGCGCCGTTCTAACACGCGAGCGCCGAATTCGTCCCATGACAGATGCGTCATGGCAGACGTCCTGGCTCTCGGCGGCAAATCACTGGCCAAGAGGGCCAAGGATCGCCATATAAGGCAGGCGAAATTCGGGAATTTTCATGAGCGCGCTGGCCAACCATGCATTTGCCAAGATGAATGGCATCGGCAACGAGATCGTCGTTGTCGACATGCGCGATTCCACCTCAAAGGTCACCCCGGACGATGCCCGCGCGGTGGCATCGGCTCAAGGCGGCGTGCCCTACGACCAACTCATGGTGCTGCAGAAGCCGCGCTTCGACGGTACCGAAGCTTTCATCAGCATCTACAACAGTGACGGCTCCGAGGCGGGCGCCTGCGGCAACGGCATGCGCTGCGTGGTGCGGCGCGTGTTCGAGAAGACCGGCCAGACCACGGCGACGTTCGAGACCCGTGCCGGCCTGCTCAATTGCTGGCAGGGCCCTGCGCCCGATCTTTACACCGTCGACATGGGCGCGCCCAAGTTCGGCTGGCAGGACATTCCGCTCGACCAGGAATTCCGCGACACCCGCTACATCGAATTGCAGATCGGCCCGATCGACAATCCGATCCTGCATTCGCCCTCGGTGGTCAGCATGGGCAATCCGCATGCGATCTTCTGGGTCGATGACGTCAACGCCTACGATCTCGAGCGTTTCGGTCCGCTGCTGGAAAACCATCCGATCTTCCCCGAGCGCGCCAATATCACGCTCGCCCACATCGTCGATCGCGACCACATCACGATCCGCACCTGGGAGCGCGGCGCCGGCCTCACCAGGGCCTGCGGCTCGGCGGCCTGCGCCACGGCCGTCGCGGCGGCGCGGCTGAAGCGCGCTGAACGCAATGTCGAGATCACGCTGCCCGGCGGCAAGCTCGCGATCGAATGGCGTGAGCGCGACGATCACGTGCTGATGACGGGCACGGCGACCTTCGAATACGAGGGCAGTTTCGATCCGGCGCTGTTCGCGCCGGTCGGGTCATGACCGTCGACATTGTCACCTTCGGCTGCCGCCTCAATGCCTTCGAGGCCGAGGTGATCCGCCGCGAGGCCGAGGGTGCGGGGCTCTCCGACACCATCGTCATCAACAGCTGCGCCGTCACCAACGAGGCGGTGGCGCAGGCGCGGCAGTCGATCCGCAAATTGAGGCGTGAACGGCCGGGAGCGCGCATCGTCGTGACCGGCTGTGCCGCGCAGACGCAAAGCGGCATGTTTGCCGACATGGCCGAGGTTGATCGCGTCGTCGGCAATGACGACAAGATGCGGTCGTCTGCATGGCGCGAGGCGCGTGCGGCGTTCGATCTCGGCGCCAGCGAGAAGGTCGCTGTCAGCGACATCATGGCGGTCAAAGCGATGGCGCCGCATCTCATCGACGGCTTCGCGAGCGGCCTGCCGCGGGTGTTCGTGCAGGTGCAGAACGGCTGCGACCATCGCTGCACCTTCTGCATCATTCCGTTCGGGCGCGGCAATTCGCGCTCGGTGCCGATGGGCGCCGTGGTCGATCAGGTGCGGGCATTGGTCGCGCGCGGCCATGCCGAGATCGTGCTGACCGGCGTCGACCTCACCAGTTACGGCAATGACCTGCCGGGCGCGCCGAAACTCGGCATGCTGACGAAGCAGATTTTGCGGCATGTGCCGGAGCTGAGGCGCCTGCGCATCTCTTCGATCGATTCGATCGAGGCAGACAATGATCTATTGGATGCCATCGCCGACGATTTGCGGCTGATGCCGCATCTGCACCTGTCGCTGCAGTCCGGCGACGACATGATTTTGAAGCGCATGAAGCGGCGGCACACGCGCGGCGACGCAATCGCGTTCTGCGACCAGGTCCGCCGCCTGCGCCCGGATATCGCGCTGGGTGCCGACATCATTGCGGGTTTTCCGACCGAGACCGAGGAGATGTTCTCGCGGTCGCTCGATCTGGTCGAGGCGTGCGGCCTCACCTTCCTGCACGTCTTCCCATATTCGCCCCGCCCCGGCACGCCGGCTGCGCGGATGCCGCAGGTCGCGGGCGGTGCGATCAAGCAGCGCGCGAAGCGGCTACGTGCGGCTGGCGAAGCGGCATTGCGCCACCGGCTGCAAGCTGAGATGGGCGCCACGCGTGAGGTGCTGATCGAGAGCGAGAGCCATGGGCGAACGGAGCATTACCTGCCGGTGGCGATTGTTGGCGAACGCGTGGGCAGTGTTGTGCCGCTGCGGATCGCCGGTCGTGATGGCGTGCGGCTGACGATTTAGCTCTTGAGGCGCTGAACTTGCTCCAACGTCGTCCTGGCGAAAGCCAGGACCCATTACCCCAGGGAGAAGTTGTTGCACGCGACCGCTAACCACCAGTCTTCGCCAAACTGAATTCGGTGGTTATGGGTCCTGGCCTTCGCCAGGACGACAGCGGAATATTTGGCGCGCAGCGTCCCCTAAGCTAACGCGCCCTACGACGCCCGCACCTGCCAGAACCGCAGTGTCCGCCGCGCATTTTCCGGCGTCATGCGCGCGTAATGGCCTTGAGTCCTTGCGATATCGGCCGGCTTCATCGCGCCCGTCGCAAAACGGCTTTGGAGCACGGCGGCCGTGGTTTCCCAGCTGAGCTGCGCCGCCTTGCACGGCACCAGCAGGCCGTCGTCGCGCAGGCTCTGCATCAGCGGGCGAATCACCTCGACTGTCGATCCGGACAACGCCGCCAGGGCCGCGACGGTCTCCTCATAGCGCCGCTGCGTGGCGAAGCCGAGCAGCGTTGCCTCGCTGAGCTGGCCGGCCGCCTTGAGGTTTGCAATCGCCCGTTTGGCGCCTTCGAAGTCGCGGACACCCGACATCTCGCGCTCGACACCGACGGTGACGGCTGCGATCGCGGTCTGGATCTCCTCAAACAGATGCGGCGGCGCGCGCGACAACAGGCGGGTACGCACGGCGTCCGTCGCCGAGCGCAGCAATTGACGGCGCAGGTCTGACGGCAAATCGACGCGGACGCCGACGCTGACAGCGAGCTCGGGATCAGCCTCGGCCTGTCCGACGATGACGGCAAATCCATTGCCCGAAACGCGCGCGCCGGGATTGGCGGCGAGCCGCCGGCTGACGCTGGGATAGCGCCGCGCCAGCAGCGCATCGGTGACGATCTCCTTCAGCCACCAGCGCCCGGCGACTGCGAGCAGATGCGGCTCGCCCTTGCTCGAGGCGATCTGCACCAGCTCGCCATCGTCGAGGCGCGCGGATTCCTGGAGCACGGGACCGGCGATGCGGATTTCGTCATTGTTGGCGAGGCGGCGGATGACCGATGGCGGCGCCTGCGCGATCGGCGCGAGCTGCGCGCTGATCTCGGCGAGCGCAACGCGCGCGCCCATGTCGGCGATGGCGCGGAGCTCGATGGTGCCGATCAGGCGATCGAGCACGTCGTCGAACAGCGCGATCTGCTCGTCGTCAAAACTGCCGGCGGAGGACAGGAACAGGTCCGTGACGCGGCGGGCGGTTTCCAGGCCCTTTTCCGCCGAGCCTGTCCGAAGCGCGGACTCGACCTCGTCGATAATCGATAACTCGGCCGTGGACATGACGCGCAGCTCGTCCTGAGCAGATTGACGGAAGCTTGTTCTAAGCAACCGTTATCATGAGGGACGAGCACTGAACGTTTCGTAAACCATCGAGCGATGACCCTCATCTGAGGAGCCCGCGAAGCGGGCGTCTCGAAGGATGGCCGCGAAATCCGGGCCTGTATGGTTCGAGACGCGCTCCTCACCATGAGGGACCGACAGCACTATTCTCCGTTCCACCCGCAGGCGCGGAGCCGCTCGTGCATGTGGGGCGGCGCGGGCGCCACCACGCGGACCGGCTCCTTGTTCCGGGAGATCGGCACCACGATCTCGCGGGAATGCAGGTGCAGCTTCGGCTCACCGAAGCGCGGGCCGTTGCCGTAAATGTTATCGCCGAAAATCGGCCATCCGGTCGCGGCCGAATGCACCCGCAATTGATGGGTCCGCCCGGTCACCGGTTCCATGGCGAGCCAGGTCAGGCCGTCGCTCCGGCCCATCACCTTCCAGTTGGTGACCGCCTTCTGGCCCTCCGGGTCCGGTTTCTGCCACCAGCCGCGTTCGGCATTGAGCCGGCCCAGCGGCATATCGATGGTGCCTTCGTCCTCGGTGGGACCGCCCTCGACCAACGTCCAGTAGGTCTTGCCGATCTTGCCATGCTTGAACAGCAGGCCGAGCGAGGCGGTGGCCTTGCGATGGCGGCCGAGCACGAGGCAGCCGGAGGTGTCCTTGTCCAGCCGGTGGGCCAGCACCGGCGGCCGCGGCAGGCCGAAACACAGTGCGTCGAAGGAGCTTTCCAGATTGGCGCCGCCCTTGGGGCCGCGATGCACCGGCAGGCCGGCCGGCTTGTCGATGATCAGCATCAATCCGTCGCGATGGAGCACGCGCGCCAGGATTTCGTCCGCGGTCAGTTCGGGAACATCGAGCAATTGCAGGACTTTCGGTCAAGACTTTCGTTTGGGAGCCGGAACGGCTAACACACCGCCACCATGAACGATACCACCCCCGAGACCCCCAAGCTGAGCTGGTGGCGCCGCCTGTCCGACGGGCTGAAGCGCACCTCGTCCTCGCTCGGGACTGCCGTCGCCGACCTCGTCACCAAGCGCAAGCTCGACCGCGCCATGCTCGACGACATCGAGGACGTGCTGCTGCGCGCCGATCTCGGCACCTCGGTCGCGGTGCGGATTGCGGATGCGGTTGGCACGGGGCGCTATGACAAGGCGATCTCGGCGGATGAAGTGAAAGACGTCGTCGCGACCGAGGTCGAGAAGGTGCTGGTGCCGGTGGCGAAGCCGCTCGAGATCGACGCCGGCAGGAAGCCCTTTGTCATCCTCGTGGTCGGCGTCAACGGCTCCGGCAAGACCACGACCATCGGAAAACTCTCGCAAAAATTCGCCTCCGATGGCCGCAAGGTGATGCTGGCCGCCGGCGACACGTTTCGCGCAGCGGCGATCGAGCAGCTCAAGGTTTGGGGCGAACGCACCAGGACGCCCGTCATCGCCGGTGCGCAAGGCTCGGATTCGGCGAGCCTCGCCTTCAACGCGCTGACGGCGGCAAAGGAGCAGGCCATCGACGTGCTCCTGATCGACACCGCCGGGCGGCTTCAGAACAAGGCCGAGCTGATGAACGAGCTCGAAAAGGTCGTGCGTGTCATCCGCAAGGTGGATGCGAGCGCGCCGCATGCGGTGCTGCTTGTGCTCGACGCCACCGTCGGCCAGAACGCGCTGTCGCAGGTCGAGGCCTTCCATCGCACCGCCGGGGTCACAGGTCTCGTGATGACGAAGCTCGACGGCACCGCCCGCGGCGGCATTCTGGTGGCGCTCGCGGAGAAATTCAAACTGCCGGTGCATTTCATCGGCGTCGGCGAAGGCGTCGACGATCTCGCGCCGTTCACCGCGCGTGATTTCGCCCGCGCGATTGCCGGAATCGAATCGTAGGTTTCTTCGTCGTGCCCCGCGCAGGCGGGGCATCCGGTACGCCGTGGCGCTGATCGTAGATCATGAGCCCCTCGGAATACTGGATCCCCCGCCTTCGCGGGGGATGACAGCAACAAAGGTCAGGTAATGGACAAGACCCAGCCGCATCCGCTGTTCAAGCTTGCGACCGAACTCGGTCCGCTGCTTGTGTTCTTCTTCGTGAATGCGAAGTTCAATCTGTTCGCCGCGACCGGCGCCTTCATGGTCGCGATCGTCGCGGCGATGATCGCCTCCTATGTGGTGACGCGCCACATCCCGATCATGGCGATCGTGACAGGCGTGATCGTGCTGGTGTTCGGCACGCTGACGCTGGTGCTGCACGACGAGACCTTCATCAAGCTCAAGCCGACCATCATCTACGCCCTGTTCGCCGCGATCCTCGGCGGCGGCCTGTTGTTCGGCCGCTCCTTCATCGCGATCATGTTCGACCAGATGTTCAATTTGACGCCGCAGGGCTGGCGCATCCTCACGCTGCGCTGGGCGCTGTTCTTCGCCGGCATGGCGGTGTTGAACGAGATCGTCTGGCGCTCCCAGAGCACGGACTTCTGGGTCAACTTCAAGGTGTTCGGCGTCACCCCGCTGACCATGGTCTTCGCCATCGCCCAGATGCCGCTGACCAAGCGTTATCACCTCGAGCCGGCGTCGCTGGAGGCGAGCGAAGCCGAGGCGGGGGACGTGAGGAAGGGGTGAGCTCTTTCAGCTCGCCACCCACTCAACTGTCATCGCCCGCGAAGGCGGGCAATCCAGTATTCCAGAGACAGCAGTGAGATGCGGAGAGGCCGCGGCGTACTGGATGCCCCGCCTGCCGCCTTCGCTAAAGCTTCGGCGCCCCTGGACCTGAACCCCGGCGAAGCCTTGGCGTAGCCGGGTCGCGGGGCATGACAGCGGTGTGCGAGGCCGACTCCTTTGCTCCGCTCGCAATGACGGTCTTGGCTAGGATCCCGCCTTCAATGCCTTCTCCATCTGCGGCAACAGCACCGTCCGCAGATTCTCCGGCGTGATCGGTCCCACCAGCTTGTAGACAATGGTGCCTTCGCGGCCGACGACGAAGGTCTCCGGCACGCCATAGACGCCCCATTCGATCGAGGCGCGGCCGTTGGCATCGACGCCGACGCGGCCGAACGGGTTGCCGTAGCGCCCGAGAAAGCGCCGCGCATTGTCGGCGGCGTCCTTGTAGTTGATGCCGACGAGCTGGAAGCGCTTGTCTTTTGCCAATTCGGTCAGCAGCGGCGCCTCATCGTGGCACGGCACGCACCAGGACGCCCAGACATTGACGAGGCTGACCTTGCCCTTGAACGCAGCGGGATCGAGGCCAGGGATCTGCGCGTTGTCAGCCTGCAATCCCTCGAGCGGCGGCAGCGTGGTTTGCGGCGCGGGACGTCCGATCAGCGCGGAAGGGATCCGCGAGGGATCGCCGCTGCCGAGCCGGAACCAGAACAGCAGGGCAAGGCCGATGAAGGCGATCAGCGGCAGCACCATCAGGAAGGTGCGGCGCTGCGGCGGGGCGGAGGTCGGTTGATCGCTCATGATCGACGTCTCATGATCGATCCGTCGCGCTGCGGCCGGAGCGGCGGGTAATGCCGCTGCGGTCGAGCTCGCGCAGGCGCAGTGTCTGGCTGCGATAATCGAGTACGATCCAGCCGATCAGGATCACGACCACGAGGGCGGCGGCGGCATAGGATGTCAGGATGAAGGACGCGTAGGGACCAAGCGACATCGTCATGCAGCCCCAATTTCTTTTGACGCGTTTTCTTCACGCGAACCGGTGCCCACTTCGCTTGAAAACGCTACACGGCTCGCCTGCATCATCTGCAGGGAGCGGACACGGCGGCGTAAAATCTCGTTGCGCATTGCGGCCAAATGCAGCGTGACGAACAGCAGCGTGAACGCAATCGCCATCACCAGCAGCGGAATCAGGAACGATCTGTCGAGCGACGAGCCGCCCATCCGCATCACCGAGGCCGGCTGGTGCAGCGTGTTCCACCAATCGACCGAGAATTTGATGATGGGCAGGTTGATCGCACCGACAAGCGTCAGCACGGCCGCGGCGCGCGCCGCGCGGGAGGGATCGTCGACCGCGCGCCACAGCGCCATCAGGCCGAGATACATCAGGAACAGGATCAGAACCGAGGTCAGCCGCGCGTCCCATTCCCAATAGGTGCCCCACATCGGCCGGCCCCACAGCGAGCCCGTCAGCAGCGCAAGGAAGGTGAAGGCGGCGCCGATCGGGGCTGCGGCTTTGGCGGCGACGTCGGCGAGCGGATGCCGCCACACCAACGTGCCCAGCGAGGCAAGGCTCATCACGCCCCACACGAACATCGACAGCCAGGCATTGGGCACGTGGATGAACATGATCTTCACCGTCGCACCCTGCTGGTAGTCGTCGGGGGCGTAGGCCGATTGGTAGAGCCCGATCGCGAGCAGGATGATTGTCGCGGCCGCAAGCCATGGCAACAGCCGCCCCGTCAGCGCGAGGAACCGTGTGGGGTTGGCGAGGTCGATCAGCGTCATGTTACCCTGATAATCACCGGTGGCCGCTCAGGCAATCAGCACGAAAGTCCCGGGCGAAAATTGATCGCGGTCAAGGTCAGTCGAGCCCATCTCAGTCGAGCCCATCTCAGTCCAGTCCATGCTTCAGGCTCGCGGCGGCCGCGAAGGGACCGACCACGAGGCTGACCAGCGACAGCGCGCACAGGATCGAGAACGGCGCGCCGAACGACATGGGACCGACGATCACGGCCTGCGAGGCTGCGACCCCGAAAATCAGCACGGGAATCGACAGCGGCAGCACCAGTACCGCCATCAACAGCCCGCCCCGGTGCAGCGTCACCGCCAGCGCCGCGCCGATCATGCCGGTAAACGTCAGTGCCGGGGTGCCGGCGAGCAGCGTCAGCGCCACAGCGCCGGTCGCGACCATGTCGAGGTTGAGCAGCAGGCCGAGCACGGGGGTTGCGACAATCAGCGGCAGGCCGGCGGCCAGCCAATGCGCCAGCGCCTTCGCCGCGCAGGCGAGTTCCAGCGGGGTCCGGCTCATGGTGATCAGGTCGAGCGAGCCGTCCTCGTGGTCGGCCATGAACAGCCGGTCCAGCGTGAGCAGGCTCGCCAAGAGCGCGCCGAGCCACAGGATCGCCGGCCCGAGCCGCGACAGCAGTGCCAGATCCGGCCCGACCGCAAACGGCATCAGCACCACCACGGTCAGGAAGAACAGAACGCCAATCAACGCCCCGCCGCCGACGCGGAGCGCGATCCGGATGTCCCGGCGAATGAGGGCGGACAGGGCGGTCATGGGATGGCTCCATCAAGCCCCGAGGGCGGTGCGCTCCCTCCCCCGCTTGCGGGGGAGGGTCGGGGAGAGGGTGTCTCGACAACGAAGGCTCCCCCAGAGGAGAGAACCCTCACCCGGCGCCATAGCCGATGCAAAGCATCGGCGTTTTCCAAGAACGGCGCCCGACGGCCGCCTATGCCGACCTCTCCCGCAAGCGGGAGAGGCGAGGGAGCCCGCGGCGACGACCGCGTCCAGGGTGTGAGAGCGCCGCCCAGGCGCTTGGAAAGCTGAGGGTCGTGTCGCTTCACGCCATCCCCCCGATCCGAAGCTCCCGCGAATCGATGCCGAGCGGGGCGTGGGTGG
This sequence comes from Bradyrhizobium nivariense, assembly GCF_029846715.1. Classification (GTDB taxonomy): domain Bacteria; phylum Pseudomonadota; class Alphaproteobacteria; order Rhizobiales; family Xanthobacteraceae; genus Bradyrhizobium. The sequence goes on from NZ_JARVWW010000026.1 coordinate 42,284, forward strand.
CGGCGATGATCAGGCCGCCGCGGTCGAGGTGCTGGCGCATCAGGCCGCCGAACATGTCCTGGCCGGCGACATCCAGCGCTGTGGTCGGCTCGTCGAGCAGCCAGACCGGACGGCGGACCGTCAGCAGGCGGGCCAGCGAGAGCCGGCGGCGCTGGCCGGCGGACAGGAAGGCGGCAGGCAGATGGGCGGCGTGGTCGAGGCCGACGGTGGCGAGGCTTTTGACAGCGTCAAAACGCTCGCCGCCGAGAAAATCGGCCCAGAATGCCAGATTTTCCGCCACGCTCAGCGCCGGCTTCAGGGCGTCGCGATGGCCGAGATAGTGGCATTGCTCCGGCAGGGTCAGCTCGGCATCGCCGCCGTCCAGCGCGATCGTGCCGCCCGCCGGAACGAGCAGGCCCGCGATCAGCCGCAGCAGCGACGTCTTGCCCGATCCGTTGCGGCCCATGACCGCCACGGCTTCGCCGGAGCCGGTCTCGAAATCGAGCCCGGAAAACAGTTCGCGCCCGCCCCGCACGCAAATGACCCCGCGTCCGGAAAGCTGCATCTTGCCATGGTCCAATCCGCTCAAAGCCAGGCCTCAGGAAATCTTGGGGTAGCGCATGGGAATTTTTGGCTCGCGAATTGCTGCGGCTCGATTGTGGCTGTGGCGGCGCGGTTAGAAAGCTTCTATAAGCCCGGAACTACTTGATGCAGCAACTCAACCTGCCCCTGCAAGCGACTCAGCCGGAATCGCTGACGGTGTTAAAATACCCCTTGCCGGGTATAACTAACAATTGGGATTTTCCTACATGACCTCGCTCGACAGCTTCAAATGCAAAAAGACCCTCAAGGTCGGCGCCAAGACCTATGTCTATTTCAGCCTGCCCACGGCCGAGAAGAATGGTCTGAAGGGAATTTCGAAACTTCCCTATTCGATGAAGGTTTTGCTCGAGAACCTGCTCCGCAACGAGGACGGCCGCTCGGTCAAGAAGGAGGACATCGTCGCGGTGTCGAAGTGGCTGCGCAAGAAATCGCTGGAGCATGAGATCGCATTCCGCCCGGCCCGCGTGCTGATGCAGGACTTCACCGGCGTGCCCGCCGTGGTCGATCTCGCCGCGATGCGCAACGCGATGCAGAAGCTCGGCGGCGATGCCGAGAAGATCAATCCGCTGGTGCCGGTCGATCTCGTCATCGACCACTCGGTGATCGTGAACTTCTTCGGCGACAACAAGGCTTTCGGCAAGAACGTCACCGAGGAATACAAGCAGAACCAGGAGCGCTACGAGTTCCTGAAGTGGGGCCAGAAGGCGTTCACGAACTTCTCCGTCGTGCCGCCCGGCACCGGCATCTGCCACCAGGTCAATCTCGAATATCTCTCCCAGACGGTGTGGACCAAGAAGGAGAAGATGACGGTCGGCAAGAAGACCGGCACCTTCGAAGTCGCCTATCCCGACTCGCTTGTCGGCACCGACTCCCACACCACCATGGTCAACGGTCTCGCCGTGCTCGGCTGGGGCGTCGGCGGCATCGAGGCGGAAGCCTGCATGCTCGGCCAGCCGCTGTCGATGCTGCTGCCCAACGTCGTCGGCTTCAAGCTGAAGGGCGCGATGAAGGAAGGCGTCACTGCGACCGACCTCGTGCTGACGGTAACGCAGATGCTGCGCAAGCTCGGCGTCGTCGGCAAGTTCGTCGAGTTCTTCGGCCCCGGCCTCGACCATCTCTCGGTCGCTGACAAGGCGACCATCGCCAACATGGCGCCCGAATACGGCGCGACCTGCGGCTTCTTCCCGGTCGATGCCGCCGCGCTCGATTATCTCAAGACCTCCGGCCGCGCCTCGGCGCGCGTCGCGCTGGTGCAGGCCTATGCCAAGGCGCAAGGGCTGTTCCGCACCGCCAAGTCGGCCGATCCGGTGTTCACGGAGACGCTGACGCTCGACCTCGGTGACGTCGTGCCCTCGATGGCCGGCCCGAAGCGTCCCGAGGGCCGCATTGCGCTGCCGTCGGTCGCCGAAGGCTTTTCGGTCGCCCTCGCCAGCGAATACAAGAAGGCGGATGAGCCGACGAAGCGCTTTGCCGTCGGCGGCAAGACCTTCGATCTCGGCCATGGCGACGTCGTGATCGCCGCCATCACCTCCTGCACCAACACCTCGAACCCGAGCGTGCTGATCGGCGCCGGTCTTCTGGCGCGTAACGCCGCCGCGAAGGGCCTCAAGGCCAAGCCGTGGGTGAAGACCTCGCTCGCCCCGGGCAGCCAGGTGGTGGCGGCCTATCTCGCCGATTCCGGTCTCCAGGCCGATCTCGACAAGGTCGGCTTCAATTTGATCGGCTTCGGCTGCACCACCTGCATCGGCAATTCCGGCCCGCTGCCCGAGGAGATCTCGAAGTCGATCAACGACAACGGCATCGTCGCGGCAGCCGTGCTCTCCGGTAACCGCAACTTCGAAGGCCGCGTCTCGCCGGACGTGCAGGCGAATTATCTGGCCTCGCCGCCGCTCGTCGTCGCCCACGCGCTCGCAGGGTCCGTCACCAAGAACCTCGCGGTCGAGCCGATCGGTGAAGGCAAGGACGGCAAGCCGGTCTACCTGAAGGACATCTGGCCGACGACGAAGGAGATCAATGCCTTCATGAAGAAGTTCGTGACCGCGGCGATCTTCAAGAAGAAGTATGCCGACGTGTTCAAGGGCGACACCAACTGGCGCAAGATCAAGACGGTCGAGAGCGAAACCTATCGCTGGAACATGAGCTCGACCTACGTGCAGAACCCGCCCTATTTCGAAGGCATGAAGAAGGAGCCGGAGCCCGTCACCGACATCGTCGAGGCCCGCATCCTCGCCATGTTCGGCGACAAGATCACCACCGACCACATCTCGCCGGCCGGCTCGATCAAGCTCACCTCGCCCGCCGGGAAATACCTCAGCGAGCATCAGGTGCGTCCCGCCGACTTCAACCAGTACGGCACGCGGCGCGGCAACCATGAAGTCATGATGCGCGGCACCTTCGCCAACATCCGCATCAAGAACTTCATGCTGAAGGGCGCCGACGGCAACATTCCGGAAGGCGGCCTCACCAAGCACTGGCCCGACGGCGAGCAGATGTCGATCTACGACGCCGCGATGAAGTACCAGCAGGAGCAGGTGCCGCTGGTGGTGTTCGCCGGCGCCGAATACGGCAACGGCTCCTCGCGCGACTGGGCCGCGAAGGGCACGCGTCTGCTCGGCGTGCGCGCCGTGATCTGCCAGAGCTTCGAGCGCATCCACCGCTCCAATCTGGTCGGCATGGGGGTGCTGCCGCTGACCTTCGAGGACGGCACCTCCTGGTCGTCGCTCGGCCTGAAGGGCGACGAGAAGGTCACGCTGCGGGGCCTCGTCGGCGACCTGAAGCCGCGCCAGAAGTTGACCGCGGAGATCGTCTCCGGCGACGGTTCGCTGCAGCGGGTTTCGCTGCTTTGCCGCATCGATACGCTGGACGAGCTCGAATACTACCGCAACGGCGGCATCCTGCACTACGTGCTGCGCAAGCTCGCGGCGTAAGCGCGAATTTGTGAACGGTGGCTCACTGCGAAGTGAGTAGGAGGTTGAACGAAGGCGGCCTATCAAAAGGCCGCCTTCGCGCGTTTGCGGCAGGCTTCAGATGGGCCCGTCCGGCAGAGAACCTCGCCTTGGAGGTTACTTGACGGTCAAATATGCGACGTCCGTAAGACTACGGTGATCATCCGGCGGTAAGAATTCCCTTCTCACGAGCAATGGTGTGCGACGTTCGACATGACAACAATGACGGCTTCTCATCTGGTTTCGCGCAACGTGATCTCAAGGTGGTCCGGTGCCCTCTGGTCGGGAGCACTTGGTATCTGCGCGATCGTCGCCGTCATTCGTCCTGCCGAGGCTGATCCCCGCGCCGTTGTCGAATTGTTTACCTCGCAGGGCTGCTCCTCCTGCCCGCCGGCCGACAAGATCATCGGCGACCTCTCCAGCGATCCCTCGATCATCGCGCTGAGCATGCCGATCGACTATTGGGATTATCTCGGCTGGAAGGACACATTGGCCGATTCGCGCTTCTCTGCACGGCAGCGTGCCTATTCGCGCATGCGTGGCGACCGCGAGGTCTACACGCCGCAGGTCGTGGTCAACGGCTCCACGCATGTCGTCGGCAGCGACCGCACCGGCATCGAAAGCGCGATCGGCAGGACCGACAATGGTACGGGCGCGATGAGCGTGCCGGTGACGATGTCGCTCGCGGGCAAGCAGATCAACGTCTCGGTGGCCGCAAGCAAGGAGCCGGCAGTCTCGCACGGCGAGGTCTGGATCTGCTCGATTGCGAAATCGGTGCCGATCGCGATCAGCCGCGGCGAAAATCGCGGACAGCAGGTGATCTATCACAACGTGGTGCGCAACTTGCTCAAGGTCGGCGACTGGACCGGCCGTCCGGAAAGCTGGACGGTGCCGCTCGAGAACCTCACGCGTGACGGCGTCGACGGCGCGGTGGTCTATGTCCAGGACGGCAGCCGCGAGAAGCCGGGCCCGATGCTGGGCGCCGCGTATACGTCGCTGCACTGATTCGATTCTCTCACTAGCGTCGTACTATCTCTCACTCCTCATGGTGAGGAGCGCGCCTTCGCGCGCGTCTCGAACCATGCAGGCCCCGCTGATGCAGCTCGGGCCTCGATCCTTCGAGACGCCGCGAAGGCGCGGCTCCTCAGGATGAGGAGAGGGGTTCTGGCGCGGATGTCTGGTGAGCTATTCGTCGAGCCAGAAACATCCCGGCACAAACAAAACACAAACAAAAAAGGACCAACTTGCGTTGGCCCTCCTTGTCGTGCGAACAGACCCGATCCTGACGACCCCGGGGGGCTGGGGGCTGAGGAATCCGGAACCGAAAGGACCGGGTCAACGCACACAGGTCTTTTCGCAGCGCAGGGCGGCAGTCGCTTGGCGGAAAAGCGGCGACACTATGATTCCTGCTAACGATCCCGTGACGGTTTGCCGCGACAGAGTTCCACCGCTGCGTGTGTCCGGACGCACACCGGATTTCCATGCGTCCTTTCAACGGCCCCTTGCGGTGGGGAACAGTTGGCGCAATCATGCAACTGTCATGATCCGCGGTTCCGGGGACAGTCTTCGCGGGCGCGGTCATGCTGATGCGACAGGAGGCGCTCCATGAGTCTGTCGGAGGATGCCGATCCCAGCGAACAGCGCGCGGCGGTGCGTCCTGCCGCTGCGAATGCGCAACTGAGCCGGGTGACGTTCAACCGGCTCGAGCTGCACCGTATTCTCAATCTGTACGGCCGCATGGTCGCCGACGGCGAGTGGCGCGACTATGCCATCGACTTCCTGAGAGACCGCGCCGTGTTCTCGGTCTATCGCCGCGCCTCGGAAGTGCCGATCTATCGCATCGAGAAAGATCCGCGCCTCGCGCGCAAGCAGGGCATGTACAGCGTGATCTCGGCGACGGGTCTGATCCTGCGCCGCGGCCACGAACTCGAGCGCGTGCTGCTGGTAGTCGACCGCAAGCTGGCAGTGGTGTAGCAGCGATCCAGTAGCCCGGATAAGCGTAGCGACATCCGGGTCTTTGCTTGCAGCGTTCCCGGGTATCGCTTCGCTCACCCGGGCTACAGGTCTTAGTTCCCCGGCACCGTGCTCGCGCCCTCGCCGAGGTCGCGCTGCATCATCACCGTGTCCAGCCAGCGGCCGAATTTCAGCCCGACGCTGGGATGCGTGCCGATCATCCTGAACCCGCCCTTGGTGTGGACGCCGATCGAGCCGGCATTGGCGGAATCGCCGATCACCGCGATCATCTGGCGAAAGCCGCGCGCCTCGCATTCGCTGACCAGACGCTCCAGCAGCAGAAGCCCGACGCCGCGGCGGTGGAAGGACGGGTCGAGATAGATCGAGTTCTCGACCGTGAAGCGATAGGCCGGCCGCGGCCGGTAGGCGCCGGCATAGGCATAGCCGGCCACACGGCCGTCGAGGATGGCGACGAAATAGGGATAGCCCCCGTCGACCAGCGCGCGGTAGCGGCGCGTCATTTCAGCTAGGTCCGGCGGCTCCAGCTCGAACGTCGCGGTGCCCTCGCGGACAGCCTGCTGGTAGATGGCGGTGATGGCGGGAAGATCGGCCTCGAGGGCGGGTCTGATTTCAGGTGCGGACATGGAAGCGAGATTAGAGCCTTCCGGGGACGGCTGGGAAGAGACAACGGCTTCTCGGCGTCGTCTTTGCGAGAGCAGCAGCCTCCATCTTCTCGCTGTCATGCCCCGCGTAGGCGGGGCATCCAGTACTCCGAGACAGCGCGGCTAGAACGGAGCCGCTGCGGCGTACCGGATCGCCCGCCCCAGTGCGCAAGTGCGCACAAGGCGGGCGACGACAGCGGCGGGTGCTGCGACGTCCAGCCCCAAACGAAAAACCCCGGCCTCTCGGCCGGGGTTCGTGTCCGTTCTCTCAGGCTAACGCTTAGTCGCGCTGGCCGAGGAGCTGCAGCAGCAGCGTGAACAGGTTGATGAAGTTCAAGTACAGCGACAGCGCACCGGTGATGGCCGCACGCTCCGCGACGTCACCGCCGGCCGAGGCGTAGCCGTAGATGTAGTCGTTCTTCAGCCGCTGGGTGTCCCAGGCGGTAAGGCCCGCGAACACCAGCACGCCGACCACCGACACGACGAACTGCAGCACCGAGCTTGCCAGGAACAGGTTCACCAGGCTCGCGATGATGATGCCGATCAGGCCCATGAACAGGAACGAGCCCATTCCGGTCAGGTCACGCTTGGTGGTGTAGCCATAGAGGCTGAGCGCGCCGAAGGTCGCCGCGGTGATGAAGAACACCCGCACGATCGAGGTGTGCGTGAACACCAGGAAGATCGAGGACAGCGAGATGCCCATCAGTGCCGCGAACACCCAGAACAGGATCTGGGCGGTCGAAGGAGCGAGGCGATTGATGCCTGCCGAGATCACGAACACCATCGCGAGCGGCGCAAACATGAAGAGCCACTTCAGCGGGCCAAGGTACATCGCACTGCCGAACGGCGTCAGATAGATCGCCTTCGCGCCGGTACCTATCCGAATCGCGTCGGCGGCAGAAGGGTCGGCTACTGACGCCATGTAGACGCCGAGCGCGGCCAGGCCGGTGATGGCGAGGCCAACGCTCATATAGTTGTAGATGCGCAGCATGTAGGCGCGCAGGCCGGCATCGACCGTCGCGGCGTCAACACGCCCGGCGGCCCTGCCGAAAGGAGAAGCGTAGTTACGGTCTAGGTCCGACATGGTCGAATTCCCGTTGGTTGGCCCGGTCCGGCATGAGGGTCGCCATGCCGCCGGTTCGTCAAATTCTATCTCGGATACCGGTGTGTGCCGACATTAAATTTGGCTCACAATCCGGGCTCCGAACCCATTCGATATGTGGGAAACTAACACATCCGCTGCAACGGTCCACGCGCGGCCGAATGTCGCCCTCAGCCACAATCCTGACGAGCGGACGTGGTTAATCGCAGGAATCGTGCGATTCCGCTACCGCGCGGCGACCCGCTACCATTTGTCACAAATTCCGCAACACCGTGGCGGGCTTTTTGTTCAACGCCAGGAGCGTGCCGGCGAGCCCGAGGCCGACCGTGACGACCAGGGCGGCCGCGACCACGCCGGCCGCGCTGCCGGCCTGCCAGACGAAGCTCAGCGTCATCAGCCGCGTCACGATCATCCAGGCCGCGATGCTGCCGGCGAAAACGCCGAACACCGCCGTGGCCAGCCCGATCAGGAGGTATTCGAGCGCATAGGCGCCGAGCAGCCGTAGCCGGGTCGCGCCCAGGGTCTTGAGGATCACCGCATCGTAGACCCGGTGGCGATGGCCGGCGGCGAGTGCCCCGCCGAGCACCAGGATCGCCGAGATCAGGGTCACGGCGCTGGCGCCGCGGATCGCCAACGCAAGGTTGGTCACGACCGAACCGACCGTCTCCATCACCTCGCGCACGCGCACGCTCGTGACCATCGGATAGGCGTCGGCGACCTGCTTGATGATCTGGCCGTCACCCGCCGCATCGCCGCCCGCTTCCGTCAGCGTCGCGATGTGGGTATGCGGCGCGCCCTTGAACGCGTTCGGCGAGAACATCAGGACGAAATTGATGCCGAGGCCCTGCCAGTCGATGGTGCGCAAATTGCTGATCTTCGCCGGGATGTCGCGGCCGAGGATATTGACGACGACCTCGTCACCGAGCTTGAGGCCGAGCCCGTCCGCGATCTTCTTCTCCATCGAAACCAGCGGCGGGCCGGAATAATCGGCGCTCCACCACTCGCCCTCGACCACCTTGGAGCCTTTCGGCAGATCGGCGGTATAGGTCAGGCCACGGTCGCTCTGCAGCACCCACTCGGAATCGGTGCTGGGCTTGAGCTCCTCGGCGCGGAGGCCACGGGCTCCGACGATGCGCCCGCGCAGCATCGGCACGTCCTCGACCTTCGCGCCAGGGGCGATCTGACGCAGATAGGAGTCGAACTGCTCGGCCTGCGTGCTCGGAATATCGATGAAGAAGAACGATGGCGCGTGCTCGGGCAATGCCGCCAGGAACTGCCGGCGCAGATTGCCGTCGATCTGGGTAATGGTGACGAGCACCGCGAGTCCGAGCCCGAGCGACAGCACGACCGAGGGCGTCAGCGCGCCCGGCCGGTGGATGTTGGCAATCGCGAGTCGCAGCATCGGCAACCGCGTGCGCGGCAGCCGCCGTGCGATCGTCATCAGCAGGGCGGCAATGCCGCGCAGCAGGGCGAATACGACGACGGAGGAGGCCACGAACACCGCGGCGATGCGCTTGTCGAAGGACAGCCCGATCACGACCGCGATGAGCAGCGTGATCACGACGGCCATGAAAACGAGGTAGCTCCAGCGTGGCCGGTGCCATTCGGAGCTGACGGTGTCGCGGAACAGCGCGGCCACCGGCACGTCGTGCACCCGCCCGAGCGGCCACAGGCCGAAGGCAAGCGCGGTGAGAAGCCCGTAGACGAACGACAGTGCGAGCTCGTCGACGTGCACCGCCGCCACCACCGGCAGCGGCAGCAGCTTGCCGAACAGGCCGACGATGGCGAAGGGCATGGCGGCACCGAGCGCAAGGCCGATCACCGAGCCGATCGCTGCGAGCAGGAGAACCTGCGCGAGATAGATGCCGAACACGTCGCGCCCCGTGGCGCCGACGGCCTTGAAGGCCGCGATCACCTCGAGCTTGTGGTCGATATGGGCCTTGACGGCATTGGCGACGCCGACGCCGCCCACCAGCAGCGCGGCGAGGCCGACCAGCGTCAAAAACTGCGTGAAGCGATTGATGTTGCGCTCGAGCTGCGGCGAGGCATTGGAGCGGCTGCGGACCTCCCAGCCGGCCTGCGGCGCGGCGTTGCGCGCGTCCGTGATGAAGGCTTCGGTGGCGCGCTCGCTGTTGGCGGTATCGGGCAATTTCACCCGGTAGACCCAGCGCACCAGGCTGCCGGGCTGGATCAGGCCGGTGGCGCGCAGGCCCGCCTCGCTGATCAGGAAGCGCGGGCCGAAGCCGATGCCGCCGGCGAGCTTGTCGGGCTCGGCTTCGACGGCGCTGCGGATCTGGAACGTCGCTGACCCGATGGTGACGCGATCGCCGGTCTTCAGCGAGAGCCGCGCCAGCAACGTCGGATCGGCGGCGGCGCCGAACGCGCCGTCGCGCTCCGCGAGCAGATCGGACATCGGCAGTGGTGGCGCGAGCGTCAATTGGCCGAGCATCGGATAGGCGTCGTCGACCGCCTTCATTTCGACCAGCGCCAGCTTGCCCTCCGCCGACCGCGCCATGCCGCGCAGTGTGGCGGCGCTCGAGACGGTGCCGCGCGAACGCAGGAAGGCGATTTCCTCCGGCTTCGCCTCGCGCTGAAACAAGACGAACGACACGTCGCCGCCGAGCAGCGTACGGCCCTCGCGGGCGAGGCCGTCGCTCAGGCTGGCCGACACCGAGCCGACACCGGCGATGGCCATCACGCCGAGCGCGATGCAGGCAATGAAGACGTAGAAGCCGCGCAGGCCGCCACGCAATTCGCGCAGCGCGTAGCGCAGCGACAGCGCGACGCCGTTGGGCTTCGCGAACGGTTCGGCAGCAGTGCTCATACCGGCGCCGACTGCGTGTCGATGCGCCCGGAGCGCAGGCGGATCACGCGATCGCAGCGATGCGCGAGCGAGGAATCGTGCGTGACCAGCACCAGCGTCATGCCGCGCTCGGCATGCTTGCTGAACAGGAGATCGACGATCTGCTTGCCGGTGGCTTCGTCGAGATTGCCGGTCGGCTCGTCGGCAACGAGGATCGCGGGATCGGGCGCCAGCGCGCGCGCGAGCGCGACGCGCTGCTGCTCGCCGCCGGAGAGCTGCGTCGGATAATGATGCAGACGGTCGCCGAGCCCGACCGATTGCAGCTCCTGCGCCGCGCGCTTTGCGGCGTCCGGATTGCCCGCGAGTTCGAGCGGCACGGCGACGTTCTCCAGCGCGGTCATCGTCGGGATCAAATGGAAGGACTGGAAGACGATGCCGACCTGGCGGCCGCGGAAGCGGGCCAGCGCGTCCTCGTCGAGGGCATTGAAAGGCGTGCCGCCGACCACCACCTCTCCGCTATCAGGACGCTCCAGCCCCGCCATCACCATCAGCAGCGTGGATTTGCCCGAGCCTGACGGGCCGATCAGGCCGATCGTCTCGCTACGGCCGACGCGCAAGCTGATATCCTTGAGAATGTGAACGCGTGCCGCGCCCGTACCCAATGACAGATTGACGTTGGAGATGGCGATGGTGTCCGCCGAACTGTCGGCGAGCGAAGAGGAATAGATGCGAGTGTCCATGGTCCGGTCATATGGCAACTCCGTACGCGCGGTCGAGAGGCGTTACGGATTGTTCATGCACATAGCCGTGTTGATGTTCGCTTTGATGACGGTCGCAAATCCGGCCTGGGCGGAAGCGGCAAAACCGGTCAAGCTTGTCGTTCTGGGCGATTCCCTGAGCGCCGGCCTCGGTCTCCCAGCTCAGGAAGCATTTCCCACAAAACTTCAAAAAGCCTTGCATGCCAAAGGCATAGTCATCGACATGACCAATGCCGGGGTGTCCGGCGACACCTCGTCCGGCGGCCGCGACAGGCTCGACTGGTCGGTCCCTGACGGAACCGATGGCGTCATCATCGAGCTTGGCGCCAACGACGCGCTGCGCGGCATTGATCCCGATCTGACCCGCGCCGCGCTGACCGACATCGTCCAGCGCCTCAAGGCGCGCAAGATCGCGGTGATGCTGTGCGGCATGCTGGCGCCGCCGAATTACGGCGCGGATTATGCCGCGCGCTTCAATTCGATTTATCCGGATCTGGCGAAAAAATTCGACGTGCCGCTCTATTCGTTTTTTCTCGACGGTGTTGCAGCGGACGCCAAGCTCAACCAGGCCGACGGCATTCATCCGACCGCGCCCGGCGTCGACATCATCGTCGGCAACATCATGCCCACCGTGGAGGCATTTCTGCGCAACATAAGCGAGCAACCGCATTGAAAAGCAGGCAGCGCCGACCGTAATTCCCAGGGTTTTACCGGGGTGGCCCGCAGCGTGCTTCGCAGAGTCACACAACTGCGATAGGAATCAGGGTACCGGTGATTCGTCACCGGCTCTAAAATTTGGATATGATCTTTCCCAAGGATCATGCCCAAGCATCGGGAGTGCGAAACGATGCCGCGTTTGTTCACTGGTCTGGAAATTCCGGCCGAGATTGGCCAGTCGCTTTCCAATTTGCGGGGCGGCCTTCCCGGCGCCCGCTGGATCGATCCCGAAAATTACCACGTCACCCTGCGTTTCATCGGCAATATCGATGGCATGTCCGCCAACGAAATCGCCTCGATGCTGTTTCGCGTCGACCGCAAGCCGTTCGAGGTGAAGGTGCAGGGCTTGCAGAGTTTCGGCGGACGCAAGCCGCGCGCGGTGGTCGCAACCATCGTGCCGAGCAGGCCGCTGATGGAATTGCAGGCCGAGCTCGAGCGCATGATGCAGCGGATCGGCCTCGACCCTGAAGGCCGCAAGTTCATCCCGCATGTCACGCTGGCCCGTCTGCACGACGCCACCGACCGAGATGTCGCCGACTATCTCTCGCTGCGCGGCTACTTTCCGAGCAAGGCGTTCATGGCCGAACGCTTCGTGCTGTTCTCGTCCCGCGCCTCCACCGGCGGCGGCCCTTATGTGGTCGAGGACGCCTACGAGCTGTGTCAGTGAGGCTTCATAGCGCTCCGGCTTGTCGCGTCGCTATCGCAGCGGCGCCACGCCGGGCCGGCTGATATCAGTCTTCGCAAAATCCCCGCCCTTGAACAGCAGCGGCTCGCTGCGGGTCACCGCCAGCGCGTAGGAAAAGCAGTCGCCGTAGTTCAGCGCAGCGATGTGACGTCCCTTTCCGTAGCGTCGCCAAGCGCGTCGTGCCGCATCGGTTTGTTCGGCGTCGACGGCAACGATCTCGGCGCCGATCTTGAGCAGCCAAAGGTCGAACTCACGCCCGCCCGCGTCACCCATCCGCGTTTCAAGCACCATCGCTGCTTCGAGCACGGTTGCTGCCGAGATCAGTCGGACCGGATCATCCGCAATCTGGATTTCCATCCTTGACGCGTCCGGCTCGTTGAGGGCGATTGCCACGATCGCCGATGTGTCGATCACCATCAGCGCGGCAATCCGTGCTCGTCATAGCCGAGGATCTCTTCTGGCGTTCGGTCATCGACCACGGCCATCTCGCTCCAGCGACGCCGGATCTCCGCCATGTCTTCCAACAGAGCGGTCTTGCGGGATTGGCTGCCAAGGCGGCGTAATCGCTCCTCGATGGCGCGCTTGGTCGCGGTCGTGATGTTCTCGCCGGTGAGCTGCGCCAGGGTCCGCGCCAATTGCTCGGTCTCGGGATCCTTGATGCTCAGTGCCATGTAAGGTTCCTAGGTTCCTCCTTAGATATATTCTACCTTTTTGCAAAGGCAAGATGAGGAAGCCAGGACGCAGGTCGTATGGTTCAACGTGACGTTCTGGCGGCCTGTGGAGGACATTTCCTGGGGAAGTAGAAAAAGCGCATACGCCGTTGCGCCAATACACGGCTTGCAATTTGCCCCCGTCTCTGGCGGTAAAGAGCCATGCTCTCGACCCCCAGTTCCCCATTCCGCGAGGCCTATCAAGCCGAGATCGCCTCCGGCGCGATCGAGCCCGATGCTGCCCAGGCCGAGGTCGCCGAGGCCTATGCGGCGCTCGACCAGCGGCTCGCCAATTACAAGCCGCCGCGCAAGCAGGGCCTGCTCAGCCGCCTGTTCAGCGGCGACAAGGACGAGGCACCGCGCGGGCTCTACGTCCATGGCGAGGTCGGCCGCGGCAAGACCATGCTGATGGACCTGTTCTTCCAGCACAGTACCGTCGAGCACAAGCGGCGCGCGCATTTCCACGAATTCATGGCCGATGTGCACGAGCGCATCTACGACTATCGCCAGGGCATCGCGCGCGGCGAGATCCCCGACGGCGACGTCATCACGCTGACCGCGAACGCCATCTTCGAGGAGAGCTGGCTGCTCTGCTTCGACGAATTCCACGTCACCGACATCGCGGACGCGATGATCCTCGGCCGCCTGTTCGCAAAGCTGCTGGAGCTCGGCACCGTGGTGGTCGCAACCTCCAACGTCGCGCCCGACGACCTCTACAAGGGCGGTCTGAACCGTTCGCTGTTCCTGCCCTTCATCAAGCAGATCACCGACCACATGGATGTGCTGCGGCTCGACGCGCGCACCGACTTCCGTCTGGAAAAACTTCAGGGCGTGCCGATGTGGCTGACGCCGGCGGACACCGAGGCGGACGCCGCGCTCGACCGCGCCTGGTCGAAGATGTCAGGTGGCGCCAAATGCAAGTCGCGCGATATTTCGATCAAGGGACGCATCCTGCACGTGCCGTGCTCGGCCCACGGCGTGGCGCGCTTCGCGTTCGCCGATCTCTGCGAGAAGCCGCTCGGGGCATCCGACTATCTCAGGCTGGCGCACGACTATCACACCATCCTGGTCGACCATATTCCAGTGATGGACATCTCCCGGCGCAACGCCGCCAAACGTTTCATCACGCTGATCGACACGCTCTATGACAATGCCGTGAAGCTGATGGCCTCGGCCGAGGCCAATCCGGTGTCGCTCTATCTCGCCAACGAAGGCAACGAGGCCAACGAGTTCAAGCGGACGTCGTCACGCCTGATCGAAATGAGCTCGGAGTCCTATCTGGCGCTGCCCCACGGCCGCAAGGATTCCACCGCCAGCGGCTCGACCAAGGGTCTGGTGGAGACTTAAGTCCTATTTGCCAGCGCTGTCATTCCGGGGCGCCCGCCCTTCGCCGGCGAACCCGGAATCCATTTCGTCACCAGTGTTGAGGCCCGATGGATTTCCGGGCTCGTCGCTTCGCGGCGCCCCGGAATGACAGGGATGCGCTTGAATACGCGGCAAGCCCGACAATTGGGCAACCGGCGACTTGAACGGGGGAGACGAAAGGGATAACCACCCGTCTCAGTTTTCCCCTCCTTACGTGTCTAAAGGACAGGTTCACATGGCGCGCGACAAGATTGCTTTGATTGGCTCCGGTCAGATCGGCGGAACGTTGGCTCATCTCATCGGCCTGAAAGAGCTGGGCGACGTGGTGATGTTCGACATCGCCGAGGGCGTGCCGCAGGGCAAGGCGCTCGACATCGCGCAGTCCTCGCCGGTCGACGGCTTTGACGCGCACTACACCGGCGCCAACTCCTACGAAGCGCTCGACAACGCCAAAGTCTGCATCGTCACCGCCGGCGTGCCGCGCAAGCCCGGCATGAGCCGCGACGACCTCCTCTCCATCAACCTCAAGGTCATGGAGCAGGTCGGCGCCGGCATCAAGAAGTACGCCCCCGACGCTTTCGTCATCTGCATCACCAACCCGCTCGACGCGATGGTCTGGGCGCTGCAGAAGGCCTCCGGCCTGCCGCACAAGAAGGTCGTCGGCATGGCCGGCGTGCTGGATTCGTCGCGCTTCCGCTACTTCCTGGCCGACGAGTTCAACGTTTCGGTCGAGGACGTCACCGCCTTCGTGCTCGGCGGCCATGGCGACACCATGGTGCCGCTGGTGAAATACTCCACGGTCGCCGGCATCCCGCTGCCCGATCTCGTCAAGATGGGCTGGACCTCGCAGGCGCGCCTCGACGAGATCGTCGACCGCACCCGCAACGGCGGCGCCGAGATCGTCAATCTGCTCAAGACCGGCTCGGCCTTCTACGCGCCGGCGGCCTCCGCGATCGCGATGGCCGAGAGCTATCTGCGTGACAAGAAGCGCGTGCTGGCCTCAGCCGCCTACCTGAACGGCGAATACGGCGTGAAGGACATGTATGTCGGCGTGCCCGTCGTGATCGGCTCCAAGGGTGTCGAGCGCGTCGTCGAGATCGAGCTCGTCGGCAAGGATCGCGAGGCCTTCGACAAGTCGGTCGGCGCAGTGCAGGGCCTGGTTGACGCCTGCAAGAAGATCGCCCCTGATCTTCTCGGTCGCTAAACGCCTACAATCCCCGCCGAAGATCGAAAACCGGTCTTCGGCGGTTTCACCTCCGGACCCCGGCTGCAGCACTTGTTGAAGGCTGGCGGGTTCCGGGTCGGCAGTCCAGAGATCGATGTCAAAGAATCCGAGTTGCAGTTCCTGTGGTATATGGTATGCCAGCCACAAGACTGAGGTGGGCCCATGTGGTCACCGCCCGCGGGTTCAGGGAGCGACTATATGAATATCCATGAATATCAGGCCAAAGCGCTGCTGAACGAGTTCGGCGTAGCGATCTCCAAGGGCGTTCCGGTCCTGAAGGCGGCGGATGCGGATGCGGCGGCAAAGGCCCTGCCGGGCCCGGTCTGGGTGGTGAAGAGCCAGATCCACGCCGGCGGCCGCGGCAAGGGCAAGTTCAAGGAAGCCTCGGCCGGCGACAAGGGCGGTGTGCGCATCGCCAAGTCGGCCGCGGAGGTCTCCGAGTTCGCCAAGCAGATGCTCGGCGCCACGCTCGTGACGATCCAGACCGGCCCCGCCGGTAAGCAGGTCAACCGCCTCTACATCGAGGACGGCTCCGACATCGACAAGGAATTCTATCTCTCTATCCTGGTCGACCGCGAGACCTCGCGCGTCTCCTTCGTGGTGTCGACCGAGGGAGGCGTCAACATCGAGGACGTCGCGCACAACAGCCCTGAGAAGATCGTCACTTTCTCGATCGATCCCGCCACCGGCATCATGGGCCATCACGGCCGCACCGTCGCGGACGCGCTGAAGCTCTCCGGCGATCTCGCCAAGCAGGCCGAGAAGCTCACCGCGCAGCTCTACGCGGCCTTCGTCGCCAAGGACATGTCGATGCTGGAGATCAACCCACTGGTCGTGACCAAGCAGGGTCAGCTCCGCGTGCTCGACGCCAAGGTGTCGTTCGACGACAACGCCCTGTTCCGTCACCCCGAGGTGCTCGCGCTGCGCGACGAGACCGAGGAGGACGCCAAGGAAATCGAGGCGTCGAAACACGACCTCAACTACGTCACCCTCGACGGCAACATCGGCTGCATGGTCAACGGCGCCGGTCTCGCGATGGCGACGATGGACATCATCAAGCTCTACGGCATGGCGCCGGCCAACTTCCTCGACGTCGGTGGCAGCGCCAGCAAGGAGAAGGTCGCGGCCGCGTTCAAGATCATCACCGCGGACCCGAACGTGAAGGGCATCCTGGTCAACATCTTCGGTGGCATCATGAAGTGCGACGTGATCGCCGAGGGCGTCACGGCTGCGGTTCGTGAAGTCGGCCTCAGCGTGCCGCTGGTGGTTCGCCTCGAGGGCACCAATGTCGAGCTGGGCAAGAAGATCATTCGTGAATCCGGCCTGAACGTCGTGCCCGCCGATAATCTCGACGACGCCGCGCAGAAGATCGTGAAGGCCGTCAAGGAAGGCTAAGGCCATGACCCAGGACCATCTCGCTGCATCATCCCCGCTGCCGGAGCACGCGCGTCTTGCCGCGTTCGCCGGTGAATGGAATGGTGAGGAGGTGGTCTTTCCGTCGCGCTGGATGGAGGGCGGGACGGCGACCTCTCACGTCGTCGCCCACATGGATCTGAACGGCTTCTACCTGATCCAGGACTCGGTCCAGATGCGCGACGGCAAGCAGAGCTTCGCCACCCACGGCATCTTCACCTTCGACCGCGAAGACCGGACCTACAAATTGTTCTGGTACGACTCGCTCGGCTACACGCCGCCGTCGCCCGCCTCCGGCGGCTGGGTCGGCAAGACCCTGACGCTGGTGCGCGGTTCGCTTCGCGGCAATGCGCGCCACGTCTACGAGATCATCGACGACGATTCCTATTCGTTGAAGATCCAGTTCTCGCCGGACGCGGAAGGCTGGGCTGACGTGCTCACCGGCGTCTACCGCCGTGTTCACTAGGGTGAGGTATGTCCGGATATCCGATATGGGACGCAGCAACGACCACGGATTGGCCTCCGGAAGCATGCCCGTTCTCAATCGAGGAGATGCAGCAATATCTCTTCGTCAACCACTATCACTGGTCGCGCGATGAGGAGCCAACGACTTTCCTCGTCAGGGGGCCACATGCTGAGGCGATCAAGACCGAGCGGAGTTACTGGCTGTTTGAGGCCACCAAAGATCGGTTATCTCGACGCGAACGCAAAGAACTTTGGTGCTCGCTCTGTCAGAAGCCGCACGTTCTCGATGCGCTTCACGACTATAACCCCGTCTATGAGGACCGACAGTGGTTCGTCGTCGTCGGGTCAGGAAAGTTTGGACGCGAAAAGATGATGCGTTGGATGTACGCCCAGACAAATGATGATGACCTGTCGCCGGACCAATTCCTCGACAAGGCTTGTGAAGAACAACTCGCAGAAGATGCTCGGAGCTAAGTAAAAATGTCCATCCTGATCGACAAGAACACCAAGGTCATCTGCCAGGGCTTCACCGGCAAGAACGGCACCTTCCACTCGGAGGCCGCGATTGCCTACGGCACCAAGATGGTCGGCGGCACCTCGCCGGGCAAAGGCGGCGCGACGCATCTGGGCCTGCCGGTGTTCGACACCGTGCGCGAGGCGCGTGAGAAGACCGGCGCCGATGCGTCCGTGATCTACGTGCCGCCGCCGGGCGCGGCGGACGCGATCTGCGAAGCCATCGACGCCGAGGTCCCGCTGATCGTATGCATCACCGAGGGCATTCCTGTCATCGACATGGTGCGCGTGAAGCGCTCGCTGGCCGCCTCCAAGTCGCGCCTGATCGGGCCGAACTGCCCGGGCGTCATGACCGCCGGCGAGTGCAAGATCGGCATCATGCCCGCCAACATCTTCAAGACCGGCAGCGTCGGCATCGTCTCCCGCTCCGGCACGCTAACCTATGAAGCCGTGTTCCAGACCACCCAGGAAGGCCTCGGCCAGACCACCGCGGTCGGCATCGGCGGTGACCCGGTCAAGGGAACCGAGTTCATCGACGTGCTGGAAATGCTCCTTGGCGACCCCAAGACCGAGTCGATCATCATGATCGGCGAGATCGGCGGGTCCGCCGAGGAGGACGCCGCCCAGTTCCTCAAGGACGAGGCCAAGCGCGGCCGCAAGAAGCCGATGGTCGGTTTCATCGCCGGTGTCACCGCCCCTCCCGGCCGCCGCATGGGCCACGCCGGCGCGATCATTTCGGGCGGCAAGGGCGACGCCGGTTCCAAGACCGACGCGATGAAATCGGCAGGAATTACAGTGTCGCCGTCTCCCGCTCGCTTGGGTCATACGCTTGCCGAAAAATTGAAGGGCTAATTCACTCCTTCGTAATTTTCCGGGCGAAGTTTCGCAGCAAATAGGGTAAATGGTGCCTGTCGCGCTGGGCCTCTGCCGGGGAGCTCAGCGCGAGCGCCGTTTGTTATGCGCGAACCGAAATCGCCAGGAACTCAAGTATGTCTCGCCAAGACGCGAACGCAGCCTTTGCCCTCTCCTCCTTTTTGCAGGGCACCAACGCCACCTACATCGACGAAATCTACGCCCGCTACGAGAAGGACCCGTCCTCGGTCGACGCCGAGTGGCAGGACTTCTTCAAGAGCCTCAACGACCAGCCCGGTGACATCAGCAAGAACGCCGAAGGCCCGTCCTGGGAGCGCGCCAATTGGCCGCTGACCCCGCAGGACGATCTGACCTCCGCGCTCGACGGCAATTGGACCGAAGTCGAGAAGACGGTCGGTGCCAAGATCGCCGCCAAGGCGCAGGCCAGGGGTGGCGACAAGGGTAGCGACAAGGGCGGCGGTCTCCCCTCCGCCGACCTGCTCCAGGCCACGCGCGACTCCGTCCGCGCCCTGATGCTGATCCGCTCCTACCGCATGCGTGGTCATTTCCACGCCAAGCTCGATCCGCTCGGCATCGAAGCCCCGCGTAACCGCGAAGAGCTCGACCCGCGCACCTACGGCTTCAGCGAAGCCGATTTCGACCGGAAGATCTTCCTCGATCACGTGCTCGGCCTCGAATACGGCAGCTTGCGCGAGATCACCGCGATCTGCGAGCGCACCTACTGCCAGACGCTCGGCGTCGAGTTCATGCACATCACCAATGCGGCGCAAAAGGCCTGGATCCAGGAGCGGATCGAGGGGCCGGACAAGGAAATCTCGTTCACCCGCGAAGGCCGTCGCGCCATCCTGATGAAGCTGGTCGAAGCCGAAGGTTTCGAGAAATTCTGCGACACCAAGTTCACCGGCACCAAGCGCTTCGGCCTGGACGGTGCCGAATCGCTGATCCCCGCGCTCGAGCAGATCATCAAGCGCGGCGGCAATCTCGGCGTGAAGGAGGTCGTGCTCGGCATGCCGCATCGCGGCCGCCTCAACGTGCTGACCCAGGTGATGGGCAAGGCGCATCGCGCGCTGTTCCACGAGTTCAAGGGCGGCTCGGCCAATCCTGATGCGGTTGAAGGCTCCGGCGACGTCAAATATCACCTCGGCGCGTCCTCGGACCGCGAATTCGACGGCAACCGCATCCATCTGTCGCTGACCGCCAACCCCTCGCATCTCGAGATCGTTGATCCCGTCGTGCTCGGCAAGGTCCGCGCCAAGCAGGACCAGCACGGCGATCCGCCGGACATGCGCATCTCGGTGCTGCCGCTCTTGATGCATGGCGACGCCGCGTTCGCCGGCCAGGGCGTGGTCGCCGAATGCTTCGGTCTGTCGGACCTGAAGGGCTACCGCACCGGCGGCTCCGTGCACTTCATCGTCAACAACCAGATCGGCTTCACCACCTATCCGCGTTATTCTCGTTCGTCGCCTTACCCGTCCGACGTGGCGAAGATGATCGACGCGCCGATCTTCCACGTCAACGGCGACGATCCGGAAGCCGTCGTGTTCGCAGCCAAGGTCGCGACCGAGTTCCGGCAGAAATTCCACAAGCCCGTCGTCATCGACATGTTCTGCTACCGCAGGCATGGCCATAACGAGGGCGACGAGCCGGCTTTCACCCAGCCGGTGATGTACAAGAAGATCGCGGCCCATCCCTCGACGCTCGAGCTCTATGCCCGCCGCCTGATCAGCGAAGGCGTGCTGACCGAGGGCGAAGTCGAGAAGGCCAAGGCGGATTGGCGCGTGCGGCTCGATGCCGAGCTCGAAGCCGGTTCCGGCTACAAGCCCAACAAGGCCGACTGGCTCGACGGCAAGTGGGCCGGCTTCAAGATCGCCGATCAGGAAGAAGATGCGCGGCGTGGTGTCACCGGCGTGGACGTTGCCGAGCTGAAGGATATCGGCCGCAAGATCACCAAGGTGCCGGACGGCTTCCGCGTCCACCGCACCATCCAGCGTTTCCTCGAGAACCGCTCCAAGGCGATCGACGGCGGCACCGGCATTGACTGGGCGACCGGCGAGGCGCTGGCGTTCTGCACGCTGCTCAACGAGAACCACCATGTCCGCCTGTCCGGACAGGATTCGGAGCGCGGCACCTTCTCGCAGCGCCACTCGGTCCTGATCGACCAGGAGGACGAGAGCCGCTACACGCCGTACAACCATCTCGGCCACGAGCAGGGCCATTACGAGGTCATCAACTCGCTGCTGTCGGAAGAAGCCGTGCTCGGCTTCGAATACGGCTACTCGCTCGCGGAGCCGAACACGCTGACGCTGTGGGAAGCCCAGTTCGGCGACTTCGCCAACGGCGCGCAGGTCGTGTTCGACCAGTTCATCTCCTCGGGCGAGCGCAAATGGCTGCGCATGTCCGGCCTCGTCTGCCTCTTGCCGCACGGCTATGAAGGCCAGGGACCGGAGCACTCCTCGGCGCGTCTGGAGCGTTATCTCCAGATGTGCGCGGAAGACAACATGCAGGTGGTCTACCCGACCACGCCGGCGAACTACTTCCACGTGCTGCGCCGCCAGCTCCATCGCGAGATCCGCAAGCCGCTGATCGTAATGACGCCGAAGTCGCTGCTCCGTCACAAGCGGGCGGTGTCGCGTCTGGAGGAGCTCGCGAAGGATACGACCTTCCACCGCATCCTCTATGATGACGCCCAGATGCAGCCGAGCGAGGCGACCAAGCTCGTTCCGGACGAAAAAATCCGCCGCATCGTGCTGTGCTCCGGCAAGGTCTATTACGACCTCTTCGAGGAGCGCGAGAAGCGTGGCATCGACGATATCTATCTGATGCGCGTCGAGCAGCTCTATCCGGTGCCGCTGAAGGCGCTGGTGGCCGAGCTGTCGCGCTTCAAGAAGGCCGAGGTGATCTGGTGCCAGGAAGAGCCGCGCAACATGGGTGCGTGGCACTTCATCGAGCCCTATCTGGAATGGGTGCTGAACCAGGTGAACGGTGTGAGCCGGCGTCCGCGTTATGTCGGCCGCGCCGCTTCCGCTGCGACCGCCACGGGTCTGATGTCGAAGCATCAGGCGCAGTTGAAGGCGTTCCTGGACGAAGCATTGAGCTGATAAGTTTTTACACCTCGTCGTGCCCCGCGAAGGCGGGGCTTCCAGTATTCCGCGTCGCCCGTCCTTATCACGACTGTCACGGCGTACTGGATCGCCTGCATCCGCGGGCGATGACATCTGCACTTATGTCCGCATTGGCGATCCCCTTAAGGAAAAGACCATGACTGAAATTCGTGTGCCGACCCTCGGCGAATCCGTCACCGAGGCCACCATCGGCCGCTGGTTCAAGAAGGCCGGCGATCCCGTCGCCGTCGACGAGCCCTTGGTGGAGCTCGAGACCGACAAGGTCACCATCGAAGTCCCGGCGCCCTCCGCCGGCACGCTGAGCGAGATCATCGCCGCCGATGGTGCCACCGTTGCCGTCGGTGCGCTGCTCGGCCAGATCACTGAAGGCGCCGCTGGCGCTGCCAAGCCGGCCGCTGCGCTCGCCAAGCCCGCGGCTGCCGCTGCCGCCGCTGCTGCTCCCGCTGCGGCCAAGGCACCTCCGGCCGACGCCCCGCTCGCCCCGTCCGTGCGCAAACTCTCGGCCGAGACCGGCATCGACGCCTCGACCGTTCCGGGCTCCGGCAAGGACGGCCGCGTCACCAAGGGCGACATGCTCGCCGCGATCGAGCGCGCGGCGTCCGCGCCGACCCCGGTCAACCAGCCTGCCGCCGCCGTCCAGATGCGCAGTCCCTCGCCGGCCGATGACGCCGCCCGCGAAGAGCGCGTCAAGATGACCCGGCTGCGCCAGACCATCGCGCGTCGCCTCAAGGACGTGCAGAACACCGCAGCGATGCTGACGACCTTCAACGAGGTCGACATGACCAACGTCATGGCGCTGCGCGCGCACTACAAGGATGCGTTCGAGAAGAAGCACGGCTCGAAGCTCGGCTTCATGGGCTTCTTCACCAAGGCCGTCGTGCAGGGCCTGAAGGACATCCCGGCCGTCAACGCCGAGATCGACGGCACCGATTTGATCTACAAGAACTACTACCACATCGGCGTCGCCGTCGGCACCGACAAGGGCCTCGTCGTGCCGGTCGTGCGCGACTGCGACAACAAGTCGATCGCCGACATCGAGAAGGGCATCGCCGATTTCGGCCGCCGCGCCCGTGACGGCCAGCTCAAGATCGACGAGATGCAGGGCGGCACCTTCACCATCACCAATGGCGGCATCTACGGCTCGCTGATGTCGACCCCGATCCTGAACGCGCCGCAGTCCGGCATTCTGGGCATGCACAAGATCCAGGAGCGTCCGATGGCGATCGGCGGCAAGATCGAGGTCCGCCCGATGATGTATCTGGCGCTGTCCTACGATCACCGCGTGATCGACGGCAAGGAAGCGGTGACCTTCCTTGTTCGCGTCAAGGAGAGCCTGGAAGATCCGGCGCGGCTGGTGCTGGATCTCTGAGGGAGGCGACGATGGAAGAACCGTCGCTTCTTCTTTCCCTCCTGCCGTTCCTGCTGACCACTCTTATTTTCTTCTTCTTTGCGATTCCGATAAGTCGCAGGAAGGGTAAGGGTGTCGGTTTTGCCGCCTGGTGCCTGATTCCGTTCCTCACTCCCTTCATCCTATTCCACTTGGTGAGCTTGACGGATAAGTCCGTGCTGGATCGATTGGCAGCTCTCGAGGGCAAGAGCGGATAGCTATGGGGGCTGATGTGACCGACAAAGTCGTTGTCATCACCGGCGGCAGCCGCGGCATTGGGCGGGCGACTGCGATTGCGGCGGCCGCACGCGGCTTCCGTGTCGTGGTCGGCTATGCCAGCAACAAGACAGCCGCCGACGAGGTGGTCTCCGAGATCGAGGCCAGCAACGGCAAGGCGATCGCGGTGAAATGCGACGTCGCCGAGGAAAGCGACATCCTCGCGCTGTTCGAGGCCGCCGATCAATTCGGCACGCTCGGCGCGCTCGTCAACAATGGCGGCATTGTCGGCCAGAGCGGAGTGCGCGTCGACGAGATGTCGGCCGAGCGCATCCAGCGCGTGATGGCGGTCAACGTCACCGGCTCCATCCTCTGCGCGCGCGAAGCCGTAAAGCGGATGTCGACCAAGCACGGCGGCAAGGGCGGCGTCATCGTCAATCTGTCATCGGTTGCTGCCAAGCTCGGCGCGCCGAACACCTATGTCGATTATGCCGCGTCCAAGGGCGCGATTGATTCCTTCACCATCGGTCTCGGCTACGAGGTCGCAAGCGAAGGCATCCGCGTCGCCGCGATCCGTCCCGGCCTGATCGACACCGAAATCCACGCCGCCGGCGGTGAGCCCGACCGCGCCCATCGTCTGGCCCATATGGTGCCGATGAAGCGCGTCGGCACCGCCGACGAAATCGCCAACGCCATCGTCTGGCTGATGTCGGACGATGCCTCCTACGTCACCTCAGCCATTCTCGATGTGTCCGGCGGACGCTGACACATCCTCATCACGCTAAACTTACGGGACTTTCTCTCATGGCTACCTACGATCTCGTCGTCATCGGCACCGGACCGGGCGGTTATGTCTGTGCGGTGCGCGCAAGCCAGCTCGGCATGAAAGTCGCCGTGGTGGAAAAGAACGCAACGCTCGGCGGCACCTGCCTCAATGTCGGCTGCATGCCGTCGAAGGCGCTGCTGCACGCGTCCGAGATGTTCGAGGAGGCCGGGCACTCCTTCGCCAAGATGGGCGTGTCGGTCTCAGCGCCGAAGCTCGATCTGCCTTCGATGATGAACTTCAAGCAGCAGGGCATCGACGGCAACGTCAAGGGCGTCGAGTTCCTGATGAAGAAGAACAAGATCGACGTGCTCAAGGGCACCGGCAAGATCCTCGGCACCGGCAAGGTCGAAGTCTCCGCCGACGGCAAGTCGCAGCTGGTCGAGACCAAGAACATCGTGATCGCCACCGGCTCGGACATCGCGCGGCTGAAGGGCATCGAGATCGACGAAAAGCGCATCGTGTCCTCGACCGGCGCGCTGTCGCTCGACAAGGTCCCCGGCAAGCTCTTGATCGTCGGCGCCGGCGTGATCGGCCTCGAGCTCGGCTCGGTCTGGCAACGCCTCGGCGCCGAAGTCATCGTCGTCGAATTCCTCGACCGCATCCTGCCCGGCATGGACGGCGAGATCGCCAAGCAATTCCAGCGCATCCTGGAAAAACAGGGTTTTGCCTTCAAGCTGGGCTCGAAGGTCACGGGTGTCGAAGCGAACAGCAAGGCATTGCTCGCCCAGATCGAGCCGGCCGCGGGCGGCGCGGCGGAGACGCTCGAAGCGGACGTCATTCTCGTCTGCATCGGCCGCGTGCCCTACACCGATGGCCTCGGCCTGAAGGAAGCCGGCGTTGCGCTCGACAACCGCGGCCGCGTCCAGATCGATCCGCATTTCGCCACCAGCGTGAAGGGCGTCTATGCCATCGGCGACGTCGTCGCGGGCCCCATGCTCGCGCACAAGGCCGAGGATGAAGGCGTCGCGGTTGCCGAGATCATCGCCGGGCAGGCCGGCCACGTGAACTACGATGTTATCCCAGGCGTCGTGTATACCACGCCGGAAGTGTCCTGCGTCGGCAAGACCGAGGAGGAGCTGAAGCAGGCGGGCGTGGCTTATACGGTCGGAAAGTTTCCCTTTACCGCCAACGGCCGCTCCAAGGTCAACCAGACCACCGACGGCTTTGTGAAGATTCTCGCAGATGCGAAGACCGATCGCGTGCTCGGCGTGCACATTATCGGCCGCGAAGCCGGCGAAATGATCCATGAAGCCTGCGTTCTCATGGAATTTGGCGGCAGTGCGGAGGATCTCGCGCGCACCTGCCACGCGCATCCGACCCGCTCGGAAGCCATCAAGGAAGCCGCGCTTGCAGTCGGCAAGCGGGCCATCCATATGTAGGTCGCGCCCAGCGCTGAATCGGGCGGGAAACACATGCTGCGCCGCCTTCTTCAACCGGTCTGGGTTCTGCTTGCGATCATCTTCCTGATCGAAGCCTGGCTGTGGGACCATCTCGAACCGATCGTCGCGCGGGTTGTCGCAACCATCCCGCTCGCCCGGTTCAAGCAATGGCTGTCGGAGCGCGTCGACGCGCTGTCGCCGGCGATGACGCTGATCGTCTTCGCCGTCCCCATCCTGCCGCTGTTTCCGCTCAAGCTGGTCGGCCTGTGGCTGCTCACGCACGAATACTGGACCAGTGCGGTCTTCACGATCCTGTTCGCAAAACTGCTCGGCGTCGGCGTCACCGCCTTCGTGTTCGACGTGACGCGCGACAAGTTGATGGAGATGGCCTGGTTCGAGCGGCTCTATGCTCTGGTGCTGAAGCTGCGCGCCAAGGCCGCCGAGCTGGTCGATCCGATCAAGCGGCGCATCAGGGAGCTGATCGCCGGCAACGGCGAAGGCTGGTCCTCCCGCACGCTCCGCCTGATCCAGCGTTTTCGCAAGAGCGTGCACGAAGCGCGCTGAAGGTTCAACGCATACTCGCTGTCATCGCCCGGCCTAGACCGGGCGATCCAGTATTCCAGAGACGTCAATCGAATACGGAGGAGCTGCGGCGTACTGGATGCCCCGATCCAGCCGGGGCATGACACTGTCTATGTGGCGTCAAGCCAGGTGCCGCATCCCCTCAATGCAAATGCACCAGATGTGGCAACCATAGGCCGAGCCCGGTCATGAGAAGCCCGCCGAGCGTCAGCAGGCCGGCGACATAGGCGAGCGCGACCATGCCGGTGATGATGGTGGCCGATGCCAGCACGATGCCGATCTGGAAGGCGGCGGACGCAAGCTCGAAGTGATGATATTTCGCGGTGGCCTCGTCGCGTTCGTGCTCGGCGTGCTTGGCCTTCTCGGCAAGCTGCTCGGTGCCTTCGCCGGTCTCGGGCTCGGAGCGGTAGCGCTGCGCGGTCTTCTGCCAGTCCTCGATCTGCTTCTGCACGGCAGCCTTGGTGGCGTCGTCGGGCGCGGTGGTCAGCTTGGCGCCTTCGGCCGCGGCCTGCACCACGGTGCGGCGGATGCTTTTTGCCTGGAAGAAGGCCCAGAGGTTGGAGGCCTCGACGTTCTTGCTGATCGATTCGGTCTGGGCGCCCTTGCCGAGCGTCTCCGAGATCGCCAGGAACAGCGCCAGAACGGCGATCAGGAGCGCGATCTTCTTGTTCGAGCCGGACGCGTGTTCGGCGTGCTCGGCATGCTCCATGCTTTCATGTGCGCTCATAAGTTCCTCCTGCCAATTTACCAACGATTGACCGAACCGCGGGCGCCGCGCAAGAGGCATGCGCGCCAGGAGAGCGCGCTATGACAGCTTCATGTCAGCATCACCGCCGCGGATGCGCGCTGGCATAGACTTCCAGCAGCCGCTCGGAATCGATGCCGGTATAGATCTGGGTGGTCGAGAGCGAGGCATGGCCGAGCAATTCCTGGATCGCGCGCAGATCGCCGCCGCGCGACAACAGATGCGTGGCGAAGGAATGCCGGAGCGCGTGTGGTGTCGCGCTGTCGGGCAGGCCGAGCGCGCCGCGCAGCCGCTCCATCGCGAGCTGGATGATGCGCGGGCTCAAGGGCCCGCCGCGTGCGCCGACGAAGATCGGGCCTTCGGCGGGCAGCGGATAAGGGCACATCGCGACGTACTCCTGCACGAGCGCGAGCACGTTCTGCAGCACCGGCACCATGCGGGTCTTGTTGCCTTTGCCGGTTACGATCAGCACGTCGCCTTCGCCGGGACGCGGCACCTCGCGGCGCTTCAGGCCGAGCGCTTCGGAGATGCGCAGGCCCGAGCCGTAGAGAAGAGCCATCACCGCGGCATCGCGCGCAAGAATCCAGCTCTCGCGATCTTCGCCAGCGCGCTCGTCGGCATCCGCAAGGCGTTTGGCCGACGCCATCGGCAGCGGTTTTGGCAGGCTCTTTGCGACTTTCGGCGCGCGGATCGCCGAGAGCGCCCCGACCTTGCCCTTGCCTTCGCGTTCGAGAAAGCGGCCGAACGAGCGCAGGCCCGCCAATGCGCGCATCAGCGAGCGGCCGGCAATATCGTCGGCGCGGCGCATCGCCATGAAGGCCCTGATATCGGTGGCCTCCAGCGCGGCGAAACGCTTGAGCGTCACCCGCTCGCCCCAATGGCTGCAGAGGAAATCCAGGCACTGCCGCAAATCGCGGCCATAGGCTTCCAGCGTCTTCGGCGACAGCCGTCGCTCGGCGCCGAGATGCGACAGCCAGCGCGTCATCTCCTGCGCGATGTCAGGATCGGCGCTGGCGAGCTCGATAGGTGGGGCGGCCGCTTTGCTCATGCGCTCTGGACGTGGTGATTCCACTCAGTATATCGCATCACACTCGTTTATCGTTCGCTAAGGCCGCCTCAGGGCGCTAGCCTTGAGGCCCCGGGTTCCGATTCCATCCATGGATTACACACCGCGCAGCAACGCCGTCTCCGCCAACGCGACCCGCATGGTCGACGTGCTGGTGCCGGTCGCGCTCGACCAGACCTATTCCTACAAGGTGCCGCGCGGGATGGAGCTGAAGGCGGGCGATCTCGTCGGCGTGCCGCTCGGCCCGCGCGAGGTGATCGCCGTGGTCTGGGCCGAAAACGCCAATCCCGATCCACGCCTGCACAACCGCCTCAAGGAGGTCAGCGAAAAGCTCGACATCCCGCCTTTGAAGCCCGAGCTGCGTGCGGTCGTGGACTGGATCGCCAATTACACGCTGAGCCCGCGCGGCATGGTGCTGCGCATGTGCCTGCGGATGGGCGAGAATCTCGGCCCCGAGCGGGTGCGCGCCGGCGTGCGCCTGGTCGGCGATCCGCCGCGGCGGCTGACGCCGGCGCGGCAGCGCCTGATCGACGTGCTCTCGGACCGGCTGCTGCACGGCAAGTCCGAGGCGGCCAAGGAGGCCGGCGTTTCGGCCGGCGTGATCGACGGCCTCGTCGACGAGGGCACGCTGACGGTCGAGCCGATGCCGCCGCCTCCGCCGCCGCCGGCCCCCGATCCGGATTTCAGCCGGCCGGATTTTTCGCCGCTCCAGCGCGCCGGGGTCGATGCGATGCGCGCGCTCGCGGCCAACGGCACTTTTCACGTCGCGCTGCTCGACGGTGTCACCGGCTCGGGCAAGACCGAGGTTTACTTCGAAGCCGTGGCGGAGACGATCCGCCGCGGAAAACAGTCGCTGATCCTGATGCCGGAGATCGCGCTCACCGGCCAGTTCCTCGACCGCTTCGCGCAGCGCTTTGGCGTGCGGCCGATCGAATGGCACTCCGAGCTCACCCCGCGCACCCGCGCGCGCAACTGGGCGGCGATCTCCGAAGGCAGTGCGCCGGTCGTGGTCGGCGCGCGCTCGGCGCTGTTTCTGCCCTACGCCAATCTCGGCCTCATCGTGGTCGATGAAGAGCACGACCAGGCCTACAAGCAGGACGAGGGCGTGCATTATCACGCCCGCGACATGGCGGTGGTGCGGGCGCATATCGCAAAGGTCCCGATCGTGCTGGCGTCGGCGACGCCGTCGGTCGAATCCGAGGTCAATGCGCGCAAGAACCGCTATCAGCGCATCGCGCTGCCGTCGCGCTTCGGCGGCCAGCACATGCCGCATATCGAGGCCATCGACATGCGCCGCGAGCCGCCGGCGCGCGGCCGCTTCATCTCGCCGCGGCTGGCCTCCGAGATCAGGACCGCGATCGAGCGGCGCGAGCAGGCGCTATTGTTCCTCAATCGCCGCGGCTATGCGCCGCTGACGCTGTGCCGCGCCTGCGGTCATCGCTTCGCCTGCACCATCTGCGATGCCTGGCTGGTCGATCACCGCTTCCGCCAGCGCCTCGTCTGTCACCATTGCGGCTTCTCGATGCCGCGTCCGCAAACCTGCCCGCATTGCGCGGCGGAGGAATCGCTGGTCGCGGTCGGGCCCGGCGTCGAGCGCCTGCAGGAGGAAGCGGCGGCGCTGTTCCCGGAAGCGCGCACCATGGTGCTGTCGAGCGATCTCATCACCTCGATCGAGACGATGCGCTCGGAGCTGAATGACATCGCCGAAGGCCGCGTCGACATCATCATCGGCACGCAGCTCGTCGCCAAGGGCCACAATTTCCCGCGGCTCAATCTCGTCGGCGTGGTCGATGCGGATCTCGGCCTTTCCAATGGCGATCCGCGCGCGTCGGAACGCACCTGGCAATTGCTCAATCAGGTGATCGGCCGCGCCGGGCGCGAGCAGGGCCGCGGCGTCGGCTATCTCCAGACCCACCAGCCCGATCATCCGGTGATGAAGGCGCTGATCGCCTGCGACCGCGAAGCCTTCTACGACAGCGAGATCGATTTGCGCGAACGCACGCTCTATCCGCCGTTCGGGCGGCTCGCGAGCCTGATCATTTCCGCTGGCGACCGGCCGAGCGCCGAAGGCTTTGGCCGCCGCCTCGTTGCGCTCGCGCCGCGCGACGAGCGCGTCGTGGTGCTGGGGCCGGCGGAAGCCCCGCTCGCCGTCATCAAGGGCCGCTACCGATTCCGCATCCTGGTGAAATCGGCGCGCGGCTTCGACCTGTCGGACTATTTGCGCAACTGGCTCGCCGTATGCCCGAAGCCGAAGGGCAATCAAAAGCTCGAAGTCGACGTCGATCCGCAGAGCTTTTTGTAGGGACTGCTCTCTCCTCTCATGCCCCGGACGCAGCGCAGCGTCTCTTCGACGGTGCGCTGCAGAGCCGGGACACGTTCGTCATGACGGGGCAAACAAAAAGCCCGCCGTCCCCCAAGACGGCGGGCTTGTTTCACCCGCACTGATCCCGCTGCTCACATGTCCATGCGGACGATGACGGGAACTGCGCTTGTGCGGTGCGGCGCTGGTCGCGCCTTAGGAGACGACTTCCGCGGTGACGCGGCCGACGCCGGCGCCGGTGAGGCCGATGGCGCGGGCAGCGCCCGTGGAGAGGTCGAGGACGCGGCCGCGAATGAACGGGCCACGGTCGTTGATGGTGACGACGACGCTCGAGCCGCCATGGGTGACGCGCAGCTTGGTGCCGAACGGCAGCGAGCGGTGCGCCGCGGTCATGGCGTTCTGGTTGAAGCGCTGGCCCGAGGCGGTCTTGCTGCCGGACTCGTTGCCGTAGAACGAAGCCATGCCGGAGAAGCTGTGGCCCGTGCCCGACGACGGCGTCATCGACGCGTTGGCGCTACGCCAATCGGAGGTCGTGTTGGCATCGTTCTGGGCGTGGTTGCGGTGATGATGGTGAGAGTACCGATGGTGATGCCGGGATTTGGCGGAAG
This sequence comes from Bradyrhizobium nivariense, assembly GCF_029846715.1. GTDB lineage: Bacteria > Pseudomonadota > Alphaproteobacteria > Rhizobiales > Xanthobacteraceae > Bradyrhizobium. The sequence goes on from NZ_JARVWW010000026.1 coordinate 73,306, forward strand.
CTTCGGTGGCAGTTCCACCGACGAGGAGAGTTGCGGCAACGAAAGCGATCGCCGTACGCGGCCGGGTCACAGAGCCCAGCGTCTTCAAAGAAAGCATTTAGTGGTCCCTAAGCTAGTATTGCCACATATGTGGCAAGTGGAGCCCCCGTAACTTTGTGAGCGAGATGGCGTTTCGATTCCTAATGAGGCGTGAATTGGGCAGTAAATCCGTTCTGTGTCGTCGTGTAATATCTTGTTACCGGCGGATAATATTCATCCGATGCTCCGTAATCTTCGGCTTTAACGATTCATTAACCTATAAATTACTTGGAAGTACTGTAAAAGGAAGTCATCACTTCCTGCGTTTAGAATTGGGTAAGTATTCGGCGGGTGAAGCCGGCGCGCCGGGGATCACGCCTCAGCGATCCGTGTTCATGGCCGCTATGCGCTGAGGGCAGGAACGAATGGACGTGTCGGTGCCAGGGGCCCGGCAATTCCGTCAGGTGACAGGTCCATCGTTGCGTCGTCATTGACTGCGACGAACTGGCGACAGAACGTCGTGCCTTTAATTTGGCGTCATGTTGCACGTGCGCGCCTGCTATGTTAGCAAAGCCGCGATTTTAACGAGCCCGGCACTTCCCGTGCGGGGTCGAAAATCGAAGTCCCGCTTGAATTCCAAGGGCTTGGATCGCTAGGCGCCGCTTCGTGGCGACGGTTTTTCCCTTGCGAGTTTGACAGCAAAAAGAGCGCGTCTGTGGCTGCAGAAAATTCGTCCGTTTCGGGTGTGTCGGGCCGTTATGCGACGGCCTTGTTTGAACTGGCCCGCGACCAGAAAGTGATCGACGAGGTCAAAGCCGATCTCGACAAATTCGAGGGCATGCTGGACGAAAGCGCCGATCTGAAGCGCCTCGTCCGCAGCCCGGTGTTCGCGGCCGATACCCAGTCCAGGGCCCTCTCGGCCGTGCTGGACAAGGCCGGCATCGCCGGTATCTCCGCCAATTTCCTGAAAGTGCTGACCGCCAACCGCCGCCTGTTCGCGGTGGCTGACGTCATCCGCGCCTATCGCGCCCTGGTCGCCCGGTTCAAGGGCGAGGCGACGGCCGACGTCACCGTGGCGGAGGCGCTATCGGGCAAGAATCTCGACGCCCTCAAGGTTGCCCTGAAGTCGGTGACCGGCAAGGACGTCGCGCTCAACGTGAAAGTCGATCCCTCGATCATCGGTGGCCTCGTGGTCAAGCTTGGCAGCCGGATGATCGATAGTTCGCTTCGCACCAAACTCAATTCGATCAAGCACGCGATGAAAGAGGCAGGCTGATGGACATCCGCGCCGCGGAAATTTCCGCGATCCTCAAGGACCAGATCAAGAATTTCGGCCAGGAAGCTGAAGTCTCCGAAGTCGGACAGGTGCTGTCCGTCGGCGACGGTATTGCCCGCGTCTACGGTCTGGACAATGTCCAGGCCGGTGAAATGGTCGAGTTCGAGAACGGCACCCGCGGCATGGCGCTGAACCTCGAAACCGACAACGTCGGTATCGTTATTTTCGGCGCCGACCGCGAGATCAAGGAAGGCCAGACCGTCAAGCGCACCCGCGCCATCGTGGACGCACCGGTCGGCAAGGGCCTGCTCGGCCGCGTCGTCGACGCGCTCGGCAACCCGATCGACGGCAAGGGCCCGATCCAGGCCGACAAGCGCATGCGCGTCGACGTCAAGGCGCCCGGCATCATTCCGCGCAAATCGGTGAACGAGCCGATGGCGACCGGCCTCAAGGCAATCGACGCCCTGATCCCGATCGGTCGCGGCCAGCGCGAGCTGATCATCGGCGACCGCCAGACCGGCAAGACCGCGATCGCGCTCGACACCATCCTCAACCAGAAGCCGCTCAACGCGCAGCCGGACGAGAACATCAAGCTGTATTGCGTCTACGTCGCGATCGGCCAGAAGCGCTCGACCGTTGCCCAGTTCGTGAAGGTGCTGGAAGAGCAGGGCGCGCTCGAGTATTCGATCATCGTCGCCGCCACCGCGTCGGATCCGGCGCCGATGCAGTACATCGCGCCGTTCACCGGCTGCACCATGGGCGAGTACTTCCGCGACAACGGCATGCACGCCGTCATCATCTATGACGATCTGTCCAAGCAGGCCGTCGCCTACCGCCAGATGTCGCTCTTGCTGCGCCGCCCGCCGGGCCGCGAAGCCTATCCGGGCGACGTGTTCTATCTGCATTCCCGCCTGCTCGAGCGCGCGGCGAAGCTGAACAAGGACCAGGGCTCGGGCTCGCTGACGGCGCTGCCGGTCATCGAAACCCAGGCCAACGACGTGTCGGCCTACATTCCGACCAACGTCATCTCGATCACCGACGGCCAGATCTTCCTGGAAACCGACCTGTTCTTCCAGGGCATCCGTCCCGCCGTGAACGTCGGTCTGTCGGTGTCGCGCGTCGGCTCCTCGGCGCAGACCAAGGCCACCAAGAAGGTCGCCGGCAAGATCAAGGGCGAGCTCGCGCAGTACCGCGAAATGGCGGCGTTCGCACAGTTCGGCTCCGATCTTGACGCCTCGACCCAGCGCCTGCTCAACCGCGGCTCGCGCCTGACCGAACTCCTGAAGCAGCCGCAGTTCGCGCCGCTGAAGATGGAAGAGCAGGTCTGCGTGATCTGGGCCGGCACCAACGGTTATCTCGATCCGCTCCCGGTCAACAAGGTGCGCGCGTTCGAGGACGGTCTGTTGTCGCTGCTGCGCGGCAAGAATGTCGAGATCCTCAACGCGATCCGCGACAGCCGCGATCTCTCCGACGACTCCGCCGCCAAGCTGAAGTCGGTGGTCGAAGGTTTCGCCAAGAGCTTTGCATAAGAGAACCGTCGCATGGCCGGGCATCTTGTCCCGGCCGTCCGTGCCTCACCGCATGGAGACGAAGACGTGGATGCCCGGGACAAGCCCGGGCATGGCGACTGGGATAGGCTAGCGGCTTGATCCAAGGGGTCGAACCGCCGGGGTGCACGAAGAATGGCGTCACTTAAAGACATGCGCGTCCGCATCGCCTCCACCAAGGCGACGCAGAAGATCACCAAGGCGATGCAGATGGTCGCGGCGTCCAGATTGCGCCGCGCCCAGCAAGCGGCCGAGGCGGCGCGGCCCTATGCCGACAAGATGAGCGCGGTGATCTCCAACATCGCCAGCGCAGCCGCTGCTTCGCCCGGCGCGCCGGCGCTGCTGGCCGGCACCGGCAAGGATCAGGTCCACCTGCTGCTGGTCTGCACCGGCGAGCGCGGCCTGTCCGGCGCCTTCAACTCCTCGATCGTGCGCCTCGCGCGCGAACGCGCCCAGGCGCTGATCGCGCAGGGCAAGGAAGTCAAATTCTTCTGCGTCGGCCGCAAGGGCTACGAGCAGCTCCGCCGCCTGTACGACAAGCAGATCGTCGAGCACCTCGACCTGCGCGGCGTTCGTCAGCTCGGCTTCGTCAACGCCGAGGACATCGCCAAGAAGGTGCTGGCCCGTTTCGACAATGGCGAGTTCGACGTCTGCACGCTGTTCTACGCGCAGTTCAGGTCGGTGATTGCCCAAGTCCCGACCGCGCAGCAGATCATTCCGCTGACCGTGGAAGAAAAGGCGGCGAACGCGCCGTCGACGTCCTACGACTATGAGCCGGAGGAAGACGAACTCCTCTCCGGCCTGTTGCCGCGCAATATCGCGGTGCAGATTTTCCGCGCGCTGCTGGAAAACAACGCCTCGTTCTATGGCGCGCAGATGAGCTCCATGGACAACGCCACCCGCAACGCCGGCGAAATGATCCGCAAGCAAACCCAGATCTACAACCGAACCCGTCAAGCCCAGATCACCAAGGAGCTGATCGAGATCATCTCCGGCGCCGAGGCGGTCTGACGCACGAACCAAACGACGGTCGTTCAAGTCCAGAATTTCGAAGGAGAGCTTCATGGCTACAGCAGCTAACCAGGTCGGTCGCGTCACCCAGGTCATGGGCGCCGTCGTCGACGTTCAGTTCGAAGGCCATTTGCCGGCCATTCTGAATTCGTTGGAAACCAAGAACGGTAACATCCGCCTCGTGCTGGAAGTTGCGCAGCATCTCGGCGAGTCCACCGTGCGCACGATCGCGATGGACGTGACCGAAGGTCTGGTCCGCGGCCAGGAAGTGACCGACACCGGTCAGCCGATCGCGGTTCCGGTGGGCGCGGGCACGCTCGGGCGCATCATGAACGTCATCGGCGAGCCGATCGACGAAGCCGGCCCGATCCAGTCCGAAGGCAGGCGCGCGATCCACCAGGAAGCGCCGAGCTACACCGACCAGTCGACCGAAGCTGAAATTCTCGTCACCGGCATCAAGGTGGTCGATCTTCTTGCTCCGTACGCCAAGGGCGGCAAGATCGGCCTGTTCGGCGGCGCCGGCGTCGGCAAGACCGTGCTGATTCAGGAGCTGATCAACAACGTCGCGAAGGCGCACGGCGGTTACTCCGTGTTCGCCGGCGTGGGCGAGCGTACCCGCGAGGGCAACGACCTCTATCACGAGTTCATCGAGTCCAAGGTCAACGCCGATCCGCACAATCCGGATCCGAGCGTCAAGTCGAAGTGCGCGCTGGTGTTCGGCCAGATGAACGAGCCGCCCGGCGCCCGCGCCCGCGTCGGCCTCACCGGTCTGACCGTCGCCGAGCACTTCCGCGACCAGGGCCAGGACGTGCTGTTCTTCGTCGACAACATCTTCCGCTTCACCCAGGCCGGTTCGGAAGTGTCGGCGCTGCTCGGCCGTATTCCGAGCGCCGTGGGTTACCAGCCGACGCTCGCCACCGACATGGGCGCGCTGCAGGAGCGCATCACCACCACGCAGAAGGGTTCGATCACCTCGGTGCAGGCCATTTACGTTCCGGCCGACGACTTGACCGACCCGGCGCCCGCGACCTCGTTCGCGCATTTGGACGCCACCACGGTGTTGAACCGCGCGATCTCGGAAAAGGGCATCTATCCGGCGGTGGACCCGCTCGACTCGACCTCGCGCATGCTCTCGCCGCTCGTCGTCGGCCAGGAGCACTACGACACCGCGCGTCAGGTCCAGCAGGTGCTGCAGCGCTACAAGTCGCTCCAGGACATCATCGCCATTCTCGGCATGGACGAGCTTTCGGAAGAGGACAAGCTGACGGTGGCCCGCGCCCGCAAGATCGAGCGCTTCCTGTCGCAGCCGTTCCACGTGGCCGAAATCTTCACTGGCTCGCCCGGCAAGTTCGTCGACCTCGCGGACACCATCAAGGGCTTCCGCGGCCTCTGCGAAGGCAAGTATGACCACCTGCCGGAGGCCGCCTTCTACATGGTCGGCACCATCGAAGAGGCGATCGAGAAGGGCAAGAAGCTGGCGGCGGAAGCCGCCTAACTCTGAAGTGTCATCGCCGGGCTTGCCCCGGCGATCCATCGAAAGAGAATTTTGATGGATGGACCCGCGGGTCAAGCCCGCGGGTGACAAGCAGAAAAACGGATGACCAATGGCCACCTTCCACTTCGATCTCGTCTCGCCGGAAAAGCTCGCCTTCTCGGGCGAGGTCGACCAGGTCGATATCCCCGGCGTCGAGGGTGACTTCGGCGTGCTGGCGGGACATGCCCCGGTCGTGGCTGCGATCCGGCCCGGCATTCTCAACGTCACCACCGCCGGCAAGCACGAGAAGATCATCGTGCTCGGCGGTATCGCCGAAGTCTCCGAAAAGGGCCTGACCGTGCTCGCCGACGTCGCGACGTCGCTGGCCGAGCTCGACCGCGCTCAGTTCGCCGCGACCATCTCGGAGATGGAGGAGGGGTTGAAGGAACACGAAGGCAGCGAGCTCGATCAGGCCATTGCGCGGCTCGACCACTTCAAGAGCATCCAGCAGCAGCTCAACAGCACGGCTATGCACTAAGCCCCGGTGCACCGCGCCGGGGCTCAAGCTACAAATTCCTGTAAGCTACGAATTCCTGCAAGCTGCAAATTCCCGAATGAGTTCAGCGCTCGTCACGGCCGTGGCGGGCGCTGAAACTTTGTTGCACCGCGCCGCCGATAGCGGCATTCTGTGCTCGCGAACTTTGTTCCGGGGCGGGTAGCAGATGAAACGCAAGATCGCAGCGATTTTCGCAGCCGATATTGCCGGTTACTCAAGGCTGGTCGCGGAAGACGAGGAGGAGACGCTGCGGCGTCTCGCCTCCTATCGCGAGGTCGTCGACGATTTCATTGCGAAGGCCGGCGGACGCATCTTCAACACCGCGGGCGACGCCGTGCTCGCGGAATTTCCAAGCGCAGTCGATGCGGTGCGCTGCGCAATCGACATCCAGGAATCCCTGCGAACCCGCAACATGGCCTATCCGCCGAGCCGGCAGATGTCGTTCCGCATCGGCATCACCATCGGCGACGTCGTCGAGCGCGACGGCGATCTGCTCGGTGACGGCGTCAATATCGCCGCCCGGCTCGAAGGCCTCGCCGAGGTCGGCGGCATCTGCGTCTCCCGTGCCGTGCACGAGCAGGTCGCCAACAAGCTGTCGGTGCAATTCGCCGATATCGGCGCGCAGGAGGTCAAGAACATCCCGACGCCGGTGCATGCCTACATGGTGGCGATGCGGCGCGAGGACGGCAGCTACAACACGCCGCAGGTGAAGAAGATCACGGGCAAGGCCGCGCCCGCGCCGAACTGGATGTGGCCGCTCGTCGTCGGCGTCGTCTCCGTCGTCGCGATCGCTGTCGGCGGCTTCCTCTATTTCACCAAGCTCGAGACCACCAAGGCACCGTCCGCGGCCGCGGCAACCGCGCCAAGCCCTGCATCAAGTCCGACTCCCAGCGCGGCTGCAGCAGCAGCGCCAAGCCCGTCATCCACGATGGCGGCGAAAGCGCCGATGCCCATGCCAACACCATCCGCCTCGCCGATGGCCGGCAAGTTTCCTGCCGACAGCGTGCCCTTCATCAACGAGCGCGTCCGCAACTATCTGGCCGGCGACTATTCCGCTGCCGGCGACTACAAGGCGTTCGCGCTCAATGTCGGTGGCTTCACCGGCGCGGCGTTGAATCAGCTGAACGAGGAAGCCGCGCGCAACGCCGCGCTTGATCAGTGTCAGAAGCGGGCCGATGCCGCGCAGTCGCCGCGGCGCTGCGAGCTCTATGCGGTCGGCAACAATGTCGTCTACACGCATGGCAAGCCGCCGATGCCGCAGCAGCCTTTTGTCCGGCATGATGCCATGACCGAGCGTGCCTTCGCCTCGAAAGACTTTCCGATGGTGCGCGATCCCGCGAAGGTCCGGCTGGAGAACATCTTCGTGCCCGCGGCGAAATCCCGCTCGGTCGCGCTCGGCCCGGGCGGTCAATATTTCATGGTGATGGGCGCATCATCTGCCGACGACGCCGCGCGGCGCTCGCTGGAATCGTGCGGCGCGATTGCCGGCGTCGCCTGCATGGTCGTCGCGGTCGACGACAATTTCGTCGTGCCGATCCCGACCCTGCTCAGGATCACCGGCTTCTTCCACGCGGCGTCCAACGCCTCAATCGTCGCAGATGCGCGCGACGAGGTCGTGCGCAAGCTCGCCGATGGCATGGGCTGGAATGCAGTCGCAGTCGGCACCGCGGGCCGGCCCGGTCTCGGCCTGAAGGCCGCGGACGAGCAGACCGCCGTCAATTCCGCGCTCGCCGACTGCGCCAAGCGCGACAGCGATTGCCATGTGATCGCGATCGGCCCGTTCACGGTGGGACCGATCAATTAGGGCTGGGCTCGGCGCGAGGCGGGACCATGACTGAATGCTACGGAAAAAACGGCCCTTTAGGGCTCATTTTGCAACGTCAAAAGGTCCACCGTGGTCCACGGTTCTCGAGTGGGCTTTTGGCAAGCCGCGGCTAGTCTAGTCTTGAGCGTCACTTGGTAGGGAGAAGCCAAGGGCGGCCTAAAATCGAAATAAAATTATGGGTATAACTTCCCCTAAAACTGTAGGCCCTCCGCTGCGAATTCGGAATCAGTTACAAAGAAGAAATCTCCTGGCCAGCAACCGGAGACTGAGTCGCGAATTATGTGGGGGCTTTTGATCTGCTCCTCGCCAGCGCTGCTCGCCCTGCCAATTTGAGAGATTGAAAGCAGCAATTACGCAAGTATCGGCCGCGCCGGAAGGAGCGCCATGACCGACCAGCACAAACTAACCGGCGTGATCTGCGCCAGGCCTCAACAGTTCGCTTGGTTTCTGGGTGCGGGCGCATCTGCATCTGCCGGATTGCCGACAGCTTGGGATATCATTTGGGACCTCAAGCGGCGCTACTATCGTCGCGAAGAAAACCAAGATGTTTCGCGTCAGGACATGCAACTCGACGCCGTGAGATCACGAATTCAATCTTACATGCTGTCGAAGGGTTTTCCGGAAGAAGGCGCTTCCGACGAATATACCACTTACTTCGAGAAAGCTTTTGGAGACGACAAAGAAAGGCAGCGCCAATACCTCGCGGCCATATTATCGGAGAAGGAAGTCACACTTTCGGTAGGCAACCGAGTCCTGGGCGCAATGTTGGCCTCAGGAGCCGCTAGATGCGTATTCACGACCAACTTCGATACAGTTGTTGAGCGCGCCGTCGCCAATGTGAGTGGGAAGTCGCTTTCGGCCTTCCATTTGGAAGGCGCGGCCTCGGCGAACAAGGCGATCAGCAATGAAGAGTACCCCGTATACTGCAAGCTTCACGGGGACTTTCGTTATGACAGCATCAAGAACCTTGCGGGAGACCTCGCTTCGCAGAACGAGGATCTGTCGAAAGCCCTCGCCAATGCGGTTCATCGGTTCGGATTCATCGCCGCCGGATACAGTGGACGTGACGACAGCATCATGCAGCTGATCCGTTCGACGTTGGCGACACCTAACCCTTTCCCGCACGGCCTCTTTTGGACAGGCATGAAGGGATCGAAAGTACTGCCCGCTGTAACCGCACTCATTGAAGCTGCGAAGCAGGCGGGGGTCAATGCCGCGTATGTCGAGGTGGAAACGTTCGACGCATTCATGCTGAGGCTATGGCGCAACCTCGACGACAAAGATCCTGCTCTTGATGCGAAGGTCCGGAAGTCGGCTCAAAGCAAGGTCAATATTCCCCTGCCGAATGCTGGGAAAGGCGCAATCGTCAGAATGAACGCCTTGCCGATCCTTGACCTGCCACGCCTCTGCCAATCGCTCTCCTTCAGAAGCCCGAAGGAATGGGCCGACCTGAGAGCTGCAACCGGCGCGACGGGCGGACGCCTCATTTTTACAAAGGCAGAGTCAATTTTGTGCTGGGGTGCAGAAGCGCTGATCCGAGATCAGTTCAAGGACCTCGTCTCAGTATCGCCTCACGACCTTTCATCGCAGATCGACGACATCGGCAACAATCTCTATGCCAAGGGCTTCCTTGAAGAGGCGCTTTGCCGCGCGCTCGCACAGGGAAAACCGCTGCTGAGCCGGACCAACAGATCAGGCTCTTGGCTTATCGCCGATCCGCATAGTGCGGATCAATCGCCGTTCTCCCGGCTACATAACGTGGCGGGTAAAATCTCGGAGCAGATACCCGGACTCTTTACATCCGCCGATGAAGATCATCCACATCCGGAAAAAATGCATTGGGTCGAGGCAATCCGCATATCGATTGGCAGGATCGACGGCAGGAACTGGCTGCTTCTCGATCCCGATATCTGGATTTGGCCCGCGCGGGCAAGAGAGGATGCGACCGATTTCCTCGATAAGAGAAAAGGCAATCGATACAACAACATTTACAACGCCCTGATTGAAGCGTGGCTGACGGTCCTGCTCGGAAGCGACCGCGCGACTCAATCCAGCTTTTCGGCCTTTGAAGCCGGCACTCTCCCGGAGACGCCGTCCTTCACCATTGGCTCAAGGACCGCTTACGCAAGGGGGCTTGCATGACGGCGGACCGCAGCGAACTGCCAGGCTTCCTGACCATTCCTGAACCGTCCTTGATGTTTGCGCGAGGAAAGCTCGACAAGCATCCGTTGCGAGGCCTCATCGACAACGGCCCTTTCGGCCTGAAATACGGCACGCTCTCTTCGTTGCGGCTCGCCTTGCTCGCCCCGAAGGCCAATCTCCGTCAGTTGCGTGGACTGGTCCGCGAGTTGACGGATGGCGCCAGGACGAAGGACGTTCCGAACTATTATCCTGACTATCCGGGTTTCGAAAACGTATTTCGCATTCCGGTAGCTCCGATCGAGGAGAGCCTCGCATTCTCCTTCCCGGACGATCTGGACGCCCATGCCACGCGCCTCGATAAGCGAGCACTCGCCCGCGGTTTGTTTCAGTGCATCGCGCAGCTGAGAAACGTTCGTTCCAGCTTTGATGTGGCAATTATCTACCTGCCTTCTTCGTGGGCCGCGTGCTTTCAAGACGAGAGCTTCGATTTTCACGACTATCTCAAGGCCTTCTGCGCTCCATCGAATATTCCCGTGCAAATCGTTCGGCAGTCGAGTTTTGAACGCGAATGCAGGGGAAATGTCATGTGGGGCATCAGCGTCGCAGTCTACGCGAAGGCGGGCGGCGTTCCGTGGAAGCTTACAGGCCTTCACCCCGACGAGGCGTTTATCGGCATCAGTTATGCGGTAAAGCGGCTGACGTCCGGCGTCGAGTACAGCACCTGCTGCAGCCAAATTTTCGATCCGGACGGCACAGGATTCCGATTCGTCGCCTATGACGCTAAGGAATTCACGCAGGATCGGGCTAAGAATCCCTATCTCTCGTACTTCGAGATGCAATCAGTGCTGTCTTGCAGTCTAGAAATCTATCAGCGGGCAAATTTCGGCGGCCTTCCCAAGAAAATTACCGTTCACAAGAACACTGAATTTAAGGAAGAAGAGGTTCTAGGCGCACTGGACAGCTTTCGCGACGGGACCGAAGTTGAGCTTGTCCAGATTGTAAAGGGCGTCGGATGGAAGGGCATCCGGTTTAAGCCGGGCCGAACGCCAGAGCCGCACGGCTTTCCCGTGACGCGAGGCTCGTATCTTCCCATCAACGGCAATGAAGCCCTTCTGTGGACACAGGGCGGCGTGCGCGGCGTAAATCTGAAGAACTCGGGCTATGAGATTTACAAAGAAGGAGCACTTAAACCGACGCCATCACCGGTGCTGGTCCGGCGCTTCACAGGTGCCGGAGGCTGGCACGACACCTGCGCGGGGATCATGGGGCTGACCAAAATGGATTGGAACAACAATACTCTTTACAAAAAGCTGCCGGTTACGCTGGTCTATTCCAAGACCTTCGCGGATATTATCCAACAGAATCCAGACATCGTTGACGACGTGTATGATTTCCGAATGTTCATGTAGCTTCGGTGATGCCGACAATGTCGCTGGCCTCCTGACGCAGGATAGACGGACGGAACGCATCTATTTCGACCGGCTGCTCCATTGTCGGCGTTCAGAATTGAACCATGCGTCCCATTGCACCCACCTTTCAGGTTCGCCAGAGGCGAGAGGTTAGTCGTGATGGAAACTATCGCGTCCGTTGTCCTCGCATTGTTGAAATCCGGGCTACGGATATATGTTGCCGTTCTCATAGCAGCGTCGGCCGCGTTGTTCTTACCGGCCGGCCTGCTGGAAACGCTAGGGATATCTGAATTCCGCAACGCTCACCGAATGGAATTGGGCTTTGCATTTCTTGCGTCCGCCAGCCTAGTGACTGGCCATCTCCTGTTTGCGGTTGGCAACCTCGTATCGAAGCCGTTTCGCCAACGGAAATTTGCGCGAGATCTCCGTGAGACGCTCGAAACGCTGACCTATGACGAAAAGATGTTCTTGCAGCCCTATATTCATGGTGGAGAGAACTCCAACATCGCGTCTTACGCCGACGGCGTCGCCAATGGCCTTGTCGCAAAAAAGATTCTCTATCGCGCTTCGAACGCTAGTATTCCGGGAACGATCTTGGCGTTTCCGTTCAACATGCAACCTTACGCAAGAAAGGACTTGATGAAACATCCTGAGCTTCTGGATTAGCGCATCCGGGGTGCAATTCCTCTAGCTGACCGCGGCCTGAAAGCTATCTCGCAGAATCATCATTCCGCACGAGCGCGTCCAGCAGGCGGTGGCGACCAAAAAGAGGGAAGGGAACGGAGAGAGCCATGTCCGCCTTACGCCCCGATTTCTCCGCTGAAATTATTCAATGAATTCAATCCCATATCTACTGTGCATGGGGTTGTTTTCGCTTTTTTAGTTTGCGAAGGGCGCAAACTGCTGCGCGACCGCGCGGTAGACCTCGCGGCGAAACGGCACGACGACATCAGCGACACGATCGAGGCGCTCCCAGCGCCACGCGTCGAACTCCGCGGGCTGGTCGTTGCGCGGCGTCAACGGATCGATCTCGTCATCCTTGCCGGTGAAGCGCAGCGCGAACCACTTTTGGCGCTGGCCGCGGAATTTCGCCAGCCGATGCGTCTGCGGCCCGTCGTAAGGCGGGAAGTCGTAGGCCAGCCAGTCGGTCTCGCCGAGATAGGCTGCGCTCTTGACGCTGGTCTCTTCCCAGAGCTCGCGCAGCGCCGCATCGCGCAGGTCCTCACCTTCGTCGACGCCGCCCTGCGGCATCTGCCAATCGAGGCCCGGCAGGACGATCTCGGGTCCGTCGCCCTTGAAGCGGTGCCCGATCAGCACGCGGCCATCGGCATTGAACAGCGCGATCCCGACATTGGGACGGTAGGGCTTTTCATTGGTCACGCGTGGATCTTTCGTTGTCATTCCGAGCGATGCATTAGCACCGAACCCGGAATGACAATTTGATTTAGTCCTGCGCCAGCGCGGAAAATTCCTTCACCACGCGCTCATAGACCGGGCGTTTGAACGGGATGATCAGCCCGGTCAGGTTCTTCATCGGCTCCCAGCGCCAGTTCACGAACTCGGCCTTGTGGCCGCCGCCACCGGGCTTTTCGACGTTGATCTCGCTGTCATTGCCAGTGAAGCGGACCGCGAACCATTTCTGGCGCTGGCCGCGGTAGCGGCCCTTCCAGGCCCGGCCCGCAACGGTGCGCGGAATATCGTAAGTGAGCCAGTCCGGAACCTCGCCGAGCCGCTCGACCGAGCGCACGCTGGTCTCCTCATAGAGCTCGCGCCTGGCGGCGTCCCAATTGTCCTCGCCGGGATCGACGCCGCCCTGCGGCATCTGCCAGACATGGGTGTCGTCGACCTGCTCGATGCCGCCGGCGCGGCGGCCGATGAACACCAGGCCCTTCGTGTTGATCAGCATCACACCGACGCAGGTCCGGTAGGGCAGATCCTCATAACGCGCCATTCCGCCAGACCTCTCGCGTGCTTCTGGCAGGCGCTGCGCCCCGCAGGACCCGCGCCGTACCAATCCGTTGATTTAGCTGGATTTTGATTTCAGCATCGCGGTTGTCAATGGCACCAAAAGGATACCTCGGTCGCCCAATGTCTTGGTCCAGGCGCCGATGCGCTCGATCGAGACCGGGAGGGCGGAGGCGGTGCCCACGGCAGTGCCGCGCTCGCGCGCCGCCGCTTCGAGCTTGTTCAGGGCGCGGTCGATCTCGGCCGGGGTCGGAACCACGTCGATCGCGATGTCGCCCTTGCCGAACGGCATCGCCTGGCTGCCGGCGGCCTGGGGCGCGATGCTGCGGGGCGAGGAGCCGTCGTCGAAGAAGCCGAGGCCGCGCCTGGCCGCCTCGCGGATGATCGGCTGCATCGCCGGCTCCGTCGCGATGAAGCGCGCGCCCATGAAATTGGTGAGGCCGGCATAGCCCTGCATCCGGCTCAGATGCCAGTACAGGCGGTCCATGTTCTGGTCGGCGCTCAGCGAGGTCAGCAGGGTCTGCGGGCCCGGATCGTTGTCGGGGAAGTCGTAGGGCTCCATCGGGATCTGGAGGAAGATCTCGTGGCGCTGGGCGCGGGCCCGCTCGGCGAGTTTTCCTGGATCGGAACCATAAGGCGTGAAGGCCAGCGTCACCGCCGGCGGCAGCCGCATGATGGCATCGGTGGTCTTGGCAGCGCCGACGCCGAGGCCGCCGATCAGGATCGCGACCACCGGCATCTTGGCGGCCTTGGCGCGGTCGGCATCCGCCGCATAGACGTTGAACGGCTTCAGGTCGCCGGCAACCACGGGGATCATGCCGTAGCGCGATTTCTCAAGGAGCTTTGGGTCGATCCCGGCCATGACGGGCGGCGCTGCGGAGGCCGCCTCGCCCTTGTCGGCGACATCGCCGCCGATCACCACGTCGTGGCGCGTGCCGGTGGAACCGTCGATCATGGTGACGGTCTTCTGCTCGCCCGCCTGCTTCGGCGCCTCCTTGGTTTCGTGCTTGCTATCCGGCTTGCTTTCCTGGCCGTGGCGGGGAGCGGCCGGCTTCTCGTCGCTGGCCTTGTCTGCAGCGTTGGGCTCGCGGATCGCGAGCCGCGTCATCGGCTCGCCGCCGAGCGGATCCTTGTTGAAGATGGTGAAGCCGGCAAAGGCGACCAGGAACAGGCCGAGCAGGACCGCGAGCATCTGCATGGCCGTGAACGGCAGCCGCAGCCGGCGTTTCCGGCGCGGCTTATCCTGTCCGAGCGGGGCGCTCAGATCATCGGCCGTTTCAGTCATGCGCGATCCCGAATCACTCAGCAATGACGATACCACGCCGGGGTCAAGCGGCGGCAGGCCGGGATAGGCCGGGGATGTCAGGAGGCCCAAGTAAAAAGGGCGGCTCCGGGAGCCGCCCTTTTCATCAGATCGCGATGCGCCGACTTAGTTGGCCGCTTTGGGCTTGTCGGTCGTGGCCTTGTTGTCGCTGCCCGGCGTGGGTGCCGCGGAGGCGCTGTTCTTGATGCCGTGGAGCAGGTCGTCGGCGAGCTTGAGCGCCTTGTCGTCCTTGGCGTCCGGCGGAACGTAGGACTGCGAGCCGGTCTTCTCGTCGCCGTCGTTCTTGAGATGGCCGCGCAGCGAAGCCTCGCCCTTGGTGTCGGTGCGCGACTTCAGCTCGTCCGGCACGTCCTGCAGCACTTCGATGTCGGGCACGATGCCCTTGGCCTGGATCGACTTGCCCGACGGCGTGTAGTAGCGCGCCGTGGTCAGACGCAGCGCGCCATTGCCCGAGCCGAGCGGAATGATGGTCTGCACAGAGCCCTTGCCGAACGAACGCGTGCCGACGATGGTCGCGCGCTTGTGGTCCTGCAGCGCGCCGGCGACGATCTCCGACGCCGAGGCCGAGCCGCCATTGACCAGCACGATGACCGGCTTGCCCTTGGTGAGGTCGCCCGCATGCGCGGTGCGGCGCTGGGTCTCCTCGGCATTGCGGCCGCGGGTCGACACGATCTCGCCCTTCTCCAGGAACGAGTCGGAGACGGTGACCGCTTCCTCGAGCAGGCCGCCCGGGTTGTTGCGGAGGTCGATGACATAGCCCTTCAGCTTGTCGCCGATCTGATTCGAGAGGTTGGCGACCTCGCGCTTCAGGCCTTCGGTGGTCTGCTCGTTGAAGGTGGTGATGCGGATATAGCCGATGTCGTCGGCCTCGATGCGGGCGCGCACCGAGCGGACGCGAATGTTGTCGCGCACCAGCGTAACGTCGATCGGATTGTCCTGGCCCTTGCGGATGATCTTGAGCTTGATCTTGGTGTTGACCGGACCGCGCATCTTCTCGACCGCCTGGTTCAGGGTCAGGCCCTGTACCGCCTCGTCATCGAGATTGGTGATGATGTCGTTGGCCATGACGCCGGCGCGCGAAGCAGGCGTGTCGTCGATCGGCGAGACCACCTTGATCAGGCCGTCTTCCATCGTGACTTCGATGCCGAGGCCGCCGAACTCACCGCGGGTCTGCACCTGCATGTCGCGGAAGCTCTTGGCGTCCATGTAGCTCGAATGCGGATCGAGGCCGGTGAGCATGCCGCTGATCGCGGATTCGATCAGCTTGGTGTCGTCGGGCTTCTCGACATAATCCGAGCGCACGCGTTCGAAGACGTCGCCGAACAGATTGAGCTGGCGATAGGTGTCCGCGGTGGCGGCTCGCGCGCTGGAGCCCATGAAGACCGCGCGCGGCTGGGTCACGAACAGCGTCAGCGCCGCGCCGGTGGCCGCACTGAGGAGGATAACTGAAGTCTTGCGCATCATCCGCGAACCTTCTCGCCTTCATTTGCGGCCCACCATGGGCCTGGATCGATTGGAGTGCCGTCTTTGCGGAACTCGACATACAGCACAGGTTGACTCGCGTTCGTGGCGAGAATGGAGGCGACTTGAGAGGTCGACCCCATGGTTGCGACAGGCTCCCCCGTGAGCACAAACTGTCCGATGTTTACCGAAATGCGCTCCATCCCGGCGATCAGGACATGATACCCGCCCCCGGCATTGAGGATCAAGAGTTGTCCATAGCTCCGGAACGGGCCGGCATAGACCACCCAGCCGTCACACGGCGTCGTGACCTGGGAGCCGGGCCTGGTCGCCAGCGAAATGCCCTTCTGGACCCCGCCGACTCCGTCGGAACCGCCGAAATCCCTGATCTTGTTACCGTTAACCGGAAGAGGCAGGAGGCCCTTGGCTGCGGCGAAGGCCATCGCAGGGGTGGTCCGGGAACGGTCCTTGAAAGCGCCGGGGCCGGGCTTGGCGCTGGCGGCGGCTTTGGCCTCGGCCTGCTTTGCGGCCTCAGCCGCCTTCTCAGCCGCCTTGGCGGCGCTTTGCAAATCCTGCTCCATCTTGGCGATCAGCCCCTGGAGATCGCCGACCTGTCTTGAGAGCGCGACGGCGCGCGAGTTCTCGGCGTCCAGGTCCTTTTCGCGCGCCGCCTGCTGGCGCTGCCGCTCGTCGACCAGGGCGGTGAGCCGGGTCTGGTCGTTGCGGACCTTGTCGCGGTCGGAGGCAAGCTGGTCGCGCTCGGTCGCGATGGTCTTGCGCAGGGCCACGAGCTCGCCGAGCTCGCCTGCGATTTTTTCCGCGCGACCGCGCAATTCCGGCACGACGGCGCCGAGCAGCATCGCCGTGCGCAGCGATTGCAGCGCGTCCTCGGGCCGCACAAGGAGCGCCGGCGGCGTGCGCCGGCCGGCTCGCTGCAGGGCCGCCAGCACCTCGACGATGTCGGCGCGGCGCGAATCCAGCGAGCTGCGCATCTGCTGCTCGCGGCCGTTCAGCGCGCGCAGCCGTGCTTCGGCCTCGTCGATCTTGGTCTCGACGCTGCGCACATTGGCGGCGGTGTCGATCAATTGCTGATTGAGCTGGGTGCGGTCCTGGCCGAGCGAGGTGATCTCGGACTTGAGCTTGGCCTGCGCTTCCTCCGCGCTCTTCTTGCTTGCGCGCGCGGCCTCCAGCTCCTGCTCGCGCTGCTTGATCCCATCGGGCGAGACGGCTGCAGTTTGCGGCGCAGGCGCAGGCACGGGCGTCTGAGCTTGCGCGAGGCTTGAGCCCAGGACGCTTGAGCCCAAGACGCCAGCAATCAGCAGCAGGTTGAGAATCGGCGCTCGCATCGCTTTAGGCAAAGGTGCTCGTTGTGGCGCGGTTCACGCGCGGTGATAGGGGTGGCCGGCCAGAATGGTGGCGGCCCGATAAAGCTGTTCCAGAAGCATGACGCGGACCATTTGATGCGGCCAGGTCGCAGAGCCGAACGCGATCGCGAGCTTGGCCTTACGGCGCAATTCGGGCGAAAGTCCGTCCGCCCCTCCGATCATGAAGATAGTATGACCGGCACCCTCGTCGCGCCAGCGCCCGAGATGCCGTGCGAATACGGTCGAATCTAGATTCTGGCCGCGCTCGTCCAGCGCCACCAGGATCGATTTCTCCGGAATATGCGCGGAGATCGCCGCGGCCTCTTCGGCCATCCGCGTCGCCGCATCGCGCGCGCGGCTTTCGGGCAATTCGTGGATCGTGAGCTCGCGGAATCCGAGCTTGCGGCCGGCCTCGTCGAACCGCTCGAAATAGCGGTCGGCAAGCTCCCGTTCGGGGCCCTGCTTCAGCCGGCCCACCGCAATGACAGCAACACGCATGATATCTTCAGGGTCGCGTTTTCAAGACCGCGCACAATATGCGCGCGCACGACGCTAGCATGCGCGTCAGCCGATTCGAAATCGGCTCTATGAGCCTAGATCGCCTTCGCCGCCCCTGGGCCCTGCGTGTACAATCTCTCGAGATTGTAGAACTCACGGACCTCGGGTCTGAACACGTGCACGATCACATCGCCGGAATCGATCAGCACCCAGTCGCAATTGGGCAAGCCCTCGACGTGGATGTTCTTGATGCCGTTTTCCTTGAGGCCCTTGGCGACGTTCTCCGCGATCGCGCCGACGTGCCGGTTCACCCGGCCGGTGGTGACGATCATGTAGTCGGAGTAGGCCGATTTGCCGCGAAGGTCGATGGTGACCGTCTCTTCCGCCTTCATGTCGTCGAGGCGGGAGAGGATCAGGCTCAGCGTCTTGTCGGCGTCGGGTTGCGCCGTCAAGGCCGCAGCTTTGGTCGATGTTTTACGCGCCGGTTTCGCCACCTTGGGTAAAACAGACTTGGACAATACAGATGTGGTCAGGGACCATTCCTTTCACTGTATCGCGAACGCCGAATCCGGCACTCACTGGTTACACTACATCATGTGGGGTTAAGGGTTTCAATATGCCAGAGAGTCCAAAGTTCACACCACCCCGCGCAGTTCTGACTCACTTCGTACCTTTCCAGCTTCCGTCCGGGTTCCGTAGGCCGGTCGAAGAGAGATTCAGCTTCATTCCTGTCAGGAAGACCCAGGCCGGCGCGGCCCGGTCCGCAAGCCTTGCCGCCTCATTCTCGGGCAGGCGGTAGCGGGCCAGCGCCTGGGCGGCGGGAGAGGCGAGGGCACGAAAACTCTGCGGTGGGCGATCGATGACCGCAATCGGCACCTGGTCGGCGATGCGCCGCCAGTGCTGCCAACGATGGAATTGAGCGAGGTTGTCGGCGCCCATGATCCAGACAAAGCGCAAGCCGCTGAGACGGCGGCGCAGGGTGTTGATCGTGTCGATAGTGTAGCGCGTGCGAATGACGGATTCGAGACAGCTCACCTCGATCCGCGGGTCGTCGGCAACGTCGCGCGCCGCCTGCATGCGCGCGCCGAGCTCATGCAGCGTGCCGTTCTCCTTCAGCGGATTGCCTGGCGTCACCAGCCACCACACGCGATCGAGCTGGAGGCGTTTCAGCGCGAACTGGCTGATCGCGCGATGGGCCTGGTGCGGCGGATTGAACGAGCCGCCGAGCAGGCCGATGCGCATGCCCGAGGTGTGGGTTGGTATGGCCTGCGCGAAGAAACGTGGCGCGACGAAATTGTTGCTCAATGCCCCGCGCCCTGCGTCGTTTACGGCCGCGTCTGCCCGGTGCCGTGAACGCGATACTTGAAACTCGTCAGCTGCTCGGCGCCAACCGGGCCGCGAGCATGGAATCTGCCGGTGGCGATGCCGATCTCGGCGCCGAAGCCGAACTCGCCGCCGTCGGCGAACTGCGTCGAGGCGTTGTGCAGCACGATCGCGGAATCGACCTCGCTCAGGAATTTTTTCGCAGCGGTCTCGTCCGCGCTCACGATCGCATCGGTGTGGTGCGAGCCGTGGTTCTGGATATGCGCGATGGCGCCGTCGACGCCGTCCACCACCTTCGCCGCGATGATCGCGTCGAGATATTCAGTGTCCCAATCGTCCTCGCTCGCGGGTTTCACGCGCGCATCGGTCTTCTGCACGGCGACGTCGCCGCGCACTTCGCAGCCCGCCTCGATCAGCATTTCGATCAGCGGCTTCAGATTTTTGCCAGCAGCGCGATCGACCAGCAGCGTCTCGGCGGCGCCGCAGACGCCGGTGCGGCGCATCTTGGCGTTGAGCACGATCGACTTCGCCATGGCGAGGTCGGCGCTGCCGTCGATGTAGACGTGATTGACGCCTTCGAGATGCGCGAACACCGGCACGCGCGCTTCCTGCTCGACGCGCGCGACGAGGCTCTTGCCTCCGCGCGGCACGATCACGTCGACGGCACCGTTCAATCCCGACAGCATCATGCCGACAGCGGCGCGGTCGCGTGTCGGCACCAGTGTGATCGCAGCTTCCGGCAGGCCCGCTTCACGCAGGCCCTGGACGAGGCATTCATGGATCGCGCGGCACGAACGGAAACTGTCGGAGCCGCCGCGCAGGATCACGGCATTGCCGGATTTCAGGCAGAGCACGCCGGCGTCCGCCGCAACGTTCGGCCGGCTCTCGAAGATCACGCCGACGACGCCGAGCGGCACGCGCACGCGCTCGATGGTCATTCCGTTCGGCCGTTGCCAGCTCTCGGTGACGATGCCGACCGGATCGGCGATGCCGCGCACAATGCCGATGCCCTCGGCCATCGCCTCGACGCGGGCCGGCGTCAGCGTCAGGCGGTCGATGAAGGAGGAGGTGGCATTGCCGGAGGTGCGGGCCTCCGCGACGTCCTCGGCATTGGCGGCGAGGATCGCCGTCGCATTGCTGCGGATCGCCCGCTCCATGGCCTCGAGCGCCCGGTTCTTCTGCTCTGGCGGCGCCAGCGCCAGCACGCGCGCGGCAGCGCGGGCACGAGTACCGAGATCGGTCATCAGCGCCTGAAGATCGGCATTGCCGTCGACGGCTTTGAGGGGGGCGGCCATAGCTAGTTCAACCTTCTGCTAAGGCTGTGTCCTAGCACGGAAATCCCGCGTCTGCGAAGGGGCGGGAGGGTATGGCAGGTCCGTCCAGCCCGCGCGGGGGCTAGGTCTTTGGCCTACCAAGTCTCTCGGAAAAGGACCGCTGTGGCCCTTACCCACCCATCACCAGATCGTCGCGGTGGATCATCTCGGACCTCCCGTTGATGCCGAGGATGGCCATGACATCCGGGGAGGAGCGACCCTTGATCCGCTCGGCATCGTCGGCGTCGTAGGCGATCAGGCCGCGGCCGACCTCGCTGGTGTCGGGGCCGCGCACGATCACGGCATCGCCGCGGGCGAACTGGCCCTCGACCTTGATCACGCCGGCCGGCAGCAGGCTGGCGCCGGCGCGCAGCGCCGCGACCGCGCCGGCGTCGATCGTCAATGTGCCCTTCGGCTCCAGCGAGCCCGCGATCCAGCGTTTTCGCGAGGTGATGGGATTGGCCGGCGTCAGGAACCAGGTGCAGCGGCCGCCGTCGGCGATCGCCTGCAACGGATGCTCGATCTTGCCGGACGCGATCAACATGTGCGTGCCGCCGGTGGTGGCGATCTTCGCCGCCTCGACCTTGGTGCGCATGCCGCCGCGGGAGAGTTCGGACTCGGCCTCGCCTGCGACAGCCTCGATCTCCGAGGAGATGCTGTCGACGACCGGAATGAGCTTGGCGTTCGGGTTGTTCTTCGGCGGGGCGTCGTAGAGCCCGTCGATATCAGACAGCAGCACCAGCAGATCGGCGCTCGCCATGGTGGCGACGCGCGCGGCGAGGCGGTCGTTGTCGCCGTAGCGGATCTCGTTGGTGGCAACCGTGTCGTTCTCGTTGATCACGGGGATCGCGCGCCACTCCAGGAGCTTGCCGATAGTGGAGCGCGCGTTCAGATATCGGCGGCGCTCCTCGGTGTCCTGGAGCGTCACCAGGATCTGGCCGGCGCCGATGCCGTGGGCACCGAGCACCTCCGACCAGATGCGGGCGAGCGCGATCTGACCGACGGCGGCCGCCGCCTGGCTCTCCTCCAGCTTCAGCGGGCCGCGCGGCAATTTCAGGCGGCTGCGGCCGAGCGCGATCGAACCGGAGGAGACGACGAGCACGTCACGTCCCTCGCGGTGCAGCTTGGCCATGTCGTCGGCGAGCGCGGCAAGCCAGGACGCCCGCACCTCGCCCTTGTCGGAATCGACCAGTAGCGCGGAGCCGACCTTGACGACGATGCGACGAAATTGACTGAGTTCGGGGCTGGCCATGTGTGTATGTGCTGGCGCGTGTGACGGGTTGCTCTGCTTCGAAAGGCGGCGGAGCGGAGAGCGGCGCCGGTAAGGCCTGCTTTTGCAGCAGGACGATGGCCGGCGCAAGGCGGCAGGCCCGGTAAACGGCGCTTGTCCGGCACGCCTGTCCGGCTCTAATTGTCGCCAACCATAATGGGCTCAAGAGGAAACCAATGGATCGCCGCAACTTCATCGCCGGGTGCCTCGGGTTGCCTCTCTTGGCGCAGGCGGGCGGGTCGCAAGCGCAGGCCGGGCTGACAAAAATGATCTTCCCGTTCGCGGCCGGAGCCGGCGGCGACACGCTGTGCCGGCTGATCGCGCAGGAGATGGCGCCGGCGCTGCGGCGAACCATCGTGGTCGAGAACCGCACCGGCGGTGACGGCCTGATCGGCATCAAGGCGGTGAAGGGGGCCAGCCCCGACGGCAGCATGGTGCTGGTGACGACCGGGCCCACGATGTACCTGCTGCCGATGGTGGAGACGACTCCGAGCTTCGATAGTGCAAAGGATTTCGTCCCGGTATCGCTGCTGGCGCGGTTTGAATTCGCCGTCGTGATCAGTCCGATGATCGATGCCGCGGATTTCAAGGGATTTGTCGGCTGGCTGAAGGCGCATCCGGACAAGGCGTCGTTCGGCGTGCCGAGCAACGGCACGATCCCGCATTTCATGGGCTCCAAGCTCGAGAAGGACCTCGGCATCCCCATGACGCGGGTGCCCTATCGGGGCAGCGCGCCCATCCTCAACGATATCATCGGCGGTCACATCTCTTTCGGCATCACCACGTTGGCCGATGCGCTGCCGCAGCATCGCGCCAAGGGCGTGAAGATCATCGCGGTCGCGAGCGCGGAACGTTCGCCGTTCGCGCCTGATGTTCCAACGCTGAAGGAGAGCGGCATCGATCTCGTCGCGGACGCCTGGTACGGCATGTGGCTTCCCGCCGGCAGCCCGCCGGAATTCGCCAGCAAGCTCGGTATGGCGGCGAGCGCCGCGCTCGCCAAGCCCGAGGTGAAGGAGAAGCTCACCGCGATCGGGCTGATCCCGGTCGGTAGTAGCGCGGAAGGTCTGACGAAAGAGCTCGCCGCCAACACCGCGTTCTGGCAACCGGTCGTGAAGGCGACGGGGTACAAGATCGAGAATTGAGCCGGGCGCCTCACTCTATCCCCTCATCCTGTGAGGAGCCGCGCTCTTCGCGCGGCGTCTCGAAGGATGAAGGCCCGACTGCAGCAGCGGAGGCCTGCATGGTTCGAGACGGCGCTTTCGCGCCTCCTCACCATGAGGGTCTTACATCTTCGCGCGCTGCGCGATGCCGTCCTTGATCGACGCCAGCTCTTTCTCGTCCCAGACGCCGATCAAAATCCCGCCCTTCACCTGAAGCTGGTTGTCGGCATAGTTCGCGATCTTCTCGCGGGGTGTGGTGATGTGGTCGTTGGGGTGCAGCGCCCAGTCGAACAATTCCGCCTGCAGTCGCGCGATGATGCCGGCGCATTCCGGGTCGTCGCCGCGATCCAGAAATTCTTCCGGATCGGTCTCCAGGTCATACAGCATCGGGCGGAAGCCGGAGGCGTGGATGTATTTCCAGCGGCCGTCGAACACCATGAACAGGCGGCAGCGCTCGATCGGCTGGTTCAATTTCAGCCTTACATCCTGCATCGCGTAGTCGTATTCGGAGAACGCGACCTTGCGCCAATCCGGCGGCGTTGGCCCGCGCAGCAGCGGCAGCAGCGAGCGTCCTTCGAGGATGTGGCCCGGCACCTTGCCGCCGAAATAATCGACGAAGGTCGGCGCGAGATCGATGCCTTCGACCAGCGCATCGCTGCGCATACCGCGCGTCGCATCCGCCTCCTTCGAAGGATCGATGATGATCAGGGGGATCTTCGCCGAC
The DNA here is from genome assembly GCF_029846715.1 of Bradyrhizobium nivariense. Taxonomy (GTDB): domain Bacteria; phylum Pseudomonadota; class Alphaproteobacteria; order Rhizobiales; family Xanthobacteraceae; genus Bradyrhizobium. Next base: position 96,966 of record NZ_JARVWW010000026.1, read on the forward strand.
TGCTCGTGGAACAGATCCTTCTCGCCCATCCAGTGATCGCCGAGATAATCGCCATGATCGGAGGTGAAGACGATCATGGTCGTGTCCAGCAGGTCGCGCTCCTCCAGAAATTTCATCAGCACGCCCATCTGATCGTCGATCTGGGTGATCAGGCCCATATAGGTCGGGATCACCTTCTCGCGGGCATCGTCGCGCGCCATGTTGCGGGAGTAGCGCATGTCCATATAGGCGCCGAACACCGGATGCGGGTTTTGCCGCTCGCGCTCGGAGCGGATCGCCGGGATCATGTCATCCGTCGAATACATGCTGGCGTAAGGTTCGGGCGCGATGTAGGGCCAGTGCGGCTTGATGTAGGACAGATGCAGGCACCACGGCTTGCCGTCGGTTTCGGCCTCGGTGATGAAGTCCATCGCTCGGCGCGTCATGTAGGGCGTCTCGGAATGTTCGTCCGGTACGCGCGCGGCCTTGTCGGCATGCACGAGCAGCCAGCCGTTTTGGAGCGAGCCGTCCTCCGCTGCACCTGAATTCGCCCAATGCTCCCAGGGATTGGTCGCTTCAAAACCCTGCTGGCGCAGATACTCATCGTATTTCGGGCGCGGCCTCCCGGTCGGATGCAGGCCGTCGTCACGCTCATAAGGCTCGAACCCGCATTCGGCGACGTGCACGCCGATCACCGATTCCGGCGGGATGCCGAGCGCCTTCATGCCTTCGAGATCGGGCGCCATGTGGGTCTTGCCGACCAGCACGTTGCGCACCCCGAGTTTCTTGAGGTGATCGCCGAGCGTGGGTTCGCCGACGCGTAGCGGCCAGCCATTCCAGTGCGAGCCGTGCGAGCGCATATAGCGCCCGGTGTAGAACGACATCCGCGAGGGGCCGCAGATCGGCGACTGCACATAGGCCTTGCTGAAGAGCACGCCGCGCTTCGCCATGGCGTCGACGTTCGGCGTCTTCAGCGTGGGATGGCCGGTGCAGCCGAGATAGTCATAGCGAAGCTGGTCGCACATGATCCAGAGAACGTTCTTCGCGCGCGCCATGCGTCATCCCTGCCGTTTCTTGATTGGTCGATGCTGCGCTATCGCGCTAGCGAAGACAACCTCTCCCAACGTCGTCCCGGCCTGGTGCGCAATTGCGCACGGGGGCCGGGACCCATACTCCTCAGAAGAAGTTATGGCGTGAGATGGCAATGACCAATCTTCGCCAAATCGCATTCGGTGGTTATGGGTCCCGGCCTTCGCCGGGACGACGGAGAGGGGTCAAACCGACCACGGCTCCGCTTCGGCCGCGCTCTTCGCCTTGGCGGAGACCGGGCTTTCGCCGATCACGTCCGCCAGCGCGCGCAACGCTTCCTTCACGCCATCGCCGGTGACGGCGGAGAGCAGCAGCGGCGTCTTCTTGGCGGCGCGCTTCAGCCGGTCCTTCTGCTTCTTGAGCTCGTCCGGCTCGACCGCGTCGATCTTGTTCAGCGCGACGATCTCGATCTTGTCGGTGAGCTGCCCGGCATAGGCGTCCAGCTCCGTTCGCACCGTCTTGTAGGCCTTGCCGGCATGCTCGCATGTCGCATCGACGAGATGCAGCAGCACGCGGCAGCGCTCGACATGGGCGAGGAAGCGGTCGCCGAGACCCACACCTTCATGCGCGCCTTCGATCAGACCGGGGATGTCCGCCAGCACGAATTCGCGGCCGTCGGCATCCACGACGCCGAGCTGCGGATGCAGCGTGGTGAAGGGATAGTCGGCGATCTTCGGCTTGGCCGCGCTGACCTTGGCGAGGAAGGTGGATTTGCCGGCATTGGGCAGGCCGACGAGGCCGGCATCCGCGATCAGCTTCAGCCGCAGCCAGATCCAGCGCTCTTCGCCAGGCTGGCCGGGATTGGCATTGCGCGGCGCGCGGTTGGTCGAGGTTTTGAAATGCGCGTTGCCGAAGCCGCCATTGCCGCCCTCGGCCAATACGAATTTTTCGCCGACAGTGGTGAAGTCGTGGATCATGGTCTCGCGATCCTCGTCGAAGATCTGCGTGCCCATGGGAACCTTCAGCACGATCGCCTTGCCGTTGGCGCCATGGCGGTCCGAGCCTGCGCCGTTCTCGCCCTTCTGGGCCTTGAAGTGCTGCTGGTAGCGATAGTCGATCAGCGTGTTCAGCCCGTCGGCGACCTCGATGATGACATTGCCGCCGCGGCCGCCATTGCCGCCGGAGGGACCGCCGAATTCGATGAATTTTTCGCGGCGGAACGCCACACAGCCGTTCCCGCCGTCACCGGAGCGGATATAGACCTTTGCTTCGTCAAGGAATTTCATGGGCCATAGGTAGGCCAGCCGGGCACGTGCGGCAACCCGGGCTGACCCGCAAATCGGCCGAATCTCCGCGATTTTGGGGCCGTGCTTAACCCCAAGATCAGGTTCAAGGTCCAAGACGACATCAGAGCGGCCGGCGCCGGATCAGGAATTTCTGCGTGCCCTCCAGCACCAGCTCCTTGCGCTGGTTGAATACGGTGCTTTTGAGCGTCACCGCGCCGGTCGAGCGTCCCGGCACCAGCTCGATGACCTCGAGCGCGGGATAGATGGTGTCGTCGGCGAACACCGGTTTGAGGAATCGGCTCGACTGCTCGAGGAAGCCGACCAGGGATTCCTCGACCATGAACGGAAACAGGCCCGCGCCGGGTGCGGTGTGGATCAGCGTCTGGAAACCGTGGGCCAGCAAATGCGGCATGCCGCGGCTGCGGCAATACTCCACATCGTAATGCACCGGATGGGTGTCGCCGCTGGCTGTCTGGAACGCCGCGAACACCGCCGTCGTCTGGGTGCGGCTCGGCAGCACAAAACGCTCGCCGACCACGAAATCCTCAAACCAGCGTTGCGCGAGGATCATGCGATGCCGGGCCGGGTCGAAGTCGGTCATGCGCTGCACCATCAGGATGGATTCGAAAGATTATCCGTATCGCGCGGCGCGGAGTGCGACAATGCGTTCAATTCATTGGAGGCGGGCTTGTCCGGCGCGCCCACGCGATTAAAACGCGCCAATGCCCCTTTTCAAAAATCTCTCGGCCTATGACGAACGCTCGGCGCGCCTTGCCGGCATTGCGCTCATGGTGCTGTCGATCTTCATGTTCTCGTTCGGCGATGCCATGGGCAAGTTCCTGGTCGGGAGTTATTCGGTGGGGCAGCTGCTGTTCCTGCGCGCCTGCGCAGCGCTGCTGCTGCTGTCGCCGCTGGTCTGGCGGCAGCGTCACCAGTTCCTGCATCTGGAGCGGCCGGGCCTCCAGCTCTTCCGCGTGGTGCTGTCGACGCTGGAAGTAGCCGCCTTCTTCCTTGCGACGGTCTATCTGCCGCTCGCCGACGTCATCACCTATTATCTCGCCGGCCCGATCTTCGTCACGGCGATGTCGGCGATCTTCCTGGGCGAGAAGGTCGGCTGGCGGCGCTGGACGGCGATCCTGATCGGCTTCTGCGGCGTGCTGATCGCGCTGCGGCCGTCGGCACAGACGGCGAGCCTGCCGGCGCTGATTGCGCTTGGCGGCAGCCTGTCGTTTGCAACGCTGATGCTGATCACGCGCAGCCTGCGCAAGACGCCAGACATCGTGATGGCGTCCTCGCAATTCGTCGGCACGTTTTCGCTGGGCGCTGTGCTGTCGGCGTTCCACTGGGTGCCGCCGACATCAGGCAGCCTCGCGATCTTCGCGCTGGCGGGGTGCGTCTCGGTCACCGCGCTGTTCTGCGTCAACCGGTCGCTCAAGCTGGCGCCGGCCAGCGTCGTCGTGCCCTATCAATATTCGATGATCGTCTGGGCCGTGATCTTCGGCTTCGTCGTGTTCGGCGACGTGCCCGAGGCCGCCACCATTGTCGGCGCCGCCATCATCATCGGCGCCGGGTTCTATATCTATCTGCGTGAGCGCGATCTCGGCCGCGCCGGCGGAGAGGTGAATCCGCCGGCGTAGCTCCTACCTCACGCGCCTCGCACTGCTCCAGCTCTTCAGCGACGCCCACACGCCACGTGACAGGCGGAAGCAGTCGACGGGCGTCGACGAGCCCAGCGCCAGAAAGCGGTGCAGCTGGACGCCGCTCCACTGGAAGCCGCACTTCTCCAGCACCTTGCGCGAGGCCGGGTTGGTGACGCGCGCACCTGCATAGAGATGATCGTCCTCGAACTCCTCGAAGAAGAAGTCGATCGCGCCGCGCGCGGCTTCGGTGGCAAAGCCCCGGCCCCAATGCTCGACGCCGAGCCAATAGCCGAGCTCGGCATTGCCGGGCGTGGAGCAGTCGATGCCGACCATGCCGACCGGCCCGCTGTCATGCTCGATCAGGAACACGGTCTCGCTGCCGAGCGCGGCGGTGGCGCGGACGAATGCGACGGCGTCGTCCTGCGAATAGGGATGGGGGAGGCGCCGGGTGTTTTCGGCGACGCGACGGTCGTTGGCGAGGAGGGCGATGGTCCTGACGTCGGCCAGGGTCGGCCGCCGCAAGGTCAGCCGCTCGGTGGCGACGACGCTCAGTCTCGCCTCCTGCAAGGTCGTGCTCGAAAAATCCTGCAACATGTCCGGCTCCGTCGAAGTCACCAAATGGAAAGTGAGCAAGTCAAACGAAAGGGGAGGCCGGTTTCCCGCCTCCCCTGGAGCCTTCGATCTCTATGATCTCAAGGACTCCGCCGGTTCGGTCTGGGACCCGGCGGACTCCAAATTTGGTCCACCGTCTATTCGGCCGCCTCTGCGAGCGGGAGCACCGAGATGAAGGTGCGGCCGTTGGCTTTAGCCTGGAACGTTACGCGACCCTCGACCTTGGCGAACAAAGTGTGGTCCGTGCCCATGCCGACATTAAGGCCGGGATGCCAGGTGGTGCCGCGCTGACGCGCAATGATGTTGCCGGGAATCACAACTTCCCCGCCGAACGCCTTGATACCGAGGCGCTTGCCTTTGGAATCGCGACCGTTGCGCGATGAACCGCCTGCTTTTTTGTGAGCCATGGCTCGTCTCCGAAATCCTGAGTATTTCTAGATCAATTCCTTGACGGAATCATTTCACAATTTCTCACGCATCAATTCGTGATTGCGCGTGATCAAATTATGCGGCGGCCTCTTCGGTTGCCGCTTCCTTGGCGACCTTTTCCCGCTTCGGCCGCGGCCCCTTGGTGGGCTTGGCGCCGTCGGTCAGGATCTCCGAGATGCGCAGCACCGTGATCTCGTCGCGATAGCCGCGCTTGCGGCGCGAGTTCTTGCGGCGGCGCTTCTTGAACGCGATGACCTTGGGACCGCGCTTGTGGTCGAGCACCTCGACCGCAACGGACGCGCCTGCGACCGTCGGCAGACCCAGGACCGGCGTGTCGCCGCCGACCAGCAGAACTTCATTGAGCTGCACGATCGAGCCGACTTCGCCTTCGATCTTGCCTACTTCCAGGACATCATCCGGAACGACGCGGTATTGCCGGCCGCCGGTTTTGATGACTGCGAACATCGTTGTTTTCCTTCGTGTTCAATCCCGGCCTCGCGACTGATAACGTCGGGGCCGGCTTTTTGTCAGTCGCTACGGGTTTATGCGAGTATGGGTTTATGCGAGTTTTGTGCGGGCGGGAGTTATCCCTTTGAAAACCCACGCAAAAACAAGCGGCGCGAGAAACGCCCCGCGCCGGTTGCGGGATTTATAGCCGCTTGCTCCCGGGAGTCAAGAAAAACCGGGCAAAACGGCCCGGAACTGAAGCATTTGGGTCGAATCCGAGCCGGCAGCCGAATCTCGGCCCGCGCTGCAACCAACGGGTTCCCCGGCCGTTGTTCACGCGAATTTCGCACCGGGCAAGGGCTTTCCATGGCAACAGACGAACTGGTCAAGAGCACGGGCATCGCCACCCACGGCGCCGCGCGGCTGCCCTCGGTGGACGTCGACAGCTTCAACATCGAGATGAAGGACGAGGACGGTTTTCTCGGCGACCGCGCCAGCAAGGGCGCGTTCCGCGAGATCCTCGAGCGCTGGCGCAAGCCGCTGCGCAAGACCGGCGAGGACCCGTTCGGCAAGGAGCCCTCGGAGAACGTCAGCAAGAAGACGCTGGATGCCATCCTGATCGGGGACGACACCGAGGCCTCCGCGGTGGTGCACAGCGCGATCGAGGAGTTTGCCCAGGAGCTCGCCTACGTCACCCGGCGTTTCCTCAAGTCCAAGGCCTGGGCCAAGACCGAGCGCATCGTGGTCGGCGGCGGTTTGCGCGATTCCCGGCTTGGCGAGCTCGCGATCGCGCGCACCGAGATCATCCTGAAATCCGAGGACCTCAAGATCGACCTGATGCCGATCCGCCATCATCCTGATGAAGCCGGCCTGCTTGGTGCGCTGCATCTGGCGCCGTCATGGATCTTCGAGGCCTATGACAGCATCCTCGCCGTCGACATCGGCGGCACCAACATCCGCTGCGGCCTGGTGGAGACGGGCTGGAAAAAGGCAAAAGACCTGTCGAAGGCCAAGGTCGTGAAGTCCGAGTTGTGGCGCCATGCCGACGACGAGCCGACGCGCGAAGGCGCGGTGAAGGGGCTCACGAAGATGCTGAAGGGGCTGATCACGGAGGCCGAGGCCGAAGGCTTCAAGCTGGCGCCGTTCATCGGCATCGCCTGTCCCGGCGTGATCAACGAGGACGGCTCCATCGAGAAGGGCGCGCAGAACCTGCCGGGCAATTGGGAGAGCAGCAAGTTCAACCTGCCGGCGAGCCTGATCGAGGGCATCCCTGTCATCGGCGAGCACGACACCGCGATCCTGATGCACAATGACGGTGTGGTTCAGGGGCTCTCGGAAGTGCCGTTCATGCAGGACGTCGATCGCTGGGGCGTGCTCACCATCGGCACCGGGCTCGGCAATGCCCGCTTCACCAACCGCCGCAAGGACGGCGGCCAAGGCAAAGATAACGGAAAAGACCGGGACTCTACGGAGAACGGGAAGGAAACTAACAAGAAAAAAGGCAAGAACGACAAGGAGTAACCTTGACTGGTTAGGTTAAGGACCGGATTGCGTTGCGCCGCACCGGCCGCACGCTACGGTCGAACCGTCGCCTCACCTGGCCGGCGAAGCCGCCCTTCCCAGCCAGTATTTTAATGAGCGGCACGGGACCGCCAGTGTTTACCGCGTCTGGCGGTCCCACCCCCGGTTTTGGGGCTCAACTCCAGCCAATGCGCTGAAAGAACGCCGCGATCTCCGTTGCCGCGCGATCCGGATCTTCCCGATGCGGGAAATGTCCGACGTCCGGAAACATCTCAACATCGACATTGGTGAATCTCTCTCCCAGCCGGTCGGTCCAGGCGTAGGGAAACAGCGGATCGTGCTCGGCCCAGCGCACGCAGGTCGGCACGTTGATCGGCGGCAGCTTTGGAGCTTCGCCCTTCAGCATCGCGACGCGCCCGGCATGCGACGCGCGATAATGCGCAAAGCCGCCGGCGAGATTGCCTTCCTCAAGGAAATTGTCGGCGAAGGTGTCGAGAACGTCGTCGAAGGCGTCCTTGCGATGCGCCCAGCCTTTCAGGAAGTGGCTGATATAGAGCCTGCAGCTTTCGCGGCTCGCTCCGACGAGCCGCTCGGCCATCTCCATCTGATGGAAGGACTGGTACCAGATGTGGTTGAGCCGATCGGGCGCGGCCATGCGCGGCCCGATGCCGGGATAGACGAAATCGAAGAAAAACAGTCCGGCGAGCCGCTCTGGCGCCTGGCTGCCCAAGGGCTGCATCACGGCGCCGCCGACGTCATGGCCGACCACGGCGAATCGCGCGATGCCGAGCCCGTCCATCAGCGCCAGCATGTCCGCCGCATGGCCATCCGGCCCGTAAGCCGCCTCCGGCTTGTCGCTGTCGCCAAAGCCGCGCAGGTCGGGCGCGATCAACATGAAACGGTTTGCCAGCCGCGCCATCACCGGCTCCCAGATCAGCCAGAATTCCGGCCAACCATGCAGCAAAAGCAGCGGTTTGCCCCGGCCGGTGCGGACCAGGTGGAAATCGGCACCATTGGCCTTGATCGTGAGATGCTCCATGGCAGTTCCTCCTGAAGGCGAGAGCGTTTTCGAGCGATGTGGACACGGGTTCGCGTCAAGAAAACGCGTCAAAACAAGAATCTGGAGCCCCGTTTCGATTCATCGGAACGGGGTTCGAGGACAGGGGATGAAAGAGGCAGCGGATTTTCCCCTTTCGTGCCTTGTCTGGCCCGCCATCCTCGCCTATTAACGCCCCCAACCACAGGGGCCCAGCTCCTTGACTTGGCGCCTTCAGGAGAGGTGGCAGAGTGGTCGAATGCACCGCACTCGAAATGCGGCATAGGTGCAAGCCTATCGGGGGTTCGAATCCCTCCCTCTCCGCCACAATAAAACGGCTTCGAGAAAGCCCCGTAGAATAAGGTCTTACTGCACGCCAGAGATCTCTGGTGTAGCCCCCCGGTGGAGCCCCAAGGGTAGCCCAACTTTGCCACGGCGAGCACAGGGAGGGAAGCTGTTATTCGGAAGCACCGCGCGAAAGGTACCGCGGCGGCGACCGATCGGTGCAACGCTAGATATCCTAGGCCGGCCATGAGAACCTGATAGCGAATCGGGCCGAGGGTCGTGATACTGGCGATCTCCAGCCGCGAGGGCATCATGCCGTCCCCTTTTCAGAACCGCGCACCCAACATCGGGGGCAACCAGCGACTGCGCGAGCCGCAGCGAGAAGCCTACCGGCACTTGGCAGACTTCGCCCAAGAGATTACGGACGAGCGCGAAGTTGGCATCGTTCTGCCGGTCGGTTGCGGCAAGTCTGGAACTATCGCCATTGCCCCCTTCGCCTTCCGCTCGGTCCGCACTTTGGTCGTGGCCCCGAATGTCGCGATTGCGAAACAGCTGTTCCGAGACGTCGATCCGTCTGCGAATGGCCATTTCTACCCCGCGAGGGGGGTCCTCAACGAAGGGCCTTATCCGGAGCCTGTGGAAATCCGCGGCGTGACGGTCAACCGGTCTGACCTCGATGAATCAGAGATCGTGGTCACGAACATTCAGCAGCTTCAGGGCAGCGACAACCGTTGGCTCCAGGACCTCCTGGGCGACTTCTTCGACCTAATCCTGTTCGACGAAGGGCACCACAACGTAGCGGCGACCTGGACGACTCTGAAGGAGAAATTCCCCGCAGCGAAGATCGTGAATTTCTCGGCGACGCCACTGCGTGCCGACGGCCAACTGATGGCAGGCCGCATCCTTTACTCTTACCCGATAGTCTCCGCCATCCGCGCCGGCTACGTTAAGCGTCTAAAGGCGGTAGTGCTCAATCCGCGAACGCTACGCTATGTGCGGAACGAAGATGGACAGGAGATCGTGGTAAGCCTCGACGAAGTGAGGCGGCTGGGCGAGCAGGACGCTGACTTCCGGCGCAGTATTGTGACATCTGCCGAGACGCTGAACACGATCGTCGACGCCTCGATCCGGGAGTTGGACCGCCTTCGCGTCGACAGCGGCGATCGCACCCTGAAGATCATCGCGTCAGCCCTCAACTTCGCCCATTGCCACCAGATCGTAGAAGCTTATCGAGCTCGCGGCAGGCGTGCGGACTTCGTCCATTCAAGGGAGGACGGCAAAGCAAACGAACAGGTCATGCGACGCCTCGATGCCGATCAGCTTGACGTCATCGTCCAAGTGCGAAAGCTCGGCGAAGGTTTTGATCATCCGAAGCTTGCGGTCGCCGCGGTCTTCAGCGTCTTTGGCAGCCTTTCACCCTTCGTCCAGTTCGTCGGTCGTATCATGCGCGTGGTCGACCAAAATGATCCAAACAGCCCGCGAAACCGCGGTGTGGTCGTCTTTCACGCTGGCGCGAACGTTGCCAGCCGGTGGGAAGACTTTCAGCGTTATTCGCAAGCCGACCAGGAGTTCTTCGACCAATTGCTGCCGGCGGAAGGTTTGGATTTCGGCGCCGGCGACGAGATTGAAATCGAACCACAGCCCCGCGATATCCTCGATGGCTTGGAAGTCCGCGGGCAAACCGGCGTACAAATGCAGGAGATTCCGCTCCTCCACGACCAAGACGCTATCGAGGCGCTCCGTGTCCTTCAGGGGCGGGGCTATACTCCTGACCAGGTGCGGGAAGCCATGCAGGAACTTCAGCCGGTACCGGTGACGCGGCAGCGCCAGCGGCAAGCGGCTCGCACAGGCTTAGACGCACGTATCGCAACAGCGGCGGGGCGAATTTTGGCTGAAAAAGGAATAAATCCCGAAGGTCGGACGCTCGACCGCGCTCATCGAGGAATCAGCAATTATGTAGTCGTGAAATCCGCCATCGATCGGCAGGCCAACGCAATGACGGGCCGTGGGACCGGTCAACGACGGGAGTTTTCGCGCGAGGAGCTCGATCGGGTCGAAGCAGACTTTGATGGCGTGGTCGCCCGGGCGGTTGCGGAGGTTTTCCGTGGGTAGGGTACGTTCACTGCTCATAAGGGTGGAGATCGACACCGCGCAGCGAGCTCACAAATGCCAGGCAAACTCACGGCATCCCATCAAAAAAGGCGATGTACGGCTAAATGTGCGTGCTGGGCGCGGCTGGGACAGATACTGCATGGATTGCGCCCGCAAGATCGTCGAAGGAAGCCTGGCTGCGCTCACTCTGGTCTCGCGGGCCATCGAAGCGCGGCAGGTCATTTCGGTAGGGGAAGATGAAGCGGCACTGATAGACGACGGTGAAGCCATCGTGTGAATCGGCGTGGGGTCTCGACGCCGATCGGGTTGTTGATCTATCGAACGGTGAAGGGGTCAATCTTGGGGTCTGACTCATTTCCGATGAAGTTTGCCGGGCGACTGTGGTTCTCAAACGGAGAATCAGCGCCATGCGGACGGGCTTTCAAATCTCATCGCTAGTACCGAGTGGTTTGGTGTTTGATGGTGTAAGTGACTCAATGGATTCGCTTATTCTGTCTGTTAGGTCGGAAGCTGCGGAGGCTCGGTGCCCTTTGTGCGCGACAGCGTCGAGCCGCATCCATAGCCGTTACATCCGGCACGTGGCCGATTTGCCATCAGCGGGGAGAAAGGTGCGCCTCCGATTGCTCACGCGGCGCTTCACATGTGAGGTGCCGCATTGCCGCCGGCGGATCTTCGCAGAGCGGTTCGGAGAAGACATCGTCCCGCTTCGACGGCGCCGGACGGCACGGCTGGAATACATCGTCCATCACTTGGGGTTGGCGCTCGGCGGCCGGCCGGCGGCAAGCTTCGCCAAGCGGCTCATGCTGCCCGTCAGCAACGATACCTTGCTGCGGGTGGTCCGCCGGCGGACGGCGATGCCGACAGATCCATTGCTTGTTGTGGGCATCGATGACTGGGCGTTCCGGAGAAACCATCGATACGGGACGATCGTGTGCGATTTGGAGCGTCGGCGGATCGTTACCCTGCTGCCCGACAGGGAAACTGCGACCGTTCGGGCGTGGCTATCGAAGCACCCAGCGATCAACATTGTGTCGCGAGATCGCGGTGGTGGATACGGCGAGGCAGCAGCCAAGGCGCTGCCGAACGCCATCCAAGTCGCCGACCGCTGGCATCTGATGGAAAATGCGAGCGCGGCCTTCCTTGATGCGGTGCGCCGCTCCATGAACAGAATCCGAACCGCGATCGGAGCGACGACGATCAACCCGGAATTGCTGACCTGTGCGGAAAAGCTGCGCTATCAGGGCTATTTGCGGCGGCAGGACAGCCATGCCGTAATTACGGCTCTCGTCAGCGACGGTGTGTCGCTCAAGGAGATCGTCCGCCGCACAGGACATAGTCGCAATCTGGTTCGCCAAATTAGCCGCGGCGGCGGTACGGATATGTTCCGCACCCGTCAAAGCACCCTGGACGGGCATCTGCCGTTCCTGGACGCGCAGTGGTCAGTCGGCTGTCGCAACGGTGCCGAGCTCTGGCGCCGCTTGAAGGGACAAGGCTTCAAGGGATCGCTGCGCGTCGTGGCGGAATGGGCGACGCGACGGCGACGTGCCGAGACTATCAGCCATCAACAATTGCAGAAGGTCCCCGCCGCCAGGACGATAGCGCAGCTGATGACGACGAAGCGCGACCACCTAACCAAGGCCGAGACCGTCACGCTTGCGGTCATCGAACAAAACGTTCCTATGCTGGCCGATGCCCAAGCTCTCGTTGGCCGCTTCCACGCGATGATCCGAAAGAAGGCCGAGATGGAGCTCGAACCTTGGATTGATGACTCCAAGCGGAGCCTCATTGCCTCGTTCGCGAATGGCATTGCCAACGATAAGGCCGCGGTGCACGCGGCTATCACGCAACCATGGTCCAATGGCCAAGTGGAAGCTCAGATCACCAAGCTCAAGCTGGTCAAACGGCAAATGTACGGGCGCGCTAAGCTCGATCTCCTTCAGGCTAGGCTGATTGGCGCGCCATAAAAACAATCACGATCATCGGATATGCGTCAGAGCCAATCTTGGGCGCTGATTTACAGACGCCACCTTGGCGCCGCTCAGCACAATGCTGTCAGAATGTTTTTCATTGCGGTAGGTCCGCGTTCACGGATGTGTAGCGTCCTCACGGGGCGCTTTCCGAAAGAACTGAAGTGCGTTGCCGCGCATGATTCTGTCAATCAGGTCGCGGGTGTCATCAAGCGCGATCCAGCCTTCGGCGACCAACTGCGAGAGCGCCTGCGCAATTCCGCGTCGCGCTACGAACGCATGGCCATAAATTGGCTCGACAGCGACATAGTCGCCGCCGAAGGTAAAAATCTTGTTCGACGGAACCGCCATCAGAAATTCCTTCAAAAAGCGAACGCCCGCCACCGGATTGATGATCCAAGCCCAGCACATGTCGATCGCGGCGTTAGGGTAATGTTTTGCCAGCGCGATAAATTCATGCTCGTATGGATAACCTATATGCATTAGGACGAATCGGGTTTCTGGAAAATCCTGCAAGAGACGACAGACGTCTGCGGCATTGCCGCGAGTACGACCGAGTTGCATGACGCCGTAGCCAGCCAAAACGCCGGTGTGCAGCTTGACCGGCAGGCCGCACTCGCCAGCCTTGCCGACGCAATAGCGGAACAAATAATCTTGCAGCGCTTTGAGGTCCTCAGGACCGAGCGCATGTAATGCGCCGACTCTGTCGGCATGGTGGGGAAATAGCCTTGACGCATGCGCTTTCGTGACCGGCTCGAAATCAAGTGCGCGCGAATAAGCAATTTGCGATTTTACGGCCACAGCTTTGGCGCCGTATGTTGCGAAATAGAAGTCGATGACATCGAGCCACTCATCGAGCGTCGTCGGGCGTCTGCCTGTCTCGGCTTCCACCCAGGCAAAGTCAGCAGCACTACACCGGCACAATTGAAGGATGCTTATATCGTGATCCAGCAACCCCGGCTGTTCGGTCTCCATAAAGATGCGCTGTAGCGAATTGATGTGGCAGCCCTCGATGTTCGCCAGGCCCAGGATGCGTGCATAAAAGCCAGACTGAATGGTTTCACGGTATTTCTCCGCGATGCGGGGCAGGCTCTCGGCAGTCAGGTCATCTTCACCGTAAACGCCACGAAACGTGTGGCGCAGCGCCTGGGCGTAGCCGGTGTGGCGGATGCGATCCCAGTAGGGGGCGATCAGCCGATATTTTTCCTGGCTCGTAAGATCCGGCCCTAAAGCGTGATGGCATTAGGTTCGATAGCCTGAATTTTTGAGGTAGTTGGCGCATTCCTCGGATGTGAAGGCATCGAGTGCGCGGCCGATTGCGGCGCAGACCGCGTCGACGGTTCGCGCGGCAG